>CAMAVJ010000001.1 GCA_945861725.1 Rickettsia typhi
AAAATTTTTTAGTAAAAATGGGTATTGAAATGATTACAATTAAGGATCATGAATTTCTTAAAGATCAAAAGAGGATCCCAAATGAAGGTCTTAACATACTCACATCAAGAAATGGTGGTGGAAAAACTAAACTTTTGGAGTATATTGCAAGTAAATACCATATAAATTACGACATACAGCATATTTCAACATCTGTTCAAAATTTTAGATCTCTTGAAGATACGGAACAGTATAGGAAAACAAAAAATATGAGACCACTGGAAGTAAGGCAGTTTGTCAGACCATATGATGTTATTACACATCTTCCAGATAATAAAGAGCTTATACAGAAATGTAATGTGTTTTTTCAAGAGCTTGCGTTAGACGTCAGGCTTGATGAAGATTTTGTTCAAAGCTATAGGTTGCTGTTTAGACATACGCGAATAAAAACTAAAAGGCCACTAACCCTAAGTCAGCTTTCAACGGGTGAAAAAACCGCTTTTATTCTGTGGTTAATTATGCAAGAAAATCCAAAACCTGATGTTTTACTTCTTGATGAATTCGATAGCTCAATGGATGATGATAATATTTCGGAATTTTACAAAGCCATACTATTGCTTTCAAAAAACGTACAAGTTTTTATTGCAACTCATCGCACCAAAGAACTTGTAACTGATGATCAGGAGAGAAAATGGTGGAGAATCAACAATGGTGTAATTGACGGTAAGGAATAATTAAATAACACCTATGGAAACACTTACTAAAATTGGGGCAATCCTCAAGGGGCACTTCCTCCTTTCATCAGGCAAGCACAGCGATACTTATATTCAATGTGCGAAAATTTTTGAAAATCCAAAAGTTGCAGAGGAGGTCTGCTATGAGCTCGCACGTACAATTGCTTCAACATTCTTGGAAGAATATAATGTCATCGTTGCACCAGCTATGGGTGGGGTTATTGTTGGCTATGAAACCTCCAGACACCTTGGCGTGCGAAATGTCTTTGTTGAGCGAGTGAACGAGAAATTTGAACTTCGTCGAGGCTTTCAACTTTCACATAAGGATAAAGTTATTGTTCTTGAAGATGTCATTACGACCGGGAAATCAACACTTGAAGCAATTGAAGCTATTAAACAATTTGGCTGTAAAATCGTTGGATGTGGAGCAATAATCAACCGTATGAAAGACGAAGAAATTACAAATTTTCCATACACAATCGCCTACCTTTACAAAGTCAATGCTGAAGTCTACAACGCTGATGAAGTTCCTGAAAAACTCAAAAAAATTGAAGCAATTAAACCTGGTTCAAGAAAAATATTAAAACAGTGACTTATGAAAAAAAATGTAATAGCTTCTGCCGTCATTGGAAATTCACTTGAATGGTATGACTACCTTCTTTATGCCTGCTTTGCGGAGATATTTGGAAGGATATTTTTCCCATCGCAAAATCCTTATACATCACTTATGCTTTCATTTGCAGTGTTTGCAGTAGGATTCATTGCAAGACCACTTGGTGGCGTAATTTTTGGATACATTGGCGACGAATTTGGAAGAAAGGTGTCGCTAACAATGTCAATTATTCTAATAGCAATTCCAACAACGGCAATAGGTCTTCTTCCAACGTATGAAAAAATTGGCATTCTTGCACCAATTTTACTAATAATTATGCGTATTTTACAAGGAATTTCCCTTGGAGGAGAATTCTCCGCATCATCAACATTTTTAGTTGAATCCGCACCAAAGGGGCGTAAAGGCTTCTTTGGATCGCTTTCGACTTCAAGTATCGCAGTCGGGATGCTTTTCGCCTCACTTTCTGTTTCAGTATTGTATAAATTTTTTTCACTGGCAGAAGTTGAATTGTTCGCATGGAGAATACCATTTTTACTAAGTTTTATCATTGGATTATTTGGTCTTTATACCCGAAGTACCCTTGAGGAATCTTCTGAATTTTGTGAAGCAAAAAACACAAACAAGCTTTTAAAAAAGCCATTCAGTGAGATATTTAGAAAGCATCGTTTTAATTTCTTTGTTGCCTGTGGAATTTTCATGTGTGTAACAATTCCGTTTTATACATTCATAGTGTTTTCAAAAACTATGATGTCCATTTTTCAATATCAACAAAGCGAAATTTCATTTTTGCACACAACGATGTTGATAACATTTATGTTGTTTGCACTATTTTTTGGATTCCTTTCCGATAGAATTAACGCAAGGAAATTCTTAATTTTTTCCGCAATTTGCATTGGAATTTTTATCGTTCCATTTATTTGGGTTATAAAACATCATATCACGCACTTATTAATACCAGTGTGTATTTTAGCTGGGATTCTTATCGCAACATTTCAGGGAATTGTGCCAACTTTAATCGTACAATCATTTCCAATCGCAGTTCGATCTTCAGGGGTAGCCCTTAGTTATAGCATAACGGCGGCAATTTTTGGTGGCACCGCTCCACTAATTTTGACATTCCTTATGAAAAGTTTGAATGTTTTTGCTATTGCACTTTATGTGATATTTGGTTGTACTTGCAGCGTTTACGCACTAATTTCATCCCTCAAGAGAATTAAATAACAAGAACCATTGGGTTGCAATCATTGCAAATATTTTCAATTATAGCCAAAGATGCTTCAGCACTTGTTTGAGTTTCGAATGGTCCTGAACGAACGACATAGTAATTTTGTGCATTCCGTTTTTCACTTCGAATTTGTATAGAAGGCACTGATTGTGCAAGGTTTTTGTAAAGCTCTTGAGCATTACTCAATACTTCAAAAACTCCTGCTTGAACATAAAATAATTGACTTCCTCTCGTTTCATTAAAAATCGTTTTCCCAATTGATTTTGCCGCCAAGAATTCATCAGAAATATTAACATTTTGAACAATTTCAGCTGGTAGCATTTTTTTTGATTCAATATATGCAGTAATTTCTGCCTGAGTAACATCTTCGCCATTTTTTAACTTCTGACTAAAAGACGGAATGTATTCAATTTCGACGTTTGCTCGCCCTTGAGCAAGAAAATCGAGGTCTTTTGCAACTTGCTTTGAAACATCAATCAGCCTACCTTCGGTATCAGAAAATGGACCTCTATCATTCACAATTGCAACTGTCATTTTTCCATTTGTCATATTGACAATCAACACGGCGGAAGGCATTGGAAGAGTTCTGTGTGCGGCGGTTCGCATACTACTATTAAATATTCCACCATTTGCCGTCATTTTTCCTTCGAAATCTTTGCCATACCACGAGGCAACTCCTCTTTGTTTGAGGGATTTAACTTCCTGTGGTGTGAATGATTTTCCAGAGGCTGTAAGGTATGGCTTACCAACTTTGTAAGGACCATATTGATGTGCAGAAGCATTGTACGCGAAAATAAAAGATGCTACATAAACAACAAACACAACAAATGGCAGAGGAAGGTATAACGCTTTCATAAATCTATAGTTTTTATTTAAGTAAATACGCTGTAGCATCAAGAACTTTCTGTGCGTGATCATTCACCAATACGGATTTCCATCTCTGCAAAACAATTCCATCTTTAACAATAAATGTTGAACGAATTATTCCAACATAAGTTTTTCCAAAATTAGTTTTTTCACCAATGGCACCAAACGCTTCGCAAATTGAACCATCAATATCGGCAATCAATGGAACGGAAAGTTCACATTCTTGCGTAAATTTTATATGACTTGCCTCGTCATCTTTTGAAATACCAAATACTTTCACGCCAAGTTTTGTGAATTCTGGTAATAGTTTGGAAAAATCCTGTGCTTCAATTGTACAACCGGGAGTGTTATCCTTTGGATAAAAGTACAGAACAAAAACACCGCTTGAAAAGTTTGAAACATTACAAGATTGACCAACTTCAAGCATAAAAAATAAACATATATAACTCAATAAAAGCACTTTCTTTGTTAGTCAACAATTTTATGAAATAAATTATTGACAAACCCAGTAATTTATGGTATACTAATAAATAATTATAACACTTCTATGAAATCATTAAGTTTAATGGTTGCGACAGCTGCAATACTTACATGCACTAACAAAACATTTGCTTCATTTGCTTCAACAAATTCATGGAGTGATGATACCTCAAAATCAGCTTTTTTCATTGGTGCTGGTGTTGGTTCTACTAGATACCTTGGTAATGCTAATTCAGTAGATGTCGTGCTGGAGGGTGGTTATAAATTCAACGAATCTTTTGCAATTAGAGCACGAGGCAAGTGGAACCCAATCACTGATATTCCTCGTGATACCGCAACAGGGAGCATTCGTGATAACACCAATACGAACGGTACTAATACAGGATTGTTTGGAAATACGCAACAAACTTCATACAGTAGTGTATCTGGTGATATTGGTATTGAAATGACACCGTTTCCAAATACTATGTTTCTTAGTCAAATAGTAATTATCAACGCACTTCAATTTTCGCGTGAATCACTGTCGATAACATCAACAGTACCAACGGCAGACGATTCCAGTCGCTCGAGTAAGCTTGGTGATATTGTTACTGCTACTGACGGTACAAAAGTACTGACTGGGGCATGTGCAGTAAGTACAACAGCAGCAACAGGTTGTATAACAACTTTATCTGGTGATATAACTGTTGTAATGCAAAATAAATTCGCACTTACGCCATACCTTGGCATTGGAATCAACCTAATTGATAACAAAGATTTCCAACTAAGGGCAACAATTGGTGCAAACATCAGGCAATTTGAAGTATCATCACGCACTGATCCAACGGCAACGACAAGTGTAAAGGAGGAGATCGCCGCAATAAGTAAAACTGAGGGCGGAGTTCCGAAAGCAGTGGTGGTGGATGATAAAATAACTACAGCTATGTCCGTAACCCTTAACCAAAAAACACTTAATGAGGATATCGATAGCAAAACAAGCACTTACATCAGCAAGTTCACCAATATTGAAGTTGTTCCATCGTTTTCAGTCACAGCAAGGTATTACTTTAACTAAAGCAAGTTTAATGAAGTTATTAGGTCTTGAATTAAATCGCTGGCATCTTCAAGACCAATATAAATTCGGATGCAAGTCTTTTCTGGATTTATAGAATAATGGTTTCGCATTAATTCAATGCCTTCGGGAAATTGTATTGTAAGCGATTCATATCCGCCCCAAGAATATCCCATTCCAAAGTATTCAAGCCTATTGAAGAATTTGCTCATTACTTCTTCAGAATATTTTTTCTTGAAAACTATTGAAAATAAACTTGTATAACCAGTATACTGTTTCTGAAAGTGTTGATACCCTGGACACGCCGTTTGCGAAGGATGGCGAATTTCTTCAATAGCATTATGATTTTGAATGGCGTTAATAACTTCATCAATTGATTTTGTGTGTGCATCAAGCCTTGGTTTTAGAGTTCTAATTCCGCGAAGAATGCTGTATGCAACCATTCCAGTGGTGTTTGCACCGATTTCACGGTATGATGAAATTATGTCTAAAGCAAAATTTTCATCAAATATAATCGCTCCAGCCATGACATCGGAATGACCAGACATAAACTTTGTACAAGCTTCAACAACAACATCAACGCCAAGTGAAAATGGTTGGCAGTTGTATGCCGTAAAGAATGTGTTATCAAGGATTGTTGGAATGGACCTTCCGCTTGAATTTTTCTTTGCTATTGCACAAATTCCAGCAATATCCTGCACTTCAAATGTTAATGAGGAAGGAGATTCCATATAGATTAAACTTGTATTTGATTGAATGAGTTGTTCAAGTTCTTGCGGAGTTGTACTTGGGTTGTAAAATGTACTTTCAACGCCGTATTTCTTCAGAGTCTTTTGGACAAAACTCCTCGTTGGTCCGTATACACCATCAGAAATTAAAATGTGACAACCTGCCTTTGTAAATGCGTTAATTGCCGTGATACAAGCAGTATATCCGCATGATGTCATTTTGCAAAAATCACCATTATAAAGCGAGGCTATCGCTCGCTCACATTCAAAAATCGTTTGAGTTCCATTCCTTCCGTAGGTATTCTGTTGGGGGTTTAATCGCCCTTTATTGTAATAAACTCTGTCAGCCTGAAGAAAATCTTCGTATGTTTCAAAAATCACGGTTGATGTCTGGAAAATTCCATTATTTACAGCACCGTATTGTTTGCTCGGGTCTCGTTCTAAATGGATTGCCTTTGTGGAAAAGCCTGTGGATGATTTTTGTTGATTATTTTGTAATTTTTTTGGCATACCCTTAAAACTAGTTTAGTTGTTGAACGCGATTAATAATATTTAGGAAAATGTCAAGACTTTTCAAATAAAAAAAAGGGTAACTATATACAATCTTGACCTAATCTTTCTAAAATAAATCTTTAAAAAGTTAAATTTTTTCCTTGACTTTCACAAAACTAAAAATTAATAATTGCTATGCAATTTAAGAAAAATCAAATGAAACTTTTGAAATTTAAAAACTTAATGGATTTATGCGAAACTTTTAGAACAGAAGCGGATTGTGTTCGTTATTTTATCGATATTCATTTTGGTGGAAAAATTGAATGTCCTTATAAAGACTGTGATTCAAAATTCTATGCTTCAAGCGTGAGCAAAGTTTATGCCTTTAAAGACGGCAAGACTTTCAAATGTTCTTGCTGTAAAAAAAGATTCTCTGCAAGAGTAGGCACTATTTTTGAGGACTCAAACATTCCACTTCGTAAATGGTTTATGGCAACCTATCTTATTACTTCGCACAAAAAAGGAATTTCTAGTGTGCAGTTAGGTAAGGACATCGGAGTAACACAAAAATCCGCTTGGTTTATGTTACATCGTTTACGTCATGCAAGCAAAACAAAAGCATTTGAATTTGAAGGCACTGTGGAAGCTGATGAAACCTTCGTTGGAGGTAAATATGAGAACATGCACGCTGATAAAAAAGCAACAGAACCGCAAAAATCTATTGTTTTGGGTATGCTTAACCGTGAAACGAAACAAGTAAAGTCTGTTGTGGTTGAAAGCACAGAATACCATAATCTTGGTGCAGAAATACTTGATACTGTTAAAATGGGTGCAAATCTTATCACGGATGGACACGCAGGATACGAAGCTCTTGGAATGTATTACAAACATAATTCCGTTAATCACTCTGCAAAAGAGTATGTTAGGATAGAAGAAGTTATAAAAGAAGATGATTCAAGAGAGTCGGTTAAAATCCATACCAACACAGTAGAAGGCTTTTGGGGGCTTGTGAAGAAAACAATCAACGGAACATATCACTGGGTGAGTAAGAAGCACCTTCAGAAGTATCTTGGTGAATGTGATTTTAGATACAACACAAAAGAATTTGAAACAGAAAGTGCAAGATTTGATTGCTTTTTGCAAAATAGAAGTTCAAAACTATCTTACAAGACATTAATTGCTTGATTTATGAAGGAAGGTACAAAAAAAGTAGCAGGAAAGCTCACTAAAAAACAAAAAGAGAAGCTAATTAAAATCGACACTCAAGGCAAAGAGTTTACAGATGTCTTGAATGGATTCTTGAAGGTTAAGAATGAAGATTTGAAAGCAGTTAAAAAGAAAGGCGATGAATAACTTCGCAGAACAACAGACTGAATGGATTATAAGCAATAATCTTATTAATAACGGCTGGGTGATTGATGAAACCATAGAGAAAAATGTCTACTTTCAAAAGGCTCGCCCCGAACATCAATCAAAATTGGAAATCATTTCAAAGAAAAGAGGATACAAAAAGCCTGATTATATTTTGTATCATAAAACAAAACCCATCGGAATTATTGAAGCAAAAGCTGGTGGAAAACCATTAAAGGATGCACTAATTCAGGCAACTGAATATGCAGAAATGTTGGAAGCACCGTTAATATTTGCAAGCAATGGCGCTTATATTGAAACTAGCCATTTATTCAAAAATTCAAATAAATCACTTTTTATTAATGGTGATGAGGTGAACAGGCTAATAACATACAGTGAGGCGATTAAATTTATTGAGGAAGGTGAAAACTCAATATATACAGTACCGAAAGAAATTATTAAATCAAAAGAAGAGTTGATTAAAATTTTCAAAAAGGTTAATGATTTACTAAGAAAGGCAAATATCTTTTCAGGATACGATAGAATAAGTGAATTTTCCAACATTCTATTTTTAAAATTGATTTCCGAAAAAGATGGAGAGAAATCTTGGTGGAATTTAATTAAAAAACAAGATGACGACCTTCTCTTCAAAACGCTAAACGGAACAATAATCAAGGAGCTTGAAAATACCTACGGTGGTGATGTTTTTAGTGCAACAAATATCGAAAAACCTGCTTTATTCAGGCAAATTATGGATATGATTGACCCTTTGGCACTTTCAACAATAACAACGGATATCAAAGGTGACGCTTTTGAGTATTTCTTAAAAAATATGAATCAAGCGGATAACGACCTTGGGCAGTATTTTACTCCAAGGCACATCGTAGAAGCTATGGTTCATTTGGTGAATCCAAAATTCAAGGAAACTGTTTGTGACCCATTTTGTGGCACAGGTGGTTTTCTTATTGAATCTTTCAACCACATTAAAGGAAATTCCATTATTGAAACGGAAGAGGATAAGAAAATTCTCACCGAACAAACTCTTTTTGGAAGGGATTCAACAAAAGTTTCAACGATTGCCAAAAAGAATATGATTCTGCACGGGGATGGGCATTCAAACATTGAAAAGCTTGATAGCCTTGAAAATGTAGTTGATGGGAAATACAATTGCATTATTACAAACATACCGTTCAGCCTTAAGGATGTCGATTATTCCCACTTATATTACAACTCCATTGCAAAGAAAAACGGAGATGCCATTTGTGTTTTACACTGCCTAAAAGCATTAAAAGAAGGTGGTCGAATGGCAGTTGTTGTGCCTGAAGGATTTTTGTTTAAGAAGGAGCTGAAGGACGTGCGTAAATTTCTCCTTTCAAAGGCGAATTTAGAACTTATTGTTTCACTTCCACAAGGTGTGTTTCAGCCATACACAGGTGTTAAGACGGATATTTTGTATTTCACAAATGCGCATAAACCTGTTAAACAGGATGGCTACCTTTATTTTGAAGTTAAAAATGATGGCTACAGTTTAGATGCCCACCGAAGGAAAATTAGTGGCAAGAATGATATCCATACACTTGAGGAAGCTAATTTAAAAAGAACGGAAAAGGAACTTTTACTTGCAAACGGATTTGAATTTATACCATTTGAGAAAATCAAACAAGCCGACTATAATTTCGTTGGGGCAAGGTATCGTGAAATTACAAGAACAGCGGGCAAGTGGGAAATGGTTAATCTTGAGGATTTACTTGTAAATGTACAATCAAAAACTATTAAAATCAAAAAACAAGAATGTGAAGCAAGTGGTTCACGCCCAGTCATATCGCAGGAATGTGGTTACAATATTGGATATTCAAGTTTAAATAATGGATTTATAACAAGAGTGGATTTGCCACTGATAATCTTTGGAGATCATTCATTAGAAGTAAAGTACATAGACGAAGAATTTTTTATTGGTGCAGATGGGGTAAAATTATTAAAACCTGATGCACAAAAATGTTTACCAAAATATTTGTATTATATATTAAAAGACGATAGTTTTGCCGCATTTATCAAAAACTCAATGAGTGGAGAGTTTTATTCCAGACATTGGAGTTATGCAAAACAATTCACATTCCCCCTTCCGCCACTTACTGAACAGCAAAAACTGGTTGACCAACTTGATAACATCCAAAAATCAATAAAATCTGCACAAGATTTAATTGAATCGCTGAAAAGTGAGGGGGGGGGTATATCTCTTCTGTTTGGGAGTGAGGAGTTTGAGTGGAAAAAATTGGGTGAGATGGCGGACATTTGCAGAGGTGGTAGCCCTAGACCAATTGAAAAATACATTACAAATGATGAGAATGGCTTAAATTGGTTGAAAATTGTAGATGTAAATAGTTATGAAAAGTATATTACAGCAACAAGTTCAAGAATTCGTAAAGAGGGTTTGTCCAGAACAAGATTAGCACAGAAGGGAAGTTTTATCCTTTCAAATTCAATGAGTTTTGGTAGACCATATATTTTGCAAATTGATACTTGTGTGCATGATGGGTGGCTAATTATCGAAAATATTGGTGATGCTCTGTTGGTAGATTTTTTATACTATGTGATAATGTCGGACGATGTGCAAAACCAATTTCGGAATATGGCGATGGGTTCAACTGTTAAAAATCTGAATATTCAAATTGTTAAATCTATAAATATCCCCATTCCATCCATTGAAATCCAACAGCAAATCGTAGATGAAATGGATGCGAAAAACGAATACATAAAACTCACGGAGCAGATAATTAAAGAACGAAAGCAAAAAATGAGTCATATTATTGCTTCAATTTGGAATATTTAGGTCAAGATTGTATATAGTTACCAAAAAAAGCCTATAAAAACCGAAACGAAATCGAGTGAACAGTTTCCATAAATTTCGCAGTGGCATCGTTCAGAATTCTATGTCTCTCCAACGGTTTTTTTGCTAAAAGTTCTACCGATTTCACCGTTATAATAAAATGAGAGTATCCGTCTCCGGTAAAGTGTCCAGCATGCTTATGCGAAACATTTTCAATTATAATTTCAAAATTATTGATAAAAATCGCTTCCAGTGCATTTGAAATATTTTTCCTTATTTTGTCCTGCATATTCAAACATTAAACTGATTTCGTGAAATAAAACCAACTGGTTTTGCGTTTGAATCCACGATTATGATGCTGGAAATGCGGTTTTCTTGCATCACATTTATTGCATCAATTATATAAGAATCTTCATTCAAAAACTTTGGCGATTTATTACAAATGTCTTCCGCTTTTGCACTCTTAATGTCCCCATTATTTTTCAAAATAAACCTTCGTATATCGCCATCTGTAATGATTCCATACAATGTATTATTTTTTATAACACAAACGAAACCATTGGAATTTTTAGACATTACACCTAAAACTTCAATGGTGCCAGCTATATTTTCAACATTGAACAGTTTGTGGTTTACAATATTTGTGATTTTGGAAATCTTCATTCCAAGACTTCCGCTCGGGTGAAATTTAGCGTATTGTATTTTCGTAAAATTTTTGATTTTCGAAGCACAGACGGCAAGTGTATCACCAATTGTTAGCATTTGAGTTGTTGATGTCGTTGGTGCCATAAACTCATGAGCTTCTTCCGATTTTGGAATTACAATTGTGAAATCAGAATTAGTTGCAATTGTGGATTTTGCATCACGAGTGATTGAAATTGTGACATTCCCATTTTCCTTCGCATAATTTACGATTGACATTATTTCCGAACTTTCACCCGAATTCGAGAGACAAATCATTACATCATTTTTGGTAATCATTCCCATATCTCCGTGTCCTGCATTGAATGGATCAAGAAAAAAGCTGGGAATGCCAATTGAGGACATTGTTGCAACGATCTTCATCCCAATATTTCCACTTTTGCCAACTCCAGAAAGGATTATGTGTCCATTACAGTTAGCTATTATTTTAACAATTGTCGCGAAATTGTTATCTAGTGTAATTGAAAGATCCTGAATTCCACGAATTTGTAAGTCCAAAACTGCCTTTGCTTGTTGAATAATATTCATTTTACGCAAAAAATTTAGCAAGTGAATTTAGTGCATTCTTACAGTGCTCAAGTGCAATTCTTTCGTCGTTTATACAGATTTCAGAGCCAGCAGTAAAGCCAAGTTGCGTGTAAATCATATTACTTTCAATCGCCTTTTCAACAAATTCAATACTACTTCCCTTTGGAACAATACAAATATATCTTCCACACGTTTCATTAAAAAGAAGAGTTGTGAGTTCAATTTGCGAATATCCATAAAGATTTAAATTTACACCAATGCCACCCTTGACGCACATTTTTGTAAGAGCAGTCAAAATTCCACCGCTTGAAATATCACAACATGAAGACAGAAGGCGATCGTCAATAATTTTTCGAATAAATTCACCTATAATTTTTTCAGTTTTAAGATCAACATCAGGCATTTTTCCACCAAAGATTCCTTCACAAACTTCAGAGTAAGTTGTATTGGTTAGATGTAAGCCCATTTCTCCGATAAGAAAAATATGTTCTTCTTCGAAAGAGATCGTATTTGAAATTGCCTTTGTGAAATCACTCATGAAACCAACCATTCCAATTGTTGGTGTCGGATTCACTGAATTTCCATCAGTTTCATTGTAAAGTGACACATTTCCCGAAATAACTGGTGTGTTTAAGAACTTCGCCGCTTCGGAAATACCCGTGATGGAATCTTTAATTTGCCCCATAACAATAGGGTTGGTCGGATTTCCAAAGTTCAGACAATTTGTTAGAGCTGAAGGGTTTCCACCGCTAGCACAAATATTTCGATACGATTCTGCAACTGCATGAATTGCACCCATTTTCGCATTAGATTTTACGAATTTTGGCGTACATGTTGATGAAATTACTAATGCTTTTTGTGTTTTATATGAAATTTCTTTTGAGTCAGAATTTTGAAGAAAGTTGATGGATCCACAGCCGCTTTTTGAAAGCATAGTTTGAGATAATGCAAAGTTTTTGTTCACCTCCTCTTTTAGTTTTACTTCGTATTCATTTCCAAAACGAACAACACCAGATTGATTACCGCACGCAAAAACAGCGGAATTTTGAACTCCAGAATCGTACTTTTGATAAATAAATTCCTTACTTGCGATATTGGGTGATGCAAGAATTTGCAAAAGGTTTTCAATAATATTTAGCTTTGTTGGTTTTGTGATTTTAATTTCGTCATCGATTTTTGTGATTGATGGGCGATCGTAAATTGGCGCTTGGCTGGAAATTGGTTCGATTGGAATTTCGCAAACGATTTGATCATTTTCCTTGATGACAAGTTTTTTTGTGTCGGTTATTTTCCCAATTATTGCAAAATCAAGACGCCATTTTTCGAAAATCTTACGGGCTTCCTCTTCTTTTCCTTGTTTGACAACGATCAACATTCTTTCCTGACTTTCCGAAAGCATAATTTCATAAGCCGTCATATTTTTTGCCCTTTGTGGAATTGCATCAACATTGAGCTCGATTCCAGTGCCACCCTTTTCCGCCATTTCGACCGAAGAACAGGTTAAACCTGCGGCTCCCATATCTTGAATTGCCAAAACGCAATCGGTTTGCATAAGTTCAAGGCAGGCTTCAATTAGAAGTTTTTCAACGAATGGGTCTCCAACTTGAACGGTAGATTTTTCATTTGCATCATGCGTAGAAAATGAATCGGAAGACATTGAAGCCCCGTGAATACCATCTTTTCCTGTTTTATTTCCAACATAAACAACATTCGCACCAACAAATGATGCGGCAGAATAGAAAATTTTATCCTTTTGAGCCAACCCCACTGACATCGCATTCACAAGGTTATTGCCATTGTATGAATCGTCAAATGTGCACTCACCTGCAACCATTGGAACTCCCACACAGTTTCCGTAAAACGAAATTCCGCTTGTTACGCCTTTGAGAAGTCTTTTTGTGTTTTTATCGTGAATATTTCCAAAGCGAAGAGAATTTACGTTTGCAATTGGGCGTGCACCCATTGTAAATATATCGCGAAGAATTCCACCAACGCCAGTTGCAGCTCCAGAAAATGGTTCAATAAAAGATGGGTGATTGTGCGATTCCATTTTGAAAATAATGGCGTCGTTGTCGCCCCCGTCGATAATCCCCGCATTTTCACCAGGTCCGCAAATTACTTGCTCACCCTTTGTGTGCATATGTTTTAAGTGCATCCTTGTTGTTTTGTAAGAACAGTGTTCTGACCACATCGCGGAGAAAATTCCAAGCTCAACAAGGTTTGGCTTTCTTCCTAAAATTGATTCAATTTTTGAATAATCCCCTTCGTTTAGTTTGTGAGTTTTTAACAGCTTTTCTGTGATTTCAATGTTATACATAGCAAAGAATTTTTTATTTCAATTTTATTTACAAACATAATAAAAAACCCTTTGCGTGAGTAGTCAAGAATAAAATTCGTAAGAAATTTTTTGTGAGAAAAATCATTAATCTAAAATGACATCCACCAGAATTCGCCCCATAAAAAATCCCTCTGGCGTTGGAAGAGTTTCAGAAGAATTTATATGAACATAATTTACCTCATAATATTGTATATATTCTGCAACATTTTTCGTGTTCAAACATTTTTCAGTTTTTTCTAAAATACTTGCTGAGGATATAACTGAAAAATCCTTCGTTATAACGTTTATTTCCGTTTGAGTCTTAATCTGACAGTTACCAAGTGTTTCTTTTTTTGTACCCAATATGATAATATAAGGATAGTTCACCGCAAGACCCCTATTTGCAATAACATCGATACCTAAATTTGCTTGTAAAAGAGTTTGAAAAATTGCATTTTGGACTTGAAAAATCTGGTTTTCTATTGAAATATGTGGCATAAATTAATTATTAAATTCGGCTTTGATTGTGCTAATTCCTTTGCACCTGTCATGAATTGCATTTACAACACAATATTTAATGTCATTATACACTACAACATTTTCATAGTTAATATCTTTATTTAACCAGATAGCAATTTCGATTGTTTGCACTCGCCTCTTTCCACCTTTAATATCCTTAAAAAATCCATCAGATTTTAAAACACGACACCAAAAATCCCCAACTTTTTCCGTAGTTTGGACAATTCCACCAAAGGAATCTCGCACTTGAATATTTCTTTCAATTGTACATTTTTCATTAAAATGTGGCATAGTATTAGATATTAAAATTATTTAAAATAAAAGGCTGATAAAGAGCTTGAATTTCTTTTGTTTCAAACGACGCATATCCGGACGAAGTCCCTGATGAAATTCCACGACTTTCATATAAAAAAAATACATGACGGAAAATTGTAATCATTAGAGCATCTGGATAATTTCCGCTTTCATTTTTACCAATTTTGATTGCAAGCTTTTCCTCCGCATAATTTACCGCCGCAGAGAAAAGCATTTTCAACAGAGCGTCGTCCTCATTAGTTGAAAGCCTTAAAAAAAATCGCAACCTTTCCAAAAAAATATCGGCTAAATCACAATCATTTAATACAGAGATACTGGAAACCATAAAATTTTTATTAAATTAATAATAACAAGCAATCGACATTCATACAAAAGGAAGCAAAATTCCGCTTGACAATTATTTTTTTCCCATTCTTGAATTTGAAATTTATATTTTTTATCACTAATAATGGATCCAGAGCCCAATAGGTTCCTCTTCATATTTTCTACATTTATTGTGTACCTATTTTCCACCGCATCATATGCGGATCAATATTATGACCCTCAAACAAGAAGATACATCGAAGTTGATTCACAACAGACAGCCGTTGTTCGCCAAAAAACTATGCAAAGAGCAGTACCAACTGTAGCAGAAATTAATACTGAAAAGCAAAGAGTTGCAAGACAAATTGCATATGAAGCACAAGCTGAAGAAGAAGCTAGAAATTCTAGCAGCAGAAGGTTTGATCCAAACCGCTTTCACAGAACGGAGGATGTCGGATTTTATTAAACTGAAAAAACGATACCTCTGTCGTTATTACCTAAATCTTTGATTATTTCAAATATTGTAATATCATTTGACCGTAAGATTTCCTGAATATCACTAGCCTGATTCCACCCCATTTCAAAAATGAATGTTGAATTGTGACACGTTTTAGCATAATCAACAAGTTTGCGATAGAAAATTAAACCATCACTACCGCCGTCAAGAGCAATATGCGGTTCATAATCACGCACAGATTTATCAAGACTTAGTATATCGAGTGATTTGATATATGGAGGGTTAGAAATTATTATATCAAAATGCCTTTCTGTTAATTCGTACGGAGGTGCTTTTAAAAAATCCATTTGAATGGTATGTAGACGGTCATCAACGCAATGTTTCGTAGCATTTTTTTTACAAATTTCAAGTGCATCGTATGAGATATCAATCGCCGTTACGCTTGAATTATAAAAAAACTTTGCAATAGTAACTGCAATACAACCGGAACCCGTACAAATATCCAAAATATTCAATTTTTCACTTGAACTTCGAAGATTGCACACGAATTCAACCAAAGATTCGGTATCAACCCGTGGAATTAGTACAGATTTATTTACAAAAAAATCATTTCCAAAGAAGTTGCAATTATTTGTTATATATTCAACAGGATTGCCATTGTAAATTTCCTTAAGATTGTTTAAAATTATAATTTCTTGAGCATTCGTCAATTGTCGATTTTTCGTAATTAATTCAGAAATATTTGCAACACCACAAGCGTGTGAAACAACTTCAAATACAACTCTCTGTTGGAGTTTTGGGAACTGTTGAAGAAGGTGATGTATCACTGCTTGACCAACTTTGCAAGTTCGTCGTAACTAACATTCATTCCAACTTTCTTTAGAACGATCTCAGCAACTTCTATTACAGCTTTATCAAGTGTTTCACCTGTTAACAAACTTTGCTGCTTAAGAATTTCATCAATTGCTTGCTTTTGTATAGCCTCAACTTCTTTCATTGCCGATTCTTCTTCAAATTTTGCCTTATTTTTAGCATCTTCAATAATTTTTGAAGCAATGGCATTGGACTGGGTAATATTTTCATAAGCTTGCGTAAAGTTCATTTTGGCAATCCTTTGGTTGTTGTCAATTTCCTCCTTCGTTTTTTTAATGTTATTATTTCTTACGGCAAGGATTCCATCAAGCTTTGGAAGGAAAAAAAATTTTACATATGAAAAAAATATTCCAAAGCATATTAGTAACCAAAAAATTTGACTAGAATAGTTTGAAAAATTAAACTGCGGCACGGAAAAATCAAAACTTTAAACTCGCTTGCAAGTAAAAAAATTAACTTTCAAGGGAATTCTTCTCAATTAAGCGAAATTTTGAAAGTAAGTGCACTTTTTCCTTATTTTGAGTATGCAAATCGAGTGATGGTTCGCTTGGGTGAAGCATTATTTCCACTTTTTGATATTGCTTTGGCACTTGGTATGAATCTAAAATGTGCTTGGAAATTTTACACGTGTGGAGTATCGAAACGAAATATATATCCGTTTTAAATCTACAAAAAATACCAAGCGTTCGAAGTAACAGAAGCTTAATCGTATTCGCCCAGTTTGAAGGAAAAATCATACGAAGGTGAAATAATTTTTCGTTGATAAACCTAACTCGAGGAATATTGTGTTTTTCTGCAAGGTGTTTTACTTCGTGAAAAATTAAAGGATTCATATGAATATGTTGATGTCCATCGATATGCATAATATTTCCATATTTTGCTTTTAATTTTAAAATTTGTGCATCAATTTCCTTGCTAAGAAGATCTTTGATTTCATTTTTTTTATACACGCATAAAAGCATAATTTGCACAAATGATTTATTAAAATTTCCAATTTCATCCGTCATTAAAGACTTTCCAACAATGGAAACAGCCTTGCCAAACGTGAAGTCTAAATGAAGACCAACGGAATTTTCAGGTAATTCAACGGCAGGATTTGAATCAAAGCGATTGGATGTCACGAGTACACTCGTTGCTGTAATTTTTTTTTCGTGTAAAAGTTTAGCAATGGCAGAATCTGTGCCTTGGCTCATAGCAAAATCATCGGCAATGATAACTGCCCTACCCTGCTCAATATAGTTTTTTGGTGTCATTTTGTTCGATTAAATCAGAAAAATAAAGTGGGCGTTTTTTTACTTCAATGTGAATCCTCCCAACATATTCTCCAATCAGTGCGATGATAAGCGTCTGCACGGAAAAAAGTGAAATTATGAGTATCACAATCGTTGCAAAACCAGACTGCGGACGATCATTAAATATGTGATCGTAAAATACATATCCTGCATAAAAAACACTCACAATACAAGCAAGAATTGCAAAAATAGTGAAAATTCGTAGCGGCTTAATTGAAAATTGTAAAATTCCATTAATTCCAAGATTGAGATACTTCAACATAGAATAATTGCTTGTGCCATTAAGACGCTTTGGAACATCAAATTCAATAATTGTATAATTTGTAAGACCAACCCAGTTCAAAATTCCACGAAACATTCGCTCCGTTTCATCAAGCTTTTTAATTCGCTCAACATACTTGCGTGAAATCAGGCGGAAATCTGGAAATGAGGCATCAAACTTAACATCCGAAAGAAAATTTAAGACCCTATAGAAAGCCTTGGAAAGTAATGTTTTTAAACCAGTTTGTTCATAAGCTTTCCTTTGAGAGAGAACAATATCAAAGCCAGAAATCCACTTTTCAATCATATCAACCACGACTGTTGACGGATTTTGACCATCACCATCCATAAAAAGCACTGCATCTCCATTAGCGTGATCCATCCCAGCTGTCATCGCAATTTCATGCCCAAAATTTCGCGTAAAATTCACGATTTTAATCGGAAATATTTCCTGCATTTTTTGTAATTCTAAAAATGAGTTGTCGTTAGAACCATCGTTCACGCAAATAATTTCGAAGAAAACTCGCGACTTAAAGATTTCAATTGCGGAAAAAAGTTCATTTAATACTGGATTAATGTTCTTTTCTTCGTTATAAACTGATATCACAATTGAAAGATTTTTCACTTCAGACATAAAACACAAACACCAATTATTATTATAACAGTTCCAAGAATTTTACCTAAAGATAGAGTTTCCCCAAGAAAAAAATATGAAAGCAAAAGCACGAAAATATAGCCAATTGATATCAAAGGATAAGCAACCGAAAGCGGAATTTTTTGTAATGTTGTTACATAAATGAGTGTTGAAATTCCGTATAAAACAAGTCCAGCAAACAAAAATTTGTTCGTGATGAAAAGCAGAATGTGATCAAAAAAATTCCCCTTAAACGACGCAGATCCAAGTTTAAAAAACACTTGCCCAACTGCCCCAAGAAGTACCGCTATGATAATTTTGAGTACAATCATCTTGGAATATAAATTAAAAGTCCATTTTTCTCAATCGTTATAAAGTCAAGGTTTTGAAGATAAAATATTGCATTAATTTTACACTGTTCGCTTGCAAGTTCACACATAACGATCGAAGACCTCTTTTCGTAGTGTTCTGGAATCCACGGGGAAATGATACGATTAAATTCAAATAATGCATGTGGATGCTGTTTTGAATAAAAAATAAAATCTTGGACTGGATTGCTACTTCCAACTGCGTAAATAATTGGGCGATTTTGTGTAATATAATTCCATTCTTGCTCAATTTCAGCATTAACTACTTTTGCATCAAACTGTGTATGTTTTGTTGGAATATCAAGAATTTTCACGGAAATTCCATATGCTAAATATCCAATATTAACCAAAGCCACAAGGAGGATCATCAGCTTTGGCTTAGAAATTTCACGGCTAGAAAGTAAAAATGTTGAAAGTAAAAACCAGTTTGGAATGCCCCACGATTCAATAATTCGCATATTCATTACAAAGCCAAAAAATGCCATAAACAGAGTTGGAACGAATGTTATGTAAAACAATAAAACACGGTTTTTAGCAATAAATTCCGCATCATCAGTTTTTAGCTGTTTTGTTGTAGTCAGTATAGCAACCGCAAATGCAAGAATTATGTATGGAATTTGTGACATCGGAAAAAGCAGTCCATAGTATCCAAAAAAATGCTTCGTTTGTGCTTTATCCTGAACGTACCTAAGTGTTAAAAAGTCAGTTTGAAACATCCAGTATATATGTGGTAAAAGTGTTATAAAAAAAACAAAAATTGCAAAATATACACGCTGATTTTTAAAAATATCACGCCTTTTATGAAGTGTATACACGATGAATGTTAGTAAAAGGCAAATCGAGGCATACTTTGATAACATAGCAAGTGCAGCCGTAAAACCAAATAAAATCCAATCATTCAGTTTATTTTCCTGCAATGATTTAACGAAAAAGAGTGAAACCGCAGGAAAAAGCGGGAGGAGTATCGTATTTGCATTAAACCGCAGAGATTTAAAGTTATAACATATAATAAATTCCAATAAAATCACAGCAAAAACAGCCTTGTTTTTACTCACAAACCTTCGCGAAAGAAGGAAGATGAAAATCATCGCAATGATAACATTTACTTGCGATAGCAGGAAATATGAAAAATGATGTACACCAAAAATTGAAAGCCAAATGTATGTAACCCATGCAAACAGTGGCGGATGCTTGTAATATCCAAGTTCCATTTCTTGCCCCCAAGCATAATTTTCCGCCATATCGTACGGCAACATTGTATGTGAGATATCGGCACCTAGCGTCCAACAAAATAAATGCAAGGCAATAAACCCAAAAAGAATAAGCCAACTTTTGTTAATTCTTACCATAATATTTATAATATATTTGAAAGGACATCACACGATTCATGAAAACCACTAATATTGTGCATATGAGCAATTTTTGCCAATTTCACCGCACCTTTTGCAAAAATTGAGCGATCAAAAGCCTCATGACCAAACCAAATGCGTTCATCATTGGAAATAAATGCAACTTCATGAAATCCAACCGTTTTACCGCCTCTCTCAACCGCAAAGCCAATTTCACCAATTTTCCTCTCACCTTGAGTTCCGTAATCCCTTTGAATAAAATTCGCACGCCTTCCTTCTGCAATTTTTTTACCAATCGTTAAAGCACTGCCAGATGGTGCATCTTTTTTCATCCTGTGGTGTCTCTCATAAACTTCCGCATCATACTCATCATCAGCAAGAAATTCCCCAAGTTTTTTTACCATTGCAAACATTAAATTCATACCAAATGAAACATTACTTCCCCAAATGATACCATTTTTTTCCTCACCATATTTCCTCATAAGGGTAAAAGTCTCCTCTGAAAGCCCTGTCGTTCCACTAACAATTTTACAATCAACACTTTTTAAAACTTCTTTCAAGCCAAATTCCGAAGAAAAATCAATCAGAACGTCTGCTGGTGCTTTTTTCGTTGCCTGCAAAGAAATTGGAATTGTGACATCATAAAGTGCAACAAGTTCAAAAGCTGAATCGCTGTCAATAATTTTCCTTATTTCCTGACCCATTCTACCATTTGCCCCATTTATTGCAATTTTTATTGCCATTTTCTTAGAATAATTTTGCGAATGTAAAAAAAAAATATTATTTGTCAACAGAATTAAGTTAATTAAGAAAAATTCAAAGAAATTTCCTTGACTTATCAATAATAAAAAATGAAAAAGTAAGAATTTTAGCAGGAATTATATGCAAAATATAAAGAATATAAAAAAAATATTACTACTTTTTTTTATGGTAACATTTCCGCTTACATTGCCATTTGCTTGCTCAACAACGGTCAATCACGGGATTATTATTAAGCCAAACGATATTTCCGCCATCAAGTTGAATCTAACAAGAAGGGAAGATGTTCGAACGATTATTGGTGAGCCATCATTTATTTGGCAGGAAAAATGGTATTATATTTCAACCATTGTAAAACAACAAGCATTCTTCACACCAAAAATTATTAAACACGATGCCTACGCCATTTCATTTCAAGGCGATGTCGTTAGCGTCATTGAACATTTTGATGAAAAAGATATTAAGCATCAGAAAATAAAAATACAGAAAATCAAGGTTGAAAAACCAAACCTCTATGGACTTTTTGAATAAACTATGCAATTTGATGGAATTTCTTGGCCACAATTAAAAGGTATTCAAGATGGCGAATATAAACTTGAGCGAACACAAAAAGCATTGGATGTTCTTAAAAATCCACATAAAAAATTAAAAAATATTATTCACATAGCTGGAACGAACGGTAAGGGTTCAACGACCGCTTTCTTACAAAATGTTTTAAATACCAATGGCTTTTCTGTTAATGTTTATACATCTCCGCATTTAGTAAAAGTAAATGAAAGAATTAAAATTCATTCGCAAAACATTTCAGACGCAAACCTTGAGAAATACACAAAAGAAGTCTACTATTCACTGCAAAATGCTGAACTGGAGGACTCCTTGACTTACTTTGAAGCGATGACAGTTGTCGCATTTTATGCGTTTGAAAAAGTCCCAGCGGATTTTAATATTATTGAAGTTGGACTTGGAGGTAGATTTGACGCAACAAATGTTATTACAAGACCACTCTTAAGTGTTATAACATCAATATCCCTTGACCATATGGACTATCTTGGCAATACAATTGAAGCTATTGCAACCGAAAAATGCGAAATCATCAAAGAAAGTTCTATAGCGATAATGGGATTTCAAAATGATAAAATTGCCTATAATGTTTTCACAAAAAAATGCCATTCAATTGGTATTGAATTTGAAATATGTGAAGAAGTAGAGAAATTCGGCAATACACTTGATGACACATTTCAAGCACAAAATGCAACAACAACTCTGAAAGCTTTGGAAATCATTTCTAAAAAAACTAATTGTCATCTTGAAAGGGAAAGAGCAATTGAAACAATATTGAACACCAAGTGGAAAGGACGGATGGAAACGGTTTTTGTTAATAAAATCAACAGAGAAATTGTTGTTGATTGTGCACATAACCTTGACGGTATAACGAAGTTCGTCGAATTTATAGCAAAACAAAGCGGAAAAAAAGTTCTAATTTTTGGAATGCTTAGTAGAAAAATTCGCCCAGAAATTTTTACCATACTAAATGAATGCCTTGAAAGTTTAACGCTGAATTTAATTATTACCGTAAATTTTGGTGAAGATGGAGAATGTTTTCCATCTAACGATCTTCGTGATGCAATTTCCCATAAACACTGCGTTTCAATGGAAAACTTCAATGATGCACTTGCTTTTACAAGAAATTTTGACAAAATATTCCTTTGCGGATCAATTCATCTTATCGGGGATTTCTTCGCAAAGTACAACCTTTATGATTCTTGAATTATACTTAAAACTTTTTTCGCACTTCCAGCTGAAAGCGTTATGCCAAGGTGTCCCTGAGCAGTGTTGATTATGAAGTTTTGTGCAACCTTTTTTACGATTGGAATTTCATCTGTTGTAAAAACGCGATTTTCGCTCCATTTGTGAATCACCGGTTGAACTTGAAGAATTGGAAAGGTTTCAAGGGCTTTTTTGTAAAAATACTTCAATCTTGCTTCTTTATTTTGCGGGTTGATATCAAAAAAACCAGCAATACGAAGAGTGTCCCCGTGCCTTGAATAAACCATTTTGTTTGTGAAATCAATCACATTTACTTCAGGGCAATGGTTTGAATATGAAGCATCGAGCGTCATAGAATAGCCCGTAACGGCTTGCAATTTTGAAGTTAATGGCACGAAATCTTTAATGAGATTAAGACCCGAAGCACCGCCACAGTAGACATAAAAATCATATCCACAAAGCCCTCCAGCGTTGGTTTGAACTGAAGAAATCCCACAATCACTATGTAAAATTTCCTTAATTTGAGTATTATAAGAAATTTTCCCACCAAGTTTTTGAAATTTTTCTGCCATAAATTTTGTGAATTCAAAAGCGTTAAGAGTTCTATCAAATGGGGTGAATATCGCATGCTTAACAGTGTGTAAAGCATGCACAATAGAACCTTCGTATTCCACGGCATCGTGTGGATTAAGAGCAAAAAAATCAATTCCATATTGAGATTTCTGGATTTCAAAAAACTGTTTTCGCTTTTCAAATTGAGATCTTTTAGAAAATAAATAAACCGTGCCCGAAGAGTGACCAACTGCTTCCGGAATGTCATCATATTTTGCAAAAATTTCATCAAACGCATTTTTGCTTTTGACGGCAAGGTCAGTCAAGATATGAAACCTTTCAAGTGTTTTATTGGAAGAATTTTTGAAAAATTTATGCTCCTTCAACCAAAATTTTTCAGCTTTCGAAAGTAAAAATGGACGATGAAACGGTGTTTGAAAAACTGATGGTGAAATTGACATTGGTGTCGTGTGTGAAAAACTCAACTGGCAACCATTTGCAAAAGTTGCACGCGTCGCAGGGGCAGATGATTCTTCAATAATTTCAACATCAAAGCCTTTTTCTACAAGGGAGTGAGCCGTCAAAACACCATTAATTCCAGCACCGATTACCAAAATTTTCATTTATCGTGAAAACATTTTAAACATTTAATGCACGCAAAATTTTATTTGCAAGGTAAGTTTAATAACAAAATTACCAAAATAAAAAAAATAGTTTGTTCTACTGTGATGGAACACAAAAACAACATATTTTTTTATTTCATACTTTTTTGCACCAAATTTTCACCTTTGTGGAAAAATTCTTGACAAATAAAAAACTGGAAACTTAATGTGAAAAAAGTTAAATCATTTGATATGAAACACGGCGTAAATCACAGTAAATTTGGCAGAGACAGAGACCAACGCAAAGCACTTTTTCGTGCATTAATCACATCTTTGTGTCAACATGGCAGAATTGAGACAACTCTTGCAAAAGCAAAAGCTATCAAACCAATGACCGAAAAACTTCTTACAAAAGCAAAAAAAGACAATCTTGCCTCAATCAGAGCAGTTGCCTCATTTGTTTACACTGAATCTGCAAGAAAAAATCTTTTTGAATTCGCAAAAGCCGCAAAAGAAAGAAATGGTGGATATATCAGGATTTATAAAAAAGGTCCTCGCTTAAGTGATGCAAGTTCAATGGCAATAATTGAGTTTGTTGATAAAATCGAAACAAAAGCAGTCAAAGCCTAATTGCTTCTAAAACATGAAGAGTAGTAGTCTTTTTTTTGGTTTTACAACTAAATTCTGGATATCATCTCTTCTTGTCTTCGTTGGTCTTTGGTTTTTTTTAAGAACAATCGGCTCGCTTGTTCTTCTCCCATTTGGATTTGCTTCCGTAATTGCCTATGTTTTCAGTAATTTTGTTGAAAATGTTTCTACAAAACGCAAAATTTCAAAATCATTTCTTGCATTTGCAATAGTCTTTGCAATATTCTTCACGCTCATTACATTCTTCATCCTTTTTATTCCAGTTGCTGTTCGAAATTTACTTATAATTTTTAAGATACTTCCAGACCTCGTTAAGGTTATTCAAGAAAGTCTGCTGATATACGTCCCCGCGACTATTCAAACAAATATAATCGAAAGTTATGCACAAATTCACGAACAAATTCATGAATTTGTTCCTTCGCTTGGTCAGAAAGTCTTTACAGAATTTGCCAGCGTTTCTTCAATTTTAGTGCAAACATTCAGCTTTTTTGTCATAACGCCAATCATCTCATTTTATATGATAAAAGACTGGCAGAAAATTAACACAAGTATAGTCTCTCTTGTTCCAACGAAAAACCGTCAATCTTTTATTTCAATTCGAACAGAAATTCGTCAACGCCTAGTTGGCTATCTTACAGGGCAAATTAACATTATTCTATTCCTTGCTTCTTTTTACGGCATAGCACTTTCAATAGTTAAACTACAATTTGGCTTTACAATTGGAATTTTAACAGGTCTTGCTTCGATTGTTCCTTATATCGGTCTCACATGTGGTTTTGCCATTGCCGTTATAATTGCCTTTTTACAAGGTCATTCACTATTTTACCTTTGCATCGTAAGTTCAATATTCATCGTTGGGCAGATTATTGAAGGAAGTTTTTTGACACCAAAATTAATGTCTCACAAAATTCAAATTCACCCATTGTGGGTGATTTTCGGGTTTTTAATTTCTGGCATATTCTTTGGCTTTTTTGGAATTTTATTCGCCCTTCCTTTAACAGCAGTCGCAAGCGTTTTGGTGAAATTTTATGTAAAGAATTATTACAGAAAGTACTGTGTATAAGGTTGTTGTCGCGGTAATTATTTTTGGCGTATTATCATTATTAACTTCCTGCAAAAAACATGAAAAGCAGGCAAATTTTTACTTTGATAAAGGTGTTCTTGCCGCAAAAAAGAAAAATTATCAATCATGCATATTCAATCTCAATAAAATTGATGAAATGGCACCATATTCTCAAGAATCTAAAAGTGCCGCACCAATTTTAATCTTCTGTCATTATGCAATGAAAGATTTTGAAGCAATGCATTCTGAAATTAATAATTTTGAATCTCTTTACCCAACAAGCTCCGAACTGCCATACCTTTACTACATTAAAACACTCTCATACTACAAAACCTTCAAAGATCATAAGAAATCGTTACAAATCGTTGAAAGCTTGGAAAGTGGAATAGATAAAATTAATGAAATTGATACAACGGGCTCGTATTCACGAAATATCAATATGCTTATTCCATTTATCGAAGATGTGAAAGAAAAAAATTCACTTTATATCGCAAATAATTACGCCATTTCCCAAAATTTTATTTCCGCAGCAGCAAGGTACTCCCAAGCTTACAATAGCTCCAATGAAGACAATAAAAAAATAGTTGAAAACTCAATGGATGCTGTTTTAAGAAATCTTGGGATTAAAAAATAACATATGCAAAATGTTTATATAAAAACTTACGGATGCCAAATGAATGTCTACGATTCCGAACGTATGGGAGAATTGTTAGAAGCAAATGGATATAAAATTACCGAAGAAATTTCCCAAAGCGATATTGTAATTCTCAACACTTGTAATATCAGAGAAAAAGCCGCAGAAAAAATTTATTCCGAACTTGGTAGAATCAAAAAATATCGAGATATTCGCAAGGAGAGTGGTCTTGAAACAATTATAGCAATTGCCGGATGCGTTGCCCAAGCGGAAGGTGACGAAATTAAAAAACGTGCACCAATTGTTGACATCGTAATTGGTCCTGAATCTTACCATCATTTACCAGATATGATTTCAGACATCAAACGCAAAACTGGCAAAAAATTCAGTTCACAACTTGATTTCACACCAAACGAAAAATTTGATTCTCTTCCAAAAAATCGATCCGCAAAAGGCTTTTCTTCGTTCATAACAATTCAAGAAGGCTGTGATAAATTCTGCACATTTTGCGTTGTACCTTATACCCGCGGTAAAGAATATTCCCGTCCAATGAATGATATTTTAGATGAAATCAAAAACTTAACAGAAAAGGGAGTTGTTGAAGTTTCCCTTCTTGGACAAAATGTCGATGCATATCACGGAAAATGGCTACACGGCAAATGGTTGGATGACAACTTGGAAGAAAAAGATGCAAATTTAGCTCAACTAATTGAAGAAGTTTCCAAAATTCCCGAAATCAAACGCATAAGATATACAACTTCTCACCCTAATAATTTCACCGCAGACATCATTTCTCAACATGGCACCAATCCAAAATTAATGCCATATCTTCACCTTCCAGTGCAATCAGGTTCAAACACCATTCTTCAACTTATGAATCGAAAACACACGAGGGAAAAATATTTTGAAATAATTCAAAATGTTCGAAAAGCACGCCCAGACATTGCCATTTCCTCAGATTTCATCGTCGCATTTCCAGGTGAAACTGATCAAGATTTTCAAGATACAATGGATTTAGTTAACAAAATTGGCTTTTCACAAAGCTATTCGTTTAAATATTCACCACGCCCAGGAACGCCAGCGGCATTAAAGGATTTAATTCCAGATGATATCGCATCAAATAGGCTTTATGCTTTACAAGCATTACTGAAATCTCAACAAACGCAATTTAACCAGAAGTTCCTTGGTAGTGTTATGCCAGTGCTTTTTGAAAGTCTTGGAACTCGTGCTACAAAACAAGTTGTTGGAAAATCGCCATACCTTCAAGCTGTCATAATCGATGTGCCAGAAGGCAAATCTGAAGCAGATTTTTTAGGAAAAATTTTCAATGTTGAAATCACGACCGTCCTTGAGAACTCTCTTCTTGGGATTTTGTTGGTATGATTTCTGAATGATTCTCTTAAAACGTTGATCATCTATATTTGAAAGATCAGTAAAATTTACACTTCCCTCTCTATTGCTCCAACTAATGTAGTCCCATTTTTCCTGTTTTACCTCCTGTCTGCAGACATTCTTTGCTACTACCGCTTCTTGCCTACGTAAATTAAAAAAGTTATACATTAGTAATAGCATTTTTTTTAAACAAACGCAAGAAAAATAAAGAAAAAATTCTAAACAATTTGACTTATCAAAAAAACCGCTCGATTATCATTTACAACTAAGATACTTCTATGTTTAAGTATTTATTAAAAAAACATTCAATAAATATTGAAATATTTAGTCTAGCTCTTTGCATATTCATCGCTTATAAGCTTACAATGCTTTGCCTTCGAAAGCTTGAAGTGCAATCTATCAAAAATAATAGATGGTCTTTGGCATTATTCTTTAATGCACTTCAAATACCCTTTAAATGGTGTTTTGGAATGTTAATAATCGCACTTATTCTTGAATTTACAAACTCATATTTTCACATAATTCATATTTTCTCCACAACAACTCTGCAACGCTCAATCATTGTTCTTTTTGTAACATGGGTGATTATACACTTTTGTAATATTGTTCGCGAACATGTAATAAAAAATAGCCATATTCACTTTGATAAAACAGCCACAATCGCTTCCACACAAATTGGAACTGTTATAACGGTAATCATTGGGATTATTGTCGAGCTCCAAATTCTTGGTGTCAACATTGCCGGAATTTTAGCTTTTGGTGGATTGAGTGGTATCGCAGTTGGTTTTGCTTCAAAGGATTTGCTCGCAAATTTTTTCGGAGCAATGATGATCTACACGGACAAGCCATTTAAAGTTGGAGACTGGATTCGTTCACCAGAAAAAGCGATCGAAGGCGAAGTTGAATCAATTGGATGGAGACAGACCAAGATTATGACATTCGAAAAACGCCCAATTTATGTTCCAAATTCTGTTTTTTCCACTGTAGTTGTTGAAAATCCATCGCGAATGACCCATAGAAGAATCGAAGAAATAATACTTATAAAACACGAAGATCATCATAAGGTAAAAAAAATTTCAGAAGATATTCAGAACTTCCTTATAAATCATCACGATATTGACAACAGTCAAACACTTTATGTAAGTCTTCACGCCATTTCACCATTTGCCCTTGAATTAAAAATCTACTGCTACACAGCAATTCTAAATTCCGCAACATTTGCCAAATTCAAAGAAGATATCCTACTTCAGATTGCAAAAATCATTGAAAATAACGAAGCACACTTTGTAGAAACATCATTCACACAGAAATCGCCCAATAATAATTTATAAAATGTTCAAACTAACAACACAAAAGAAACCAGCTGGCTCCCAACCGGAAGCCATTAAACAGCTAATCGAAGGTGTTAAACGAGGCGATAAATCCCAGACATTACTTGGAATAACGGGCTCTGGTAAAACATTCACCGTTGCAAATGTTATTCAAGAAATGCAACGCCCTGCTCTAATTATGGTTCACAATAAAACCCTTGCAGCACAACTTTACGCCGAAATGAAAGAGCTTTTCCCAGAAAATGCCGTTGAATATTTTGTTTCATACTACGACTACTACCAACCCGAAAGCTATATTCCAAAACGAGATGTCTACATTGAAAAAGATTCATCCATTAATGAACAGCTAGACACTATGCGTCACGCAGCAACAATTAGTGCACTTGAACGAAGAGATGTCATCGTCATTTCATCAATTTCATGTATTTATGGAATTGGAAATAGGGAGAATTATACCTCAATGAGGAAGCAACTCAAAAAAGGCGAAACAATAAAAATGCAAGACTTAACCGACAGTCTAATCTACCTTCAATACGAGCGAAATGATATAGCATTCGAGAGAGGAAAATTCACAATCAAAGGCGATACTATTGAACTTTTTCCGTCTCACTTGGAAAATACAGGAATTCGTTTAGAATTTTTCGGCTTAGAACTTGAGCAAATTACAACATTCAATGCTATCACAAGACAAAAAAAACTCACACTTGAAGAGGTAACAATTTATCCAAACAAGCTTTTTGCAACTCCACGAGATATCATTTTGAAATCAATTAAAAACATTGAGGAAGATCTAAAAATTGAAGTTGAGGCATTTATGAAACAAGGTAAAATACTGGAAGCAAATCGCCTTCGTCAGAGAACGGAGTATGACATCGAAATGCTTGTCACAACTGGAATGTGTAAGGGGATTGAAAACTACTCAAGATACATCGATGGTCGGAAAATTGGTCAACCGCCTTCAACATTGTTTTCATATATGGCACAAGATGCCCTACTTTTCATTGATGAAAGTCACATAACAATTCCACAAATAAGAGCAATGCACGCTGGGGATCGTTCCCGAAAGAATAACCTCGTTGAGCATGGATTTCGAATGCGTTCTGCTTACGATAACCGCCCTCTTACATTTGAAGAATGGAATGAAAAACGCCCACAAACAGTTTTTGTTTCCGCAACCCCAAGTGAATTTGAAGTTGAACAATCAGAAGGACTTGTTGTAGAACAAATTGTTCGACCAACAGGTCTACTTGACCCTATCATCGAAATATACCCATCTTCGAATCAGATCGAACATTTTCTTAAACAAGCACGGGAAATTATCAAAGACGGCGGTAAAATTTTAGCACTAACTCTCACCAAAGTATTCAGCGAAAAACTGAGCGATTATTTAATTGAACAAGGAATAAAGACCGCATATTTACATTCTGAAATCAAAACAATAGAACGCGTACAAGTTATCAACCAACTTCGTTCTGGTGAAATTGATATTATTGTTGGAATTAATCTTCTTCGTGAGGGAATTGACATTCCAGAGTGTTCACTCGTTGCAATTCTTGACGCTGATAAAGAGGGTTTTCTTCGAAACGAGACCTCGCTAATTCAGATGATCGGGCGTGCAGCAAGAAACAAAGATGGAAAAGTTCTACTTTATGCAGACAAAATAACAGATTCCATTAAAAAAGCGGTGAAAATCACAGAGGAGCGTCGCACAATGCAAATTGAATACAATAAATTACACGGAATTACACCAACGACCATTTTAAAGGAAATCAAGACTATGCTGGATGTTATTATGGGAGACGACAAGCAGGAACTGTTTGATATTTCAAAGCTTGAAAAAATGACGCCAAAACAAGTGAAAAAATTAATATCCGAATTAACAAAGCAAATGAAACAAGCCGCAAAAAATTGGAATTTTAACGAAGCGGAAGATCTTCGTCTTCAAATTAAAATAATCAATGCGGAATTGTTAGCTGAATAATTAATCGTGTTATATAAATAAATCGCATGAAGCGTAGCGTTCACAAAAGTCGCAAACAATAAAACAAATGTTTTTACCTTCAACGGTTTTGGCTTTTTCAAGAGCAGCAAACGCTATTCCACCTGAACTAATGCCACAAGCGATGCCAGCAGATTTCGCAAGCATTCTTGCTGTTTCATAGGCCGATTCCTTTGAAACATGAAATATTTCATCAATTACATCCTTGTGGAAGTTGTCTGGCATAAAATTTGGTCCAATACCTTGTAATTGATGTGGTGCGAATTTACTCCCGCCAGCAAGAATATCATTTTCTTCAGGCTCAATTGCTATTGTATAAACTGATTTTTTTGTTTTTAAAAATGCACTAACGCCACTAACACACGCACCAGTACCAGCCCCAGCAATGAAAATATCAATATCACCATTCATTTGCTCATAAATTTCAGGACCAGTCGTTTTGAAATGAACATCAAAATTCGCTGGGTTATGGTACTGATTCATCACAAGCGAATGGGGAATTTCACGCGAAAGTTCGTATGCCTTGTCAATTGCTCCTTGAAAACCAAGTTCTTTCTTTGTAAGAACAAGTTCCGCCCCAAAGTGAGAAATTAATTTGCGACGCTCAATACTCATAGCTTCTGACATTGTCAAAATTAACCGATAACCCTTTAAAGCACAAATAAAGGCAAGAGAAATCCCCATATTTCCACTAGTTGGCTCAATTATTGTTGTGTCTTTTGTAATTAAACCCTTTGCTTCAGCATCTTCAATAAGAGCAACTGCAACTCGATCTTTTAAGGATTTCGTTGGGTTAAAGTATTCAAGTTTGGCAAAAAGATTATTATTCGTTCCATGAATGGATTTTGGCACTTCTACAAGTGGTGTATTACCGATAAGATCTAGAATTATCATTATTATTTTTTTTAAAATCATTTCACTCCCATTCTCAATAAGAAGTGAGTTTGTCAAGGAAAATGTCTATTTTTGAAAAACACCGCCACCGCTCACAAATGTGTCGTTTCCGCCAAATTTCAAAGAAATACCAAGATGCACTTCTAGCAATTTTGCTAATTCTTTGGCATTTTTGTCGGAAATCAAGCAGAAATTACAATTGTTTCCCTGAATATTCAGGACAATTTTGATATCACTGGAAATGTCACGAGCAACCGCCTGAATATCTCCGGAAAAATTTTCCAATCTTTTTATTGAAGCAATGCTTGTTCCAAGTTCAATTTTTTCAACAGTAACAAGGCTTGTAAGCTTTAAATTAAGATCTTTTGCTTGCAATTTCAAACTCTGAATTTCATTTTCCTTCGCTTGAACAAGCTCCATCACTGAAGATGTAGCTTTAAACTTTGCCTTGATTTTAGCCTGTTCTTTTTCGAAATTTTGTGCATAAATGACGGCTTCAGCACGCGTTTTTCCTTCGATGCGTCGCACACCTGAAGCAACTGCACCCTGCGAAATAATTTTAAAAAAACCAACTTCACCACTCGAAACAACATGAATTCCACCGCATAGTTCAACGGATTCACCCGTTGCAACAACGCGAACTAAATCACCATATTTTTCGCCAAAAAGTGCCATAGCACCAAGTTTTTGCGATTCATCTTTCGAGCAAAGCGTTGTTTTTGTTAATGAATTTTGTGTAATCATTTCATTTACAGAAAGTTCAATTTGATGAATTTCCTCTAAATTCAACGGTTTTGAGTGAGAGAAGTCAAAGCGGAAGCCATCTTGACGAACAGAAGAGCCTTTTTGCACCAATGCTTCACCAAATTTTTTCCGCAGAACATGGTGGAGTAAGTGAGTCGCTGTGTGATTTGCCGAAATATTTTTTCGGTGCTCAACATTTACAAACATATCAACTAAATTCGTCGAGTCAATAAACGGCAGATCGTCACTTAATTTATGTACAAATCGCCCATCTATTTTTTGAACATCAAGCACCGTTGTGTGTGCAATTGTTCCAATATCAGCAATTTGCCCACCTGATTCAGCATAAAAAACCGTGCGGTCAAATACTGTATAACCACCTTTAGAGTAAAGCACTTTTGCACTACATTTTGAAGATTCGTATCCTAAAAATTCCGTTTCAGGAATGTGCGATATCGCTTTTTTTAAATCCTCAAATTCATCAGCAGAACCACCCTTCCAGCTTTTTTTACTTCGCTCCTGCTGAATTTCCATCTCCCGTTCAAATGCATCTTCATCAACTAATTTTACACCATATTTCTGCCCAATTTCAAGTGTAATATCCAGCGGAAAGCCATACGTATCATAGAGTTTAAAGGCAAACTCACCCGAAAGAACACCATTTTTTATGTTATCGGCAGATTCCTTTTCAAGCACTCGAATGCCACGCGGTAGAAGTTCCATAAATTTTTCTTCTTCGGATCTCGTTTGTGCCAAAATTAATTCCCTTGCCTGATTAAGTTCACCATAAGTGCCGCCCATTTGTTCAATCAAGGCTTGTGAAATTTGCGGCAAAAATGAAGTTTTTACGCCAGCAAAATACGCAGATTTCAACGCACGGCGGATTATCCTGCGAAGAACATAACCCCTACCCTCATTGCTTGGGAGAACGCCATCTGCAATTAAAAATACAATCGAACGAATATGATCCGAAAGAATTCTCAGAGCAAGATCATTTTGTGAGAACTTAGAAATATCACCATTTGCAGTGAAAAGATTTTCCGACGGATGAATTTTTGTAATGTGTGAAATATCACCAATTAATTCGCGAAAAGGCGTCGTTGAATAATTATCCACCGTGCCTTCCAAAACGGAAATAAGGCGTTCAAGACCCATTCCAGTATCAATATTTTTCTTTGGAAGATCAGTAATTTTGCCGTCTTCATGAATAAAATTTTGCATAAATACAAGATTCCAAATTTCCGTAAACCTTGCACCGTCCTCATTTTTTGTTCCTGGACGATCTCCAGAAATTCTATCTCCGTAATCATAAAAAATTTCTGAACAAGGACCACAAGGACCAACATTTCCCACTTGCCAAAAGTTATCGTTCGTTGAAATTCTAATTATTTTGTCTTCACTGACAAATTTTCTCCAAATATTATAAGCTTCATTGTCTGTATGAAAAACCGTTATATGGAGGCGATTTTTGTCAAGATTAACCTCTTTCGTTAGAAAATCCCACGCAAAAGTAATTGCCTCTTCTTTAAAATAATCGCCGAAAGAAAAGTTTCCAAGCATTTCAAAAAATGTGTGATGACGGTTTGTATAACCAACGTTGTCAAGATCATTATGCTTTCCACCTGCTCGAACACATTTTTGGACGGTTGTTACTCGTTTATGTTGAGACTCCAGATTTCCAGCGAAGTAATCCTTAAATTGTACCATTCCAGAGTTTGTAAAAAGAAGAGTTTGATCTTCTGGTGTTAATGGCGAAGAACGCAGAGATGCGTGACCATTTTTTTGGAAAAATTCAGTAAATTGATTTCGAATGTGTTCATGAAGTTTCATTTGCCTTGGAAAATTAAAAGAATTCAATATTCAAGTAGAAATGGAAAAATATTTGTCAAGAATGAAATTCTACTGGATACTTTTAAGATATGTAAACTATTTAAAAGTTCGGAACTCAAAGAAAAAAGACGAATTATTATCATTTTGTTTGCGAACTTATTATTAAGCAGGGGAAATCTAATAATAACGCCAGAAAAACCCTTTGATTTATTCTTAAATTCTGGTGACCATTTTGACTGGCAGACAGGATGGGATTCGAACCCATGATAAGTCGCCCTATACACGCGTTCCAGGCGTGCTCCTTAAACCACTCGGACACCTGTCTATACCTTAAATATACATAATACATAAAAATGTTATGTCAAGGAAAATGTTTTTAAGAGATATTGACAAACAAATTCAGTTGCAAATTTGCTTTCTAAAAACTTATTACAAGGCTTTTTGAAAAAATATTTTGATGCAAATACATTCTTGAATGCCTTCAAAAACAAAATTCTTGCTTTTTTAATCTTTTATTGCAAAGCAGGTTATATCATATTTTTCTATGAAAACCGTTAATGTGTTGTTGATTTTTCTGGCGTTTTTTATGCTACAATTACTGCCCGTTAACGCCTCCAATTTAACATCCAATCATCAAACTCAACAAAATTATAAAAGTGAAGTTATTGAGGACAATGGCTACGCACTAAATAATTCTGAAGCACTTGGTATGAATCAAAGAATTCAATTTGCCATTGATGAAAATGGTATGCCAAGAAGAAAAAAGAAAAAAAGTGAGTTACTTGCCTCAAACCTTGAAATAATTCAAGATAGATATCGTAATTCAATCACACCATATTCCAACATTGCATTACCAGCGGATCAAGATGAGGCAATTGATCGCGTTAAAGGTTATTCGCGAGACTTCAGCGTTCGTTCCGAAGAACAAGAGATTTCAACAAAATCAATGAGGAAAATCTGCAAAGATATGGGATTTTCAGAGGAAGACCAAAGGTTAAGTCTTGAATTCAATAATTGCATTACAGAAGCAATGAAAACAAAGCTTACCGAGGAAACAATTGCAAAAAGACCATACACCACAATTGATATCAAAATCGTTCAAATTTTACAATCAGACACAAAAACCGATTCCTCAATTAAAAATCTTTCGTATTATGAAGAGCTACTTAATCAACGAAATAGACTTGATTGCCTTAAACAAAAAGACTATGTAAAATGCGTCAATTCAATTGTCACATTTAAAGAATGCACAAATAAGGCAACCAATGTCACTCTGTTTGAACACAATCGCAACAAGGTAATTTGTTATGTAAAAACAGGTGTAAAATTCCCACATCCAACAGTCCACGAAGAGCGAGTTCGTGATGCATATTTTGGCGTCTGCATTCACTTAATTGAAAAAGATTTGAAGCAGAAAATTTTAGAAATGAATTCAATATGCAATGATATCTTAATAAATGGAGATATATCTGGGCTTGCAATTTAGCACTTGACAATTACGCATTAACAACAATAAGGTTTAATTATTAACAAGCTTGATAATAGAATGGATAAAATGGCACAAACATTCGATGAACGCTTTAACTGCGTCGATAAAGAATTTTCCAACATCAAATGTGAAGCGTTTTTTATCAAAGGCTTGATTTGTGCAAGGAATTTATCAAAGTAATAACGGTAACACAACTTATGGAAACTTTGATTTTATTCAATACTTTAACTGGAAAAGAAGAGGAAATTATTCCGCAAAATAAAAATAAAATCTCGATGTACTCATGCGGACCAACTGTGTACGATATTCCACATATTGGAAATGCAAGATCAAATGTCTTTTATGATATTCTCTTTAGAATTTTCCGTTCAATGTATTCTGAAGTTGTATATGTTCGAAACATTACAGATGTTGACGATAAAATCATCGCAAGAGCAAAGTCTGAAAACACCACATGTGAAGAACTTTCAACAAGAATAACAAAAGCATTCCACGAAGATCTTGAACAACTCAATTGTTTATCGCCAACTCACGAACCAAAGGCAACGGAATACATTTCACAAATGATTGTGATGATAAAAGAGCTTCACACCAACGGATTTGCTTATAAAGTCGAAACTAAAACAGGCGGAGAATGGCTCTTTTCCATAGCAAAATATCACGAATATGGAGTGCTTTCAAATAAAAAATTGGATGACCTCATCGCCGGATCAAGGGTTGACATAAATGAACATAAAAACACACCCGAGGATTTCGTTCTTTGGAAAAATGTTAACAATGATGAATACGGTTTTGAAACAGAACTTGGCTTTGGAAGACCTGGCTGGCATATCGAATGTTCTGCAATGAGTACAAGCCTTTTAGGTGAAAATTTTGATATCCATGGCGGCGGAATTGATTTACAATTTCCACATCACGAAAATGAAATTGCACAATCAAAATGTGCAAAAATTGGTTCAAATTATGCAAAATACTGGGTTCATAACGGTTTTTTAAAGGTAAATGGGGGAAAGATGTCTAAATCTGTGGGCAATTTTTTAACAGTACGCGATGCCTTTCAAGACTGCGATCCACTTGCACTTCGCCTGTGCTTACTTTCAACTCACTACCGCAAGCCACTGGATTTCAACCAACATTCGCTTGATACAGCAAAAACTAATTTAGTGAAATTTAACAAAGCCTTGACAGACAACGAAGGTCTTTTTGAAAGAAAATCTGATATTAAAATCAACGAAATTCCACAAAATGCCAAGGAGGCACTACTTGCTAATGTGAATATTTCGAAGTATCTTGCAATAATGCACGCCCTTCCAAAGGATGTCAAAAACACGGTAACTGATTTAAAACACAAAAGGGAACTTGCTCAACAATTTTGGAATATGGGTGCACTGATTGGCATTTTTGCTTCATAATATTCTTCCTTCCAAATTAATATTTAAGAAGGAAGAATAATTAATTAAGCGTGAATTAAAGTTTTTAAAGCTCTTCCATCGATAACATCACCACCGACTCTACGAAGAGTATAAAACTTAACAAATGGCTTTTCTGTGAAAGGGTCCCGAAGTAAATTTACACCAACCTTTTCAACAACTTGGTAACCTTGTTTAAAATTTCCAAAAATAATAGAAGCTTTGCCCGTTTGATTTGGCATATAATTCGTTGTATAAACTGGCACACCAAGGATTGTATTTACCTCACCTTGTGCCGTTGCTGGCCTCCAAATATAATGGTCATTAGTGTCTTTCAAAAAGCGAATTTGTGATTCAATAGATTTATTCATCAAATAAGAAGTTCCAGATGAATAAAAACTGCCAAGAGATGATGTTAATTCCATCAATTTTTCAAATGAAATTGCTCCGGAAATTTGTTCAATTGAATTAGCCTCTGTACCATTTGCAAGCGTTAACATTCCCTTTGGCTTCGCATTTCCATCGCCAAGAATAAACGATTCATCTTCTGCCATAGCAAAAGATTCGGCAATTTTCCTTGCAATATAAGCTTCAACATCGATTTCTGCGTCATCCAGAAGTTTTGTCGTAACTTTTGGTTGAGCAACAACATCATAAGCCTTAATATATTTCTTAACAACCGTTGTTGTTGAAGTTGGCTCACCCCATGAAGCTTTACTTCCATTATCTTCGATTGCAAGATCAAGTGAATCTGAAGACACTTGTGTGACACTCGCAATTTTACGAATTGTTGACAGAAGATTAACTTGATCACAAATTAAGCTTTCCATCGATTGTGCAACCGTAAATCCGGCATTATTTAATTGAACACGCTGCGGAAGTTGGCTAATTATTGATGTTTCACCCTTAAGAATGTATCGCATAAATGCGTCACGATATTGTGAATTTGCATCATTTCCAAATGAAACTTCGTTTCCGTTTAAATTATTATTTGCATTTCTTCCTTCAAGCGTTGCCAATCTTTGTTCAAGTTTTTGAAATTTTGCTTGAGTAAGAGGGTCAACTGAACCCTTTTGTGCTTGCTGTTGAAGTTGTTCGTTCGTTTGTCTTATATCATTTAAAGCTGAATTTAAGTCGTTAGTCATACTGTGTGTATAAATTAGAACATTGTTCAAAAAGCTATTGCCATTCATGGAAGCATTTTTTATTTGACATTTCATTATCCACAAAAATAATCGCATAAAAATATATGAATAAAATATCAACGGCAAAACTCATTCGCTTAAGCTCATTTGCAGTTATTTTCATAAATATTATCTTAATTGCATCAAAGGCAATTCTTTATAAAAGCACCAATTCCGTTGCAATGTTTTCAAGCTTAATAGACTCAAGTTTCGATCTTATAATTTCATCAATTAATAGTGCGATCCTTCTTTATGCAAGTAAACCAAAGGACAAGAACCATCGCTTTGGGCATTCAGCAATTGAAGATGTTGTTTCACTTTTTCAGGTTTTGTTAATCGCGACAACAGGCGTTATGGTATTTTATAGTGCAATTCATTTAAAGGCAGAGGTCTATCATTTTACTTGGTTTTCAATTGTGGCAATGCTTCTAAATACAATTCCGCTTTGTGCAATCATCTTCCTTCAAAGTTTCGCACAGAAGAAAAGTGGCTCGAGTATTCTAAAGGCCGATTTACTTCACTATTCAGGCGATTTCTTTTCTATGGCAGGGGTTATTATTGCTATGATTCTTACGCATTACACGGGAATTTTGTGGTTTGATATTCTTTGCGGCGGCATTATTATGTGTATTATATTTTATTCCTGTTTTGGTGGGGCAAAGCAGGCATTTAATAACCTTATGGCAAGGGAATTGCAAGATGGTACTGCGGAAAAAGTTCTTGAAATACTACAAAACTCACGCGAAATTCTTGACTTTAAAGATCTTCGAACGAGAGGTTCTGGACAAATGAAGTTCATTCAGTTTGATATCATCCTTAAGTGTGATATATCGTTGAAACACGCACACGATATTACACATACCCTTGAAGGGAAAATTCACGCACTAATACAAAATGCTGACATTACCATTCATATGGAGCCACTAAATGTGAACGAAGGTTAATTTGTTTCAAGCATTTGTTGTGCCTTTTGAAGGGCTTGTTTATAGAGTTTGTTGTTTGGGTTTCGAATATCAAATGCAATTGCTTTGGAAAAATCGCTGATTGCAATATCAGGCTTTCTTAGTGCAAGGCAGTTCATTCCTCTGTTGTAAAAAATACATGCAGAAAAGTAATGGTATTCGGTATGTATTTTGTCCATTGTTTTAATAAGGTCATCACATACACCCAAAGACCGTTGCCATTGGCGTTTTTCAAAGAAATTTAATGCCGACCAAAATTCTTTGTCAACACTACTTTCTTGAAAAATTGAAAGATGGGAAAGGGTTTTTTGGCGTTGAAGCATATCTTTTACGGGGTTTTTGAAATGCAGGTTTTCATTATCAATTTCGATTGGGACATCGCGATTTGGATTATTTTGATGGTACAAAAACTGTGCCTTTGAAAGATCTTTATTACGAGATTGTGCATCGCCTAAAATATGGTGAAGAGTGGCACGATTATAGTAAAGAACATAACCTATGAAATGATAAACAGCGTGGTATGAGTAAATTATTTGGCAGGCATTTTTGAAAAAATCATGTGCTTTGGCGTATTGTTTTTGTTCAAAAAGTGCACACCCCGCAAGGTTGTAGACGCACGAATCTTCAGGAACGATTCTTATTACAGCGGAAGCAAGTTCAAATGCTTGTGAATAATTTCCTGAATAATAAAGTTCAAGAATGCTGCCAAGTTCGGGCATATCATAACATTCAAGGAATGGAGTGTCAAGTGTTTCCACGCTGAGATCTGTGAAATTAACGCTTTCTATGTCTGAATAAAATGCTTCGAGATTCATCATAATATGTAATTTAAAAATTGTTTAAATGCTTTTGCCCTGTGGGAAAGTGTGTCTTTTTTTTCTCCAGTCATTTGTGAAAATGTTTGGGGAGAATTTTCTTGAGTTGGATCCTCTGGAATGAATATTGGGTCGTAACCAAAACCCAGTTCAAACATATGTTTTGAACTTTTATCATCAACATCCGTAAGGGAAAGTATTCCTTCTGATATTCCATGAAAATGTAGGATCTCACCGTCAATCCTTGTGCAAATATCGCATACAAAGCGAGCTTTTTGCAATTCAATTGGAAGATTTTTTGCTAATAATTTATTTTTTATTTCCGAAAATGCTCCCAACTTTGAACTGAATTGCTTCAAAAATCGTGCTGAATAAACCGATGGAAAGTTTTCAAGTGCATAGATTTCAAAACCAGAATCCTCCGTGATTAAAAATTGGTTTTTTTCTAATTTTGGTGAAAATTGTTCGTAATATATAAATTTTATTTCGGCATTTTCCGCAAATGTTGCACCAGTTTCTTCAGGCTCTTCAATAGATGAAGAACTGAGCTTTTTAACGGCAATTTTTTGATTTTTCGTTGGCAAGTTTGCACAAATTCTTTTGACTTCAAGAATTTTTTCGTCGTTTGTAGTTGCAAAGTTGAACTCTATCACATTAATGAATGTTATTTTTCTAAATTTCAGCAATATAGAATTTGAAATGTCAAATGAAAATTGGAAATTTGGGAAAAAGTGGTTCCAAGTAGTTAATATTTGTAATTGTAAAAAGGTACGATAAGGAAAATACTAAGTAAAATCAATAAAAAACTTGACAAATGAAAAAAACCTTTTGTGTTTTATACAAAGTATACTTTTTACTGTGAAGGAATCGGAAAAAATTCAGGACAATTTTCAAACAAAACTAGAAAATTTTCAACAATGGCTCGAACCGCATCTTGTGAATTACGTCACAACTTTGCCAGAGAATGATTATGGTCAAATGCATATCAAAAATGCAATATCCTATGCTCTACTTGGTGCTGGTAAAAGAATTCGTGCATTTATTATCGTTCAATCTTGTGCGATTTATGGCATATCCAAAGAAAGTATATTACCACTCCTACTTTCAATCGAGATGGTACATTGTTATTCATTAATACATGACGACCTTCCATGTATGGACAACTCCGATCTTCGTCGCGGAAAACCCTCTCTTCATAAAGCTTTTAACGAAGCAACGGCATTATTGACGGGAAACACCCTTATGAATATGGCACTTGATCAAGTCATTTCAAGTAAATTAGATGTGGAAAATTATGTAAAAATTTCACTTTTAAAACACTTATCTCACTCGATTGGTTATAATGGAATGATGTCTGGACAAATGATGGATATTATCATCGTCAACGAAAAAAGTGCAAAAACAGAAGAATTTATTCATATGAATAAATTAAAAACAGGCGAACTCTTCGCTTTTTGTATGGCATCTGGTGCAATTTTAAAGCAAAATCTTTACGATTATAAAGATCTCTCACACATTGGCTACGAAATCGGATACCTATTCCAAATAGCTGATGATATTACCGACATTCAAGATGATCTTGATTCACACGAAACCATCGTGAAACAAGAGTTTATCAACCACCTTGGTGGTATTGAAGAGGCAAAAGCTCACCTACATATTATCGCTAAGCAGGTCAAAGATTCTATTACAAAATTCTCGACAGATACTACAATTATTGAACTTATTGACTACATTATTTCTTAATTATATGAACTCCATCAGGAAAATTTTAGCGTCAACAGCACAAACAAGAAGTCCTCAAGAATCCGCTGCTATTGAAGAAATGCTCAATATTACACAGAAATATTCTGAAAAATATATTATTACTGGAACATCAACTCGCGGACTTTGCACCGCAAAAATGTCACTTTCAATGAAAGTTAAATCTGTAAGTATAAATCGCGAAAAATTTGCACAAATGCAAAGTATGTTAAGTTGGAAACCAAACAACGCCATTCACGAAGTAACATGTGCGATGCTTGAAGAAGAGATACTTTCTGCACTTCAAAATGCCGTGCAAAAATTCACAAAAAAAGTTGAAAAATCTTCAAATATGCTAATTCAAAACGCAGCCAAGAATAGCACAAGCTATGAAGAAATTGGTGAGTTCACTGGATGAGTAAAATTTATATATCAGAAGATACATTTTCCGCATTAATTTCTGTCATTCAAAAGGGTATTTTGCAACAAATGAATTTTTTCATCTACGACTCCGGCAATATTCTGCAAAACCGCATTTGGACATTCTCCTCGCCAGCCTTCATTCCAAATGTGAAATCGGATGATAAGCTATTAAATAATCACAAAGTACCAGTTGTGATATCAACAAATATAACTGAACAGCCACTTGAAGGATACTGCATTACTTACTACGAAACTCCACTAGATCGCACAAATATCGCTATCGAATTTATTGCATTTGTAAAAACCAAAGAGGAAATTCCAAGCGAGTTTTTGAGCAATACTCCAAATGAAAGCATACAAATATTCCATAAAGTAGGAGTTAAATGGGATGTAGTTGGAAAGTAGTTTCTAAAAGTTCATACTACTTTCTGATGACCATTATATCATAATGTTGCGTTTTATCAATTACCTCTTGAAGGTATTTACTTGCCTCGGATCTTGTAGTAAAAGGTTTACTTCCAACAATTCGAACAAAATTTATATCGCCAACTTTATCAATTCGTGCATTAATTCCTGCATCCTTAAACTTTTGTGCAACGATCGATGCCCCTTCCTCACTCTTAAACGAGCCAGCTTGAATTTCAAAGATTTCAGCATTTTGCACTTGCAATTGTTGAACAGATGGTTGAACAGATGGTTGAACAACGTCCTGACTGGTATTTGACAATTGAGATTTTTGCATATCGCCCAATGATGCTGAGTCATCACGGATTTTTTGAACGGTCAATGGTTTGTATTCCTTTTGTTCTGATTGGGTTTTAATGATGTCCTGCGTTGAAGGGTTTTGATTTTGAGATTTTTCAAATTCGCGTTGAGCATCTTGATATTCATTAGCAAAATTTGGGTTAACTTCTTGATAGTCGCCATCATTTTCACGACTTTTAATTTTTGCCATTACAACTTCATTATAAGGTGGGCGTTTTTTTTCCTGAAAAATTGGATCAATTTCAGGAATTTCAGGGTCTTTTTTACAAGAAGAAGTAAAAAAAGTTGAAAGGATAATAAATGCCAGTACTAATCTTGCTATAAATTTGCCACTAAGTGTTGTATTGATATTTTTCATAAACCTTTTTCAAAAGTTACACATTGTGTGTATTCTATTGTTTTAAAAAATCAAGGATTATTTTTATTTGAAATGGGTATTGATGCCGATGTTGAAATGGTTAACAATTGTGCGTAGTTTTACTAAAAAAATCCAAAAATGGAAAGGATTTGTATGGGGTTTTTATCAAGTTTTTTTCTTTCATATAATTTAAGACTTGACATTTCCGAGTACTCAAACTTCCATTTAGGAAATTTTGTGATATAACATTATGTACGACATCGCAATCATCGGTGCTGGACCTTCCGGATTATTCGCCGCATTTCAAGCTGGTATGCTTGGTTTAAATGCTATAATAATTGATACACTCAAACACGCAGGTGGACAATGTTCGGCACTTTATCCTGAGAAACCAATTTACGATATACCAGCAATCCCAGTTATTAAAGCCGAAGATCTCACACAAAATTTGCTCAAACAAATTGAAAAATTCAACCATAAAATGGAACTTGGCACATTTGTTGAATCTTTTACAAAAAACGACGATAAAACATTCACACTTCACACATTGCAAAATAAACAGGAGAAAAAAATCCATACACGAACGATTATTGTTGCAATTGGAGGAGGGTCTTTTGGACCAAACCGCCCTCCTCTTAAAGATATTGAGGATTTCGAAGAACAATCGGTATTTTATATGGTGAACAACAAGAATAAATTTGATGGAAAAAATGTAATAATTTCAGGAGGAGGAGACTCCGCCGTCGACTGGGCAATCTTACTTTCTAAAACCGCAAATGTTTCAATCGTCCACCGCAGAAGTTCTTTTAGAGCACACGATTCCTCACTCAAAGAACTTAATTCACTAATTGATTCCAAGCAAATCACTCTTCTTGCACCATACAAAATGTCGAAATTAAACGGCACAAATGGCAAGCTTGAAAGCCTTATAATTGAAAATATTGATGACGGTTCAGAAAGGGAAATAAAAGCGGATTTCTTGCTTCCATTTTTTGGTCTTGCAATGGAAATTGGTTCAATAAAAAATTGGGGATTTGAATTCGAAGAAAAATATATCAAAGTCGAGCCATCAACAATGCAAACCAACATTGACGGCATTTTCGCAATTGGAGACATCGCCACTTATAAAGGTAAATTGAAGCTCATTTTATGCGGATTTTCCGAAGCAACAATGGCCTGCTACGCTGCTCGAAGCCATATTTTCCCAGAAAAATCCTTCCATTTTGAATACTCAACCACAACTTTTAATAAGTAATTACAACAAAACATTGGAAATAATTAAAGACTGCGGTCTTATCCTAAAAATACACGAACACGGTAGTACATCACAAGTTGTAACAGTGCTTTCTAAAGAACACGGTATAATTTCTGGCTATCACAAAGGTGGTTCTTCCGCTAAAAAAAAATCCATCTGCCTTTGTGCAAATCTCGTTGATTTTACTTGGAAAGCTAGAGTTCTTGGACAACTCGGGAATTTTGATCCAGAAATGTCACAAAATTTTTCAAGCGTATTCCTTGATGTTTATCACTCTGCGATAGTGAATACTACATGTGAAATCCTTCTAGTTTGCCTTCAAAAAAATGATTCTCACACAGAAATTTTTACTCTTACACTAGAGTTCTTCCAAAATCTCAAAACCATTGAACAGAAATCCATAATTTTACAAGAATACACATTGTTTGAAACGAAGCTGATGTCTTTTTTAGGTTTTGGCTATAATTTTGCAAAATGTAATATTTCCGGCAATGGAATTCCCGAATTCATTTCGCCAAAAACTGGTAACGCAGTCAGTTCTGAAACGGCCAAAGGCTTTGAAGAAAAACTTTTTACCATTCCAAAGTTTATTTTGAATCAAGAAATTACACCAGAAATTCACGAAATAAAAAAAATGCTCAACATCAACTGGCACTTCCTGAAACTCCATATAGAGCTTCACTCGTTACCAGTTCGCGAATTTACAGTTGGATTGTTTTAGAAATTTCCTTGCAAAATACTTTTTATTCACGCAAGCAGAAAAATAATTCGCATATATTTGTACAAATTATGATAATCACCATCAATGTTTCTCGCCCTCTATTGGCATTTTTAACGATCATAGCAGTTCTACTATTCCTTCTTGCAGTTTATTTTAAATTTGTAATTTTTGCGATTCTCGGGCTATTTTTGATTATAAATAATATTCTCAACTTCTTCAGAAAGATTGAAATATCAGAACACAAAGCAATGTATTACGCAATTTTTACCCAAAGAAACATAAGATATGTTGAATCAATTCACTGCACAGGGTTTTGGATTTTTAACTGCATCAGGATTAATGGCAACGGGATTTCGGAAATCAAGCTTTACGGTGTTGCAAATTATACACAAGTCGTTGAATTTTCTGGTAAACTTTAGCATAAAATATTGAATTCGTGCTTGACAATTGAAAATTATTATGTGTTTCTGCACAAAATTTTTCGTGTAGTTATGTCAGAAAAAGTCGTATTAGCGTACTCTGGTGGTCTTGATACTTCCGTCATTTTAAAATGGTTAATCGAAGAAAAAGGCTACGATGTCTATACATTCACTGCTGATTTAGGTCAAGGTGAAGACAATATGGATGAAGTTAAAGCTAAAGCAATTCGCACTGGTGCAAAAGAAGCATTTGTTATGGATCTCAAAGAAGAATTTGTTAGGGATTTCGTCTTCCCAATGTTTCGTGCAAATGCCCTTTACGAAGGCTCATATTTGCTCGGAACGTGCATCGCCCGCCCATTAATCGCACTTCGACAAATTGAAATAGCAAAAAAAGTTGGTGCAACAATCGTTTCACACGGTGCAACTGGTAAAGGAAATGATCAAATCCGCTTCGAACTTGGCTACTATGCCAATATGCCAAATGTTAAGGTCGTTGCTCCTTGGAGGGAGTGGTCATTAACATCACGCACGGAAATGCTCGAATTTGCACGCAAACATAAGATTGAAATCCCAATGGGAAAGGAAAACGAACCACCATATTCAATGGACGCTAACCTTTTACATCTTTCTATTGAAGGAAAGGCACTTGAAGATACTTGGGAGCCCGCAAAAAAGGATACATACATCCGTGTAAAACACCTTGAAGAAACTCCAAATGAAAAAGATACTATCGAACTTGAATTCGAAAAAGGCGATTTAATTGCAATCAACGGCGAAAAACTTTCACCTGCAAAATTGCTCACAAAATTAAACGAACTTGGTGCAAAACATGGAATTGGAAGAATTGACCTCATCGAAAACCGTTTCATTGGAATGAAATCTCGTGGAATTTATGAAACTCCTGGTGGAACAATCCTACTTCACGCACACCGTGCAATTGAATCAATAACACTCGACCGCGGTACAATGCACTTAAAGGACGAACTTATGCCAAAATACGCTGAACTTATTTACAATGGATTTTGGTTTTCCGGTGAACGCGAAATGCTTCAATCAGCAATTGACTACTCGCAAAAAAATGTTTCTGGTACGGTCAAACTTTCGCTTTATAAAGGTAACGTATTAACTGAAGGAAGGAAGTCTCCAAACACACTATTCAATAAAAATGTTGTAACATTTGAAACCGATTCAGTTTATAACCAAAAAGATGCCGAAGGTTTTATTAAACTTAATGCATTAAGGTTCAGACTTCGCGACATTTAAGAATTTGTTTGGCTTTTCACAAGTCCGTACTTTTCTATAATGCCATAATTGCATCAAGTAAATCTTGAAGTGATACCTCTGTTTCGTTCATTTGCTTTTCCGTTGCACGACTTGATTTATTAAAGAATTTTGCGGTTTGAGTTTTCTCATCACCGTTGACATCGGCAATGGAATTTGTTGAATACGCAGAGGCGATTTCCTTCTTTTGATCGTCACTTAAATATTGTGAAGTCTGTGCATATTCTTCAATGTCCGAATTATTTGTCTCCAATGACAACTTCAACTCACGCAAACCATCTTCACTAATGGCACGCTGAGTAAGTGCTTTGTCTTCGTCCGTCATCCCCTTTGTTGCAATTGTATTATATTTCGCAAAAAGTGCGTCAAGATTAATGATATCATCGATTTCATCAATTTGTTCAGAACTTGTAAGCATTTTATTTGCCGCGATTGCACCCTTGATATTCATCTTTGCATTCGCAATATAATTTTCATTACTAGCAATTCCAGAATCAAGAAGCATAATATTCGTAAAACCAAGACATAAGTAAGAATGAGCTTTCGTTAGTAAAGGTGTTGTTGAATCAAGAATTTTAGTGTTCATCGTGGCAATTTGGGCAATGTAAAGCGTATACTTATTCGGCAATTCATATGTATTACACACTTGAGCCGTGCTTGGTGGAGATACCCCACCACTTGGTGCATTTGGTGCATTTGGTGTTGGTGCATTTGGTGCATTTGGTGTTGGTGCATTTGGTGATTGCTGTTGTGAAATGGGTTCAATATTCATTTTAATCAAACACGAACCTGTGCATGAACTCTCTCCAGTATAAGATTCTACAACGGTTTTTACATCAGTAAATGCAGTGTTGTTAAAGAAGGTCGAATTATCGTAGTGAGTATAATCATTACTTTCTTCATTCCATTTTGTGGAATATCGCTCCGCAATCTCCTGTTTACACTCAACTCCTCCTTTGCATGAATAGTCCTCCAGCGTTTTAAATAAATTCCATATTGAACTCATAGTTTCATCAAGTGTGATATCCTTGTTAGAATATGTTGGGTTTTGTTTTGAATATGATTCATCGAATTTAACGACTTCTTTTGCTTCAACAATGGCTTTACCGTAATTCTTTAAGTTTGTGTTAGCGATTGAGCGATAATACTTCAATTCGTACAACTGCTTTGTGTCAATTTCCTTCACTGTTTCATCTTTGGAATCTTGAATGATCTCTTCCAAGTGTTTAATATCATTTGTGAGGCTTTTTAGTTGAACGTTCCAATCCTGCTTTTTGCGTGTCATCGACTTATATTTATCCACATTGATTTCAATTGGTTCATTGATTTCATTTTTTTCTACAAAATGTATATCATTCTTGTTGGGAGATGTTGCCGAATTGCTCGTTTTTTTATGACTCAAAACCAGTTCTGGCGTTGTTATGCGTTTTTTTATGTTAGGCAAAACAACTTCCGCTGCAAATACAAAATTTGAATATACCGCAACAAGGAAAAATGTCAAAAAAAACTTCATAATATTACATACTAGTTAATGGTTCAATATTAAAAATATCAAAAATAAACTCAAAAACTTTTTTGGTGGAAAAGATAATATTAATACTCGCTTGATTATATATGCCATTCCCTTCAAGAATAAATCGTGCTTCTTTATTTGCATTGCCTATCGTCCAAACTGAATGAAGTGCACCAGCTAAGGCGTAGGCGTAAAATGAAAGATGATGTGGTTCGTGATTTTTTACAGAAACTGCTAAAATTGAAGGAAACTCAATGATTTTCTTCACAAGTTCGGAAAAGTATGGGTTTATTTGGGAATTTACTTCAAAATTTGAGAAATCAGTATGCGGAATTTCACCGCTTTCTTCAACTTTGCGTAAAATTGAAGAAAGACGCGAGTATGCGTATTGAATATAGAAAATTGGGTTTTCTTTCGTTTGTTCTTTGACTTTTTCAACATCAAAATCCATATGAACATCGTTTTTTTTCGTGAGCATAATAAAGCGTAAAATGTCAACATGAACGGAATCAAGTATGTCATCAACTGTGACAAAGTTTCCTGCACGCTTTGACATCTTAAATGCTTGCTCATCTTTTAAAAATTTCACAATTTGGCAAATTTTTATATCAAGGTGAAAGTTTTGCGTTGCAATTGCCTTTGTCATCGCTTGAAGGCGTGAAATATAGCCGAGATGATCCGCTCCTAAAACCATCACCAAATTGTTAAATCCGCGGTTAATTTTATTACGATTGTAAACCATATCTGGCACACAGTATGTGTAATTTCCGTCATTTTTTTGAACGACGCGGTCTTCGGAATCGCCAAAATCCTTCGTTCGAAATAATGTGCACTCAAGAGGTTCCCATTTTTCCAAATCAACAGAGCGAGGTTTTTGCGGAACTGCTTTGTAAATAAGGTTTTTTGTCCATAATTCATCAAACACTTTAGAAATCGCATTAGAATTAACAATTTCCCTTTCAGATGAAAAAATATCGTGCTGAATTTTAAGTTTTGCAAGCGTCGATTTAATGCCATTTAGGTTAAATTCAACGGCAAATTCTTTGAAATTTTTGTCATTTTCCTGTAATTTATCGCCACATTTTGCACGAATTGCCTTTGCGATATCAATGATATATTCCGCAGGATATGCTCCTTCAGGAACTTCAATATTTTCACCTAAAAGCTGGCGATAGCGAATCCAAACGGATTTTCCCAAAACCGCAATTTGATTTCCCGCATCGTTAATATAATATTCCTTCGTAACGTCAAACCCTGTCTTTATCAGGAGATTTGCAAGGACATCGCCATAAATCGCACCTCTTAAGTGCCCAACGTGCAAGGGACCAGTTGGATTTGCTGAAACATATTCAACATTAATTTTTTCCAACTTTCCAATGTTTGGAAGGGTTTTTGCCTCACAAATTGATTGCATCATTTGGATAAAGATCGAATTTTCAACACGAATATTTATGAACGCAGGCTTTGCAATCGTGCATTCACGCACAAATGGAATATTTGCAATTAATGGAGCGAATTTTTCAGCGAGCTCGATTGGCGATTTTTTCTCAATCTTTGCCATAACCATTGCAAGATTTGTAGCAAAGTCTCCGTGTGAAGCATCTTTTGGATATTCACAAACGAATAAAACTTCAGGAGAAATCCCACAGGCTTGCATAATTTCAAAGCGAATTTGTTCCAAAATGTTTTTCATTTCGTTTTTTATTTGCTTCATTTTAGTTTTTCCTCAATTAATTTTGCCATATTTTTCGTTCCAAAAAGTGCGACAAACGAACCGATCCTTGGTCCATCACTTTGCCCCAAAATTGTTCTGTAAATACACGAAAACCAAGCTTTTATGTCAAATTCGACTTCCTTTGCAATTGCATAAACGGCATTTTGCAAGGTGCTTGGGTCAGTTTCTTGAGTTGTTTGACAAAATTCCAAAAGTTTTTCCAGCAAAACTTTTTCTTCCACAGTTGGAATTTCAAAATTCTTATGAGGTTTTACGTAATTTTTGTAGTAGTTAATTGATTTTGCGACCATTTCATCCAAAAATGGGAATTTCCCTTTGTGCAAATGCGGTGCGTATTTTTGGATAAATCCCCAAAGAATATCATCACTTTCAGGATTACAAACCGAAGCAAGGTTTAAAATGAGCGAATACGAAATTCCTTCAAGGCTGAACTGTGGAACTTCCCCAGAGTGAATAAAAAACGCTGGGTTTTCGTAAGCTTGCCATCTAGTAGTTTCATCAAACAATCCACTAGTAGGAGATTTATATGCTGGGAAATCAATTTTTTTCCAAAACGAATGAACGAACGCGATGTATTCATCAACAGCTTTTGGAATTGATGCAAAATAGAGCTTTTTCGCAGTTTTTGGTTTTTGAAACATAAATAACGAAAGGCTTTCCGCTGGTGCACAAGCAAGCCATTCTTCAATAGAAATTCCATTTCCCTTGGATTTTGAAATTTTTGCACCATCTTCCCCAAGAAAAAGTTCGTAGCAGAAATTCACAGGGGGTTTTGTTCCTAAAATTTGGCAAATCTTTTTATAAAGCGGTTCGTTTGCAAGGTGATCCTTCCCAAAAATCTCATAATCAACACCAAATGTGTGCCATCTTGCACCAAAATCAACCTTCCATTGAAGCTTGCATTTTCCATTTGTAACTTCGGTTTCAACTTCATCACCAAGAAAATTTCTATACACAATCGTCCCATTTTGTTTATTAATAGAAACGACACCTTCTTCAAGTACAATACCAGTTTTATTGCAAATTGGCATAAATGGAGAATATGTCTTTTGGCGATCTTCCCCCAAAGTTGGAAGCATTAATTTCATTATTTCATCATATTTTTCCAAAACTTTTAACATCGTTGTGTTGTATTCCCCATTTTCGTATTTTTCCGTTGCGGAAATAAATTCGTAATTGAAATTGAATCCATCTAAAAATGAGCGAAGCCTTGCGTTCATATGCTGACCATAACTTTCATAAAGACCAAATGGATCTGGGACTTTCGTCAAAGGTTTTTTCAAATATGGTGCAAGCATTTCTTTATTTGGGACATTATCAGGAATTTTACGCAAACCATCGATGTCATCAGAAACGCACACGAGCCGTGTTGGAATTTCAGGATAGAGCTTTTCAAACGCAAATTTTACAAAGATCGTTCGTACAACTTCGCCAAATGTCCCAATATGTGGCAAACCAGATGGACCATACCCCGTTTCAAATAAAACAAAGCCTTTTTCAGGCGTTTGTCCGTTAATCTGTTTATGAATTCTTTGAGCCTCCACAATTGGCCACGCTGTTGAGTTTTGCATTTATTTAGATAAATTTATCAAGAATTTTGAAGGCAAGCATTAAAGAAAAAACAGTACCCGTCACTTTTACAAGAACCATATTGATTTTATTCTCTAAGTCCTTTGTATTGGAGTCCATTTGAAAGCGAAGTTCTTTAATATCGGAATCCATTTGAAAGCGAAGTTCTTTAATATCCTGCCGTATTTCAGATTTAATTGAATTGGCATTATTTTCCAAGGCATCAACCAACACACTAACAAATGCTTCGGACTGGGCATCTGTAAAACCCGCTTTTTCAAGACTTTTCACTGATTTATGTGTGTCCAGCATATCTGACTCTATAAAATATTATTCATCAGCAATATTGACAACAAAAACTAATTGTCAAGATTAATTCCATACATCCGAAAGCACACATATGTAATCCACGCAATCTAAAATATCCGAAATTTCATAAATATTTTCCGAAGAAATACCACCAATTATTGCAACTTTTACATCCGATTCATTACAAAACTCAATAATTGTCGATTTTTCACAAATTTGTGCTTTTTTCTTTGTTAAGCTTGGAAATATTGCACCAAACGAAACATAATCTGCAACTCGTCCAAAAATTCTTGCCCTCTCAACTGAATTGTAACAGCTTACGCCGGTAATTTGTGTGCTTTTTTGTTTGAACAGCTCTAAATCTTGCAAATTAGCGTCGGAACTACCTACGTGAAGTCCGATTCCATACTCCAACGCAAGAGAAATATCATCATTAAGAACCATCGAAACTTGATATTTTTCACAAATTGGCTTAATTGCAACAATTGCCTCTTTAATATCACTTTGTGAAACATTCTTTAAACGAAGCTGAAACAATGCGGGCTTGCAATATTGAGCATTAATGGAAAAAATTTCTTCCAATTGTGCTAAAAATATTGAAATATTCGGAATATTTTCGGGAGAAATTAAGTAAATCTGTGCCATATTATAATTTTAAAAATATATTCTTAAACCAATCGATGCAATGTAATTTTGAAAATTAATATCATTTGTCGGTTGAATAGACTTAATCTGTCCATCAAAATAGATTGTTTCAGTAACACGATATCTTATTCCTCCGCCAAAAATAAAGGCTGGCATGAAGTTAAACATCGATTCCTTTGTCGTCAAGTCTTGTGCGACGCTACTAGTTCCAAGCGTTCCTGCGGAAAATCGTAAGTAATTCCAGCGGGAAATCGCCCCGCCACCAATCGTTACATATGGAATAAACCTACGAATTTTATCACTGGAACTTTCTCCAAAAAAACTCAAAAATTCAAAATGTCGACTATAAAGTACCGCAAAATTTCTCTGAATATATTCAACATTATTATATTGTAGTGTCGTTGTTTGCGTTGCACCAGTGGAGTCAATGTAATCATATGAAATAGGAATACCATTTGCCGTTGAATCTGAATGGATAAATGATTTTTGATAAAACAATATCTCCCACTCACTATGCGTTCTAGCACTCAACTTTTTACCATAAGAAGCACTTATACCAAAACTTCGTTTATCCAAAAGAAGTTTGCCATTATTTGATGCACTAATTGTATTAAATACTTCTATTGCGGCATTTTGTACAACAGTTGAACCTGAAATTTTATTTTGATAATCTTGAACAATGGTTGGCAAGGCGTAAAGATATCTGAAGCTGATGTAACTCATCTGAGGAATTTTGTTTTTCAAATTCACATGCCTGTAATATTTACGCAACATTGTAAGTTCATCTTTCGTCGCATTTTGATGCTTTGGATTGTATTGATCGTAATCAAGAATTTTCACCTCCTGTTCGACACCACGCGGAATATACTTCTTATGAAGTGCCGGAAGATTATTAACGCCTGAAAAAGATGCACCTTCTGGCGATTGCATTTGAGAATTATATGTTCCATATTTAAACGCATCATCTTCAGAATGCACTTCTTCGTCCAACGTTTCAGCCGATGCGTTGGTAAATGTAATAATTGATACGATAACCAATAGAACACGCACGGGCATGAATAAGTTAATTGACAAAAAGAAAAAGAAAGATTTATTCATAAAGTTATTTACATTCTACAAAAAATGTGCTATGGTTGTTAATAACAATAGTTTTAAAAAAGCAAGTTTTGCGAAACAATGAAAACATTTTTTTTATTTTTGCTCATAATTTTTGGAATAATTTCCTGTGCAAAAGCACCTAAAGACTGGCATTCAAGATTTGGAAGACCATATTTTATGCGTATCAACCCCGAACAATATGAAGTTTCTGACAACGACTGGAAAGAAGGATTTAATGATGGCTGTGTCAGTGGAATGGAAACACACTCAGCCGGTATTAATAGAATTAACGCACCACAAATTGACGGCTGGAAAATGACAGGACGCGATCCAAATAATCCCGATGCACCACACCCGATAATAAAATCTGGTCCAACGTATACAATCGGCTATATGGACGGCTATGAACATTGCACATACCAATATGACTGGTGGGTTTTATAAAAATGTATGAAAAATATAAACAAAATAATAATTTTGCTCATTTGCTCATTACAACTGTACGGGTGCAATATTCCATTCAAATTTCCCCTTGGTCTTCCAACGCCAAATAACCTTATGAATCATGCACCAAAGGGTCCTCCAGATTTTCAATATGGCTGGGAAAATGGATGTGAAACAGGTTCTGCACAACTTGAAAATTCTTTTTATTCTGATATGAGAACCGTATGGTTTAAAAAAGATTTCCAATACGCCGAAGAACATCCTGATTATGAGGTCGGCTGGCAAATGGGATTTTGGTACTGCTTGCGTCTTTCTGAAAGGCGGATTGGTTTTAGTGACAGTAAGTCTATTGGTTTTTAATTTATGTAATGTTTATGAAAATTTCGCTTATTATCCCATTTTTGTTGATAACCTCCCTGACATCCTGCTGGATCCCAGGGCGAGAATTAACTCAAGCAGAGTTTATCCAAGAATCAAATGCTTCTCCCGTTCAAAAAAGAGCAATGTGGGAAGGTTGTATGGCGGCAAATACTCGTGAAAATGCACCAACATCAATACGGGACTTAGCCGAGGTTTCTCTCGATGGTGATATGGCAAGTAATGGTGAATATAAAACTGCATTTTCTTACGGCTATTATTACTGCCACTTGTATAAATCGCTTTATACTAGAGATTATATTGGAAAGGGACAAAACATGATTGGTTTCAAAGGCGATAACATTTCGTATAAATCTGGAATGTAATTAATTCTTGCATTTGCCTTGAAAATATGGTACCATTTATGAAGGTCTTTAATAAATTATGAAAAAAGTTTTTTTCCTGCTTTTGGTGGTAATTCTAACACAAATGCAGTCCTGTTCATATATTCAAGCAAGAGCCGTTCGCGGCATTCCAATGCTTGAAAAAATTATTAACAACGAATCAATGGATGAAATGACCAAAATGGGATTTTTCGACGGATGTTTCACGGGATACAGTGCAAGGGGTAACTCCTTTTATAAAACAATATTTTACTTCAGGCAAAACCCCGCATTAATTCGCGATGATAGATATCGCTTCGCTTGGGGGCGTGCCTATGGTATATGTTTCCCTGAAGCTATTATGTGGTCATACAACCAATCACTTGGAAGTAAATTTGTGAATAAAGACATGATTACAAACGACTTTGCACCATTTGAAATGCCAGTCACAATGCCGTTTGGAAATGATTCTGAAAGTAGACCTGCCGTTTGGTATTTTGATGAAAGTATCGATAGAGGTCTTCCTGGTGTTGCAAAGTTTAGCAACGATAATGGTACCTTCGGTGATGAAAATTTTTATGGAGTATTTGGTTCATGTTATTTATGCGAAAAAAAATAAAGAGACTATTGGCGATGTTCATTCTTCTTTCATCACTTTCATCGTGTCTTGGGGAATCTGGGCATTTTGAAGATTTACTAAAACCCGGTGGAAGATTTATGTCTTACATGCCAGCGGATTCAACTGATGCGTATCAAGCGGGATGGAAAGACGGGTGTGAATCCGGTTTGAGTATTTTTGGTCACACAGTGCAAAAACATTTTTATAGATTTAAGAAAGATCAAAGATTTTTTGGAACAAAATTCGGCGATGAAAGAGACTTGTTCAACGGAAGAGAAATTACCGGCGATGACAAAATTGATTACACCACAGCTTGGGGAGCAACATATTCTTGGTGTAGGCATATTATGGTTGGAACACAATTTGGTGGAAAAAACCTTATGAGACCACAAATTTATGGAGATAATATGCTTGGTAACTTTGGAAGATTGCACGGCGTTGACCAAATTTATGAACTCCAAAACTGGGGGCAAGCAACGTCCGATGGCTTTTACGCAAACTGGTAATTTGTATAATGCACTGGTAGGATTTCTGTCTTTTTCAAAATGAAATCCTACAGAAATTTTGAAATTGACCAGAGAAATTTTTAATTTTAAAATTATATTCCTTAAAAATTCTTTCCGCAAATAATGCAGATGCACACGAAAGTTTGATAAACAAAAAATTCGCATAAGTTTCATAAATTTCCTCAATTTCTGTAAATTGTTCTAACCATAGCAATGTTTCACTTTTATTTTTCTGGTTCAAAAGATACCTTTGTGCCATTATTTCATCCGTAATATTTCGAAACAAATTTACTCCAATATGTGCAGTTAAATAATTCACATTATATGGAGCTTTAACCTTTAAAATCTCACTTTTGTATTGAGTAAAAATAAAACCAAGGCGAATTCCCGCAAGACCAAAAAACTTCGACAGTGTTCTTGTCACAATCAAATTATGATAATGCGTAATGTCTGAAACAAGAGATTGTTTGTCATATTGCTTACTAGAAAACTCAATGTATGCTTCATCAATAATAACAAATGTTGTTGGTAATGATTCAATTATTTTCAGCAAATTTTGCCTCTGCGTTATACCACCTGTTGGGGCAAGTGGATTTGGAATAAATACAATTTTTGCTTCAGATTTTTTACAAAATGTAATAAATTCATCAACGGCAAGTGTGAAATCTTCATTCAAATTAAATTCTAAAACCTTCATTCCATGAATAATCGCGTACTGTTTATACATTGAAAATGTTGGGTTTAAAACAACGGCAACTTCTCCAGTATCACACAAGCTTCGAATTATTAAATCCAAACCTTCATCGCTTCCGTTTGTAGCAATTGTAAATTCTGCACTTGAGGCATAAAACTTTGTAGAATGTTCCACTAATGTTTCATAAATCTTTTCAGGATAAAAGTTAATATCAGAAAAAACATCCTTCGTTAAAACGTCAATTGGCAAGATTGTAGCAAACGACTCATTATTATGTAAACGCCTTGTAGATGGTGAAAAAAATTCAGTTTTATATGGTAAAAGACCACTTAAATTTTTATTAAATTGCATGAAACGCTTGACAAATAAAAAATTATTGTTCTACTGTAGTAGAACAATGAAACGTCAATTGTCAATACAAAAAATGAAAATAAAAAAGGAAAATTCAAAAAGCATAAAAAAGATACCCAAAGACCGCTCTGCAATTTTAACAAAAATTAAACAAATTGAGGTTCCAGTTATTAAACTTGATATCGCAAAAATACTTACAACTATTGATGATAAAGAGATTATGATTAAGTTTCTCAAGGATATCACAACTCCGCAAGAACTATCCACACTTCAAGAAAGACTTAACATTGTTATGATGCTCAAAAATAACATTCCATACAGAGAAATCTCCAAAAGAACATCATCGTCTCTTGTAACAGTTACAAGGGTTTCAAGGTTTTTTAAAAACGAATCTAACGGCGGATATCGCTGGATTTTAGAAAATATCGAAAAATTTACAAAATAAATATGCTCAAAATTGCCGTTCAAAAAAGCGAAAGAATTTCAAAACCATTTTTGGATTTACTTGCAAAGTGCGGACTCAAAACCGAAGGAATACAATCAAAGCTTTACTATAAATTCAGCCAACTTCCAATTGAACTTTACTTCATTCGCGGGTCAGATATACCTGCCCTTTTGAAGGAAAACTTTGATATCGCAATTCTTGGAAAAGATAGTTTTTTAGAATACAAGCTTGCTGAGTTTTGCGAAATCACAAAGAATCTCGGGTTTGCCAAAGCAAGGCTATCATTTGCTGGCAAATCGGGTGAATTTTCAAAAAGTGCAATTAACGGAAAAAGAATTGCAACATCATATTCTAATATTTTAGAAAATTTCCTTAAAGAAAATAATATTTCCGCACAAATAATTGAAATGCAGGGTTCCGTTGAATCGTCAATCAAATTGGAAATTTCAGACATAATACTTGATATAGTCCAAACGGGATCAACTCTTTTAGAGCACGGACTTTCCGAATATTTTCCAATTATGGAACTCGAAGCAATTATGGTTCAAAAACTTATTTCCAATAACACATCGGCATCAGAAACTCTGAATAAACTTCTGTTTAGAATCAACGCCGTTTTAAATGGAAAACCATGCAAATATGTTATGTTTAACTTAAAGAAATCACTTATTCCAAAAATCATCACAATACTCCCATCAGGGAAATCGCCTACAATTTTAAACCTTGCAAATGAAGAATATTGTGCAATCCACACCCTTTGCAATGAAAATGAACTTTGGGAAACATGCGAAGTTTTACAAAAAAGTGGTGCACAGGATATCCTAATTAGCGACATTGATTTACGATTTTTATGACAAATACCAGCACGGCAAAAACAACAGAAGCAATTCTTCTAGAAATCAAGGAAATGTGCCTGAAAAGTGGACAAAGCGGATTAATTAAAATCACCAAAGAATTTGATAAAATTTCCCTTGAAAGATTTGCACTCAAAGTTCCCAATGATATTAGGCTCGACGAAGAACTAGAAAAAGCAATTACCACCGCACAAAACAATATTTACAAATTTCACAAAGCAGAACACACAAAGCTCCTCACATTTGAAAATGATAGAATTGAAACATCGCAAGGCATTGTGTGCTGGAAAAAATTCACACCAATTGAAAATATTGGTATTTATATTCCATCAAAGCTTTTTTCCAGTGTTTTGATGAACATAATTCCAGCACAAATCGCAGAATGCAAAAACATCGTAATTTGTACACCTCCAAATCCAAGCGAAGAAATTTTATACACATTAAACCTTTTGGGGATTAAGGAAATTTACACAATTGGCGGGGCACAGGCAATTTTTGCAATGGCTTACGGAATTGGTGAAATTCCACAAGTCAGTAAAATTTTTGGACCTGGTAATGAATTCGTCGATGGTGCAAAGAAAATAGTTTCAAGCCAAGTCGCAATTGATATGCCTGCTGGTCCAAGCGAAGTTTTGGTAATTTCAGACGGTCAAAACTACAAAAGCGTTCTCACGGATCTCCTTGCTCAACTCGAACACGGAAAGGAATCACGAGCATGGCTCTTTTCAACGGACATCACGCTCATTGCACGCATTGAAAATGAAATTCATAATTTTGCAAAAACCTGCAAAAGATGGAACATTTTAGAACATTCGATTAAAAATTTAACTACTCAACACTACGAAACAATTAACGAAGCGATTGAGGAATCAAATAAAATTGCCCCCGAACACTTAATTCTAAATGTTCAAAATGCGAATCACTACCTTGAAAAAATTACGAACGCAGGTTCGGTTTTTATTGGTCAACATACATCTGAAGCTCTTGGAGATTATCTCAGTGGAACGAACCATGTACTTCCAACGTCTGGTTTTGCAAAAGCCTTTTCTGGACTCTCTGTCTTATCATTTGGAAAATTTATCACATTTCAAGAGGCGACACAATCTGGAATTTTGGAAATTGCTAGAAGTGTTGTTGTTATGGCGGAAGCGGAAGGTCTTGAAATGCATGCACAATCAGTTATTGAGCGAATATCGTGAAAATTGGGATTTTAAACAGTGGCGGATATAATCTAAATTCAATCAAATTCGCGTTAAATCGAATAGGAGTTTTTAATATTATAATCATAAAATCACAAGTTGAATTTGATTCATGCGATAAAATTATTATACCTGGTGTTGGACACGCAAAAACAGCAATGGAAATGATTTTATCGCAAAATTTAGCTCATTGTATCAAGAACACAAAAAAATCCGTGCTTGGGATTTGCCTTGGAATGCAAATTATGTTTAAGCATTCAGCCGAAGGAAATGTTGACTGCCTTGGGATTTTTGACGGCAATGTTGTGAAAATCCCCGATGATATTCAAACACCGCAAATGGGCTGGAATCAAATCATTGGGGGAAAGTATGACGGGAAATTTGTTTTTTTCGCAAATAGTTTTTACACACCAATTGGGGATTGCACTGAATCGTTCGTTGAACACTTTGGAATTAAAATTTCAGCAACTGTTCGTAAAAATAACTTCATCGGTTGCCAATTTCATCCTGAGAAATCTGGGGCAATAGGTGAACAAATACTTAACGATTTTATTAATTTATGAGACACTTCGTAATACCATCAATTGACTTGTTAGACGGTAAGATTGTGAGGCTACACAAAGGAAATTATGCGGAAAAAACTATTTATAATGTCGAAATTTCAGCATTGATGGAAAAATATCAATCGTTTAAAAGACTTCATATTGTGGATCTCAACGGTGCAAAAAACGATGGTATTACGAACTTAAAATTAATTCAGGAAATCCGCACTCAATTCTATGGTGTAATTCAACTTGGCGGTGGAATTCGCACGCTGAAAATCGCACAAAGCATTTTAGATTCTGGAATTAACGCTGTAGTTCTTGGTACAATTGCCATAACAAATTGTGAACTAACAAAGGAAATAATCGCAACACTTGGCAAGGAAAATGTTGTTTTAGCAATTGATTGCAAATTTGAAAATGGCAAATATTTTCCAAAGGCAAGCGGTTGGTTGGTTGGCTCAAAAATTGATCTTTTCACAACTCTTGGGCAATATGGCGATACTGCACAAAACATTTTGGTTACTGATATTTCAGTTGATGGTACAATGCAAGGAGCAAATGTCGAACTCTATCGCCAAATTAAAAAACGCTTTCCACAGTTCAAATTACAAGCATCTGGTGGCGTTTCTTGCCTTGGTGACCTTGAAAAATTGAATGAAATTACAGATTTTGCAATCGTTGGAAAGGCACTATATGAAGGAATTATTGATGATTTAAAATGATAACAAAGCGAATAATTGCCTGCCTTGATATCGCACACGGTATGGTTGTTAAAGGTATAAAATTCCAAAATCATGAAATAATTGGCGAAATTGAAGAAATGGCAGAAAGATATTCAAATCAAGGTATAGACGAGCTTGTTTTATACGATATTTTAGCTTCGTGTGATGATATAACTATTAACTACAAATGGGTTGAAAATGTTGCAAAAGTCATTAATATTCCATTTTGCGTCGCAGGAAAAATTGACTCAATTTCCAAAGTCGAAATGCTTTTAAACGCAGGAGCGGATAAAATCTCCATTAATTCACCTGCGATAAGTAATCCAAATTTAATCGATGAAATTGCAAAAAAATTTGGCTCATCAACGCTCGTTGTTGGAATCGACACAAAAGATGGTATTATTTATAAAAACACGGGGAATGGTGCAAAAACAGAGGAAATTCCAGTTTCCATCCTTGAATGGGCAATGGAAGTCGCAAACCGCGGTGCTGGCGAAATTGTTGTCAATTCAATTAATTTTGATGGCACAAAAAATGGCTTTGATATTCCGCTTTTAAAAGAAATTTCAGAAAATGTGCGTGTTCCAGTTATAGCTTCTGGCGGTGCAGGTTTAATGGAACACTTCCTTTCAGTATTCACTGAAACAAATGTCAGCGGAGCTTTAGCCGCAAGTATTTTCCATAAAAATGAAATATCAATTCCAAAATTAAAACAATATCTCTTCCAAAATAAAATATGCACACGAATTTAACCGCAGATTTAATCAATAAAATTGACTGGACAAAGTGCAATGAACTTGTACCTACTATTATTCAAAATGTGAAAACTTTAGAAGTTCTTATGCTTGGCTTTATGAATAAGGAAGCAATAATTTTGACACAAGAAACAGGAAATATCCACTTTTTTTCACGCACAAAAAACAGAATTTGGATGAAAGGTGAGGAATCTGGAAATATTTTAAAAATGCACGAAATGAAGCTTGATTGTGATAACGATACAATTCTAGCATTGGTATCTCCAGTTGGGAATACTTGCCACTTGGAAACAAAATCATGTTTTAACGCAGACACAAATTTTTTGAGCAAGCTCGAAAGCATTATTGCCGAACGAACTGCAAAAGAAGATGGAGATAGTTACATTTCAAAACTTATTTCGCACGGAATAAACAAAGTTGCACAAAAGGTTGGCGAAGAAGGTGTTGAAGTTGCAATTGCCGTAATCAATGAAAGTAATGAGTTACTTTTAGAAGAATCTGCAGATTTAATTTTTCACCTAATAATCGCCCTCAACTTAAGAGGTTTAAGTATTTTTGATACAATTGATATTTTAAAAAATAGAAACAAATAACCAAGGCTATTACAAAATTTTCTTGCAAAAATAAATCGTAGTGTTGCAATAGATTATTATTATATAATAGATATGGGTCTTTTAAAAAGCGTAAAATCTTTATTCAAAAAAGAAGTCGACAAAGAAAAACTCGAAAATCTTAAAGAACTACTACTAACATACGATGTATCATATACAACTGCGACATTTCTCATAGAAAAAATAAAAAAAAGCAAAGAAATAACCACCGACTTACAAAGGGAAATCGAAAAAATTCTTAAAGAAGCTGAAACACAATTTGAATTTAAGTCAACACAAGTCGGAAAACCATTCGTAATTTTTATGTATGGAGTTAACGGTTCTGGCAAAACAACCACAATTCTTAAACTTGCCAACTTATTACAAAAGCAAGGGCAAAAAGTTCTTGTTGCCGCTTGCGATACATTCCGCTCTGCAGCTGCTGACCAACTCCAAACAGCGCTTTCTGAAATTGCCTGCCCCATAATTCGCACAGATTCCGATAAAACTGAACCAGCAGCACTCGCTTTTAATGCTTGTAGAAGAACAATTGACGAAAACTTTGATGTTTTAATAATTGATACAGCAGGCAGACTACATACAAACACAAACTTAATGGCGGAACTTGTCAAAATTCATAAAGTTACCTTAAAAAGCCTTCCGGAATCGGAATATGCTAATATTGCAATTATGGATGCAACAATCGGACAAAACTCCATTTCACAAATAACCAAATTTGATGAAATCATTCCAATTTCTGGCGTAATTATTACAAAACTCGATACCTCTGCCAAAGGTGGTGCATTAATTTCTGTAATCCATGAAATGAAAAAGAAGGTTTATTTTACATGTTTTGGTTCCAAAAAAGAAGATATTAAGCAATTTAATTCAAGCCAATTCGTCAAAGAATTTTTGGAGTGAGAAGTGCTACTCAAAACTTTCCCTTGCATTTAAAAAACTATTAATCATTAAGGATGCATTAAGGAATTGAAAGATGACTGTTGCAAATGATATAACAAATCTCACACAACACAGCTTGCATTTTGATTCTCCAAACAAAGACATTTCACATCTCTTGAATAAAAATCTTAAAATGAACGGGCTTGACTTACTCAATCTCATTTCGAAAAACACTATCAAAGCTTGTTTTTTTGACCCTCAATATCGTGGAATTCTTGATAAACTCGGTTACGGAAATGAGGGTAAAAGTCGCGAAACAAGGCGGTGTGCTTTACAGCAAATGACAGAAGAAATAATTATTGAATTTTTACAAAATATTTCGAGAGTTCTTACCCCTTCAGGACATTTATTCCTATGGATCGATAAATTCCATCTGTGTGAGGGTGTTTCTCATTGGTTTGCAAACACGGAATTTTCAATTGTAGATTTAATTACTTGGGAAAAACCACGCATTGGGATGGGCTACCGCACACGAAGGAAAAGCGAATATTTGATGGTGTTACAAAAAAAACCAAACAGAGCAAAAGGCGTGTGGACGGTACACAACATTCCCGACGTTATGCAGGAATCTGTTGATACCAAAACACATCCTCATTCAAAGCCAATCACATTGCAGCAACGACTTATCGAGGCAGTTTCAAACGAAGGCGACATCATTCTTGACCCTGCAATGGGTTCCGGTTCAGTTTTGAGTGCGTGTCAGAATATAAAAAGAGAGTTTATTGTATACAATTAATATGACAAAAGTTGAAGCATTACTACAATTAATGAAAGATAACGGCGGATTAGCAAGTTGGCAATTTATTTATAATAATTTAGAAAAGTATTATCCAAAAATAAAAGAATCCGAAGAATGGCAGGCTGGAGTTCGTGGAACACTATATAGAGAAATTCGCAGTGGTACGAATTTTAAGAAAGTTGGAATTGGTGTGTTTGGTCTCATTGACTACGATTCCAAAGTTATTGAGGAAGAAATAAAAAGCGACACAGTTCGAATGCACTCATATATTCAAGGAGTGATGATTGAGCTTGGGAATTATGAAAAATACGATACATACTCACCAGATGCTTCTGCTATTTTTCAACAAAATATCAAGGTTGGTGAAATATCTTCAATGAAAGATGTTCCACAATTCTCATATCAAGCTATTGTTGACATTGCCAAAAGAATTGATGTCTTATATTTCAACACGACTGGCTATCAATTTCCAAGAAGGGCGATTGAGATTGTAGACAGCATTGGCACATTGGAAAGTTCATTGAGTAGAGTATATCAATTAAAAGGATTTCAAGCAGATTTTGTTATTCTTACTCCTGAAAGATATGTTGAAAAGGTGCAGCGAACACTAAATAAAGAACCATATTCAATTGAGCGAGAAAGGTTCATTGTACGAAATTATGATGAAGTCTTGAAATTTTATAAAGCAAAGGTTGAAGCGGAAAATCTTAAATTTTAATCTTCCTAAAATAAATTCACTTGCATTTAAAAAAAATTCAAATTATATGTGACCAACCTAAAATAGTAAATAAAAATAAAAAATATGTTCAATATTACAAAAGAAACAATAAATTTCCACGGAAAGGAATTAACCCTTGAAACGGGAAAATTAGCAAGACAAGCCGACGGTGCCGTTATGGTAACATTTGGTAAAACTCAAGTTTTCTGCACAGTTTGTTACAAAAAAAATAAAGATTCCACAAGCGACTTCCTTCCATTAACTGTCGTTTATCAAGAAAAATTTTATTCAAACGGTAAAATCCCAGGTGGATTTCTTAAAAGAGAATCAAAACCATCGGACCGCGAAGTTCTAATTTCTCGCTTAATTGACCGCTCAATTCGTCCAATTTTTGAAGAATCATTTAACAGTGAAATTCAAGTAATTTGCACAGTTATGTCTTACGAAGAAAATTCTTCAACAGATGTTCCAGCCCTTCTTGGAGCAATGGCCGCTTTGAAAATTTCAGGTGCACCAGTTGATGCAACAATTGCTGGTGTTAGAATTGGTCTTTCTGAAAACGGATTTTATGTAAACAATTCACCAATTACGCCTGAAGATGAAAAACTTGATATTTTCGTCGCTGGTACTCGTAATTCAATTTTGATGGTTGAATCTGAAATTAAAGAACTTCCTGAAACGCAAGTGATTGAATCAATTGAGTTTGGTTTGAATGCAATAGGTGACTTAACAGATTTACTTGAAAAATTTACAAATTCTTCAAATGCCATTAATCCAAAAGAAAGATTTTCAATCGCAACAACTTGCACAAAGGCACTTTATGAATCTGTTAAATCGTTTATTTGGAACGATGTTAAGGCGGCATACTCAATCGTAGAAAAGCAAAAAAGAGTTACCGCACTTAAGGAAACTTCTGCAAAACTTGAAGTGGAATTCTTCAAAGAAGAAACAACAAGTCAAGAAAAGGCAACGATTTCAGATCTTTTCTACAAAATTGAAAAAGAGTTCGTTCGTAACAGAATTCTTGATGAAAAAGTTCGTATCGATGGTCGTTCTCTTGAACAAGTTCGCCCAATTGAAATTGAACTACAACCATTGACAATGACACACGGTTCTGCACTTTTCACACGCGGTGAAACTCAAGCATTAGCGGTATTAACTCTTGGAAGTACAACTGACGAACAAATGCTAGATTCAATCGTTTCATTTACTAAAGATGACTTTATGCTTCATTATAACTTCCCAGGGTATTCCGTTGGTGAAGTTGCTCGTATGATGGGTGTTGGCAGAAGGGAAATTGGTCACGGAAATTTAGCTCGCAAAGCTATCGTGAACATTTTACCTTCAAAAAAAGTTTTCCCATACACAAAACGCATAGTTTCTGAAATTTTAGAATCAAATGGTTCTTCTTCAATGGCAACAGTTTGTGCAACATCACTTGTTCTTATGGCAGGTGGAGTTCCAACTAAAGGTGCTGTTTCTGGAATTGCAATGGGACTTGTTAAAGAAGGTGAAAGATTTGCCGTACTTTCAGATATTATGGGCGATGAAGATCACCTTGGAGATATGGATTTCAAAGTTGCTGGAACAAAAGATGGTCTGACTGCACTTCAAATGGACATTAAAATTATTGGTATTACAGTTGAAATTCTTCGCAATGCAATTAAACAAGCTGAAGCAGGAAGAGCTCATATTTTAGAAATAATGAACTCTGCAATTTCAACACCTTCACTTACAATGGCGGACTCTGCTCCAAAAATTAAAACTTTCATCATCAAAAAAGACAGAATTCGCGGAGTTATCGGACAAGGTGGCTCAGTTATTAAAGACATCTGTGCAACTTCTGGTGCAACTGTTGAAATTTCAGATGATGGCACTGTTGCAATTTTCTCAAGCTCACAATCTGCAATTGACAAAGCCTACGAAATGGTGGGAAGAATTGCATTTGATGTTGAAACTGGATCGATTCACAAAGGAAAGGTTGTTAAAGTTATCGAACACGGTGCAATTATTGAATTTTTCCACGGCAAAACAGGAATGGTTCACATAAGTGAACTTTGCGATAGCAGAGTGGAATCCGTTTCTGATGTTGTTTCCGAAGGAAATTCGGTTTTTGTAAAAGTTCTTCATGATGATGGTCAAAGAATCAAACTTAGTATGAAATCTGTCGACCAAGAATCTGGGCAAGACATTGGTCATTTACTAACTCAGCGTTAATTTTTTAGTTGAATAGTGAGGATTATTTTCGTATTTTTACTTCTGCCATTTTTGACGCTTGCCAAATCAAATCTGGATATCTCCCTCCCGCAGGAAAATCTTCGATCAAAAGAAGAATTGCTTGCACCATTTGCGGGCGATATCCAGATTGGTAATTCAAATGCAAAAGTCAAAGTTGTAATTTTTGACTCCTATTCATGCCATCACTGTGCAAAACTTTACAACGAAGTATTTCCAGTGCTTGAAAAAAAATATATCAAAACTGGTAAAATAGCATTTATTCATAAAGAATTCCCGCTCGATAAACTTGCACTCTTTGCAAGTAAGGTTGTTCATTGTAGCAAAAATCCGCAAAAAACTATGAACGAAATTTACTCAAAACAGGAAAATTTTCTCACACAAAATTACGAAGAAAAGCTTCTTTTAATTAATGGAATTGACAAAACTTGTGTACAAAATTTTGACGAAAAAACCATTACAAAGCCCGCATATGAATATTCAAAGGTCCTGAAAATTCATAGTACTCCAACAATTTATATAAATGGCGAAATTCTTTCCAAAAAAGGATTAAAATATTTCATCGCAAAGATTGAAGAAGACCTGAAAAAATAATCCTTGACAATTAATTTCATAAACTTACTTGAAGGAAATTAAACAATTTTTTTAAAAAATGCCAAAGTTGAAAACAAAATCCAGTGCAAAAAAGCGTTTTAAATTTAGCGCTACTGGCCTTGTAATTCGTTACGCAGCAAAACGCCGTCACAACCAAGGAAATAGATCGAAAAAAGCACTGAGGTCAAGTAAAGGTCCAATAACTTGTAAGCCCGAAGTTGCTAAAATCATTAAAAAATATTTTTTTAATTAATAACCTATGTCAAGAGTAAAAAGAGGTGTAACCTCACACAGAAGGCACAAAAAAGTCCTAGATCAAACCAAAGGTTTTCGTGGTCGTGCAAAGTCATGTTTCAGAATTGCAATCCGTAGACTTCAAAAAGCTTGGGAATACGCTTATGTTGGTAGAAAAATTAAAAAAAGAGATTACAGATCTCTTTGGATCCAAAGGATCAACGCCGCAGTTCGTATGCATGGTTTAAAATACTCAACATTTATGAATGGTCTTAAAAAATCTGGAATTCTTCTTGATAGAAAAATTCTTGCTGATTTGGCTCTCAACAATGAATCAGAATTTCTGAAAATTGTTGAAGCTGCTAAGAAACACATTGCTTAAAATATGTTTCTTGCAGTTTTCGCACTTGCATTATATCTCATCTTCGTTTTTTTAGCGGTTTTTTCACAAAAAACTGCTATTTCTATCTACGGTTTTGCTACAACATCAATACCATCGTTTTTTTTGTATTATACATACAACGCACCAGATGTTGCACTTACTGAAATAGCAATTGGATCATTCCTCACATTATTCCTATTTTATCAAGTTCATATCCAAGCCACAAATCATCGTTCTATAAGTGTAAAGGTAAACATATATAAAAAAATGCACAATGCGATTGAAGCAATTCCTGTTGCAATCACTTGTATTATGATTTTCTTTCTGATGATATATATGGGTTATATTCTTGAAAGTATTTCAAACACAAGCGAATACTCAAAATATTATAACGAAAATGCGTATAGTGAAACAGGTATTTCAAACACTGTGACGGCAATTCTAGCATCGTATCGTGCTTTTGATACACTTGGTGAAACACTTATTATCGCAGTTGCAAGTTTTGGCGTTGCAACAATTTTAAAACGCAAAACTATATAAATAAATCACCAATTAACAGGTACAAACGCCAGTTCTAATCAGCGGAAATAGATCCAGAAGATTTTGTGAGTGCTTTATAAGTTGGTAGCTTAATATCTTTATTTACCAAAACCTTCACGCGAGTTCCTTGGTCAAGTGTAATTGTTGGTTGCGTGCTAATCGCGTTTTTTGTCACGTCTGTAATGACTTGAGCAACGGATTTAGTGAATGCTTGCGTTGCGATGTTGACTGGATCTTGTATAACCGTCGCATTTCCAGTTGTACTACCAACCGTGACTGTTTGCGGGTTTGTGTTTGTAATAGCATTGGCAACGATTGTCGTTACGAGTGGAATCATGCTGAGTAACACAGTTGATGTAATTCCACCAATATAATTGTTATCAACTTGACCAGAAATTCCAGAACGCCCAAATTGATCAGAAGCAAAGCTATCAATTGAAGCGGAGACATTGTCGGGACGCATAATACGCGACCACTTTATTACAATTCTTCCTCCGGCATTTGGTCCATTACCAACGGCAGAAGTGGCAGCCGCACCGTATTCACCGTAAAGTCTCGTACCTTTTGGAATTAAAATATTGCGTCCAACTTCGGCATAAACATCGCGTGTCACTATTGCACGAACTTGTCCAGATATTGAAGAATTTACAGCTGTTTCAAGTACGGCATCAATAATCCTTCCTTGGGAAATTACATTTTCAGGGTTTTGTATTCGCGTTGCAGAAATAACAGAGTTTTCGTTTTCTTTGTCAATATCAAGATCTGTATCTATGAAAATAAAATCGTGGCTACTGCCTTTCTTTTTTTGTTTGAAATCTACTTCTGAACCAGTAGCAAATTCTGTTATTAGGGATTTTTGTGCGTTACCATCCTTATTTGCAATGGGATCTCGTTTTTTTCTTTGTGTTCCTACTTCGGGGATTTCTTCGGCTTTTTTCGTCGAGTCATCTTTGTTGCGAATCTTAATTTCCTCAATGTTAATATCAGCAGGTCGTTCTTTTAATTGTATTTTCATTTTCTCATCTGGAGTTTTAGGCTCGGGAATTTTTGGTATAAGGTCCGTATCTTCAGTTTTAATTTCTGGCATTTTTATGTCCAAACTTGGAAGCTGGATATCTGAAAGTACAACTTGTGATATTTCCTGTTTCTTTTTTTTGACTGGGGGTGCGATGTCTCGCGTTTGATTTTCATCCGAAGAAGAAAGGCTGCTCATTTCGACAACTTCACTAACGATATTTGATTCAAGATTTTCTTGAGTCTTTATCTCCTTGGGTTTTTTACCACCAAAAATTAAAAAAAGTAAAAAACAAATTGCTATTATAAGGATTATCAGGTTTTTTGGCTCCTTTAATTTCTGAATTATTGGGCTATTTCCGCCATCTCCACTATTTCCTCCAGAGGACTTGACTTTGGTAGAACGCTCTTTCTTTTGGGGTTGCTCCTGCTCATCTTCATCATCTTCTTCAAGGTCATCATCCATAACATCAAAATCTTGATCGATTTCATCTCCATGTTCATCATCCTCATATTCAATGTATTCATCGTCATTGTTGTCTTTGTGGTGCTTTTGGTTGTGACTGTCATGCGATACATCTTCAAATTCTTCGTTAAAGGCATTTTCATGTTCTTTTGAAGTATTTTGTGAATTAGAACTGGTTCCGGCATCAAAACCACCGGAACCCTCAAATTCTTTAAGAGCGTCTTCTAAAGCGTTGTTTATCGGCTTTTTTTTGTCATCGCTTGCCATTTACTATATATTTTTACGAGCTATAATACAGGTTGAACTCTATTGGATTAGGTGTAATTTGAACTTTTCTCAATTCTGCGGTTTTTATTGCAATGAAGGCATCAATTAAATCGTTGTTAAAAACGCCAGATTTCGTTAAAAATTCGCGGTCAGAATCAAGTGCATTAAGTGCTTCTTTAAGAGACTCGCAAACTCTTGGAATTGTTCGAGCTTCTTCTTTTGAGAGTTTATAAAGATTTTTTGTAGCGGCTTCACCTGGGTGAATTTTATTTTGGATTCCGTCCAGTCCTGCAAGTAAAAATGCGGAAAATAGTAAGTATGGATTGGAAAGTGGGTCGGGAAATCTTGCTTCAATTCTTTTTGCTTTCTCACCATAAACATGTGGAATTCGAATGGATGCTGAGCGATTTTTCGAAGAATATGCAAGATACACTGGTGCTTCAAAACCTGGAACAAGACGCTTGTAACTGTTCGTTGTTGAATTGGCAAAAGCATTTAACGCCCTTCCGTGCTTAATAATTCCACCAATGTAGTAAAGTGCGTTTTCAGAAAGACCATCAATTTCGTTTCCAGCAAATGTGTTTGTGCCATTTTTCCAAATTGATTGATGAACATGCATTCCAGAGCCGTTATCGGCAGCTATTGGTTTTGGCATAAAAGTTGCGGTTTTTCCATAAGTTGCTGCGACATTTTTCACAATGTATTTATATTTCTGAACATTGTCCGCAGTGGTAATTAAATCGCTAAATTTAATTCCGATTTCACTTTGGGATGACGCCACTTCGTGGTGATGAAGAATCGCTTCAAGACCAGAATCACGCATAATTGAAACCATTTCTGATCGAATGTCGACATGGTGATCAACTGGAGCAACGGGGAAGTATCCACCTTTTGTTGAAGGACGGTGCCCTAAATTGAATGATGTCTCACAGTTACTAACATTTCCAAGTTCTGAAGATGTTATTTTGTAGAACGAATGATAATCATCTACTTTACACTCAACGGCATCAAAAAGGAAGAATTCGGGTTCAGGTCCAAAATATGCTGCATCACCAAGCCCTGTTGATTGAAAATATTCCATTGTTTTTTTTGCGATTGTTCGTGGGTCACGGTCATAACCTTGTTTGGTTTTTGGGTCGTGAACATCACATGAAATAACAAGAGTTTCTTGTGCGGTAAATGGGTCAACAAATGTGCTGGCAAGGTCAGGAATGAAATACATATCAGATTCCTCAATTCCCTTCCAACCATTGATTGAAGAGCCATCAAATGCAACACCATTTGTTAGCAAAGTTTCGTCAACTTCAGATGCACAATATGTGATATGATGCCAAATGCCGCAAAGGTCTGTAAAGCGAAAATCTACATATTTAATATCTTTTTCTTGAATTAACGCCTGAAAGTCTTGGTATGTCATATAATATAATATTATTTGTTATGATAAGTCAAACTCAATACAAAAAAAAATTTTCGAAATGTCAAGTTTTTTAGGAATATTAAAGAACGCTACTAGATGGTACAAGATTGTACCAGTAGATGGTTTGTTGTCGCTGTTTTAGAAGCTTCCTTGTGCAGTTTCTTAACATTTTGCATACTGACATCTCCATCACTTATGCGGTCAATTTCTAACCGTGACGAATAATTTTTAACCTCATCTTTAAGATCTAGATGCTTATCTCGTTCACGCTTTAGCACACCTACGATATCCTTCCTGTTTTGATGAAAAGCTTTTTCAAGTTCAATAGTAGCAAGTCCAACCTGTCCTCTTTTACATTGTTCTTTGGTACAAAAGGAAAGTGGCTCTCCGACATTTGTATAGCGTCTGTCGTCATCATCTTCAATATCTACAAGCTCAGAACCGCACGATAGCATACAAATTACCGGACGCATCATGTCGTACGTAAGATCAAGAATGGCATTGGTTCTATCGATGTTTGGTATTTGTGCACCTTTATCAATGAAAAGCTGCACAAAATCTGGAGAGTCCCCGCGTATGATTAAAATTTCTAGTGCAGTAAAACCAACACCATTTTTGGCGTTGATGTTTAAACCTTCGTGTGCAAGTAAAGCGTCTTGTATATACTTCTGATGTGCAAGTCCCAATGTATCTCTAGGGTAGGCATGTTCCCCGGAGGTACGCAATCGACCCTTTGCAGCCGAAAGAGTGATTGGTTGATTTTTAAACAATGTATCGAAAAAATTTATTTGCTCTGGCGTGGCTTTGTTTATTACTTCTATTTCATCTCTTTCATTCACTTGATTCATTGTGTTTGCCACAATCTCAACAATTCTTTTGTCTGGATTCGATATCACTAATGGTCCAAAATACTTAGCATTCAGAGCCTCAATTCTGCCATTTAAGTCTTGACCTGTAATCTTTTTAGCTCTCACATCTTTTAAACCTTCCTCCATCATCTCATCATGTTTCTCAAGATACAGCTTTCCATACTTTTCCCTAAGTGCAGTATACTCCGCACGTTCCTTCTCCACTGTCTCCCCGATGTTACGTGTCGTTTTTAACAACTTTATAATTTGGTCATAAAGAATTTTTGACTCACTTTTTTGCATAAATGTTTGAATAATTAATATTTAGTATTAGCTTGTTCTTGAATTAACGCCCGAAAGTCTTGGTATGTCATATAATATAATATTATTTGTTATGATAAGTCAAACTCAATACAAAAAAAATTTTCGAAATGTCAAGTTTTTTTCTTGACATTTGAAATTTGCATATGTGTAAAGTACAAAATTTTATTTTAAGTATGAAAATTCTTTCGTCAAAAAGTCGCGGTGTTACACTAGTCGAATTATCAATCGTTCTTGCAATTTTAGGTATTCTAATTGTTGCAACAGTTAGTGGTAAATCTCTAATTGATATGGCTCGTGCTACTGCTACAATCCAATATTTCAAAGATAGATCTGTCGCTATGCAATTATTCGACGCTTCATACAGTGCTTTACCAGGTGATGCCACATACTCAAGTATCGCAGACCTTCAACCAACTCTTTATGGAGATGGATCGAAGGGTGTTAACACATTTCCTGAAACAGTTGCCGTTGATTACCACTTCTCTAAAGCAAAACTTTACACAAGAAGTATCCCAGACTCAGCAATTACAGGTGGAACAAGTTCAGCTTCGGGAACTCTAGCAACACCTAGTGCAATTTTGACAGCAGCAAAAGTTTCAGGTTCAAACGTTTTCACAGTTTCAAAATCAGAGACAGACCACTTCCACGCGATTGGTGCAATAAATGCATTAGTAGGTTATAACACCGTTTCATCACCAATGTTTAAAATTGTTGACACAAAAACGGATGATGGTGTATACAACACAGGTTATGTTAAATGTTATAAATCTATTGCTTTTACATTAACAGCCTATACAACTTTGGTAGATCAAGATGCAATAACAGGTTATGATGGCGAGTGTATTCTAGGTCAATCAACATCAATGTAATAGAGTATTACACTATAGACTCCGGAATATTTCGGAGTCTAACTTATGTTAGAAGTAAAATCGTTTTTTGAGGTTTTCGAAAAAACCTCGACTTCTTTCTTCCTAGTTGGTGGAATTCCCCGCGATTATATCGCCTTTCTTCAAACCAAAAATATCACGCCACAAACACTCTCAAAAAACCTTTTTAAAATTGATGTTTCATACTTTTGGAACTTTCTTGAAACAAATATTCAAAGGGAAAATCACAAAAAATGCTATTTAGATTTTGATCTGTCAACCACAGAACAACCAAAAGACATCGCACACATTTTAGATAAAATTATAAAGGAACATTTTCCACTTATCAAGAGATTTCGCCAATTTGCAACTCACTCAATTGAATTGAATAATGCGAAAATTGAAATAACGACAACAAGAATTGACAAAGAGTGCGATGGAAAGCACGCAAAAATGAAATTTGGAGCAAGCTATTTTCGTGATTCATTTCGCAGAGATTTTACATTCAACGCCATTTATATGGACTTTAATGGAAACGTTTTTGATTTCCACAACGGCATTGAACATTTGCTTAATGGCGAAATTCATTTCATTGGAGATGCAAAAACGCGAATACTCGAAGATTTCACACGCATTAAAAGGTATCGCAATTTTGTCGAACGCTTCAAAATGATAAATCCAGAAATTGAAAAGGAAATCGATTACATTACACAAAATAGTACAACGCCCATTATTATGCGATAAATTCCAAAAATTTCAAAGTCCTTTCCAGTTTGCACGAGGGCTTTAAGGATTTTAATTCCAAGATATGCAAACACAAACGAAACGAACATACTCAAAAAAAGTATAAGCGGTGATTGAATATTTGTACCATTTGAATACCCGTGCCACACTTCAAAAACCGTCGCACACAAAATTATTGGCACACCTGAAATGAATGAAAGCTCAATTGCAACACGCCTTGAAAGATTTGTGAAAATTCCACCAAATACAACAGAAGCCGACCTTGATACTCCCGGAATAAGTGAAATCGATTGCACTAACCCAATTTTAAATGCCGTCATTGGTGAAATACTGGTTATGTCATTAATATTTCCAGACTTTTTTCGAAAAATTAACATTAAAATGCCACCAATAATAAGATTGACTGCCATAATGTAAATTGTGTTTGCAAACAAAATGTCTAAATATCCAGCGTTGTGTAAAATAAACCCAAGCATAAGCGTTGGCAATGTAACAATAGCTATAATTAATGAGAGCCTTGGTTTTAACGATATAATTTCCGAAAATATTATGCCCACATAGTTTTTATAAAGCGAAAAAACGGCAAAAATCGCACCAAGTTGAATTCCAACAATAAATTCCATCCCAAGCTTGACATTCAAGAAGTGTGATAACAGAATTATATGTGCAGTTGACGACACTGGGAGAAATTCCGCAATACCTTCGACTGCTGATATTAAGAATATATAAAAAATTTCTAAAAACACTTGAAAACAAAAAATTATTTTATTTAATAAATAAAAATTAAAAACATTAATGCAAGAAGAATTTCATAACGCGAATCCCAACGCACAAATTAAAAACTCAATCACATTTTTTGGCAGAGGCGTCCACTATAATCAAAGCACAAATATGACGGTAATTCCAACGGGAAGTGGCGGAGTAATATTTAAAAGAACTGACATTGATAATGCTGAAATTCACGCAAACTACATAAATGTGTTTCACACACAATTGAGCACGACTATCACGAACGGCACACATTCCGTTTCCACAATAGAGCATCTTATGGCAGCATTTTCTTATTTCAAACTAAAAAATGCGATGATTTTAATCGATGGACCAGAAGTACCACTAATGGATGGCGGTAGTAACGACTTTATTTTTGGTCTTGAAATTCTCGATATTCCAGAGCAACACACGCAAAAATTAATTCTAAAAAAGGAAATCAAAGTCGAACTTAATGATTCTTATATAATTGCCAAACCGAACGAAAAACCGAACGAAACATTCAAAGTCGTATGTAAAATTGACTTTGAAAACCCGATTATTGGCAAACAAGTGAATGAGTTTAACGAAAACGCACATAATTTTAAAGAAAAAATATCACACGCAAAAACTTTTGGTCACATTAAGCAAATCGAAGCAATGAACGCAAAGGGAATTTGCCTTGGAGGTGATATATTCAGTGCTATAGTATTCAATGATAGCGAGATTATTAGCCCATCTTACACACACAAAAAAACGGATTTCGTACTACACAAAATCCTTGATTTCATCGGAGATTTACAAATTTCACCATTTGAAATAATGGGAACATTTGAGTGCTATAAATCGAGTCACTCACTCAATAATCTTCTGATGCGAACAATTTTTTCAGATGAAAACAACTTTGAAATACAGAATTAATTATTTTATAAACTTTATGTCACTAAAACACACGGACGAGCAAAATTTTGAAAAAGATGTAACAAATTCTCAAGGAATAATTCTCGTTGATTTCTGGGCGGAATGGTGTATGCCATGCAAAAGACTTATGCCAATTTTAGAAAGTATCGTTGAGCAAAATAAAGATGTTACAATTGTGAAGGTTAATGTCGATGAAAACCCCGACCTTTCCTCAACTTTCAATATCCGCACAATTCCCACACTAATTTTATTCAAAGATGGAAAACAAATCGCAGTAAAAAATGGCGGTGCACCAGCAATTGAATTGAATGAATGGATTCGCACAAATGCAAAATAATGCACACAATATTTTAAAAAAACTTGATAAAACCTCGCTCAACTCCTTACTTAGTGCAATTGAGCAGGATTTTATTCGGGAATTGTCGCTCAAAAAAGTGACAACAGGCTTTGAACTAGAATTTTACTTCTTACAAAGTCCATCGGAAAGTATTCTTCTTGAAATAAGTCGAATTGATGGAGTTTGTGAAATAAAAAAGGAACTTGGCGATAATCAATTTGAAATCACGACAATTCCACAAGTTGGATTTGTTAAGTCGTGTGAAATTTTAGAACATATTCGGACTAAAACTACGGAAATCTGCAAAAAGGCGATGATTGACATTTCATTCGATGCTGTTGTAAATAATGAAATTCCACCGTCATCTTTACAATTGAGCGTCTGCCTTTACAAAGATAATAGTGACATTCCATCATCTTTAAAAGACGAATTTTTTAAAGATATTGTGCAAAATCTTACAGAAAATGTTTGTTACACAATATTTCTCACATCACCATCTGATGATTGCTTTAAAAGGATTTCAAATAGTAATTTTACTAAAAAATTTAAAAATTCGCCAACACACGCAACATGGGGAACTGAAAATCGCACTGTTGCAATCCGCATTGCAAGTGCTCCAAACACACAAAATGCCCACAACAGAATCGAACTTCGAACACCATCACCACACGCAAACCCTTATTATATCTCACTTTCATTTATTGCATCAGCATTTTGCACAGCAAAATCTCACCACGAACAAACATTTATAGATTCACATCTTTCGTGTGCCAAACCGTTGTCACATTCGCAAAATGATGCACTAATTGCGTTTGATGGAAGTAGTATTGAAAAAAAAATAGAACATTATTTACAAAAATATGGCATATAAAAGAATATCAATCAATTTACCATTCGAAGAAAAAGATATTTATAATATAATTATAGATATTTCAAATTATCCAAACTTTATTCCACACTGCTCCAAAGTTGAAATTAATAATACAAGTGCAAGTACGAATGAAAATGAAATTCTTGCAATAATGCACATCGATTATCTCACAATCTTTAAAACAATTCACCTCGAATACGCTTCACGCATTACACTCCAACCGAATTCGTATAAGGTTTTTATCGAAGAATATCCAAAGAAATTCTTCAGCACGTTCGAAAGCTCATGGGAAATTCGCAAAGCAATTAATGGATGCGAAATTATTTACGACATTAAATTTGAAATCAAAAATCCACTTTTAAATATCACGCTATCAAAGCTTTTCATCGATGGCTCAAAAAAAATGGTAGAAGCATTCACAAAGCGTGCTTACAACACTTTAACTCCAATCAAATGAAAACGAATGAAAGGTATATTTGCCTTGATACAGAAACCACTGGAATTTCCATTAGAAATAAACATAAAATAATTGAAATTGGTTGTATTGAAATTATTAATGGACAAGAAACCGGTAAAACTTATCACACATACATCAATCCCAACCGCGAAATCGACAAAGAAGCACAGGCAATTCATGGAATTACGCTTGAATCACTGCAAAATGAACTAAAATTCAATGAAATTGCTCAAAATTTAATGAAATTTATTGAAAATTCTATACTCGTAATTCACAATGCACCGTTTGATATTAACTTTTTAAATTATGAACTAGAGCAATGTGGAATTGATAAAATTGAAAATGAAGTGATTGATACGCTTATTTTGGCGAGAAAAAAATATGCCGGCGAAAAGGCTTCACTTGATGCACTTTGCAAGAAATTTGAAATTGATTCATCAGCTCGAACTTTACATGGAGCATTACTTGATGCCAGCCTTCTTGCAAAAGTTTTTTCTAAAATGGATCAAGAAATGGATGTCCACCTCAAGAAAATAAAGTATATAATCGATGAAGATTTTATAAGAGATGATTACTCAAAGCTTAATTTTATGATTCTGGAGCAAACTCTATAATTGAAATCTTTCTGATAGATTCCAAAATTTGTGCGGATTGCCCCTGAATTTGTTGATCTACAAGCATTTCTTTAATTTTATCCCTTGAAAGTTTTGGTTCTTTTTTGCTAACATCACTAATTAACTCTTGGGAAATCTGCACTTTTGGACGGATCGCCGTTTCAATTACTGCATACCACAAAACCTCGCTATCAACAAAATCTCCATAATTTTGGATAAAACTCTTAATGTTCTTAACATTTTTTTTCTGCAAATCGTTGACAAACATCCTTGTATACTCCACTTTTTGCTCCTTTGTTAATTTGAAATTTGTTTTCTTAGCGTAATCAGCACGGAGTTCGTCTTGAATAAGACTCTGGATCGCATAATGTGTTTTTTCATCACGCGAGACCGTTTTCATTTTAGGTATAAGAATTTCCATAGCTTCCATTCTGTTTTGTAATTCATAATTCGTTATTACATTTTGATTCACCTTAGCAATGATGGAAAATTCCTCCATCGCATAAGTGTTTATATTGCAAAAAAGAAAGCTAGTAGTTAATAATATGTGAAAAAATTGCGTCAAGTGTGGCATCTTTAATTGTTAAATCTTGAATTTTAATTTTTTCTTGCAACTGTGTAAGGAGTTCGATTGTTGAAATGACGGATGGAACGTAATTTATTTCAATTCCTAAATCGCGTTTTGTGATAATTGCACCGTTAATTTCCCAGTTGAAAATTTCGTCTTGAGTTTTTATGATCATCGTTTTTTTGTCGAGTAGTGAAAGAATATTGGATTTTTTATCGCTTAAAAGTATTTTTCCATTTTTAATAAAAGCAATTTCTTCACAAAGCTCCTGTGCTTCTTCAAGGTAATGTGTTGTAATTATAACAGTCTTTCCTTGTGCTTTTAAGCTTTTGATAAAGCCCCAAAGTTGAGTTCGAAGATCAATATCAACGCCTGCAGTCGGCTCATCTAAAATGATTATATCGGGATTGTGAATCAATGCCTTGGCAATAACAAGCCTGCGTTGCATTCCACCAGAAAGCGATCGTGAGCGTTTATATTTATGCTCAAGCATACCAAGATTTTGCAATAATTCATCAATTTTGCGATCCTTCGCTGGAATTCCATAATACCCAGCCTGAAAATTGAGCGTTTCTGCGACGGTTAAAAATGGGTCAAGCTTGACATCCTGAATTGCCGTTCCAATCGTCATTTTAGCAAATTGCATGTTTTCTTCAATATTTTTACCAAAAATTTCAACACAACCACTGGTTTTTTGGATTAACGAAGCGATGATATTGATTAAAGTTGATTTACCAGCACCATTGGGTCCTAAAATTCCAAAAAAACTACCACGCTTAATGGTAAGATTTTCGATATTAAGAACGTCAACCATCTTTCCAGCGGTTTCATACTCCTTTCGTAAGTTTTTGCAAACAATTGCGTTAATTTTATTCATATTATCTGTCAACCTCGCCAAAAACTATATCAAGTGTTGAAATACCGGCAACAACATCGGCAAGAACATGACCTTTAACCATAAATTCTAAACCCTGTAAATGTGCAAAACCAGAAGCACGAATGTGGCAACGGTATGGTTTATTTGAACCGTCGGAGACTAAATATACGCCAAATTCCCCCTTTGGAGCTTCAACCGCGGCATAACACTGCCCTTCTGGAACATTATACCCTTCAGTGAAGAGTTTAAAATGGTTAATTAAATCCTCCATATTTTCCTTTACATCCGCCTTCCTTGGAATTGCGATGCGTTTGTCATCAACGCATACTGCTCCTTTTTCAATTTTTGCGATACATTGTTCGATTATTTTTACAGATTGACGCATCTCCTCCACTCTAATGAGATAACGGTCATAACAATCACCATTTTTGCCAACTGGAACTTCAAAATCAAGTTCATCATAAATTTCGTAAGGCTGGGATTTTCTTAAATCCCAAGCAATTCCTGAACCGCGGATCATTGGTCCTGAAAATGCCCAAGTAAGGGCTTCTGTCACTGTTACATTACAAATATCAACCATTCTTTGTTTGAAAATGCGGTTTTGGGTAATTAACGACTCCATTTCATCAATTTTCTTTGGAAAACCTTTGCAAAAAATCAAGATATCTTCCAAAAGTCCGTCTGGAATATCAGCAAAAAGACCACCAGGGCGAATATATGCAGAGTGCATTCTTGCTCCTGAAACTCGTTCATAAAATTCCATAAGCTTTTCTCGCTCTTCAAACATCCAAAGAAGTGGGGTCATGGCTCCAACATCAAGGGCTTGCGTCGTCACATTCATTATGTGATTAAGAATTCTAGTAATTTCCGAAAACATCACGCGAATAATCTTTGCACGCCTTGGAACTTCAATACCTAAAAGCTTTTCAACTGCTAAAGCAAAAGCATGTTCTTGACACATCGGTGAACAATAATCTAAGCGGTCAAAATAAGGAACTGCCTGAAGATATGTCTTATTTTCTATAAGTTTTTCTGTTCCGCGATGAAGAAGACCGATATGAGGATCCGCCTTAACAACAACTTCTCCATCAAGTTCAAGCATAAGGCGTAAAACTCCGTGTGCAGCTGGATGCTGAGGACCAAAGTTTAAAATAACATTTTTAGTCCCTTCGTCTGTTAATGTTTGACTTTCAACATAACGCATATCGTAACGCATATCTTTATCTGAAGCAGACACCGCAACCTTTTTAGCAACCTTTGTAGGCATAAACTTTTCACATAATGCTATAATGATAAATTATAACACGAAAAATAAATGTCAAGAATGAAAAGATTTCTTGCAATTTTAAAAAAATCACTAATTCTAATTGAAGTTTACAGATGCTCAAAAAATGCTTCCCACTCCCATAACTCAATGTGCAATTGAAGAAAATAAGAATAAAGAAAAACAGAGATTATAATGTTTAAAACGCCAAAGTTTTGGGAAGTAAATTCCAAAATAAACTCCACAATATCTTTCATCCTTTTACCATTGAGTTTGCTTTTCATCACTGGAACTATATTGCGTAAAATTTTCACAACAGAACAAAAACTGAAAGGAAAATTTGTTATTTGCATTGGGAATGTAACGCTTGGCGGAAATGGAAAAACTCCAACAACAATCGCATTGTATCACGCACTTTCGCAAAATTTTCCAAATGATGTTTGCATAATCACCAAAGGATATGGAAGAAAAACAAAGGGATTTGTTGTTGCAGATAAAAATATAAATCCAAATACTAATACATTCCACATTGGCGACGAACCAACGATGATGGTGCAATTTGCTCCCGTTTATCTCTTCACAACAATCAAGGATATCATCAAAAATATCGATAAAATTAAAGAAAGCGTGATAATCACCGACGATGGTATGCAAAACCCAAGTTTATACAAAGATTTCACACTTCTAATTATCGGTGAACAACTTTTTGGCAATGGAAAAATATTCCCAGCGGGATCACTCCGCGAATCACCACGCAATGCAATAAAAAAAGCAAATGCTGTTCTTTTCACAGGACAAAACATAATTTCACATTTTTTTTCAACAAAACAACTGATGGGGAAACCACATTATACCATTAAACAAGACTTCACAACAGAAATTTTGCCACAAAATGAAAAAAATATCATCGCGTTCAGCGGTCTTGGTAATAATTCAAAGTTCAAGGCATCACTTGAACGAATGGGGTTTACAGTAAAAAAATTCTTTGAATTTCCCGATCACCACCAATATACTCCACGCGAAGTTGAAAAAATTATCAATCAATCCAACGATGACGGTAACGAACTTCCAATTATCACAACAGAAAAGGACTGGGTAAAGTTGACTGATAGCCACAAAAATCGTATAAAAACCTTGAAAATTGAATATATACTTGATACTCACATAACGAACCAAATCATTGAGGAAATAAATTTAAGAAAAAGCTTTACAAACGCTAATTTTTATGATATATAATATTTAAGCTTAAGTTTATGAATTCGAATTCAACTTTTTTAGAACAGGAATATGTCTGGAATGTTTAAAATAGGTGGGTATGTCATTGCCCCATCACATGGTCTTGGTAAGTTAACCAATAAAATCACTCAAACTCTTGGCGAAAAAGACATAGAGTTTCTCGAAATACACTTCGAAGAGGATAAAATGAAAATGATGATACCATTTCACAAGGTGAAATCAGGTGGAATTCGGACACTCATTTCCAAAGACGAAGTTGAAAAACTTTATGTAACACTTAAAGAGGATTCTAGAGGAATGCGTGTTATTTGGAGTAAACGCTCACGCGAATACAACAAAAAAATCCTCACTGGGGACATTTTTGCCATCGCAGAAGTTGTTCGCGATTTATACCGCAACACAAACAACCCAAATAGGTCGTACAGTGAGCGTGTAATTTTCGAAAAAGCACTTCAAAGAATGGTTGCAGAACTTGCAGTTGTCATGAATATTGGCATCGAAGAAATGGAAACAAAAATTCTTGATATGCTTGGAAAATACCACGAAACTTACCAAGATACATTTGATGGTGAGGAAAAATTCGAACAAGAAGAGGAATTTGAACAACTACCGCAAGGCATTTAACTTGCGAATTTCTGTTGAAGATATAGCTTTGGTTTTTTTGTAAATCATTGCTATATTTTGCTTGTCAATATGCGATTTTGCTAGTGTTTTGTAAATATTATACCCTCCCCTATTTACAAAAACGACATTAACATTGTCCAAAATGAAGTCAAACCCCTTCCATTTGTGGAAGTGCAAAAGGTTGTCCGTTCCAAGAATAAAAAAAATTTCATCACTTGGATATAGTTTTTTCAGTAATTGTACCGTGAAAAACGATTCAGCTATACGAAATTTTTTCTCAATTTGCGAAATGCCCATCCATGATTTTGTAGCGATTTTGCTCAACATTTTTGCTCGAACTTCAATTGGAGGAAGATTATTATTATTTTTGAAGGGATTTTGTGGAGTCACAAGGAAAAGCACTCGTTGAAGATTTAACGCTTTTTTTGCAAATTTTGCCACTTGAATGTGACCTTCGTGCGGAGGATTAAAAGATCCGCCAATAATCCCAATTCGCATATTCGAAATTTAAAATGGTGCGTTTTTACTATTACTTTTTGCAAGGTTGTCGAACCTTGTGGTTTGCTGGTCGAATCTTAAAAGTGCCGTTCCAATTGGTCCATTCCTGTGTTTTGCGATAATCACCTCCGCTGTACTTTCAATTGTTTGGTATTTATCGCCGTTTTGTGCCATCCACTGATTATATTGTTCAACGTTTTCCTTTGATGGCATTGCACGCTCCATATAATAAGCTTCGCGATATAAAAACATCACAATATCGGCATCTTGTTCAATTGAACCGGAATCACGAAGATCCTGTAATTGCGGGCGTTTATCGTCACGAGATTCCACATTTCGCGAAAGTTGTGAAAGAGCCAAAAGCGGAATTTTAAACTCCCTTGCAATTGCTTTCAAATTTTGTGTAATATCCGAAATTTCCTGCACACGGTTATCTTTTGATTTACTCGAAGAACGCATAAGCTGAAGGTAATCAACAAGAGCAAAAGCGATATTATGTTTGCGTTTCATTCTGCGAATTTTTGTACGAAGTTCGGGAATTGTAATCGCCGGCGTGTCATCAATTACGATTGGTGTCTGCCCAAAGGCAGTCATAGCACCCATAATCACGCTAAATTCACCATCAGTCACAATTCCACTAGCAATTTTATTACTCGGAACACCAGTTTCAACGGCAATCATACGATTCACAAGCTGTTCTGCGGACATTTCCAGAGAAAAAACCGCAACTGCCTTGTTATCATTTCGAACACTTTTTGCAGCATTCAACGCCATTCCAATTGCAAGTGCAGTCTTTCCCATGGAAGGACGACCAGCGAGAATTATCAAATCACCATCACTCCAGCCAGAGATTTTCGCATTGATGTCGTGATAACCAGTATCAATTGCAAGCCTTGTGCCATGCTTTTTAATATGTTCAATTTTGTTTAAAATTCCCGAAAACACTGTGGATACCGTTGTGAAATCCTGCACTTGCTTACTTTCCATTATGTGATACAACCGCTCTTCGAGTTCTTGAACGGCATCATGTGGGTTTTCATTTTGTGATATTTCAGGGACAAATTCCTGAACGGCCTTAATTACTTCGCGTTTTTGATATAAATTTTGAATCAACTCCGCTTTTTGGATAATATTATAAATTGCAATTGAGTTAATATATTTTGATACACTTTCAACTAAAATATCCTCAATTGGCTTTTCGGTTGTCAAATTCGGATTTGCAATACGGATTTGCTGTGCGATTGAATGAGGGTCGGCAGTCCTTGAGCGAGAAATTAATAAATCACACGCAGAGTAAACTTCTTGAAAAAGTGCATTGGAAAATGAACGCGAAGTTAGAATTGATGAAACATTATCAAGATTTTCATTGTTCAAAACAATGTGAGAAATAACAAGCTCTTCGGCTTGGTAGTCAAAAAGATTTGTCTGCATTTTACTTCAGTTTCTCCCTAATTTCACGGATGTTACGAGTGTGTTTTAATATTATCAAAGCGGAAATAAACAGCAAAAATGTGGAATCGGTAAAAGTTCTGGTGATTATTATAATCTGAATAGCAGATATGGCAATTGTTATGCAAGTTACGACGGAAGCTAGTCCAACTTTTCTGAAAATTGCTACAACTCCAGACCAGAAAATCATAAAACTGATTGCAAGGGGAGGGTATAATAAAAGGAGGCAGGCAAATGATATCGCAACAGATTTTCCACCTTTAAAGCTTAGAAATATTGAATATGAATGCCCTAGAATTGCTGCAACACAAATGATTAGTTGGAGATTATGAGATGCGTACGCAAATTTTACCGCTGGAATCAAAACAACGATTCCTTTGAGGAAGTCGAGCAAAAATGTAGAATAACCAGCAATTTTTCCACATGTTCTTGTTACATTTGTTGCCCCAATATTTCCAGAACCAACAGTCCTTATATCAATTCCATAAAACAATTTGGAAATTATAAGACCAAATGGTATTGAGGCGATTAAATAAGAAATTAGTGGAAAAACAAGGTATTGGATCATTTTTTGCCAGAAACAAATTTTTCTTTAATACGAGACTGTTTAGCAGAACGATTGCGAAGGTAGTACAATTTTGCACGCCTTACAGCACCACGCTTAATTACTTGAACAAATTCAAGAGATGAAAGGTAAATTTTAAATTGTTTTTCAACGGCATCACCACTAGTTGTAAGTTTCCTAACTGTGAATGAAGATGCAACACCTCTTTTAACTTTAGCGATGCAAGAGCCTTGAAATTGTTGAGTTCTTACGGTAGTTCCTTCGCTGATTATAACGCCTACATTGACAGTGTCACCCACTCTAAAAGATGAAAAATCACATGCGTCCTTTTTGTATTCCTGAATTTTCTTATCGTTAAATTTCTGTAAAAGGTTGGACATCTTCGCGTCTATTAAATAAATATAAGTTTAGAAAAAAGAAAAAAAATAAATGTCAAGATTTTTGTCAAGATTTTACCATTTTTTTTCTTGTTTTTTTTCTTGACTATTTTCCATCATTCGTGAATGAAAATATAACTTTTTGAAGAATATGCAACACGTTGTGTCATTTATCCCTATTTTCATTTTTTTTATAGCATATAAATTCGGAAAAACAATTGCTCCAAGTTATGAGCCAATTATAACGGCGACATTTTTTCTTGTTTTGATAACGATTTTAATTATGATTTACTCATTTTTAGCGAAAAAAAAGCAAGATAAACTCAACTTTTATTCCAATTTAGCGATTATAGCGTTCGGGTCTTTAACAGTTTTTTTTCACAATCCGGCATTTATTAAAATTAAAATTACACTCATAAATCTAGCATTCGGCGGACTTTTAACCTATAACTACTTCTGTGCAAATCCACCGTTGAAGAAAATTTTTCAGGGGAAATTTGAAATGGAAAACAGAGCTTGGCAAATTTTAAGCCTACGCTTAGCAATTTTATTTTTTGCAGTAGCAATCGGCAATGAAATTGTGTATCGCGTATTTTCGGAGGCAACTTGGGTGAAGTATAAAGTTTTTGGAGTTACAACCATTACAATGCTTTATTTCTTGGCACAAATAAGGTTTATTATGAAAAATATGAAGCAGAATCCGTAAAATTATTACAACATTCCCTTCAATTTGTTTATGTCAAAATTCTTTAGGTCGTCAAACGATATTCCTGAACTTTGCATCTTTTTCATAGCCTTTGCTGCATCACGCATTTTTTCTAGTTGATTCAATAGTTTTTTAACATCCGCAAGTGTTGTACCAGAGCCCTTTGAAATTCTTACTCTTCGTGACCCGTATTTTTCAAGAAGACTGGAGTTAAGGCGTTCTTTTTGTGTCATTGAAAGGATTATTGCTTCCTGTTTTGAAAAATCAAGGTTGTTGATAAGTTGACCCATATTTCCAAGCTGGCTTGCACCTGGTAAAAATGAAAGAAGTTTAGTTACGCCGCCCATTTTTTTCATTGAACGAATTTGTGTTAGGTAGTCGTCAAATGTCATTTTTCCTTCAACGACGCGATTTTTAATGTCGTTTAGCTTATTTTCACCAACGGCGTCGTAAGCTTTTTCAACAATTGATTCAATATCTCCACGATCCAGTAGTCTTGAAGCTATTCGCTCTGGATGAAATTCCTCAATAGCGTTTCCATCTTCACCAGTTCCAATGTATTGAATTTGCAAATTTGTTTCATGGTGGATATTAATCGCGGCACCACCTCTTGAATCTCCTTCCGTTTTCGTTAAAATTACACCAGTGCACGGAATTACATTTATAAAATTCTGTGCAATTGTAATTGATTGCTGTCCGATCATAGAATCAAGGACAATAATCGTTGCACTTGCTTTTGATGTTTCGTAGATCTGCTTAATCTCGGCGTAACCATCGCTGTTTTCAACTCCGGCAGAATCAAGGATGATTATATTATACCCTGCTTTTTGTGCACTCATTATTGCATTTTGAGTCAACTTCACCGCCGTAAAGTTTTCCACATAATCAATGCAATCAACATCATTTTTTGTTGCGAAATCTTTTAATTGTTGTGCGGCAGCTGGGCGTTTTGTATCAAGAGAAGCAACGCACACCTTAATTTGATGCTTCTTTCCTAAATGTTTTGCAAGTTTTACAGCAGTCGTAGTTTTTCCAGAACCATAAGGACCAACGAGTAAAATAATTTCAAATAATCCACTTGGTTTGATACCCTTAAATTCACTACCCAAAACATCCATCAATCTTTTGTGGACAATGCTAGCAACGGCATCTGATGGATCGAGATCTTTCGGTAAAATTTTACCAATTAAATCACCCTTAATATCTGAAACTAATTTAGTTGAAACAGATGGTGAGACATCGGCACTTAAAAGTGCAATTTTAATTTCCTCAATTGCCTGTAATAAATCTTTTTCAGTAAGCACTTTTTTTGAAGAAAGGCCGGCAAAAATTTTGCCAAAACTAGATGAAATTCCACCAAACATTTATTTTTTCTAAGTTAGATACTTCAAGTGAGCCAAAAGAAAATTGTCAAGATTAAATTTTTACTACCTTAACGCATTCCATATTCCAACAACAACGCCCTGCCTGTCGTAAAAAGGATTATTTCCACTAATTCTCTTCACATACCCAACTTGAAATGCCATATGTTTATTGTAATGGTATATTATTGAAGTGGTCACAAGGTTGTTTGCATCCTTTGTGATGTCAAAGTTTTGGTAAGTATTATTTAACGAATTGCTCGTATATCCATCATTTGCTATATTCCAAGTGGTATTATCCTGAATTAAAATCGCATATTTTTCACCAATATCAAAATTTCCCCAAAAGGCAAAACGCACTTCATTGAACGGATTGTTAAATCTTTGACGATACGCCAATTCTGTCCGCACGAAATACGGCGTTGAATTGTGTACTATACTTGACACAAGGCGTTCGTGAAAATTATGCAAGAACATCAATCGCACTTCGTAATCCCATTGTTTTGGCATAAGCCCAAGATTTCTGTTTTCATCGTAATTGCCTGGTAATTTTACGGAATTGTGTAAAACTATCCCATTTTTTCCCTTGGCAAAGAATTTATAACGATGAAACAACTCCGGTCCTATAATCGCGTATTGTGTTGTCCCGCCATTGTAAACGGAATCAGTCCTTGACGCATTTAAAATTCCACCAAATGATGTCTTTTTTGAATAGCCATATTCTATAAATGAATAAAGGTTTTGCTTTGTATTTTTAGAGCCAAAAGCACTTCCTTCTGAGACCGTCATAGTGTTGATAAATTGAAAATCACCAACTTGTGCATTCGCACGAATAGATATCAAAAATGATGCAAATATTAAGAAATTAATAAACAGTTTGTTCACAAATCAAAAGAATAAATGACGCCAATAGAAAAATTAATAATATCGTAGTTTTTCATATTTTTCGCTAAATTTTGGAAATTAAGCTCCGTAACAACGGCAAATCTATCGGTAACATCACGAACTATACCAAATCCATAAACTACCGATTCAATATTTTTCTCATTATCGATAAACATACTCGCCACCCCAATCGTTCCATAAAACAAGGTATCTTTAAATTCGAAGTTTAAATCCACCCTTTGCCCAAGGCGATAATTAAAATTCAGACCATCAATCTGAACGCCAATGTTGTCGTAAAATGTTGAAGTTGAAAACGCATAGCGGTTGTTATCAAATAATTTATAAGTGTATGCGGTATCAAACGGGAAAACCTGAAGACCAAATGTTGAAAAGTCAGAAGCTTCACCATTTAAACCAAACTGTGCCGAAACAGAATGTTTATAATTAGTCGATTCAACATCAGCAAAAGCATTTTTTGCACAAATTATGAGTAAAATAAATAAAATTTTACTCACGCACTTGTTCAGAAACTTGCCCAGCATCTTAATTGTGTTTGTTAGGAAAACATTTTGCCAGAATTGCATGCACTACAATCCCCGCTAAAATTCCCACAAGAAGATCGATGTATATCGTGAAAAATGCAACAGAAGTTATCACTAAAATACTCGATTTTTCTTCATGATACATCTGCTTAATTAATTTCACATTAATTAAATTCCAGCCAATAAGAATTAGCATCGCAGCAAGAACACACAAAGGAACAAACCCAAGCACCCCACCAAGAAGAGTCACCATTGTAAGTAAAAATACACCATGAAAAAAGTTTGACCACTTATTCGTCGCACCATATTTAACATTTGCGGTACTTCTCACAACTTCAGCTATCATCGGCAATGCACCAACGGTTCCACAAATCAAGTTACCAATTCCAACACCACGAAGATCCTTCTTTAAATCCGACCTTCGTTTTTGATGGTCAATTTTATCAACAGCAATAGCCGAAAGAATTGTTTCAAGAGAACCAACCGCAAAAATTGTAAAAACTGAAATCATAAAGCTCAAACTTGAAATTTTACCAAAATCAGGCAAAGCAAACGCTTCTAAAATTGAGTGAGGAAGTTTTACAAAAAGTGAAAAAGGTGGCGATGCCAAACTCGCATTCAAGAAGTGCTGATTTTGCGAAATATTTAAAATAAATGCAAGAAGTGAACCAAGTAAAATTACGAGAAGATACACTGGCATTTTAACCAAAACTCCCTTTTTCACAAACTTATTCCACAATGTAATGCACACTATTACAAACATACCAATGACAAATGTTTCAATTTGCATACCAAGAAATGCCTGCGGTAAATCTGTTACAAGTTTAACTAGTCTATCTTTCGGAATTTTATATCCAAACATAGTAAAAACCTGCTTCAAGATAACAATAATCCCAATTGCAACCATCATTCCTCGAATTACTGATTCTGGAAATTTCCGCATTTTTTCGGGGAGCTGCGTAAAACTTGTAATAACCTGTAAAACTGAAGCAAAAACAATTGCCGCAAGTGTATATTTATAACCAGCAATGGCATCACCCCCACCGAGTCTTTCAACGGAATCTAAAATCACCACAATCATTCCAGCAGCAGGACCATTAATCGTTACATTAGAACCACTAATTTGTGAAACAATAATTCCTCCAATAATTGCCGTCACTATTCCTGAAAGAATCGGAAATCCTGAAGCAATTGATATCGCAATACAAAGAGGAAGTGCAATAAACGAAACTAGAAGACCAGAAAGAAAATTATTCCTCCCAAAATTAAAACTACCAAACAAATTATACATTGTACAAAGTGAAAAAATTAATAATATTTGAAATAAAAACACTCATCGCAATTGCAAGAGCAACACCCAAAATTATTGCGAGCCTCATTGTTAGTGGTATTGGTTTTTTCACAATCGGCTGCGGATTTTTCGTAAAAAACCCTGCCTTCACAAGTGGGTATATATACAAAATATTAATAATACTTCCGGCAACTAGAAATAAAATTGAAGCATAATGATGGGTCTTCCAGTCTGCAATTATCATATAATCCTTACCAAATGAACCCGGAAGAAATGGCAATCCGATAATTGATGCTCCACAAAAAGCAAAACATGCAATCCAAGGTTTGATATGCGGTGCAAGCTTTGCAGCCTCTTTCGTTGAATAAACTCCATAAACGGCAGAATAAATTCCTGATATATAAAACAAAACAATCTTACAAATGGAGTGAGAAATTACATGCAAAACACCAGCCATTATTGCAAGATGAGTCCCTAACATAAACGATGATAAAATATACGAAAGCTGGCTAATTGTCGAATAAGCAAATCTGTGTTTAACATTTGTCGTTTTCCACGCCTTCCATGCAGCATAAAGTGCCGTTCCACCACAAAGATAAAAAATCCATCCACCAGTAAAAAACGAATTCGTTAAATGCGAAATGTAATCCATCCCAAAAATATACACAACGATTTTCACCATCATAATCGACCCAGATTTTACAGCCGCAACGGAATGGAGAAGTCCACTTACTGGTGTTGGTGCCACTGTTGCTTCAGTTATCCACTTATAAAACGGGAAAATACAATTTTTAGAAATACCAAAAACAAAAAGGAATAAAATTACAGCCGAAAGGTAATCGTTGCCAATCGCTTTTAATGGAAATGTACTATTAAAATCTAAACTTCCGGTAAAATACCAAACGAGCAAAATCGCAGGAAGTAACAGTAGAAAGCTTGTGACCAAGTGAGTTACAAGATATATATTGCGTGCACTCCTTGCTTCCTTTGTTTCATGTTGAACCAAAAGCGGTGCCGTAAAAAGTGTTAATAGAATGCAGAAGATAAATGTTGTTATTAAATCCCCAGCATAACAAATTCCAAATACACTAAAGATTGAAAGGGAAATATACCTAAAAAATTCATTAATTTTATGACGATGAATCGAAATCGTCGTGTATGAATGCGAATAAAGATTCGTCAAAATCCACACAATATTCACTAAAATCCCAAAAAAATATGCATAAATATCGCACATAAATTTCAATTTAACGAAACCAAAATCAATAAAATATATGTTTTGTGAAATTGGTAATGATATGCTTAAAATTAAGCTGAATATTGAAACAATCGCAAGGAGTGTTACATGAAAAACCTTATGCTTCCTTGCAAAAACACTTGCTAGTATTTCAAGAAGTGGAAGGAAAATTAACACTGAAAGTTGGCTTAACATAAGGAACTCCATAAAAATATGTAATATAATATAGCGTTAAATACATAACTTTATTTATCAAGTTTATTGGAAAATAAAATTATATTTTAGCAAGCGTTCAGTGTATTGGTGCGAATAGAAATAGTGTAGATTATTGAACGATAAATTTATAACTCTAGAACTGGCGTTATACCAGTTCTAGATTGAAGTAGTTTAGTCTTTCCTTTTGGTAAAAAATGATTTTACGCGACTAACTGGTCCGCGATTTCCATCACTTCTCTCAGAGTGACCAGAGTGAGGTCTTCTTTGACTTTCACCATCGGTTCTTTGCGGTCTATCAAAAGAGCGTCTTTCACCATCGCGTGAATTTCCGTCAAATGAGCGTTGAGGACGATCGGAGTTTCCACCTGCGTAAGGTTTGCGTTCACCGTCAAATGAGCGTTGAGGTCTTTCTGAGCTTCCAAAATCCCTTGGAGCACGCTCAGTTCTATCGCCGTAAGGTCTTCTTTGACCTTCACCATGATGTGCAGGTTCAGCGAATTTTCTGTCGCCAAATGATCTTCCAGATGATCCACCGTGAACACCGCGTTGACCGCCGTATCCTCCTGAGTTTCCGCCTCTGCTTCCGCCTGAACCACCACGACTTCCACCTCTACCGCCAAAAACTGGCTCTGCTGCGTCGGAATCAATTTGACGTAAAATATTATTATGGAATGATTTTTCGCTGCGTGTAACAAATGTTATTGCAATACCATTTGCACCACCACGACCAGTTCTTCCAATACGGTGTGTGTAATCTTCAAATGCGCGTGGGGTATCGTAGTTAATTACAACTTTGATATGAGAAATGTCAATTCCACGAGCCATAACGTCGGTTGCGATCATTACTTTGAATTTTTCCTCGCGGAATTGTTTTGTAATGTTTTCGCGTTGTCTTTGGCGAAGATCTCCGTGAATTGCACGAGCTTCAATATTATCAGAACGAAGCCATGATTCAAGATCGTCAGCCACGCGTTTCATGTTAACGAAAATTAAAACTGATCCTTCAATGGCAGTAATTTCCTTAAGAAGGGTTGGATATTTTTCTTCTTCACGAACTTCAATGAATTTTTGTTCAATATTAGCATGAGCTTCTTTTGGCTGCTCGATGTTAATTTCAACGAAGTTTTTTAAATAAGATTTTGCTTGGTTTATGACACTTCCTCGTTTTGTAGCCGAAAACATTAGTGTTTGGCGTTCTTTTGGAAGGCGTGAAACAATGTTTGCGATGTCTTCTCTAAAACCCATATCGAGCATTCTGTCGAATTCATCAAGAATTAAAATACCAAAGTGGGAAATATCAATTGTGCGGCGTTTCATGTGGTCCTGAAGTCTTCCTGGTGTTGCAACGACAATTTTTGGGTTTTTTTTCAAAGCAAAAATTTGGTTTTCCATAGAAGCTCCACCAAATACACACGCTGTGTTTATTTGTTCGCGACCTCTCATTGCTTGAATAACCGTGTTGATTTGAAGTGCAAGTTCGCGAGTTGGAACCAGAATTAATGCGTAATTTTCAGGGTTTTCTAGAATTTTTGTAATTAATGGAATAACAAATGCTCCGGTTTTTCCGCTTCCTGTTTTTGATGAAGCAAGGATATCCTTTCCTTCTAAGATTGCGGGAATTGCTTTTAATTGAATCTCCGTTGGTTCTGAATAACCCATAACGGTGAGTTTATCAATAAGAGATTGGGGAACATTTAATGTAGAAAAATTTGACATAGATGCAAATAAGTTGATAAGATATAAAACAAAATTTCAAAGGAAGATTTTTTTATTGAAAGATGGTCTTGTATCAAAACAACCTGCCAATGCAATTTTTTTATATATACTACCCAAAAATTTAATATGCAAGAATTTTTTTATTTTTTTTTATTTTTCTTCTTGACATTTCATTTTGAGGTATATTAAGATTGTTTAATATATAAGATATTTATCTTTAAAATCATTAAAAATGAACAGGAATTTTAAAATTTTGAAAAATACCCGAATGCGAATGTTTTAATAGCATATCCGTTTTTATATTTTCTAAATTTTATTCCCCGTTTTTTTATGTCAATTTTTGCATCAAACTTTATTCAATCTGCTTCGTTTGAGTTCTTTCCACCACTATCAGAAAAATCTTTTGCATCTTTGGAAGTAAAAATCGTGTCCTGCTTATCATTGGTCATGTGCGAAGTTCGTTTCAATAACATATGGAGCATCTAGCTCTGGACAACAAAGGACTGTTGCATTTTTAAACTATTTTGCACAAAGGTATCCACTATTAATTTCCAAAATAGCGTTGCATATTACATGCACAGAAAAGACGAAAATCGAACTTTTACAATCCGTTACACATTTTTATAAATTTGGAATTCGACAGTTTGTTGTAATTCGTGGTGATGGCAAGATTCACGAAGATGGCTTCAAATACGCTTCTGAATTAATTCAATCTATTCGAAATAACTTTCTTGATGTCGCAATTTATATTGCTGGATACCCTGAAAATGATGGAGAAATTGAATTTACGAATAAGAAAATTAATCTTGGAATTAATGCTTGTATTACTCAAATTTGCTTTAATTCTGAAAAAATCACACAATTTCGCAAACATATTCAGGTTCCAGTTCTTCCGGGATTAATTCTTCCAACGGAAAAATCAATTGAGTTTGTCAAAAAACTTGGAATAGAGTTGCCAGTGGTTCGTGATCCATCAGTGTTCCTTCGCAAACAGATTGAAACCTTAATTGATTGTGGTTTTCACCACTTCCATTTTTATACCCTTAATAATATTGATAACCTTTTATTTTTATTCTATGACACACTATAAAAACTTTGCAACAAATGCAATAAGAGTTGGTTCTGACCCAGACCCAATTAATGGTTCGGTTATTCCGGGAATTTTTCAGACAGCAACTTATGTTCAGCCCTCCCCTGGAAAGCCAAAATTACATGATTACACCCGTTGTGGAAATCCAACGCGTTCAAATCTTGAATCGTGTTTGGCTGCACTTGAAGATGCAAATTATTGTATTGCAACAGCTTCAGGGCTTGCGGCAATTTCTTGTGTGTTGAATTTATTTAAAAATGGTGCGAATATTATTTGTGGAAATGATGTTTATGGCGGAACGTATCGCCTTCTTGCAACAATTTTTGATGATCGGTATAATGTGAAATGGGTTGATACCACGGATGCTTTAAATGTTCAAAAAGCGTGTGAGGAATTTGCAAGCGATGGGAAAACTGTTGATTTACTTTGGGTTGAAGCACTTTCTAATCCGCTTTTGCGAATTACTGATATTATAAAAGTTGTAAAGATTGCAAAAAAATTTGGTGCATTGGTTTGCGTTGATTCAACATTTCTAACACCATACTTCCAAAAACCTTTACAATTAGGGGCAGATTTAGTCGTTCATTCGGCAACAAAATATATTAATGGACACAGTGATGTTATTGCAGGAGCAATTTTGACAAATTCAAAAACGATTTATGATAAACTATATTATATTCAAAAGACGCTTGGTCCTTCCCTTTCGCCATTTGATTCTTGGCTTATCTTGCGTGGAGTAAAGACATTGAAAATTCGAATGCTTGCTCATCAAGAAAATGCAATTCAAGTGGCGAATTTCTTGAAAAGTCAGACAAAAGTTGAAAAAGTACTTTTTGCTGGATTAAAAGAACATAAAAATGCGGATATTCTGAAAAATCAGACATCACCAGACTTTAATGGTGGCGGAATGATTTCGGTTTATATTAATGGTGATATTTCAAAGTTTGTGGCAAATTTGAAAGTTTTTCAATTAGCGGAATCGCTTGGAGGAGTTGAATCTCTTGCTTGTGTTCCATCGTTGATGACACACGCATCCGTTCCAAAGAAAATTCGTGATGCCAATGGAATTACGGATAACCTTGTTCGCCTTTCTGTTGGAATTGAGGGGATTGATGACTTGATTTCCGATCTTACAAATGCTTTTTCTACAATCTAATTTTTATTTTTTAACTTTTTTTATTTATATATGTCAGTAACAAAAACAACAACACAAATTAAAACGGCATCGCTCGGATTTTCAAGAATCGGTCAAAACCGTGAACTTAAGTTTGCTCTTGAAAAATATTGGGCGGGAAAAATTCCATTTTCCGAATTGGAATTAGTTGCAAAGGAAATCCGCCAAAACAATTGGAAATTACAGGAAAAACTTGATTATATTCCTTCTGGTGATTTTTCATTTTATGATCACATTTTGGACTTATCCTTTGAATTTTCAAACATTCCAATAAAATTCAATGCAATTGATGATAGAAATGAGCGATATTTTGCCGTTGCAAGGGGTTATCAAAAAAATGGACTAGACCTTCACGCGTGCGATCTTTCGAAGTGGTTTAATACGAACTATCACTATATTATTCCAGAATTTCATTCGGATGTTCGTTTGCAATACAGTCCGTGTAAGTTCGTGAAGCAATTTGTTGAAGCTAAAGCTTTGGGTATCGTGACGCGTCCTTGTGTGATTGGTCCTGTTTCATATTTACTTCTTGGGAAGGAAAAGACTGCGACAAAAAAACGGGTTTTTAATACAATTATCGCTTGTTACAGTGATTTACTTATAGATCTTAAAGCTAATGGTTGCACTGATGTTCAAATTGATGAGCCATTTTTGGCAACGGAAATTGATGAAGAAACGAAGAGTCTTTACATAAATGCGTTTAGTGAACTGTCTTTAATTGGCTTAAACTTGCATTTGGTAACATACTTTGATGAAATTGCTGAAAATGCTGAACTTGCTTTTAGTCTTTCGGTGAAGTCTGTTCATTTTGATGTATCGGAATTTGCAATTCCTCAATTACCAAAAACGGATAAGGTTATTTCAATTGGTCTTGTGAGTGGGAGGAATATCTGGAAGAATGATTTGGTAAAATCTGCAAATATTGTGCATCAGATTGCGGAAAAATTTCCTCAAAATGAAATCATAATTGCGTCTTCGTGTTCGCTTTTACATGTTCCATATTCAATTGATGCGGAAACAAAGCTTGATGTGAAAATAAAAAATCGCCTTGCATTTGCAAAGGAAAAAATTGGTGAAATTTTGCAAATTTCTGATGCAATTAAAAATAATATTGTTTTGAAAAATGATATTACTATTCTTGAAAAAAATGTGAAAGTATGGGAAGAGATCGCAAAATTAAACGGGGATTTTTCTCGTCAATCGAAGTTTACTGTTCGTAAGGAAAAGCAGAGATCTCTTGGTATTCCACTTTTTCCAACAACAACAATTGGTTCATTTCCACAAGATGATGCAATTCGAAAAAATCGCTCGGACTTTAAAAAAGGCGTGAAAACACTGGAACAATATGAAAATTTCTGCAAAGAAACAATTCGTGATTGTATTGAAAGACAGGAGGAGATTGGTCTTGATGTTCTTGTTCATGGTGAGTGCGAACGCAATGATATGGTCGAATATTTCGGTGAAAATTTTGATGGTTTTTGTTTTACTCAAAACGGTTGGGTGCAATCTTATGGTTCAAGGTGTGTGAAGCCTCCTGTAATTTATGGCGATGTTTCAAGGGCTAAACCAATCACCGTTGAATGGGCAAAATTTGCACAATCTTGTAGTAAGAAATATGTTAAGGGAATGTTGACTGGTCCTGTGACAATTCTGAAATGGTCTTTTGTTCGTGATGACATTTCTCAAGAAATTGCTTGTAAGCAGATTGCTCTTGCTTTGCGTGCGGAAGTTTTGGATTTGGAAAGGGCGGGAATAAAAATTATTCAAATTGATGAACCTGCTATTCGGGAAATTCTTCCGGTTCGTAAGTCAAAATGGAACGAAGTTCTTTTGTGGGCAGTTGATTCCTTTAAAATTTCCTGCCAGAAAGTGCAAGATGAAACGCAAATTCACACGCATGTTTGCTATTCGGAATTTAACGATATTATTTCGCACATTATTGCTTTGGATGCCGATGTTCTTTCAATTGAATCTTCGAGGTCAGATTTGGCAGTTCTGTCGGTTTTGACAAATGGCGGCTATGCAAATGATATTGGTCCTGGTGTTTGGGATATTCACTCGCCAAGAATTCCATCAAAGGATGAAATTCGTAAAATTCTTGTAAAAGCATTGGAAGTTCTTGCACCGGAGCAAATTTGGGTTAATCCTGATTGTGGTCTTAAAACAAGAAAATGGCAAGAAACGACGGAATCGCTAAAAAACCTCGTTGCAGTTGCACTTGAGTTTAGAGTGTAAATTAATTGTCTTAAAATTTGTTGGTTGTTAAAAAAAATGACCAACATTTTTTTTATTTTTCAAAAAATCCAAAAGTTTTCACAAAAAACTTGACAAGTAAAAAAAGCGTAATATGGGTGACGTCTTATGTATGAATTATTATGGATTTATTTTCTTTTTGGGAAAATTGCTGTTTTTTTATTTAACAATCCAAATAACTTCTTACAACATAAATGAGACATTATAAAATTATCCCGTTCGCAATTCTTGCAACAATTTTAACAACAAATGCCATGGCTGGTTCTGTGGGATTTGTATACAGTGCCGCTCTTAATCCTACATCAACTTATGACAGCACAGCAAACACAGTTACAACAGGTGGAAATCAATTTACTTATGATGCCGCCAATCTCACATTTAAAGATGATGCTAATAGTGTAAATGTTGGTGTAAAGGTTGGAGAGGGTGATATTATAAATACAACATTTACGTTCAATGACGTCACCTATACAACATCTGATGGTGTAACATGGACTGATCCGTCAGGCAATACTGCTATTGTTGCAACTTCAACTTTAACTGCATTACATAACACGTATGAAAAAGTGACTACTGATGTACAAAATGACTTTATGAAAATAGATAATGCATACAGAACAAATGGACCAAATGCGTCTTACATTGGTAGTTCTGATACAGCAATTGACGCGACTGTGACAAAAATGAATAGTATTACAGCAACTTCAACTGAGCTTAACCAGCTGAGTGGTTCAACCGTAACAGCGGCTGATCTTAACAAATTAAGCCAAGTTACGGCAACTTCAACTGAGCTTAACCAGCTGAGTGGTTCAACCGTAACAGCGGCTGATCTTAACAAATTAAACAAAGTTACGGCAACTTCAACTGAGCTTAACCAGCTGAGTGGTTCAACCGTAACAGCGGCTGATCTTAACAAATTAAATGCAACGAATGGTAAAGTTACAACAATGCAAGGTGATATTGCGGCATTAAATTCTGGTTTGTCTTCTGTAAATGCAAGACTTAATGGCTTTGATGACAAAATCAACCAAGGTGTTGCTTTGGCTGGTGCTCTTGATTTCGTTTCTCCGCAAGCTGGTAAAAAAGGTGAGATTTTTGCTGGTACAGCAGGTTATGGTAATGCTAAATCACTTGGTATAGGTGCAGTTGTTAACTTGAACAAAAGTTGGTCAGTTGGTTTTGGTGGTGCAATGTTGCTAAACCAAAACCCATTTTCTAATGGTGGCTTTGTAAAAGCAAGGGTCGGCTACTCTTTTTAATAGCTGAATACGATGCAGAAAAAGTGGGAGTTAATCCCGCTTCTGCTGGAATGTTAGGCAATTATATACTTAACACATACAAAACCACTTGAATAAATCAAGTTGGTTTTTTTGAAAGAGCGATTTTTTCAAGTGTTGCTTCAAAAGATTTATTATCTTTAAATTCAAGGTTGTCTTGCTGAATATTTTGAATAAAATTATCTGGACTAACAACTTTTACACCAGTCTCCTCTTCATAAGCCTTTCTTGCCTTCCCAGCACTTCTTCCACCAATTTTTGCAGCTTCTAAATTTTCTTTAAAACCTTTGGCATTATTTTCTTTGGTTTTAATTAACGCAGTATATTCACCCAATCTATTAAATAATAATTCAATCGGCGTCATGTGGTCACGAATATTAACATTTTTTTCCTTTGCAAGCCCCTTAATAGCCTGATGTTCCTTAATTGAAACATCAAATGTTGTTTGCGATATAACATTTGTTAATATACCATATTCCTGTCCTTTAACATCTCGGTTTTTCCACTCGTTTGTAAGATTATTTCTTACAACAATACCTTCTATACGCTCTTGTATCCATTGCTTATCTCGTCCCTGCAATTCATACTCTAAAATAGCTCTTTTAATGGCCAGCTCGGGGTTTTGTTTTTCCTGTATTCTTTCAAATCCCGTTTTCGCAAGCCACCTTTTCAATGGTTCTGCATTTTTAGAGGGAATTGACTGAATAATTCTTAAAATGCCTTCTAAATTTAAACAGTCAACATCTCTCATTTTATTATCTTTTGCTAAAAATTTCAACTCGTGACAATTTGTCACAACTTCACTTGCACCCTCGTCTTTCAGTCTTTTTTTAAGTTGTCTCCAATAAGCAGTCTCATCTTTGACATCCCTTCCTTCTATATCTATTAGGGTATTTACAACATCTGACACACACCACCACCACTCATTCAAATGAAATTGTTTTCTTATTTTTTCATTCCCAAACTTATTTTCTATTGTTTCCCCCTCATTCGGTATTAAAACAGGTTTTTTACTACTCATACTACTTATAATTAAATTTCAAATTCATATTCTATCAAAACCGCTTCCAATAAATTTGCTGGATTGTTTGGGTTTTGAATTTTAACATCTTTGACATTACACTTTTGCAAGATTGCATTCCTTGAATTTTCATCAAATGAATAAAACTTACTTTTCAGCATTAATGCTTTGATATATGGTTTTGCATTTTTTGTTGTAATGTATTCAAATACTTTGCTTGGGTGTTCAATTCCCCACATTCCACGAACCCGTAAATATGTAATTCCAAGAGGGTCAACTTTATTAACTCTCGCAATTTCATTTGTTTCGCTTAGTTCAATTCCAAGTTCTTGAATACCATTTGTAATTTTATCTTTTATTCTTGTGTAAATTTCAGGGCTTGCACAATAACAGTTGCCATATACAAACCAAAGGCTTTTAATATTTTTTTTTGCGTCAATGCTACCAATGGTATAACATATATCTTTTGCCTCCCACCCATCTTCGCAATTTTTACAAGCAACGGTTAGCATATTGCTATTTCTATACAATTTATCCTTTGGAAATGAACTATTTAATGCAATGCTACCCTCCTTGCTTTCAATTTTTTTTACTTCAAAGGCATCGCCGTTCCTTACAATTAAGTCTGGTGGGTTGTTTTGGTTGCCAAGATAGGAAAAATATTGACTATGCAATTCTATTTTGCTACTTTCGTTTGAATTAAAACTGTTGCAAAATGCGTCTTTTATAAGGTCTTCCAATGAAGCACCCATATTATTAATTCCTATTTTATAACTCAATGCTTTGTACCGTTCAATACTGTATAAATCATTTTCAATAAGACTATTTATTGCTTGTAATATATTTGTTTTCATAGATATTTTAAAACTTGTTTTGCCACTTCAAACGCCAAATTAACAGGCACTGCATTTCCAACCATTTTATATCCATCCAAAACATTGTTGTAAATGAATTTGAAATCATCAGGAAATGTTTGCACTCTTGCACATTCACGAACTGAAAGTCTGCGGTATAAATGCTCGCTTCCTTGCTTGAAAATTCTTTTATCTTGTTCAATAAATTCCATTTTTGGGGCTTGTGGGTGCAGTGGGGCATGCCTACCACCTGCCTGAATTGTAAAAGATTGCTCATTCCAGCTTCTTACTCTATTTCTTGACATAAAAATAGTTGAAAATCCTGCCGTGTAATATTCGTGGTTAAAAATATCAAATTCCTTTTGGTTACAAGGTTTTGCGGCGTCTTTTAAATCATCAATTGCATCTTTTAATGTTATGTGGTTTTTATTTGGAATTGGAAACTCAAAATCAATATCATTTAAAAAGCCAACAACAAAAACCCTTTCTCTATCCTGTGGAACGCCGTAGTCTTTTGCATTTAGCAATTTATATTTTACACTATAACCAAGCTCTTTAAAACCTTTTAAAATTGAATTAAATGCGTCTTTATTCCTTTCGTGTAAAATTCCTGCGACATTTTCCGCAACAAAGAATTTTGGCTTTTTTTCTTTTATAATTCTTATGTAATCAAAAAATAACTTACCTCTTGCGTCATTTATTCCACGCAAAGAACCAGCTTCGCTCCAACTTTGGCAAGGTGGTCCGCCAATTATTCCAACGCAATCAGGAATTTCACTGCTTTGAATATTCCTTATATCCCTTTTATCCAGTTTGACATTTACAAAATTATGCTTAAATGTTTGCCATATTGTCTTGTCATATTCATTCGCATAAATTGTATTAAATCCAACTTTTTTAAAGCCTAGATCCAGCCCACCAGCCCCAGCAAACAAAGAAACTATATTCATATTAACCAATTAAATTACTGTAAATTACTTTTTTGCCTTCACAATTTTCGAACCAATTTATGAAGTTGCCAAAGTCTGTGTTTGCTTTCCCATTATAACGAAATGTGTATTCGTTCAAATAACGGTTTATGTGCTTTTTTGAAGTCCAATGGTAAATGCCGTATATTCCACGCTTAACTTGACTCCAAAAGCCCTCTATGGTGTTTGTATGAATTTTGAATGCTACTCTGCTATTAGTTTTTACATACTGGCCAGCTGAATGCTTTACGGTTTCGTGTGTATAGTGTTTTTTGAGGGAAGTATATGCACCGTAGCTATCCGTAACAATACTTGCTCCTTTATTTACATTCAAGTATACTTTTGGCAAAAGGAAGTCTTTTTCTGCTGTTGGAACTTTCATTGCCTTAACTTGTTTTGTTTCACGATTAACAATTCCAATTACAGGAGTTTTATCAAGAAGGCCTTTTTTGTTTGAATGTTTATTTCCTTCTTTGCCACCAAAATATGCTTCATCGATTTCATTGATACCATCAAAAGGACTATTACCACCTTTCATAACCTCACGAATACGGTGCAAAACAAACCACGCTGTTTTTTGCGTAACACCGATATATTTTGCTAATTGTATGCTTGAAATTCCTTTTTTAAGTGAAGTAAAAAGATAAATTGCAACAAACCATTTAAAAAGCGGAAGTCTGCTATCCTCAAAAATTGTACCAATGCGAACTGTAAATTGTTTTTTACATTCAAGACAAGTGAACAGAACATCGTTTGAGTGAATTGAAATTCTTGCTGCCTTACAATGTGGGCAAACTGGATTTTTACCCCATCTTTTTTCGGCCAGCCAATCACGGCAAGCTTTTTCAGTTCCAAACTTCATTTGAAATTCTAATAAATTCATAGGTTTTATATTAACTTGTATTAGTTAAATACCTAATGATTTAAAAGTCAAGAATTATTTTATGTGTTAAGTATATAATTGCCGAATGTTAGGTAAAATACTTGACAACTCAAAATCTTTAGTCTTTCTTATGGAAAAATTCTGTAATTGATACTTTATTATTATAAAATGATATTTTCCCATAAATTTTCACCAATAATTTTAAGAAAGTATGATATTCGAGGAGTCGTTGGGGAGGATCTCAATCCAATTGATGCCTATGCTTTAGGTCTTGCGTTTGTTACATATCTTAAAAATCAAAATCTTAAACCAACTATTGCCGTCATTAAAGATGCAAGGTCATCAGGAATTGTACTCAAAAATGAGATTATCCACGGAATTACTGATGGAGGTGGAACAGTTTTTGATTGCGGAATCGGGACATCACCATTGTGTTATTTTGCTTCACATCATTTGAAAACTTCAGGGTTTATTTCTATTACAGGTTCACATAATCCAATAAATTACAACGGTTTCAAATTTGGCATTACAGGGCAAGCATTTAGTGAGGAAAAAATCCTAGAAATCGCCGAACTTGCAAAATATTTGGAAATTGATTTGAATATTTCTGGCAACGAAAATATTGTCGATTGTTCTGACATCAAAAATACTTACATTGAAAGAATTTTGCAGGATGTTCCACATTTGAGCAATATTCATCTTAAAATTGGCTTCAATGCACTCAATGGTTCTGCTGGAATAATTTTGCCAGAACTTGCGAAAAAGCTCAATGCAAAAACATTTGAATGCGAAATGAATAGTGAACTTCAAACGGTTCTTGATCCTTCAAATCATCAAAATATTGAACGAATACAATCTGACTTGAAAACGCACGATTTAGATGTAATTTTTGCCTTTGATGGCGATGCCGATAGGATTATGGCGATTACAAAATCAAAAGTGTTTTTTGGTGAAGATATTTTATTCCTTTGTGTGCGTGAGGTTTTTTCAAAAATTAGTTCCGGAAAGGTAATTTTTGATGTTAAATGTTCTAATGCTTTGAAACATGAAATTACAAAATGTGGTGGAACGCCAATTATGTATAAAACTGGGCATTCTCTTATCAAGCACAAAATGCTTGAAGAGCAAGCGGTTTTGGCTGGTGAATGTTCGGGTCATATCTACTTCAAAAATGGATATTATGGATTTGATGATGGAATTTATACAGCAATTCGCGTTCTTTCATATTTTGCATCGTCAAATAAGACAATCGAAGAAGTCATCAGCGAATTTCCAAAATTGTTGAAATCTCCCGAAATTAAGGTTCACTGTGATGAAAAATTTGTCATTGTGGAAAAACTCCAAAAATTGATGAAAATAAAAGGATTAAACTTTAACGATATCGACGGCGTTCGTTGTGAAGTCAATGAAACTTCTTGGTTTTTAGTTAGAGCATCTAACACTGAAGAAGTTCTAATTGTTCGCTATGAAGCAGAAAATGAGAGCGATTTTAATTATGTTGCAAATTTAACAAAAGGTCTTTTAAATGAACTTGATGTTAAGTTTTTAGGTTGATTTTATGTCAAGTAGTGCTAGCGTTGAAAGACATACGGTGAAGTTGCTTTATAAAATGATAGCAACTCGCGGCTTTGAAAGTACTCTAATTTTTACAATTTGGGAAAATCTTCATCCGGAATCAAAGAATTTCTTCCCAACTTCAATGAAACCATTGCGAGGATTTACGGAGGATTCAAGCAAGGCTTTGTATCTTCATCCAAAAAACAAAATGGCAGCGGTACAATTCCCTTACATAAAAAATGAACTTCTTCACGCATTAAATTTCCTTCACGGTTTCAAGGAAATAAAGGAAATTCGGCTTGCGAAGTGAATTATTTTGAAGCAAGAAGTGCTTTTTTTACCGAACTTCTACTTTGTCTGCGGTGTAATTGTAAAAAGGCGACCTTCATCCAAGTGTTCAGTAGAAAGCGGAAGAACTGGAGCATCACCGTAGACAATTGTGCATTTTTTGGTGAGAGGAAATATCCAATATCCTTTTTCGCCAATAATTTGAACATTATTTATACCACCATTTTTTGCAGCTTCAATGACGGAGCTGTCTCCATAAACGCGGAAAAATAGTAAGTTATACATGCAGGATTCTCCAGATTTCATCTTTTGTAATTCTACAAAATTTAATTTTGAAATATCAATTGGTGTGTTGTCCGAAAGCTTGAGTGTTTTTTCTAAGTCTTTCGTGTGTGCACATGACGCTGTTATTAGTAATGAGAGTGCAATAAGCGATTTTGTAAACATATAGAAGCAATAAGTTATGCCATAGAGCAGTTCAAATCAAATGCTTTGTCAAGAAAAATTTAGACATGTAATTAGGCTTGTTCTACATAAAGCCACCAAAAATTAGCGAAGTGTAAACTTGCACGGCGTTTGCTCCATTGGAAATGCGTTTGGCAACTTGCTCATTTGTTGAAATTCCACCAACGGATATTACAAATTTGTTTTCACTATTAATTTTCGTAAATTCTTTAAGAATGTTGGAAGATTTCTCGCATAAAAGTTCACCAGAAACGCCGCCAATTTGGCTCGATTTAAAAGGCTCTGGAAGAGTAGATTTATCCACCGTTGTATTTGTTAATATGAAGCCGTCAATGCCATTTTTACAAGCAATTTGATAAATATCTGCTAAATTTTGGACATCAGGCGAAATTTTTAATAAAAATGGAATTTTTACGCCAGTTTTTACTTTATGAAAATTGATTTGTGAAAGGAAATCGTCCAAAAGTTCATTGTTGTTGAGAGTATCCCTTAAATTTGGAGTATTTGGCGAAGAAATGTTGATTGCGATGTAATCACAATGTGTATGGAATTTACTAATTAGAACCAAATAATCTTCATTCGAGCCGTCCTTATTTCGCCCAATATTCACTCCAAGAATTTCACCATTCTTTCTTTTGTAATTTTGAACATTTTGCAAAACAAAATCCATTCCCTTATTTGGAAATCCCATTGCATTAAGGAGTGATTTTTCTTTAACAAAACGCCAAATTCGTGGTTTTGCGTTGCCTTTTTGCGGTTTTGGTGTCACAGTGCCAATTTCAACAATTCCAAAGCCCATTTTGAAAAGTGCGGGTATGCAATCGGCGTTTTTGTCAAGACCAGCAGCCATTCCGTAGTAATTTTTCACTGATTTCCCAAAAAAATCAGTTTTTATTTGTGGAATTTTTAACTTTGGCATTAAAGATGGGAAGTTTTTTGCGGCAAAAATGAAGCAAGAATGTGAAAATTCAGGTGGCAGAAGGCGAATGATGTAAAGAATATATTTCATTTTTTTTGTTGAGACATTCCATTATCAATAATCTTTTTAAGATTAAAATTAATTAATTGTCAAGTTGATATTTACGGAAAAATAAAACTTGCATTTTTACGAACCATTGATTAGTTTATCGGATAATGAAGATTATTCTGCAATCAAAATATGGAAAAATTTAAAGAAATAAAATCAAACATCGCAATTCTTGAAATTGACAACATTGATACCGATATGATTATTCCAAAGCAATTTTTGAAAACTTTGAAGAAATCAGGGCTTGGAACAAAACTTTTTTATGAAATGCGTTACAACGAACAAGAGCAAATTATTCCAGAATTCATTTTGAATAAATCTGAATTTTCAAAATCCAAAATTCTCCTTGCTGGTTTAAATTTTGGTTGTGGTTCAAGTCGCGAACATGCACCTTGGGCTATTACAGATTTTGGAATTAAAGTTGTCATAGCAAACTCCTTTGCAGATATTTTCTATGGAAACTGCTTCAAAAATGGAATTTTACCAATTATTCTTTTAAAAGAAGAAACTATCGCATTAAAAAATTATATTAATAAAAAAAACTCATTCACTGTCAATCTTGAAAGCCAAACAATTACATCTGAAGATGGTAATTTCGTTATCAAATTCGAAATTACCGAACAAATGAAAAAAATCCTCCTTGAAGGTCTTGATGACATAACTGAAACTCTAAAACACTCAAACTTGATTGATAAGTTTGAAGAATTTGATCGTAAAACACGACCATGGATTTATGAATAAAAATAAAGGATTAACACCACCAAGTCCAAAGGCTTATAGTCAAGTAAAAAACAATTGGAATCATGATCGTAATGCATTCATCACGATGCAACGGAACTTTTTTGTTATGCTTTCAGTTGTTTCTATGGTTGGAATCGTTGTCGCCATGATTGTGATTAAATCTATGGTTGAAAAAAATGCAATTGAACCCTATGTTATTTCTGTCAATAATACCGATAAAATGCCCGTTGCAATTCCATCGCAATCAATTAAGGAATATGCCTCCGCAAATATACCAGTAATCGAATATTTTCTTGTTAAATATATCAAAACAAGGGAAGGTTACGACCCCAACACATTCAAATATGACAACACAACAACGACACGCGTAATGTCCAGCCCTGAGATATACCAAGCCTTTCGAAGGGCCGTTATAAATGATGAAAAAAACAATCCAGAAAAGCTTTTTGGTTCAGATGGTAAAGTTGAAGTAATTATTAAAAACTTAGCACACAACCCAAAGGAAGCCATTGTAAATATTCGTATTACAAAAAAAATCAATTCTTCTAGTGATGAAACAAAATCTACAATGCACTTCCAGATAAAACTCCATTATATTCTTAATACGAATGATATGACTGGCGGCGAATTACAAATCAACCCACTTGGAATTAAAGTTGATACATATCAACTCACCGAAGAAAAGGCATTTATTGATGATGAAGAAATTTTAGAATAGAATAACTATGCGAACAATACAAATGACAGTGTTTTTCAGAATACTATTCATAATACTCACCGTTGTAACACTTCAAGCAAAAACTAATGCAAATATAAATACTCCTGTTAATATTGATAGCAGAATAAGAACGCTTATTTACAACCCAAACGAAATATATACACTAAATTTAAAAATGGGATTCCAATCCATCGTGGAATTTTCCATTGATGAAACCGTTGAGCTAATTTCAATTGGCGATCCCTACCCATGGAAACTTACACCGATCGATAGAAGACTTTTCATCAAACCTCTACAAATTGGAACAAAAACAAATCTCACAATTATCACAAATAAAAGAACATACCTCTTTGATCTCCAATCCGATACCACATCGTCCGACCAAGACTTCGATGTAATCCATGTCGTAAGATTTTTCTATCCACAAACACCAATTGATCAATCAAAATACAGTATGGAAGAATACATTGCTTCCAAAGAAAATAAAGGTGAAAATAAAGTTTCAAACACCATTAGTGCTGTTACAAATCTTGCAGCAGGAAGCGTTGGAAACACTGATTTACCAAATACTGTAGAAGAAAAATCAAAAGAACGCATTGCAATCAACTTGAACTATAGCTTTGTTGGTGAATATAACACATCAACTCCTATTGAAATTTTTGATGACAGAAAGGATACATTTTTTCGCTTTAGAGGAAACGACCCAACTGTTAAAATTTACTCAATTTCCAAAAAGGGAAAAAGAACCCTCCTTCAAAACAAACAAATTGGGGACTTCATCGTCATTCCAGGTGTTCACGCGAAATTTCATATAAAAAATGGAGTATATGAAAATTATGTATACAACGACCTTAAAGTTAATAAAAGAGAAGAATGAAAATTTGTTTAGTTAAAACTTCATCAATTGGAGATATTTCTCATAGTGCCTTCATTCCAGAGATGATTAAAATGCAAATTCCACATGCAGTAATTCATTGGTATTGCGACCAAAACTTCACTGATATCCTTCAGGGCAATATTTTTATCAGCAAAATTTGCACAGTATTTTCAAAAGGAGCAAACAACAGTAAGTGGCAATTTATTAAACAACTATTTCAACTAAAAAAACAGGCAAATCAGGAACAATATGACATCGTAATCGATCTTCAAGGGTCACTAAAAAGCTCCCTAATTGCAAAAGCTCTTTGCACAAACAAACATTTATGGGGTTTTAAACATACAAGAGACTTACTTGCAAACAAATTGTATCCCCATCATTCACATATTCCATTAAGTGCAAATATTTACAGACGCAACCTCCAGTTGATCAACGATGCATTGGAAACGCAATGCAATTTGAATAAAATATCAATTCCGTATCTTTACACAAAATACGATGCAACAAGGAATCAAAACAAATTCACAAGAAAACACATTTTAATCTTTCCATCATCAAGTAATGATAACAAGAATTATTCTATGAAACATTATAGAGATTTAATTGTAAAATTAAAAGATTACAGTATCACCCTTCTTTATGGTTCAATTGCTGAAAAAGATTTATGCAATGAAATTGCTGGAAATACTGGTAAGATTCACATTGTTGGAAATTTCACACTAGAAAATATCAAAGGGCTTTTAACTAAAATGGACTGCGTCATTGGTGCTGATACCGGAATTTTACATATGGCATCCGCTCTTGGTGTAAAAAATATCACACTTTACGGATCAACTCCAGCCTATCGCACATCGATCAATCTTCCACATTCCGTGTCATTACAAGGAAACGGAAATGTTAATAAAATTCCAATAAGAGAAATCCTCCAAACCTTGAAGTTTTTAAATGTATGACAAGTAATGTAAATATTGACACAAAAGACGTTACAGCAAAAAGAATACTTCTCATAGGCGATGTCATGCTTGATATCAACACACACGGCACTTGTAGCCGCATTTCACCGGAAGCTCCAGTTCAGGTCGTTCGCAAAACACACGAAGTGCTTGCCCTTGGTGGTGCTGGAAATAACTTAAACAACCTTCATCATCTTGAAATTCCAACTGATTTTATTACAGTCATTGGAAATGATGCAAAATCACAAATTATTGAAAGCAAAGTCGCAGAAATTGCAACATGTAGAGCATTTTTATTAAAAGATTCTAACAGAACAGCGACGGTAAAAAACAGAATTCTTGCAAATAAACACCAAGTGTTACGCATTGATACGGAAGATAGCCATAACATTGACAAAAACACTCATAATGAAATTCTTTCAATAATACAAACAAACATTCATAATTATTCCGTCATTTTAATTTCAGACTATAACAAAGGTGTTTGCACAAATGAACTAATTACATCAATTATTTCGATTGCAAACAAGTGTGGTATAAAAGTTATCTGCGATCCAAAAAAAAACGATCTTTCAATTTTTAAAGGCTGTTATTGCATCACACCAAACAAAGCTGAACTTGAAGCACTTTTGCAAAAGAAAATTACAAGCGAATATGAAATGAGGGAGGCATTTTTGTATATGAAGGATTTTATACAAATTCCACTTGTAACACTATCAGAAAAAGGTATAGCTTACTTTTCAAATGATGATGTAAAAATTTCACACGCAATAGCACAGGATGTCATTGATGTCACAGGAGCTGGTGACACAGTTATTTCCACAATTGCCTATTGCATTCACGAGGGAATCGAATTTTCAAAAGCAATTGAACTTGCAAATAAAGCGGCCTCAATTGTTGTATCAAAACTTGGCACAAGCTTTGTTACAAAAAGAGAATTACACCAAGAGAAAACTAAAATAGTACAAAGTTTTGACGAAATTAAAAGTCAGATTTCCGGAAAAAAAATCGTTTTCACGAATGGATGCTTTGATATATTGCACAAAGGTCATGTAAAATACCTTCAAAAGGCAAAAGAACTTGGTGATATTCTCATCGTTGGTGTTAATTCCGACGATTCAGTTCGCAAATTAAAAGGAAATTCACGACCAATTAACACACTTGAAGCGAGAATGGAAGTTTTGGTTGCACTTGAATCTGTGAGTTTTGCCATTCCATTTAACACAGAAACCCCCTACGATCTCATTAAAGAAATCCAACCAGATATTCTTGTAAAGGGCGGGGATTATAATCCAAAAACAATCGTTGGAAACGACATTGCAAAAGAAACCGTTGTAATTGATTTTGTTGACGGCTTTTCCACGACGCAGATTATTGAGAAAATGCAGAAATAAAAAAATATATTGTTATCGTGTGCTATCATAGTAGAACAAACTATTTTTTCTTTTTTTGAAAAATAACTGAATGCTTTAAAGTTTCATATTTAGAAAAAACCTTGACAAATGAAAAGTTTGCTAAATTCTAAAGCACTTTTTCTTGAAAAAATGCCATCGCTAAAAGATATTAAAAATAGAATTGGGAGCGTAAAATCTACGCAGAAAATTACAAAAGCAATGAAAATGATTTCAACTGCAAGGCTTACAAAAGCAAGGTACAACTTGCAAAATAATAAAGAATATTCACACGCTATCCAATCTTTTGCAAACGCGATTATCTCTCAATTTAAAAAAAGCGATACTCTTGATATTCCAAAATTTGTGGAAAATTTCACAAGAAGTTCGACAAAACACAATGTTTTAACGATCCTCCTTTCAACAGACAAAGGACTTTGTGGTGCACTAAACACCTTTCTTTTTAAGGAATTTCATAATCAACTTTCTGCTGGTAGTATCACTGAAAACCTTATCACAATTGGGAAAAAAGCCTTTGATTTCACAAAAAATAAAATTCCAACACTTAATTCCACACCATACTTTGCCAGTAAAGCGGAAAATCATGCACAAATTATCGATGAAATCCTTGCCATTATTAAGCAAAAAAATATTACTCAACTTAAAATAATATTTCCAGAATTTATATCAACAATGGTTCAAAAGCCAAAAACTATAATATTCCCGCAGAAATTGGTACATATTATAAAATCGAATTCATCAAATGCTGTAAATGAACACTATGAAATTGAAGGTTGCAAGGTTTTACTTGTGGAAAAGTCCCTTGAAGAGGCTATTAAATCTTTAATTCAGGAGGCTATTTCACAAATGATATGTAGTGAACATAGTGCAAGAATGATTGCGATGGATAGTGCTTCAAATAATGCAACGGCAAAAATTAAAGATCTTACACTCATTTACAATAAAACAAGGCAGGCAAACATTACAAGGGAAATTCTTGAAATCGTTGCTGGAAGTCAAGCTATGTAAAGATTTTACAAAATCTTTTTTAGACCAGATTCAATCGAATGGCGGATTTTGTCCGTTATTTCCTGTTTGTTGCTATTTGGTTCAATGTCCAAAATTTCATTAAAAATAACATTAATCGTCCCGGAATTCTTCCACGAGAACATACCTCTTCCAAAACATTTTGAAGCGTCGGTTGATATCGTTAGAATCCTTTTACCACTTGAAAACATTGCGACGCCAGATTTATACGGGTATTGCTTGTAATTAAATGATTGTTCTATTGGCACGCGAGTTCCTTGCGGAAATATTACAATATTTCTACCTGAAATTAGTGTTGTATTTGCAATTTGTATAATTATACCTTGCGTTTTTTTGGAATAACTTTCTCTGTCAATACCTATCATACCGAATTTTTTTAAAAAAAGCCCGATGCATGGGATTTTCATTAATGACTTTTTTAAGACAAAAACTGGAACATTGTAGTAGTGTGAAATAAAAAATGTTTCCCATGCTGAACAGTGATTGGAGGCGATAATTATGCCTTTTGTATCCTTATACTGTTCGTTATGAATTTTGGTTTTTATTCCGCATAAAATCCTTGCAAAAAAAAGAATTGACCAAAGCCACACCATTGTTATTTTGCGTGAAAGCTTTTCTGAAAATATTACACAAGGCGAGAGGAGTGCATAACACAAGCAAACGATTGCCATTGAAATAAAAAATAATATGTTTCGTATAAAGTACATAACTTAATTTAAAATTTAATAACCATAAAATTCTCCATTCGAATCCTGTGATTCGGGAAATTTGTCACCTGTTTTGAAAAACTCTGTAATAATTCCTTCATCTCCTGCGTTTGCTTTTTTTCCTGTTTTATAATTCACCGCAACTGGTGTAATTCCAAATGGCATTGGGACTGGTGCGGATGGATATTTTTTAAGAACCTCTTTCATTGTGTCAATAAAAATTGGCATTGCAATTGTTGCACCATATTCATTTCCGAGCGTTTTTGGTTCATCAAATCCTGCGTAAATTGCAATGATAATTTTATCGTTAAAGCCCACGAACCAAGAATCCTTTGAATCGTTTGTTGTTCCGGTTTTCCCTGCGATATTTCTACCAAGTGCTTTTCCAGATGGTGCGGCAGTTCCTCTTTGTGCGGTACCTTCTAAGATTGAATAAATTTGGTATGCAACTTGTGGGGAAATTAACTCTTTGCTTAATTTATTACTTTGAATTGACGGAATGTCGTGTTCATTTTCGCAGTTTTTGCATGTAACAATGTCGCTTTTATAAACAACATTTCCATGTCGATCCTGAATGTATTCAATATAAGATGGTGTAATGGTTTTTCCTTGGTTAACATAAGCGGAATAGCCTTGTGCAACTTTAATTGGAGTGACGCTTATAGTTCCAAGGGCGGCGGAAAGGTTAATTTCGTCTTGTGGTTTTGCTAGGCCAAAGCGAATGAGCATATTTTTAATTACTTCGTAACCAAGGGTGTCGGCGAGTCTTACAGTTGGAATATTACGAGAAAGTTCGAGAGATCTTCGAAGGGTGATTGGACCAAGATATTCCATATTGGAATTTTCTGGACGCCAATTTTCTCCCAAAACAATTGGTTCGTCAACGAAAATTGAAGCCGGTGAATAACCATTTTCAAATGCGGTTTGGTAAATAAATGGCTTAATTGTTGAACCAAGTTGGCGAAGGCTTTTTGTTGCTCTATTAAAACCATTTGGTGTGTCAAAATAGTCACCAACCATCGCTAGAACTTTTCCATTTTTTGCGTTAATAACGATTGCTCCAGCGTTTGGTTGTAAAATTGGTTTTGTTAGGAGTGGATTGCGTTTGAATTGTTTCTCAACGGATTTTGGAAGCTTGAGTGCAATAATTTGAGAAGGAGATTCTCTTTCAAGAAGAATGAGTCCCATATTGTATGGAATATGTTCAAGGGCGATGCTACGAACAAACATACATCTTCCATTTCTGCGAATACCAACTTTCACGCTATACATTCCTTCATATTCCAGTGCAACTCCGTATTCGGAGTGTTCACTGGCACGATACCTTGCCACAATATCGCCAAGTTCTGTACACCAGTTTTTTGTGAATTTTATTGTGTTTAGCGGTCTTCCGTAGCGTGTTTGGTAATCGTTCAGTCGTGTTTGAACTGCGTTAAAAAGCGTTTCCTGAATATGAGAATCAATCGTGCTTTTGATATAATATCCATTGGTAAAGAGGTCGTTTATTTTGAGAACTTTCATTTCATTGAGCATAATATGATCCGCAACTGCGTTGTAACCTGAACGCTCTTCGTGAAAATCAGATTTTTTTTTGTGTCCAACTGGTGTTTGTTTTGCAACAAATGAAAGTTTATCATCAATAAAACCGTTGATTAACATTTGATCGATAACCCAATTTCTACGATTAAGATGTTTTTTGTAATTAGTGCGAGGATTGAGTAGAGATGGTGCCTTTGGAATGGCGGCAAGACTTGCAGCCTCTTGAATATTAAGGTCTTTTGCATGTTTTCCAAAATACTCAAGTGCTGCACTTTCGATGCCATAAGAATTGTGTCCAAGAAAAATATAGTTGAGGTAGAGTTCTAAAATTTCTTGCTTTGAAAGCTCGTTGGTAATTATTAACGAAAGTATTATTTCTTTGATTTTACGCTCAAATGTTTTGTCATTTGTAAGGAGCATGTTCTTTACAAGTTGCTGTGTGATGGTTGAAGCACCTTGAAGGGAGTTATTTCCCGTGATTTTATTTTTAACATTAATAATTGCGGCACGAAATATTCCACGAACATCGATGCCAATGTTATCGAAAAAGTGTGCGTCTTCTGCTGCTAAAAAAGCGTTAATAACATGTGGTGGGAGTTCTGAAATCGGGATATATTTGCGTGAAGTTTGTGCATACTCTTTCATAAGGATGCCGTCTTTTGTGTAAAGTTTTGAAGTTAATTCATAACCGTCTTGACTTATTTTCTTAATATTTGGCATACCATTCATATAATATAAAACGGTGGCAAATACAGTTAAAAAGCATAAAATGAATGCACTAAGAAAAATCTTTAGTACAAATTTCCAAACATTTTTTTTATTTTTCATTTTATTCCTGATTTGATTTCTTACATCTGTTGTTTTAAGAGTAGTGCTTATTTTAATTCCAGCCTTTCGTAGTATGCGTTTTTTATTATGACCGTGATTTTCTTTCATTTTTTTCGTAAAATTTTTACTCCAGAGATTTTTTCATCAAGAGAAGATATTCCAAATATCATACGTGGGGTATCGCTAAAAAATGCGGAAATGGTTAATAAAATTACAAATATTCCATCTACACCATTTTTTACAAATGTAAGAATTGCCAGAATTCCGCAAATTGGATATATTAAACGCAGGTGATACCAGAACATTGCTTGCCAAATCGTTGGTCTTTCTCCATTTCTGTTGGAAATTGTAAGACCTGCGACTTTCATACCAATTGTTCCGAATTTACATTTTGATGCCATAACGACATAGTACGCGGTACCGATTAAAAATGCGAATATTGCACATTTAATGCTCAATTTGTCAATACCAGTTTGGGAAGACATGGCAATAATTTCAACTGGCGTTGTGACTGATTGTATCATTTCTATAGAACTTTTTGGCAGGGTGAGCATCATCATTTTAAATGTTATGATGAACGCTATAAAGCGTAAAATTATCGCGATTGAAAGATCGATTACTTTTTGACCAATTGAGTTAAATGCTGGAACTTTTTCTTTCTTTGTGAGATCTTTAGTGCCTTTATTTTTAATCGATTGGCTGTAATTTTCAAGGTCGGATATTTTCATATTATGGGTATAAAAGCTTATGTTTCCATGTTGGATTTTGATTTGTATATTGATTGTCAACTTGATTGCCATCATAAAGGAAGTATTTATGGCGAAGATGGAGTCTGTGTGCACCATCAAGCCAAAATTCAAATTCTTGTGGGGTAATTCGGTAGCCTTTCCAGTGTTGTGGTCTTTGTGGATGTGGTGTTTTGTTGCGAAATTCTTCGAATTCTTGCTTAAGGTGGTCGTAAGATTGCAGTTCACTTGATTGTTTAGAAACGCATGCTCCCATTTGGCTTGTTATGTGGCGAGAAGCAAAATATTCATCAGATTCTGCCGTTGAAATTTCTGAAACTGTGCCAAAAATCCTGATTTGCTTGCCAAGTGGTGCCCAATAAAAGTTAATTTCTGCTTGTGGGTTTTCTTGAAGATTTTGTCCTTTATAAGAATTTCCATTGGTAAAAAAAGTGAACCCGTATTCGTTGAAATTTTTAAGAAGAACAACTCTGACAGATGGTCTTCCTTTTGTTGAAGATGTTGCAAGGTGCATTGTGGTTGGGTCGGCGATTTCTGGAGTATTCTTTGCTTGGATCATCCACTTTTTAAACATAGTAAAAGGATTTTGTTCGAAATCTTGGGAAATATCAAACAATTTTGAAACCTTTTCTGGCATTTGGCTTAAAAATAAACGACTATCGATAGGTCGCTGAAAAAAATGAAATGTCAAGGATTTATATGAAAATATAAAACTTGACATTTTTGAAAAATAAAGAATATATTTTATATTAAATATTTTTTGCTATAATTACTATGAATTTTGCTATAAAATTGCTTATAATTGCGATACTTGCTATCGTCCCGCTCATTTCAAATGCTGCAGGTGTTACTCATCATAATATTGGTGCTCAAGACTGTGAATCTTTTACGAAAAATATCATTGAATATACTCAAAAGAATGTTTCGCTTTCTCAAAAAAAAGCCTTTCTACTGCAAAATATTGATACCAAATTTATAACAAAGTTTGTTCTTGGTTCAAGCTGGAGAGCTCTTTCTCCCGAACAAAGAAAGGAATTTTATGAAGTTTATTCAAAATATGTTGTGTATAAATACGCGATTTATCTTGGGCAATATAAAGTGTTGTCGTATAAAATTGTTTCTGTAACAAACGATGAACGACGCCCAGAAGTGTGTAATGTTCTTGCTATGATTACAACAAAAATTAAAGGGGAGAAGACCGAAATTCCACTCGTTGCCGTTGTTGCAAATTCAAATGGTACATTCCTTATGCAAGATATTCTATTTAAAAATTTGGGGATTTTACAAATTCAGCAACAGGAAATTTCTGCTATCGTAAAATCTGAGGGTTATGATAAGACTCTTCAAACATTGGAGGAATTTGTTGAGTCTCAAAAGTAATTTTTTTAAGTATTAATTCGCTTTTTATGATATTCAATTCCCTTGCTTTTGTAAGTTCGTGCTTAATTTATTATCTTTTAAGGCGGCATTATGTTACAAAATTTACCCAACCTCAAAGGGAATTATTATCGTCATCGAAGGAAAAGGCGAAAATGAAACCAATTCCATGTGCTGGGATTGTTTTTTTTATTGTTTTTGCAATTTATTCTCTTGTTCAAGGGCAGATTGATTATAAGTTTTTTACCCTTCTTGGTTTTTTTTTAATAGGATTACTTGATGACGTTGGTAAAATTTGGAAGAAATCTCATATTTCATTTTTCAGTGGAAAGTGGAGAATACTCGTTGAAATAATTATTTCAACTTTTTTCATATATAACCTTCTTAATGGAGAATCTTATATTCTAATTGTGAAAGATTTTGTTTTTGTAATTCCACTTTGGTTTGCTGTGCCAATTCTTGCATTTATAATAATCGGAACGGCGAACGCTGTGAATTTAACAGATGGACAAGACGCCCTTGCCGGAAAAGTGGTATTAGTCAATTTATTTTTTCTGCTTGCTCTTTTTGGAATAAATGGTTCAATACTATTGTTGATATTTTTAATTTTGGCATTTTTGCTTTTTAACACAAAACCTGCGACGATTTACATGGGAGACTCTGGCAGTCTTTTTCTTGGAGCATTTTTGGCGATTTTCTTTATTACGCATAAAATTGAAGCATTTTTACCTGTGACTGGAATTGTTTTTGTGCTTGAAGCTCTTTCGGTAATTTTACAGGTTTGTTATTTTAAACTCACGAAAAGAAGGATGTTTAAAATGTCGCCGTTGCATCATCATTTTGAACTTTTGGGTGTGAGCGAGGAAAAAACTGTGAATTTAGCATTTGTTGTCACGATTCTTGCTTCATTTGCTGCGTTTTTTGTTATTACTTTGTAACAATCTATGACATATAAACTTTTTTTGGAAGAATTTGAAAAATCATTGCCAAAATTTATGCAAAGTCGCTCGCGAGAAATTTCCGATGATATAATTGATTTAATGAAATCCGCACTTGAAAAAGATGGGTTAGAAATTCGAGGAAAGTTCTCAATGAATGTTGGGGGAAGTGCCGAAAGAAAAACTATCAAGTTTAAAGATTTAACGAAAACCTTACCAGATGATATTGACACTAAAGGATAATTTCCCAATCAAGGAATTTAGTCTATTAATTTTGGGTTAATAAACAACACCTATTCCATACCAATAACCTTTGGCACGAGGATAAAGTTATCACTTTTGACTGGTGTATTTTTTAAAATTACTGAAGGCGAATAAAATTCAGGATTTTCCACTTCGCGAACCGTTCTTGTTTTACTTTCATGTATACTATAAATTGGTTCAACACCCGAAACGTCAACCTTCTTAATGGATTCAAGCCAAGAATACATTGTATCTAATTTTTTTTGTGCAATCACGATTTGATTCTCATCAAGGTGAATTCTTGCAACTTGCATAATTTTACGAATTTCCATATTTTTACAAAATAACACTTGTTACAATCTGTTTGTATTAACAGCTGGGTGAAATCAAATGTCAAATAAAAAAACATCTTGTTATTGTGTTCTATCACAGTAGAACAAACTATTTTTTCTTTTTTTCATAATTTGAACTTGACAATTTTTTATTAACTTCTTCATTTGTCAATGAAAATTTATTTTGCAATATGAACGACATATCAAAAATATCCGAGTACTTTGCAGAATTACAAGCAAAAACAATAAGATATACCGTTAAAGTTTCGGAGGATATACAAAAAGTTATTGCAGAACTTGACTCTGGAGAACGAAGAGTTTGCACAAAAATCGGAGATGAATGGATCGTGGATGAAAATATCAAAAAAGCAATCCTGCTTTATATGAATATGATGAAAACCTCAATTTTCTCTATTCAATTTGATTCATACATCGCAAACGATGCTACGCCTGCTTTTGTACAAAATGCTTACGGTATTCTTGAAAAATCCCCACAGGAGAGCATCAAAAACCAAATGAGATGGTACGACAAAATTCCTCTTAAAACAGCAAACTGGAAGAATATCAATTTTGAAAATGCAGGTTTTCGAATGGTTCCAGGGGCAATTGTACGATACGGATCTTTTATCGGAAAGAATGCAGTTTTAATGCCATCATTTGTTAATATCGGGGCGTATGTTGGTTCTGGAACGATGGTTGATACTTGGGCAACAATCGGTTCTTGTGCACAAATTGGCGAAAATTGTCATATTTCAGGTGGATCTGGAATTGGCGGAGTACTTGAACCTCTTCAAGCGAACCCTGTGATTATTGGAAATAATTGTTTTATTGGTGCAAGAAGTGAAATCGCTGAAGGCGTTATTATTGAAGATGGTGCGGTCATCGGAATGGGAGTGTACATCGGAAAATCAACAAAAATCATCAATCGTGAAACGGGTGAAGCTACTTATGGCAGGGTTCCAAAAAACTCCGTTGTAGTTTCTGGATCAATTCCAAGCTCTGGCGGTGTAAGTCTTTACGCGGCAATCATTGTGAAACAAGTTGACGATCAAACACGATCAAAAACATCCATTAACGAATTACTTCGGTCATAATATTTATTACTTTTTGTACACTAACATGATAAAACTATTCAAATTTCTATTTTTTATTGCTATTCTTTACGGTGCATACTGGCTTTACACTCAAGTTAATGTCAAAATAAATGCACAAAAAGATGCAGCTGAATTCAATAAAACCCACGAGACCGTAGACTTCAGAAGATAATATTCGAATTATGTAATCGAAGTTGGTATTAGTAAAAAATGAATTAAATTCTTGACTTTATACCCTTACAATTTTAATAGATTTCTTGTAATATTTTTCAAAAAAATGTTCCTAACAACACGTGGAAGATATGCCGTTTCCGCAATCATTGACATAGTAACACACAGCAAAGAAAATTTGCCAGTTTCTCTTTCACAAATATCCTCAAGACAGCTCATCAGTATATCCTACCTAGAACAAATATTCCTTATGCTCAAAAAACATAATATCGTGCAATCTGTCAAAGGTCCTGGTGGTGGGTACACACTTGCACGCAAACCAACAGAAATAACGCTTTCTGAAATACTTTTTGCCTCTGGAGAGAAAGTTAAAATGACAAAATGCCAAGGTGAAAATAGTTGCGGCGGAACAAAAGAAAAATGCGTAACTCACCACATTTGGCAAGCATTCGAAGAAAAAATTGAAAATTATTTAACATCCATTACTCTTGAAGAGCTTACAAAACTTGGCCACAATTCTTTGCAACAAAAATGACCGTTCAATCCGTACACTTACAAAAATTCCCAGAATTTCAATCAATTCCCTTTTCAGAAGATACTATTAAGCAAATGGAGTTTATCCGTAAAATTTGCAATGCAGGACTCTCAATTAGAAAAAAAAATAACATCAAAGCAAGACTACCATTGAGTTCAATCTTAATAGCAGGCGATAATATTCTATTAAATGATGAGCTTAAAAATTTAATTCAGGATGAGCTTAATGTTAAAAAAGTCATTTTCCAAAGTGATCTATCACAATTTGATTGCACAAAAATCATTAATATTGATGCCTCCAAAGTCGCAAAACGCATAGGAAAAGATTTCCAAACCGTCTTAAAACAAGCAAAGCAAGGTATTTACAGCGAACTAAGTGACAATCAAAGTAGAATTGGAATAATTGAAATTGCTGGTTACGAAATCGCAAATGATGAATACGAAATTCAAATCAAACTAAACTCTTTAGATGAAAACTATACTTCACTTGATGGCAAGTATTTAATAATACTGGACACAAAAATCACAAAAGATCTTGAAATGGAGGGAACAGCAAGGGATTTTGTTCGTATGGTGCAAAATTCTCGGAAAGAAAGAAGCCTTGAAATTACACAAAAAATTACACTAAATTTGAATTTTAACGGTGAAAATATCACAAAAGAGGCAATTCTTGCAAATATTGATTACATAAACGAGCAGATTCTCGCTTCAAGCGTCTCTTTCGAAATTGCAGATGGAATTAAATTCAATGATGATTTAACATTTAATTTTAATTAGCACTTAATTGCCTCCTCCTCCAAGGGATTTGTATATCGCAACTGTACTTGCAAGACTTTCTTTTTTCTGGTTGACTAAATTTTGTTTTGATGAGAGAAGTTGTATCGAAGAATTGGCAAGAATAATTGAATCTGTTATGCCATCAGCCATTTTGTGTTTTACAATTTTATGCATTTGTTCGTTCAATTCAACAATGTTTTGGTAATTTACTAATTGAATATTGGAATTTTGATAATTTGATGAGGCATCGAGAAATTCACGAAAAGCTACCTGAATGGCCTTTTCATAATTAATAATTTCAGTTTTCTTTTGCAATTTTGCGATGCTAAGATTTGCCATATTCCTTCCCGCAGTAAAAATTGGAATGTTCACTTGCGGTGTGAACGCCCACGAACTGTTATCAAATAGTGTGGTAAAATCACGCGATGTATAACCATAGTTGCCAGTCAATAAGATGGATGGGAAAAATGCAGCACGTGCTACACCAATATTAGCATTCATAGCTTTGAGTTTAAATTCCGCTTGTTTAATATCAGGACGATTCAACAATGCACTCGATGGAATATTTATCAATGATTTTACATTAAACTTAACTTCATCAATTTGAATATTTTCAAAATATGGCTTGAGTTTTTTCTCATCAAACGAGGCGGTAAGAAGCATCAGTAGGTGTAAATCCTGTGCAAATAGCCTTTGATAAGAAGTTTCAGAAGCCTTCATTGTTTCCAGAACGATTTTTTCGGCGATAAGTTCAGCGTTTGAAATATGTCCATTTTCATACCTTTGTTGTAAAATTAGAAGTTTGTTTCTTTGCTCTTGCATTGCATTTTGTGTTATCCCAATTGACTGTTTGTCCGCGATTAATTGCAAATAAGCATTGACGGTTTGTGATACTATAAGCGTCATTACAACATTTCTTGCTTCACTCGTTGCAAGATAACTTTGCTTTGCAGATTTTTTCAAGTTTCTCAATTTTCCAAAAAAATCCAGCTCAAATGTTGTAAGCGTTATATTGCTGCGATAAGTATTTTTTGGTGTAAACGCGGCAAATGCTGGTGGAGCACCTTGTGCGGCATCGGATGCCACTATTCCAAATGATGGCAATAAATCCGCACGCTTTACATTAAAAGTTTCAATTGCAGTTTCAATATTTACCGAAGCAAGTTGAATATCTTTGTTATTCTGAAGTGCGATATTCACAATTGCTTTTATTTCATCATTTTGAAAGAAATCTATAAATTTAATTTGAAATGTATCGCCTCCTGAATCATTAAGTGGGATTGGGCTTTTTGGTGTGATATATTTGGGCTCAAGAGAACACGATATAAGTAATGATAATAATATTGTAATAATAAATTTCATATATTCTTAACAATACTTCGTCCAAAAAATTTTTGCACGACAATATAAAACATTGAAACAAAAAATGTCGCGATAAATGTTGAAATTAAAACACCGCCAATTACTCCAATACCAATCGCCCTTTGACTTACAGAGCCAGCACCAGTCGCAAAAACCAATGGTAAAATTCCAAGCATAAATGCCATCGATGTCATGATAATTGGGCGAAAACGAAGTTTTACAGCTTCAAGACTTGCTTCCAAAACTCCAGCACCATTTTTACAAGCATTTTGTGCAAATTCGATGATCAAAATCGCATTTTTTGCCGAAAGACCAATAATCGTTAGAAGTCCGACTTGAAAGTAGATATCATTGCTTAGTTTGAAAATCATTGCAAACAAAACTGAACCAGCAATGCCAAATGGAACAATTAAAATAACAGAAAACGGTATTGACCAGCTTTCATAAAGTGCTGCAAGACAAAGAAAAACAACCAAAAGCGATATTGCATAAAGCCAAAGTGTTTGTGAATGTGATGACTTCTCCTCATAAGAAACACCAGACCAAGTATGATTAATTCCACGACCAATATTTTCTGGTATATTTTCAACAATTTTTTGAATTTCTTGCATTGCAACACCAGAACTGACTCCCACCGCTGCCCCACCTTGAATATTTATGGAAGAGAGTCCATTAAAGCGTTCTAACTTTGGTGAACCATAAACCCATCTTGATGAAGAAAATGACGCAAACGAAACCATTTGCCCATTTTTATTTCTCACATACCATTTATGAATGTCCGAAGGAAGCATACGGTGTTGTGCTTCAGCCTGAACAAAAACTTTTTTTATGCGTTTTTTGTCAATAAAATCATTAATATAACTTGAACCAAGTGCCGTTTGTAGTGTTTGATTTATATCTAAAATTGAAACGCCAAGTGCCATCGCCTTATGATAGTTTATATCAACCTTAAATTGTGCAACATCATTAAGTCCATTAGGGCGAACTCCTGTTAGTAATGGATTTTTTGCAGCAATTTCAAGCACATAATTTCGTGCATCAATTAATGCTTGATGCCCAACACCACCTTCATCAAGAAGTTGTAAATCAAATCCTGAAGCATTGCCAAGCTCGCGAATTGGTGGCGGAAAAAATGTGAAAATATTAGCATCCTTGATTGACAAAAGCTCTTTATTTGCACGGGCTGAAATTGCCATCACAGTGTTTTCTTCACCAGATCTTTGGCTCCAATCTTTTAATCCAATAAAACCAAATGCAACATTTTGCCCCCTTCCGGCCGTACTAAACCCAGCAACAGTGAACATTTTTTCAACATTTTTTTCTTTTGTGAGAAAATATTCCTCCACTTTTTTAAGGTTTTTTGACGTCCGATCTAAAGTTGCACCTGGTGGTGATGTAAGCATCATATACATAAAACCTTGATCTTCAACCGGAAGAAATGATTTTGGAATTTTCGTAAAAGCAAAAATAATGGCGATTATCATAACGATATATAGCATCAAAAATTTCATCGCCTTGTTGATAATAAAGCGTGAAGATTGTTCATAAAAATTCGTACTCCTTGCAATAAATAAATTAAAAATGGTTGTAAATTTGCTTGATCGCATTGAACTGTCAACTGGTTTTAAAAGAGTTGCACACAGTGACGGAGATAATACTAGTGCAACAAAAACAGAAAGAAGCATCGATGACACAATTGTAATAGAAAACTGACGGTATATTGCTCCAGCTGAACCACCAAAAAATGCCATCGGCACAAATACTGCCGAAAGAACCAATGCAATTCCAATTAATGCACCTGTAATTTGTTCCATCGATTTCTTTGTTGCCTCAATAGGTGAAAGACCTTCTTCATGCATAATGCGTTCAACATTTTCTACAACAACAATGGCATCATCAACCAAAAGACCAATCGCTAAAACCATCGCAAACATTGTTAAAGTATTGAGTGTAAAACCAAAAGCATAAAGCGATGCACAGGTTCCAAGAAGGACAACTGGCACTGCTATGGTTGGAATAAGTGTTGCCCTGAAGTTCTGTAAGAAAAGAAACATTACGATAAACACTAAGACGATTGCCTCAAATAGAGTTTTTACAACACTTTTAATCGATTGTTTAACGAATGGAGTAGAATCATATGGGTAGACAACTTTAACACCATCTGGAAGGGTTTTTGTGAGTTCATCAACTTTTTTCTTGACGGTATCGGCGGTTGTGAGTGCATTTGCACCAGAAGCTAAAATAATTGCCATTCCAGACGACGGCATTCCTTTATAACGAGATGTCGAGCTATAACTTTGTGCACCAAGTTCTATTTTTGATACATCTCTAAGACGCGTTTGCCCACCGTCCCTATTGGCTTTAAGAATAATATTCTTAAATTGTTCAACGGTTTGAAGACGAGACTGTGTCACTATGCTTGCGTTTAATTGTTGACCTTCAACCGCTGGAAGACCACCTAATTGACCGGCAGAGACATCGGTATTTTGGACTCTAATTGCAGAAATGACGTCGGCAGTTGTGAGATTGTATGAAAAAAGTTTGCGTGGATTTAACCAAATTCGCATCGCTCTTGGTTTACCAAAAACATTCACATTTCCAACTCCATTGATTCGCGAAATTTGATCCTTCATGTTTGAAAGAAGAATGTCACCGAGTTCTTCCTCTGAAAGTTTTCCGTTTTCAGAATAAAGTGCAACAACTAAAAGGAAATTGTTATTGGATTTATTCACACGCACACCCTGTTGTTGAACTTCCTGTGGGAGCATTGGCATCGCTGCTTGAAGTTTATTTTGCACCTGCATTTGTGCGACATCGGGGTTGGTTTTTGGTTCAAATGTAATGTTTATAGAAACATTACCGTCGGAATCTGATGTTGAGGAAAAGTATCGTAAATTATCAATCCCTGTAAGGCTTTGTTCAATAACCTGCGTCACACTATTTTCAAGAGTTTCCGCCGAAGCACCTGGCATACTTGTTGAAATTGAAACGGATGGTGGTGCAATACTTGGATATTGTTCAACTGGCATTTTAAGGAGTGCCATCACGCCGGAAAGCATTATTATTATTGCAATAACCCAAGCAAATATTGGTCTTTCAATAAAGAATTTGGACATATCTAAGCTTTATTTTTGCTAGACTGTGATTTATTGTTAGACTTATTAAGTCGATTGGATTTATTTTTTTTAGTAACTTTTTTCTTCACTTTTCCTTTTTTAGATTTTTTCGCAGATTTTTCTTTTTTACCTGACTTCACTTTCTTTATCTCTGATTTTGTTAAACCATTTGAATCTTTTAAATCTCTAGCTTTTGCCATTTTTTGAGCAACAGCCGCCGCAGTTTCAACGGCAACAACTTCGGTGTTATTCTTTGCGGGAGTAGCTTGTTCTTCAATTTCCTGTGTCTCCATTGTTTGCTCAAGTTCGGTTTTTTGTTCTACTGGTGGAACTGTTGGAACAATTTGAGCAATTTTTTCGCCAGTGAATCTTGAAACGAGGATTGGTTCAACAGTGGATTGTGGATTAATTTTTTGCATACCTTCATAAACGACGAGGTCTCCGTCAAGGAGTCCAGAAGACACCACCCAATCAGAACCAATGGCTCTCGTGGATTCAATCACTTGCTTGCGAATTGTGTTATTATGGTTAATAACCCAGACTGATAGTTCGCCGCTTTGAGACCTTTCGGTAACTCTTTGTGGCACTGTTATAACGGATTCTTGTGGAAAATCAATTTTTGCAAGAACCATTTCACCGGAAATAAGGGTCTCTTCTGGGTTTGGAAATAATGCACGCACAGTTATGGAATCGGTTGACTGATCAAGGGATACTTCGGAAAATAGTATTTCTCCTTCATGTGCGTATTCTTCTTCATTAACAATTAATGTAACTTTTGCGTTTTTATTTTTTTTAACTTCATTAACAATGTTGCTTGGAATAGTTATATCCGCATACATTTGTTCCAATTGTGTAATGATTGCAAGGGGTTGCAACTGCCCTTTTGTTACAAGTGCTCCATCTGTTAGAAACGAGCGACCGATGTAACCTGAAATTGGTGCTTTAATAATAATTTTTTCTGCTGGGTCGATTTTATAAAGGGGTTGACCCTGTTTAACATAAGCACCTTCTCTAAAAAGGCGTGAGACTATTACCCCTTCAATCTGTGGGCGAATTTCCGCGAATTTATACGGTACAATTCTTGCTGGCCACTCTTGCATAATACTTATATCTCCAATTTTAATTTGGATAACATTTACTTGTGTTGGAACATTTTGTGTTTGAACAGCTTCAACTTTTTTTTGAGAGAAAAATTTTTTATAAAAAATCACTCCAAATAGTGATATAATCAATGCAAGAAGAGTTATGCTAATGTAAGATTTGGAATGCCTTTTGTGTTTTCTCATATTATTCTCGTATCAATTGATTGAAGTAGTTATAGTACAGTAGTGTATATTTTTGATTTAAGGAGTTTGATTGTCAAGTATTTTATTTTCTTCAAGCATCTTAATGGCGTCCTCTGTGCAACTTTCGAATAGGCGAATACTCATTTTTCCATTGTGCATTTGGTAATTGAGGTAAAGCATATAAGTGCAAATGACATCCTCTTCGCAATAGTTACAAATTTCTTCGATTTTGCCATCGTTATACATATTTAAAACCTCATTGCCAGAACCATTCTGTTTGCAAGGAATGCCAAGGAGTGCACAAACTTCGGACATTTTAACTCTTGCAGATGATCCAAAATTGGAAAATGCATCAATTAAATCACAGTGTGGCTCTTGGTTGAATTTGTATGCCATTTCGCGTGAATAAAGCCATTGACAAGGAATTTTATGCATCATAGAGCGATATTGAATAACTGGAAGATCAAAAGTCTTTCCATTAAACGAAATGATTCGTGGCTTATATTTTTGTAAAAAGCCACAAAATTGTTCCAAAATTTCGGCTTCACTTTCAATTATTCCATCATTATTTCTTCCACCTGTTTTAATTTTTTTTACAATATAATTTTCACCTTCTTCAGTGTATTCAATTTCACACAGAAGAAATGATATACAAAGAACTTGATGGAATGGTTGTCGTGGAAATGCGTTACCAGTTGAATTAAAATGGTAATCAATGAGTTTTTGCCTAACAACATCGTCTGATACATTTTCATCAAGATTTAACAGATTTCTTGCAGATTTCACGCATGGAATTGTTTCGATATCAAATACTAAAAGATACTTAGAAGACATTGCAAATAAGAAAATCTTCACCTATCTTTTGATGGGTGTTAATGTCAAGAATTATTTGACTTTAGAAAAGTACAAAAGAAAAATAATTGTAAGTTATGTATAAAAATGGAAATTACATCTCGTCTTTTGTCACAATGTAGACTTGTTTCACATGTAAAACACATATATTACGGTAATTTATTTCACCATATCGACAACAACTATGGTGGTAAAATTCTTTTTGTTTATGATGGAAATGTTTCACACATTGTAGAGAATTATAAATCATATGCAATATCAACTTTATGTCTTGCTGAATATAAAGCACTTCCTACATTCAAAAATGTTGAAGAAATTCAGCGAAATATTGCTGAAAACAATATAAAAGTTTTATATGGCTTTGGAACTGGGGCAATTAATGATTTATGCAAATACGCTGCGTATAAATCTAAAATTCCATACACATTTTGCCCAACTGCACTTTCAATGAATGGTATTTCTTCAAATAATGTTTCTCTTTTTGATGACGAAAGGCAAGTCAAAGTCTCGTTAATGGCAATGGCACCGCGAATAATTATTTTGGAACCAAATATCCTCTCTAACGCACCAATAAAATTTATTGGCAGTGCAATTATGGACAGCCTTGCCGCTTATACCGCTTGCAACGATTTTATTTATGCTTCAAGTCTTGATTCACACTTATATTCATACGATTACCATTTATTCACTACGTTTAAAACGATGATGGAACAAATTTTGGCAATTATTCATCAGGGGAGTGTTGAGGCATTTTCTAAAGAGGTGAATACAATGTTGGTGTTTGATATGCTTTTTTTTTCCGGTCTTGTAATGAATCACCATCAATCCAGTATTGCTTTTTCAGGTGGTGAGCATGCAATTGCTCACACTCTTGAAGGTAAATTTCCGGAACTTTCACACAAGTTTCTTCATGGTGAAGTAATTTCTGCAGTATTGCCATATTACTCCGAATTACAAAAATCTTATACAAAACATGATTATATTGACCGCAAAACCGTCATAGAAAATAACGCAATTGATTTTACATCAATTGCGTTATTTTTTGAAATACCAACTTCATTTCAAGATATTGGTATTTCAAAAGAGCAATTTAACCTATGCGTTTCGCAGGCTAAATTTGTAAAAGAAAGACCAACTATCTTGAATTTATTGTATTGATATTAAACAATATTCATCTACTCATTTTGTTATACTTTTCCTCTTCAATTACTTTCTTGCTAGGAGTTTTAACTTCCTCTGGCTTACTTTGTGCAGTTATTTGTGTGGCATCACCTGTTTTTGAATCTTGCATATTGTTTATGTCTAATGAGCTTTGTGATGCTTGTTGGGCACGCTGCGATAACAAGTTTAATAGTTCATTTTTCGATATTTTGCCATCTTCAATTAAGTCGCCAAGCAAATTCGATATAACAATAAGAGAGCAAGCTTCACTGGTGTTTTCTCCATTTTGAAGTTTTTCCTGATCGAACGTCATTTTATATTCTCTACATTGAACTTTTCTGTATTGGGGATACTTCCTATGAAACTGCGAACATCTTCATAATCTTTATAAGCATAAAAGGCATCTCCTTCAACTGAAGTCGTAGATTGTTTTTTATAATCACAAAATGCATTCTTAAAGGCTCTCATATCTATGTTTACGATGCTCAAAGCCTCATCCATATTAAAAAGGCTCTTTAGTCTTTGTTGTGCATGCTGCGTATTGAAACCATAATTATAATTATTAAAAATTGTTGCCTTAACTGCGTTATTATCGTTGCATACTTTGATTAAAAATGCATGCCGTGCATTAGAATCGCATACATCATAGTATTTTGTTTGATTTACATCTGGCATATTCCATATAAAATGATGCTTACCCACGATGAAGTCAGCGTTTAGTTTGTAGTCATTAGACGAGCATACATACCCTTTCTTCATAACGTCTTAAATTAAATTCTTTGTGTCGTCTGTCATCGCTAATTTGTTGAATATATTGAGATTAATAATGTCAAATATCTTGGATGTGTCGTTCGGAAATGTTATACCATGACTTTCCACAAAAGCCATACACGCACTTGTCAGTGCAGTATAGTCAACTTTAATTTCAGAAGGTTGGTTTGGTACTTGTAATGCTTCAGAAGATTGCATAAACTTTAAATTAATTGATATTATGTATAATAAATGCTACATCATTTTTTAGTGTAATGCAAGGGGATTTTTCCTTGACAACTAATTTTCTCGCACTTTGAACTTTTCAAAACGCATTGTTAAGAATAATTTCACTGGAAAATAATATATGATATATCATCCACTTGCATCCTTCCTTGTTGAAATTATTGAACAAAAATCCATTCGTTACTCCAAAGATATCAACGAACTAAATTTCATTCAATCTAGTGTTGGCACAGCTGAACGATTTGCTGGAATTTCCGTTACAACATTTGCAAAATCTGTAAAACAAGCATTACTTGGCAGCTTTAAAGGAACGCTATACACTTCAACGATTTTGAACAAAATTGAAGAAGAAAAATTCGGAACAAGCTTTGGCAAGCTTTTATTTAACCCAATTGATTGCTACACGAATATTTGTCGCGGATTTCCACAGTTTGGTTGTTCATTTTTGTTACAAGACAAAGACAAAAATGGTATGGAAAATATTTTTTCATTAATATACCTCTTTCAAACGCAGGAAATAATTTACTCAGATGCATTCAGTTCATATGTGAGGGGAAGACCAATTAAATCCGTAATTCGTAAAAATCCAAAAATTGCAATTGCCTCGTGCAACAGTTTATCCATAAAATATCCGCCTGAATTTTTTGGGAAATTTATGCAAATCCAAGCATCAAATTCAATAATAAGCGATATTCATTCCCTTTCAAAGGGAAAAATTGATGCCATTTCATTTACACAAACACCATTAACGCAAATTCTTCCAGTCGAAATGCTTGCAAAGGCTTTACGCATTTGTTTAAATCCGTTACCATTTACCGAAATTTCTTCTAATATTGATGGTAAAATGATTGATATTTTCTACGCAAACAAACAGCTTCATGACGAACTGACCAAGGAACCAACCCCTTCCATTTCACTGAACAGCAATTTGATACGACCAATATGAAAATCGCAATTGATGGACCAAGTGCCTCTGGCAAAGGGACTCTTACAAAATTGCTCGCTAAAAAAATTGGTGCAAAATATCTAAATACAGGAAAACTTTACCGTGTCGTTGCCTTTAGTATTAATCAATCCAGCGATATTACAGCACAAGCCATTCAAAATTCCGCAAACTTTTTAGATCTCTTAGAAAAATTCGGTGAAAATACAGCAATATTTTCCCAAGAAAACGGTGAATTAACGTCACAAATTTCATCAATACCCAAAGTTCGTCAAAATTTGTTCCAATTTCAAGTTGACTTTGCGAACTCATCTATGCCCGTTATTTTAGAAGGAAGAGATATTGGAACACATATTCTACCAAACGCTGATTTCAAGTTTTTTATCACAGCAACACCAGAAGAGCGTGCAAGTCGTCGTCTTAAGCAGTTTAATCAAGAGTCAAAGAATTTTGAAGAAATTCTTAATGCAATAATTAAACGCGATGAAATGGATTCAATGCGAGGCAATAGCCCACTCAAACCATCAGTGGATTCAATTATAATTGATACGACTGGGTTTTCTATAGAAGAAAGTCTCAATACAATTTTGCGTGAAATAAAATGGCAAATGTAATAAATTTTGGCTGTAGAGTCAACGCCTACGAAGCAGAGATTATTAAAAAAAATAGTGGCAATTTAAGTGAGAACTTTTTCATTCTCAACTCGTGTGCCGTTACAAACGATGCTGAACAAGAACTCGTGCAACGCATTAAGAAAATCAAGAAGGAAAATCCTGAAAGTAAAATTATTCTAACGGGTTGTGCTGCACAAATTAACCCAGAAAAATATTCATCACAGGTGGATTTTGTCCTTGGAAATGCGGAAAAGCTTGACGAAGACGTATTTATCAAAATCGCAAATAACGAAATTAAATTCAAACACGATGCACAGTCAATCCATAGGCACGAAGATAAAATTTTCTTCGAAAGTAAGAAGGCTGAAATCGATATGACAAAAAATCCAACGAATAATCTACTCGTTGGCGACATTATGAATGCAAAAAATTTCAAAGCGGAAGAGATCATTGAATATCAAGGCACTCGTGCCATTGTTCAAGTTCAAAATGGATGCAATCATAGATGCACATTCTGTATCATCCCTTATGGAAGGGGTAATTCACGCTCAATTCCTGCTGGTGCCGTTGTTTCGACTATTAAAAGTTTGGTATCAAACGGTTATAAGGAAGTAGTTTTAACTGGTATTGATTTAACGGATTATGGAAAAGATTTACCACTCAACCCAACTCTTTCACAGCTAATTCACCGCATTTTAAAAAATGTTCCAGAATTACCACGCCTTCGCCTTTCTTCAATTGATGTTGCCGAAATTGACGACGATATTTTTCAAATCCTTGCAAGTGAGGAGCGATTTATGCCTTATTTTCACTTAAGTTTACAATCAGGAGATGATATGATTTTAAAACGAATGAAACGAAGGCACAACCACGAACAAATTCTAAAATTTTGCGAAAAAGCAAGTGAAATTCGCAGAAATATTGGATTTGGTGCGGATATAATCGCCGGCTTTCCAACTGAAACCGATGCACAATTTGAAAATTCACTTTCGATAATAAAACAATGTAATATTGCTTTTGGGCATATTTTCCCGTTTTCCGCCAAAAATGGTACACCAGCAGCCAAAATGCCACAAGTTCCATTGAAAATTCGCAAAGAGCGTGCAAAAATCCTTCGTGATGAGACCGCCGTTCAGCTGGATATTTTAAAAAAATCTATGGTTGGAACGATGCAAAAGATTCTTGTCGAAAAAGGTAATAAAGGACATTGTGAAAACTTTGTTCTAGTGGATCTTGTGTGTGACAATCAGGAGAATTCGATTGTTGAAATATTATTGTAACTCTTTTGTAAGTTCTTCAAGGATTTTATCCTCCAATCCTTCCATTTCGACTTGTTCTTGTTGAGTTTCGTGGTCAAATCCAAGCAAATGAAGCACGCCGTGAATAAAAAGATGAACAAAGTGAGTTTTGAATGTTTTTTTTTCAATATCAGCTTCTTCTTTTATTTTTGGAATGCACATAGCAATGTCTCCAAGGTATAAAATTCCCTCCAAAATGTCACCATCTTCAAATGAAAGAACATTTGTAACATAGTTTTTACACCTAAATTCATTGTTTAGACGAAGTATTTCAGTTTCATCGCATAATAACAGTGAAATTGAGTATTTTTTGTTCTTCACGACTCCTGAAGTTTTAATTGCAAGATTGCTCGCGATATTTAATATTTTTTCAAACTGTGGGAATTTACGAAATTCTACCTGTTTGTTAATTTCTACTTCAATCTCAATTTTATTTATTACCATCATTTTCCAATATCTTTTCTGTAGTGCATGCCTTCAAATGAAATTTTTTGCACATTTTCATAAACATTCGTGCGTGCTTCTTCAATTGTTTTTGCACACGCTGAAAGGCACAAAACTCTTCCGCCGGAAGTTACGAATTGATTCTCAACTTTTTGCAAACCCGATGGAAATGCAAGACATGAAATATTCTCAAACCCAGTAATTACCTTATTTTTTTCAAATTCTAAAGGGTATCCGCCAGAAGTTACAACAACCGCGACACAAGATTTTTCAGCAAAAATAATATCGCACTCTTGAAGTTCTTTTTTTACAGATTTAAGCAGAATTTCAAGTAGGTCGGATTTTAAAAGTGGTAAAATACTTTGTGTTTCTGGATCTCCCATACGAACATTATATTCAAGAAATTTTGCACCGTCTTTTGTAATGATTATCCCGCCAAAAAGAATGCCATTAAAGGTAATTCCGCGTTTTGAAAGTTCAGCAATTGTTAAATTAAAATATTCATTGACGATGCGTTTAAATTCTGATTTTTCTAAAAAAGATGGAGCAAATGATCCCATTCCACCAGTGTTTAGACCAAGATCTCCGTCAAAAACTTTTTTGTAATCGCACGCGTGGTAAAATGGAATTGCCATCGTACCATTGCAAATTGCAAAAACACTGACTTCACGCCCCTCTAAAAACTCTTCAATAACGACTTTTTTTCCTGCATCGCCAAATTTTCCATCAAAAAATTCTTGCAAAATTTCAACTGCCTCAATGTGATTTTCACAAATATATACACCCTTTCCAGAAGCAAGACCATCGGTTTTTATTACGATTTTTCCTGAAAATTTTTGCATAAATTGACATGCTTCTTGGAATTCTTTATTTGTGAATGATTGATATTTTGCAGTTGGGACGCCTGCTTTTTGTAAAACATCTTTCATAAAAATCTTCGAGCCTTCAAGTTGACTTGCCAATTTATTCGAACCAAAAGCTAGAATTCCAGCATCATCAAGTGCATCAATAATTCCATTGCAAAGTGGTGCTTCTGGGCATGGAATGACAAAATTTATGGAATTTTTTTTACAAAAATCAACAACTTCTGAATTATTCATTATATCAACTGTGACAAATTTCAACTTTTCATGTGTGAAAAATTGTGGAACGCCGCAAAAAAAACATAAATTTAGTAACGGAGATTGTAATATTTTTTGCAGGAAGGCGGATTCGCGTCCGCCTGATCCAATTAAAAAGACATTAATGCCATTCATATTAAAGTTCTTGTTCAAAATGTTCTTGAGTTTCAACACAAAATTTTGCTTGAGGATTCGCCATTAAGCGTTTTACTCCAATTTTTTGACCAGTTTTGCGACAAAATCCATACTTTTTTTTCGCTATCACTTCCAGAGAATCATCAATTTCGTTTATAGAATTTTGAATAGAACTGAGGCGTTTTATACTTGAAAAAAGTATAATTTCGCGCGAAGCTTTATCTGATAATTCGACATCAACATCAGCACTTGAGTGAATTTCTTCATTAACATTGTCCAATTCTTCTTGCAATATCTCACGCGATTCAACAAGTTGATTACGAAAAAATTCAATCTGGAATTCATTCATATAAGGCTCATTTTCATTGGGAATGTAATCATTTGGAAGAGTAATCTGTTTTGCAGTTTGTTTTTGCTTTAATTGTTGAGCTATCATATAAGTGAAAAAATTATGCAATTTTTGTAACTTTTTGTGCGGCGTCTTCTAGATTGTCGGCGGTGATAATCGCAAGACCAGAGTTTGCTAAAATTTCCTTTCCTTTTTCAACATTTGTTCCTTCTAATCGAACAACCAACGGCACTTTGATTGAAGTAACTTTTGCAGCTGCAATAATGCCTTCGGCGATTATATCACAACGCATAATTCCACCAAAAATGTTGACTAAAATTGCCTTTACGGAAGGATCAGAAAGGATAATTTTAAATGCTTCTGTTACCTTTTCTTTTGTTGCACCGCCACCTACATCAAGGAAATTAGCAGGCTCTTTGCCATAAAGTTTAATGATATCCATTGTTGCCATTGCAAGTCCAGCACCATTCACCATACAGCCAATGCTTCCGTTCATTTTCACATATGAAAGACCAAATTTTGAAGCTTCAATTTCTGAAGGTTCTTCTTCGTTTATGTCACGAAGTTCTACAACATCAGGATGGCGATAAGTCGCGTTGTCATCAAAATTAATTTTTGCATCAAGTGCAATTAAAGTTCCATCTTTTGTACGAACAAGTGGGTTGATTTCAATTTGTGAAGCATCTTTTGCAATTACTGCGTTATAAACACCTTCAACGATTTTTGCAAACTGTTTAATATCAGCTTCAAGACCAATACCAAAAGCAAGGTTGCGAACATGGTATCCTTGAACACCAGTTGCAATATCAACTGAAACTTTGATAATTTTCTCAGGATTGTGAATCGCAATTTCTTCAATTTCAACACCACCCTCTTTTGAAGCAATAAATGTTATTGCGGATGTTGCTCTATCAACAACTGCGGAAAGATAATATTCGCGTTCAATATTTGAACCTGCCTCTACATACAACCTTTTAACTTCACGACCTTCAGCACCAGTTTGGTGAGTCACAAGAATTTTCCCAAGAAGATTTTTTGCTTCAATTTCAACAGCTTCAATCGTTTTCACAACTTTAACACCACCTGCTTTTCCACGACCACCCGCATGAATTTGTGCTTTTACAACAAAAACCGCATTACCTTCGGATTGCAACTTTTTTGCACCATCAACTGCTTCTTGCACCGTGTGTGCTGCATAACCAACTGGAACTGGAACGCCAAAAGATTTCAGGAGAATTTTTGCTTGATATTCGTGTATGTTCATGTTTTTTCAAAAAATCTGCTTGCCTTTCGAAAAAATAAAAAAAAATGTCAAGGTTTATTTTTTTGTTGCAGTTTAAAATGGAATATTATCGTGTTTTTTCTATAATTAATATTATATGGAAATTTTTTGTTCTACACTCATAGCATATTTTCTTAATCAATAAAACAATAAAAAAACTTGACTTCGTAAAAAAAAGCTTTTTTTAAAACAAAAGCTTTTGTATTTTATGTCGATAAATAAAGTTATATTACTTGGAAATGTTGGGGGCGATCCCATCATTCGTTCAACTCAAGATGGTAAAAAAATTGCAACATTTTCACTTGCTACGTCGGAAAAATGGAAAGATAAAAACTCCAACGAGCTCCGTGAAAAGACTGAATGGCATAGAATTGTCGTTTTTTCTGATGGTCTTGTTGGTATTATTGAAAAATATATCAAAAAAGGCACAAAATTATTCGTTGAAGGTTCACTTCAAACTAGAAAATGGACAGGAAGTGATGGTGTTGAAAAATATACAACGGAAATAGTACTTCAAGGCTTTAATAATAAGCTTGAAATTATTGACAACCGTAAAGATGGTGATTCTTCAGCATACAATCCATCTTATGATGAACCAACTGATTCCATTTCCGGTATTGAAGACGACATCCCTTTTTAAAACTTCTATGAATCAAATGGAAAGAAATTTAAAAGTTTATAACTTCATTTCTATACAAGTCCTTTTTTACGATAGATCTAAAATGCCAGAACTGCTTAATGTGGTAAACCAAATTGAATCTATGGGTGGTAATATAGCCGATATTACCGTACAAGTTTCTGAATCAGACGATGATAACCAGCAACTGATGAGTGATATTTGCGAAGACATGCCGTCGTCTCTCTATGGTAAATATAAAAACTAATTAATATGGAGCAGGTTGTCGTATTTCTTTCAGAGTATGTTCTGAATTTAGTCAAGGAATTTGGTTACATTGGTATAATTCTTGGTATGGCGATAGAAAGTAGCCTTGTCCCACTTCCAAGTGAAATCGTAATGATTCCGGCTGGAGTCCTTGCTCAAAAAGGAGAGATGAATTTTTTTATGGTTGTTTTTTGCGGAGTTTTAGGCAGTTATCTCGGTTCGCTTGCCAATTATGTTGGAGCATATTTTCTTGGAAGACCTCTAATTGTGAAATATGGCAAATATTTCTTCCTAAAGGAAAAAAAACTCAAACGCGTTGAAGCATTTTTCAGAAAATTTGGTAATATTTCGATATTTATCGCACGGCTAATTCCTGTCATAAGGCATTTTATCTCAATTCCTGCTGGTTTTGCAAAAATGAACTTTTTTTCATTCTCACTTTACACAATTCTTGGAAGTGCACTTTGGATGCTTGTCCTTACATCAGTTGGATACTTTATCGGTCAAAATTCGGAAAAAGTTCACGAACTTATGCCTCTTCTTAAAATGGTAACTCTTGGTTTTTGTATCGCCATAGTGGGTTATATATTCTGGCGAATTTACAAAAAATAAGACTAAAAAATAACTTAATTTAATAAAATATGAGGAAAATTTCAATAATCGTAGCTAGCGTTACAATGTTGCTCTCACAAAATTCATTTGCTTATATGTTTGGTGGTGGAAGTCAAATTGAGGACATCGGAAACGCAATGCAATATATTGAAGTAATAAATTCCGTTGCAATGGTCGCAATTAAGAAGGATAAAGAAGGTGCAAAACAACTTGCGTATACTCTTGGAACTTCGGCAGCCGTTACCGAAGTTGGAAAGGCATCATTTAACCATGTTTACATCAATGGGCAAGCAATGGGTGAGCGACCAAACGGCGGAGGTAACAACTTCCCATCTGGACACACATCGTGGACAACGGCCAATGCTTGGTTTATTTACAAAAGATACGGAATCAAATACGCGGCACTGCCAATCGCAGGTGCAGTTTTTACAGGATATTCCCGCATTTATGCTGAAAAACACGATCTAAAAGGCGTTCTTGCAGGAGTATTAGTCGGAGTGCTTTCTGCTCAATTTTTTACAACAAATTTTAATCAAAAAGATTTAAAAGTCTCATTCATACCAACTGTTGAAAATGGAAATACTGGGCAAATAAATACTGGTCTAATGTTTAATTTAAGTTATAATTATTAGGCTACCTTTGGGTTATGGTCATTGGTTCGTCAATCATCTTAAGTTTGTCGTTTTTTAATGAAAACGATGCAATATCAGTAACATCTCTATCCACAAATTGTAAAGGAGTTTTCACTCTATAACGCCTACCTTTCAATTTTCCGCTTGTAATTTCAATAAAATTGCTAATGCTTTACATTTTTTGATTTTTTTAGGAGTCGGCTCCTTACCAAGCTTCTCTTGTATTTCTTCCGTTATTTTGCGTTCAGTAACTTGATATTTAATGGATTCCAGTTTTTGCATTTTACTTAACTCTTTATCATAGCTTTTAGGGGTAACTGGATGTTCAACGCCATCGCTACCAGTAAAATATATAGTACTGCAATTAAAGAAACAAAAACTGGTATTGTTATGATGTGGATTGAATGAGTTGCTAATGTTTGTGGAAATAGCCTTATCTTTCGCAGTTTGTGGATTATTTAGCCTATCAATTAAGTTTAGCGATGCGTCAAAAAGTTCAAATTGAGCGATTGTAAATGCTATCCAAATTTTTATTGAACCCTCCGAAAATGTAACCTCAGAGTGTTCACGCTTTTCTTTTGTGAATAATCTGCCAAACTCTCTGTAAAATACACCAAATTGCTCAAAACTAGGAGCAGGCTCGCCCTTGGATTTATCAAATGGTATTCTAACCAAAATTTTACTCTCACCCATACCCACTAAAACCCCTTAACAACATCATCAATAGCTTTGAGTTCACGTAGGAATTTTTCAAAAGTTTCAAGTTTCAACATAACGGGACCATCGCTCGGGGCGTTATCTGGATCCTGATGAACTTCCGCGAAAATTCCGGCTATTCCGGTTGCAATTGCGGCTTTTGCCAAAAACGGAGCAAAATCGCGGTTTCCACCCGAAGAAGATCCCATTCCACCTGGACTCTGCGTCGCGTGGGTTGAATCCAAAATAACAGGGTACCCAGTTTGAGACATTATCGGGAACGAACGCATATCAACAATAAGGTTATTGTAACCAAATGAAGTTCCGCGATCTGTTAAAAGAATTTGCTCATTTTTGCAAAATTCCACTTTTTTAATAATATTTGGCATTTCTTGGGGAGACAAAAACTGCCCCTTCTTAATATTCACAATTTTTCCCGTTCGAGCAGCCGCCACGACCAAGTCCGTTTGTCGACACAAAAACGCAGGAATTTGTAAAATATCAACGAATGGAGCAATTTTTGCACATTGTTCTTCGGTGTGAATGTCTGTTAAAATCGGCACGCCAAATGTTTCTTTGATTTTCTGGAAAACGGGAATTGCATTTTCGAGCCCTGCCCCGCGTTTTCCTTCAACGGATGTGCGGTTTGCTTTATCAAATGATGTTTTAAAAATGAACGGAACGCCAATTTTTTGAGCAATTTCCAGCAGTTTTTCCGCCATCATAAGTGAATGCTCCATTGATTCCATTTGGCAAGGACCAGCGATTATGCAAAACGGTAAGTCGTTTCCAAATGTTACTTTTTCTGAGACTGTTATGTGTTTCATTGCGAATTTTATGAACTATTTGAAAATAATAGTTTCATTTTTTCCAATGTCAATACTTTTCAGGGTTCACGCTCACTTCATCTGTTTCAAATTGGCTTGGTGTTGTGATTGGTGTTTGAGGCTCTGGTTTTGCCGTAATGTATAAATATACTGTGATAACTATTACAATTGCAAGAAAGATTGCAATGCCAATTAGGATTTTCTTAATTTTTAACATAAAGATTAATTAAAAGATTTTCGAACGCTTAAATTTATGGAATAGCTGTTTTTTAACATTCCTTGACCAAGATTTTGGTAAATTGGAACACCAGCTTCAATAAGAAATTTTAAACCATTGTTCATGTAAAGATTTCCACCAATAAGCACAGTTGTAATTTCCCTAAATTGAAGTACAGGATTGTTCATTACGGATTTGGTCGTATCAAGATTCAAATCTGTACCTTGAATTTTCCCTACATTTATGTAATCAACTCGCAAATGGGAACCAAGGTTTTTGTTAAAATCTTTTCCAGCCCAAGCCGTGAAATTATAAGAGTTTCCAAAGCGATAATTATGAGCATTATCATTCAACTTAATGCTTGCATTTGTTTGAATTCCAAAATTAATTTCGTGAAATTTTTCTGTAAATGTTAAACTTGGAAGAAGCTCGTAAGAGCCCGTGCCGGTTTGCATCATATATGCACCTTGGTTTCCACCCGTTTGGTTTGAAATTGATCCAGTTGGAAGTGAAACACCAAGTGCACCAATTATTGGTTTTGCAATTTGATAAATCCCACTAATTTTAGTATCACCAACACCGCTGACTTCATGAGTTTCGTGCGACATTTTATCCACATGAAAATGTTTCATATCCATAGACATAAACTGCGGCATCACAGCAATGTTGAATTTATCAGTTACACCGTACATTAAATCCAGCATATGCATTTGCATTGCCATTTTTTCAGGAACCATCATATATGTATTTTCTGCTTCCGTTTCAGTTTGGTTGTAAAGTCCACTCATTGATGTATATTGAGTAGAATACCCTGTCATAAAGGAATTTTTTGCGTGAATATGGTTTTTCATAACGCCTGCAAGTTCGTAATTTTTGACACTGTGCAAATGTTCGCCCGCAAAAGCATTTACGGCAAAAATCGAAGCAATTATGAGAGATTGTTTCAGCATATAAGCAAAAATAAATTCCAAACCTAAAAAACAACGATTTTTGAAATGCAAGAAAAAAACTTGATTTTTCGCTCACAAATTGTTTCACATAAACGAAATTAAAAACGAAAAATGGACGCACTCTTCACCGAAATCATCAAAAAGACGGAACTTAAAAACTGGACGCTTTTTCTGTTCATTTTCGCGATTTGTTATGCAAAAGGCTTGCAAATAATCACGGGGCATTGGTTTCACATACCAGACGCAGACGGCAAATTCAACCAAACAACCCTCTTCCTTTTGGATGTCTTCCTTTCGTCCATCACAATTACACGCATTCTTGTTGCCATAAAATTTCTGGAAGCTATCAACCGCACGCCAATTATTGCCGATATTATTAATTGGGTTGTTGTGGATAGGCGGGTGATGATACTATCCTTTAATCTGCCTAACAGAAACCGTGATGATGAAACAAAGATTCCAACTATAATGGGTTGGAGTTTGGGATATAAACATGGTATAACTGAAAATAAAGCATGGTTTTTGATAAACGAGAATTTTATTATAGACAATGGCTTTCCGGACTACAAAAGATGTAAAAAAGCGATTGGTCGCAAAACTTTCATCGAGTGTTCAACGAAAAAGCTTGCACTTGGACATTGCATTTTCACACTTCACCCCGCCATTTACAGAGATTGGGACAGAAAATATGCTGGCGGTTTTTGGATACCAAAACGCCCACTTTGCTTGGAGCATTTTTTAATGAGTGCAACAATTTTTTTAATCGGCAGTGGGGCAGTGAAGTTTTTGGAGTGGGTAATTGGTCATTTCCTCTAAACTAAAAAATTTTCCTTGATTTATAAATTTTGTTATATACAGAATGCAAAAAAATTTGATCAGTTGCACGGCAATTTTGATACAAAATTATACCATAAAGCACTTATTACAAATATGATATTTGATCACAATGGTCAGCTTTTGAGTGAGAGATTTAAAATTTTATATGCTATTAGAGTTTGGCAAAAAAGAATTTATATTCTACTTTCATGGACTTTCGGCAAAACCAAATTTGCAAAAAAAATCAACGAAAAACCTTTAGAATTTCGTTGTATAAAACATTCCTCAAAACTTACAAGAATTCACGATGATACTAATCCAAAACATATTTTATGGCAAGAAAACAAGGTTGCAAACCTTAAAATAGCAGCAGCGTCCATTCACGGAATTATTATCAAGCCTAATGAAACATTTTCATTTTGCAAACTTGTTGGTCGACCAACTGCAAAAAAAGGATATTTAGAAGGAATGGAGCTTTCAAGGGGGGAGGTTCGCTCTGGAATTGGTGGTGGAATTTGCCAACTTGCAAATTTAATCAATTGGATGGCATGGCACACGGAACTCGTTGTAACGAAACGAAGTCATCATTCATTCGATCCATTTCCCGATCAAGGTCGCGTTTTGCCATTTGGTAGCGGTGCTGCAATTTTTTGGAACTATGTCGATCTCCAAATTCACAACCCGTCATCACAAAATTACCAAATTCTAATAAATTTTTCAAGCGATAAACTTCAAGGCGAAATACGAACATCAATAAATCCACAATTGGAATACCATATTCACGAACAAAATCATAAGTTTATTGAAAAAAATGGAGTATATTATAGGTCAAATACAATTTGGCGAACTATCTTCAAAAAAAGTATAAATCATTTACCACATGAAGAGCTTTACAATCAGCTAATGGTAAAAAACTTTGCCAAAGTAAAATATAAGCTTAACGAAACACATAAAAACTAAACTAAAAATTTTCCTTGATTTCTAAATTTTGTTATATACAAAAGGAAAAAATTAGTTTTAACAGTTAAAATGTCAATAATTGCAGAAGCAGTAAATTTATTTGAACACAAGAATACCAAAAGAAGGAAAAGGGTTGGAAGAGGACGCGGATCTGGACTTGGAAAAACTTGTGGTAAAGGTCAAAAAGGTCAAAAAGGACGCTCAGGTGTCGGTGGTGTTCGTGCATTCGAAGGTGGTCAAACTCCCCTTTATGTAAGGCTTCCTCGCCGTGGTTTTAATAATATTTTCCGCGTTGAATATAGACCGCTAAATTTTGTTCAAATTCAAGAATATATCAATTCTGGAAAACTTACAAATGATATCACACTCGAAAGTCTTTTTCGTGCTGGAATTGCCAAACCAAAGCATATTGTAAAAATTCTTGCTAAAGGTGAGTGTCCAAGTGGTTTAAAAATTGAAGCTCACGCTTTTTCAGGTGCTGCCGTTGACGCCATAACTAAAGCTGGTGGAACATACACAGTTCTTGAAGATTTTGCTCAACCATCTGAAGATTCTGAAGAAGTGCAAGCATAATTCAATTCACTATGTCAAAAAAGCGTATTGCAAAAGCTCCATCTTCAGGTCTTGCTTCAAAGGTGATTTTTACCATTTTGGTATTAATCGCCTACAGGCTCGGTTCCTTTATTCCACTTCCAAACATTGATGTTTCAATGTTAAGTTCTATTGAAAAATATACAAAATCAGGAGTATTTGGCATGTTCAATATGCTTTCTGGTGGTTCACTTGCAAGAATGTCAATTTTTGCACTAACAATCATTCCATATATAACATCTTCAATCATAGTACAACTTTTAACATCATCAACGCCGAAATTAAAAGCTCTAAAACAAGAAGGTGAGTCTGGTCAAAAACAAATAAATCAGTACACAAAATACGCCACAATTTTAATCGCGTTCTTCCAAGGTTTTGCAATAGCAAATGGAATTGGTGCATCAGGACTATATCTTGGCGACGATGTTCACGGAACAATTTACCAAAAACTCAGCGTAGCACTAACACTCACAACTGGAACGATGGTTCTTCTTTGGATGGGTGAACGCATCACAGCAAAAGGAATTGGTAACGGAATTTCATTGATGATTTTTGCTGGAATTATATCCGACTTTCCAAAGGCATTTCTCGCAATGTTTGAACTAACTCGCAGCGGAGCCCTTTCACCAATTCAGTTAATTTTCATTCTCGCAATTTTCGTAATTTCAATTGGAATGATCGTCCTCTTCGAAAAATCTTACAGAATAATCACAGTTCAACAGTCAAAACAAGTCAGCCGTTTTGGCGGAATGCAATCCACAATGGGCACTGGTCAACTACCACTCAAACTCAATCCAGCTGGTGTAATTCCACCAATTTTTGCAGGGTCGGTATTAATGCTTCCAGCGACAATCGCAGGATTTATGCCAAACAGCACAAATCCAATAATCAGGTTTATCGCTGGGAATATGTCTCACGGACAACCTCTTTTTATCCTAATTTACATTGCATTAATATACTTTTTCACATATTTCTACACATCAATCGTCTTTGACACGAAAGAAGTCGCAAATAATCTTCGCAAATCTAATACATTCATCCAAGGAATTCGTCCAGGAGAACGCACACAAGAGTATATCGATAAACTCACAAAATACCTGTGTTTTATTGGCGGATCCTATATTGCTATCGTTTGTATAATTCCAGAGTTAATGTCATCAATGTACTCACAATTTTATGCAATCGGAGGAACTGGACTCTTAATCGTCGTGAATGTCAGCACTGAAACAATCGCACAAATTCAAGTTCATAAACTGTCTTCAAAATACGATAAACTATCGCACAAAATGTAATACACAATCGACATGTCTATCATAATTTTTTTTGGAGCACCAGGCTCTGGTAAAGGTACTCAAGCAAAAAAACTTATCTCCCAAGGGTTTTTTCATCTTTCAACGGGAGACCTCCTCCGTGAATGCAAAAATGATAAATCACACCCATTAAACGCTATTATTTCACATAAAATTTCCACTGGTGAATTAATCAGCGATGAAATCGTGAATAATATCATATCGCACAAAATTCCACAAATTGGCGAAAAGGTTATTTTTGACGGCTATCCTCGCACCATTGCACAAGCAAAATTTTTAGATCAAACTCTTAAAAATGATGGTAAAAGTATCACAAAAGTAATTTTATTTGATATCAATCCAGATGTTGTCGTCGAAAGAATTTTAAGTAGAGAAGTGTGTAAATCATGCGGTGCAATTTTTAATAAAAAGTTCAACGCCTCAACAAAAGATGGAATCTGCGATATATGTGGTGGCACTTTAGAACTTCGCTCGGATGATAATGAGCAAACAATTCGTAATCGCATCAAAATTTATAATGAGTCTTGTAAGGAATTACTTGAATTTTATTATGATAAAACGCAAAAAATTGATGCTGCACAAGGCGAAAATGAAATTTATCACGCAATTGAAAAATGTTTAAATTGAATGCAGAAAGGTTCAAATACTATCTGCTTTTAATTCGATTTTTTAATCAAACTGGAACAATTTTACTTTTTATTCCATGTTTTTTGGGAATTATTCATTCGAATTCACTCAACTTTCGCAATTTTTTTCTGTTTTTCGTCTGTTCATTTTTGGCGAGATCCTGCGGGTGCATTTTAAATGATATAGCCGATAAAAAAATTGATGCACAAACTCCAACGACTGCACACCGCGTGCTTTCCTCAAATAAGATTATGCAAAAAAATGCATTATACCTCCTCGCTTTTATTATACTAGCATCACTGCCATTGCTTTTTTTGTTTTCAAAACACATTCTTCCACCGCTGTTAATTTCCGGAATTTTTGTGATAATTTACCCATATTCCAAAAGATTTTTTCCCGTACCACAACTTTTTCTTGGCATAACTTATGCAAGCGGATTTATAATTGCAAGTGTGCACGGCAGTGATGCTCCATTTTATACATTGAGTTCACACACATTTTTGATATACTTAGCACTGATTTTGTGGGTTGTTTCCTACGACACAATTTATGCAAAGCGAGATTTTTCCTTCGATAAAATCAATAAAATAAAGGCTTCTACAGTATTTTTTGCCAGTTTAAAATTTCCATTCATTAAAAATGAAATGTTACGCATAAATTGTGCTATTTTTCTGATATATTTTGTTTCAAATTTTGTACTTTTTCTTGCAACACATTCAATTTTCCCGATAATTTTCAATTTTGCCTTGCAAATTGCCTCAATTTTTGTAAGACCATCGCTGGGTTTTAAGTTAAACATTCTGTGCATTATCCCAATGTTCTTTTTGGTATAGTGTCAGTTTAACCAACCTTTCCCGAAATATAATCCTGAGTTTGCTTATGAATTGGTGCGTTAAAAATCTGCTTTGTATCGCCATGTTCAACAAGGTGTCCCATGTAAAAAAAAGCGGTTTTATCTGAAATACGAGCTGCCTGTTGCATTGAGTGAGTAACGATTGCTATCGTATAATTTTGCTTCAATTCTTGCATTAATTCTTCAATTTTGATAGTGGCGATAGGGTCAAGTGCGGAACAAGGCTCGTCCATTAGAATAATATCAGGCTTGATGGCGATCGTCCGTGCGATGCAAAGTCGTTGTTGTTGACCGCCGGAAAGAGATGTTCCTTTGTCCTTCAATCTGTCCTTTACATCGTCCCAAAGGGCAACTTTTCGCAAGCATTTTTCCACAATTTCATCCATTTCATCCTTATTCTTACACATTCCATGGATTTTTGGTCCAAATGCAATATTTTCATAAATCGACTTTGGAAATGGTACTGGTTTTTGAAAAACCATACCAACTTTAAGGCGAAGAATTACGGGATCAACCTTTTCGTGGTAAATATCAACACCATCAATGAAAATTTCACCGCTAATAGTGCAATCTTGAATTGTGTCGTTCATTCTGTTAATTGCCCGAAGAAGCGATGATTTTCCACAACCAGAAGGACCAATAAAGGCTATAATTGACTTTTCTTTTATATCTAGATTAATATCCTGAACGGCAAAATGCCCAGCATATGCAACTGAAAGATTTTTTATTGAGATTTTATTTGTCATGAAAGATTTTTTGTTTCAAAAAAGAACTCTGCTTTCTAATGATATTAAAATAATATTCAAGGAAAATTTTACAACATAAACATAAATTCGTAATGATATCACCAAGTAATATCATTACGCGAACAAAATTCTTGACATATCAAAATTTCTGAACGCGTATTATGCACTTTTTAAAAATTATCTATGCCAATTGCAAATGAACTGAAAATCGGAAATGTTGTGAAAGTGAATAATGGAAACTATAAAGTTGTAAAAACTGAACATGTTAAACCTGGTAAAGGTGGAGCGTTTATCCAAGCTGAACTTAAAAATATCCAAACTGGTTCAAAATTGAACGAAAGGTTTCGCTCGGACGAAAATATCGAAATAATTTTTGTTGAAACAAGAAAAGCTTCTATGATGTATGACGACGGTTCATCAATCGTCCTTATGCTTGCGGATAACTTCGAACAAGTGACGGTTGAATATGATATTTTTGGCGATGCAAGAGTTTTCTTAAACGAAGAAATGGAACTGACTCTTGAAATGATTGATGAGCAAGTAATTAGCGTTCGACTGCCACTTAAAGTTGAAGGGACTGTCCAAACAACTGATGCCGCGATTAAAAATCAAACGGCGACAAATTCATTCAAGCCAGCAATTCTTGAAAATGGCTTCAAACTTTCAGTTCCGCCATTTATTGAATCTGGTGAAGTAATTATTATCAATACCGAATCGTTTGAATATGTTGAAAGAAAAAAGTAAAGTTGCGTTGAATGTTGTATTACAATCTTCAGTTTTGAAGGAACTTGAATGGCGTGGCTTTATTAAACAATGTACGAATTTACAAGGTCTTGATGAGTTATGTACGAAGGAAGAAATCACGCTATATTCAGGATACGATTTAAGTGCAGACTCCCTTCATGTTGGAAATTTGATGACCCTTATGATGTGTCGCATATTTAAAAAACACGGGCATAATGTAATTGCACTTCTTGGTGGAGCAACTACAAAAATTAGCGATCCATCTGGAAGGGATGACATACGAAAGCCACTAACGGACGAACAAATTGCTCAAAATTTAACTGGAATTGCGAAAAATTTCACGCAAATTCTTGGCGAAAACATACAAGTTGTCAACAATTATGATTGGCTCGCCAAAAAAGGATATTTAGAAATTCTTGGGGAAGTTGGTTCACATTTTTCCATCAACAGAATGATCAAAATGGATTCCGTTGAAAGTAGAATCAAACGCGAACAGTTAATGACATTCCTTGAATTTAACTATATGATATTCCAAGGTTACGATTTTTATCACCTTACACAACGCAAAAATTGTGTTCTTCAAGTTGGAGGTTCCGACCAATGGGGAAATATTTTACAAGGCGTTGAACTCAATGGTCGTATTTCGAAAAAAGAAACTTTTGGTTTAACATGCCCACTGATTGCAAAATCGGATGGAACAAAAATGGGGAAATCAATAAATGGTGCAGTTTGGCTTGCAAAAGAAAAACTTTCGCACTTTGAATATTTCCAATACTTTAGAAATCTTGATGATGCTGATGTTAATAAGTGCCTTAAATTCTTCACAGATTTAACAGAAAGTGAAATTGATGCTATGCCATTAAGCGGTCGTGAAATCAACGAAACGAAGAAACGACTTGCATTTGAAGCAACAAAAGTTGTGCATGGGGGGAAGCTTGCCCAAGAGGCTTACGATTCAGCCGAGCAAATTTATGAATCTGGCAATTTACATACAGATATGCCTGAGATTAAAGTTTCTTCGTTTAACATTCTTGATGTCATTGTTGAATGTGGTGTTGCAAATTCTCGCAGTGAAGCAAAGACGCTTATTGCACAGAGTTCCATAAGAATTAATGGGGAAATTTGCTCTGAAATAACACTTGAAGTGCAAAACGGCTCAACTTTGCAAATCGGAAAAAAACGATTTATGAAAATAATTTTGTAATTTTACTATAAACAACCACTATCAAAGGTCTTGTGGGGAATAAAATTCCCCAATTTTTTTATTTCTCCAACGGTTTAAATTCGATAAGAATATCCCCCATATTCACAGCCTTTCCTACTTGTGCAATAATTTTACTCACAACGGCATCGCCTTCAGCATAAAACGCATTTTCCATTTTCATTGCCTCAATTGAAAGGAGCATAGTTCCAACTTTTACAATCGAACCTTCGTGCACATGAATATTCACAAGCAGTCCCGTCAATGGTGCTTCAAATTCTTTTTGAAATGAAATATCAACCTTGTTATTCACACAAATTTCATAAAGTGCTGCCGTGCGTGCATTTCGCAGCATAACCTCTTTTTTCACACCATTGTGTTCAAGAATAAATGAAGATTTTCTGTTCCTAATTTGAATATAATAAAGTTTTTCGCAGAATATTGTTATCAACCTTGCACCAAGTTTGTAGGAATAAGTGAATTCATATTTCTGGTTATCAATTTCAATATGAAGACGAGTTCCATCGTGCGAAAGAAGTTTAATAGAAATGCGTTTTTCATCTAAAAAAAGAATAAAGTTTGTAATTTCAGTGCGAGTTTGTTTCGCCTGAAAAACTTTATCCGAAATATTTTCCAACTTACGATTGTTTTCAAGGTGTGAAATACAAGCGGCAAAGGCAAAAAGACGAGTAGTCTCATCCGTTATTTCTGCACTTCCTGAAAATCCATTTGGATACTCATTTTTAATAAATGCCGTGGAAATATCGCCGGAAATAAATTTGGGATTGCTATAAATTGATTGTACGAATGGAATGTTTGTATCCAGACCATCAATGACAAATTGATTTAAAGCTTCAACCATGCGAACCCTTGCTTCTTCACGATTTTGTCCGTAAGTTATGAGCTTTGCTATCATAGAATCGTAGTATGGTGTGATTGAAAGACCTTCACGAATTCCGCTGTCAACACGCACATTTTCATTCACTTGCGGTGTAATATAAGTTGAAATTCTGCCAATTGATGGAAGGAAGTTTTTTGAAGGATCTTCAGCACAAATACGAGATTCAATTGCCCATCCATTTAATTTAATTTCTTCTTGTGTAAATTCTAATTTGCGACCTTCTGCTGAATAAATCATTTGTTCAACTAAATCGAGTCCTGTAATATATTCCGTAACAGGGTGTTCAACTTGAAGACGAGTGTTCATTTCCAGAAAAAAGAAATTATGGTTTTTGTCCATAATAAATTCCATAGTTCCGGCGGAATCGTAACCAACTTCTTTTGCTAATAGTGTTGATTGGCGGTACATTTCTTTGCGAACATCGGGAATCATAAATGAACTTGGTGCTTCTTCAATAACCTTTTGATTGTTCCGCTGAATTGAACATTCGCGTTCGCCTAAACAAACAACATTGCCGTGTTTGTCTGCAATAATTTGAATTTCAATGTGCCTTGGGTTTTCTATAAATTTTTCGATAAAAATTCTGCCATCACCAAATGCTTTTTCGCCTTCATTTGTAACGGACTGAAACGCTTGTGCGACATCTTCTTCTTTATAAACGACACGAATTCCTTTTCCGCCACCGCCTGCCGTTGCTTTTAAAATCACTGGGAATCCAACTTCTTTTGCAATTTTAATTGCGTGGTCGCCGTCTTTAATAACATCCTGACAACCCGGAATTGTGTTCACGCCTGCTTTTTTTGCTATTGCTTTTGAAGTAATTTTATCTCCCATTGAAAGAATTGCCTTGGCGTTTGGTCCAATAAATCCGACGCCTTCTTTTTCAAGTCTTGCAACAAATTCCGCATTTTCAGAAAGAAATCCATAACCAGGAAAAACGGCGTCAGCACCTGATTTTCTAACTGCATCAAGAATTTTTTCCATATTTAAATAACTTTCTTTTGCAACTGGTGCACCTATATGAATGTTTTCATCTGCCATTATTACAAATGGAAAGTTGGCGTCAACATCGGAATATACCGCAACAGTTTTAATTCCAAGTTTTTTTGCTGTTTTAATACAACGAACAGCGATCTCACCGCGGTTTGCTATCAGAATTTTAGAAATTTTCTTCATTGTTATACCAATTTTATTAATGACAAACCTCTTAAGAAGGTTTTTATTTTTGTCAATAATAAATATTACCATTGTGGTATATCGACATTAAGAATTATCTTGTAATTCCTTCAAAAACAGAGTATGATATATTATCAGTTAGTCATCATATTATTTATGCAAAAACAAAGATATACAGAGTACCAATACGCATTGGATAGAAGATCGCTTTTTTAGAGTCTACCTCCGCGAGATGCTTACGAAGCGTGTACGTATTTATCAGTGATTAATAAATACGATATACCAAATGAATTTGAAAAAGAAATACAACTATTGTTTCGAGGTTATCAATGTGATTGTGGTCAATCTCAACTTTCACAAGTAAGCTACAAATTCGATATTAGTACGGAAGAGAAACAGAAAAAATTAGATGAACAATCAGATGAACGAAGGGTTGACAACTTTACATTCCGGAGATAACCTATTGCTGGGAAATAATATTTGGAAGTTTAAATGTAATGTTTATAGCGGAAATAATGCATTTAGAATAAAGCTATGGGGTTTTATAAAGAGCTAAACCTCTAGCAAATATTTAGGTTTTACTCCATTGAACTCGAAATTATTTAAACCTTGAATATTTAATATACAAAAAATTTGCGTTACACTATATCCACATTTTGCTGCTAATTTACAAGCAGCTTCCATCGTTCCACCAGTTGCAAGAACATCGTCAATTATGCAAATTCTTCCACTTTTATCACCTTGCTTTTCTTGCATCTCAATTGAATCGGTGCCATATTCAAGGGAATAATTTTCGCTTAATTTTGGTGGAGGCAACTTACCTTTTTTACGAATCATAATAAAGCCTTTACTGAATTTTTGTGCCAATGCTGAAGCGATAATAAAGCCCCTAGATTCTATTCCAACGAAATAATCTATTTCTTCAATATTTAAAATACAATCAGCACATTCTTCGATTAACTCCGAAAAGTGATACTGAAATACTGGGGAAAAATCTTGAAAAACAATTCCTTCCTTTGGGAAGTTTGGCACTAATTTTATGTTACTTAAAACTGACATTGTTACTTATTAATTTTCTCTTATTTTAAATTCCAGCCCAAACATTTTGAACGTCATCCAAATCTTCAAGGGCATCAATAAATTTTTGGATTGACTCAATTTTTCCTTCCGAAATTTCAGTTTGCGTAATTGGACGATATTGAATATTTGCTTCGATTGGATCGCCAAAAATTTTCGAAATTTCAGTTTGCAACTTATGAAAGTTTTCAAATTGAGTCGTTATTTCAAAATAATCTTCAATTTCTTCAACATCATCGGCACCAAATTCTACTGCTTTTTCAAAAAGTGAATCAAAATCTATTTTACTTTTATTGTATAATACAATACCAAGCCTTATAAAAACGAAGTCTAAGCTCCCAGTTTCACCCATATTACCACCACATTTTGTTGCAATTGAACGAATTTCCCCAGCCGTTCGGTTTTTGTTATCCGTCAATGCTTCAACAATAATTCCAACGCCACCAAAAGCATAGCAATCATAACGCATCGCTTCAAAATTTTCGCCATCATTGTTACCAGTCGCTTTTTTTATTGCTGCATCGATTTTGTCCTTTGGCATATTTACCCCTTTTGCTTTAATAATTGCAAGCCTTAAACGCGGATTGAATTCTTCGGAAGGTTCTCCACCTGCGGTTTTAATAGCAGAAATTATTTCGCGTTGAATTTTCGTGAAGATTTTGGATTTCTTGGCGTCGGCTGCTCCTTTTTTGTGTTTAATATTTGCGAAGTGTGAATGTCCTGCCATTTTTTATTCTGATAGTTTTAAAAATTCTTTTGGTAAAGAATGAAATGTCAAGTTATTGAAACGGTCTTTTGGTAATTTTTTTCTTGACAATTGTATTTTGTTTTTTCCAACTAAAGTAATAATTTTATGTTAATTATTTTATAATCAAAATGCAGGCGGATCAAAACCAAAATGTTTTAAACTCAGTACACCAAGTTGTGCAATCAAATGTTAGTAAAATGTACAAAAAAATCGACGACATTATTCAATCGGCGAAACTTTATGTTGAAGAAAAACCTGAAAACGGTCAAAAAATCGTTGATCATGTAACATCATATACAAAATATATGCACAAAGTGATTGAACAAATTATTCAATCATACTCCGAACTTCTTAACAGCACAGTTTTTGGCGAAAGTAATCCTTTAGAAAGCATTGCAGAAAGTGGAAAACTTAATGAAGATGCTGGCAGTTTAATGGGAAATATGCAACCCCTTTTGCAAGAATTTAAAGAAAGATTTGCTCAAAACATTGAACGTGCTAGAAACGCAACAACGAAAATTCAAGGTCTCATTGCTCCACTAGTTCAATAGTCTTGCAAAGATATCACATAATTCTGGGATTGTTATTATGCATTTTCATAATAACAAGTTCCTCAGTAAAATCCTCAATTTCCAAAGTTGATGGAAATGCAAATAATATTGAACATTTACAAGATGCCAAAAGAAAGGCTTCAATCTTTATTCAATCTTACTCTCAAAATTCTCCTGAATTAATATCTATCAACCAAATTCAGGAAATGATTCAACTCCTCCTTGAAAATCCACATTTCCCAATGCTTGCTCAAGCCAATAAAATGGTTCTACAAAACGAAAGATTTTTATCAATAAACGACAAATATCTTCTTATAAACTATCTCACGAATTACACAACTTTCGCACAAACATTCGTTGATAAATATAATATTTCACCACAATCATTTGCAACGATGATCGAAGACGTTAAACAAAATAACATCCTTCCGGAAGAGTTTGTAAATTATATCCAACAATTTTATTCAAAATACAAAAAATTAGATAGAAATATCACAAAAGGTATCAGGTTAAACATCGAACGAGAAATCGACACCCTTCCAGAAAATGAAAAAATCACACTCTACGCAAGGCTTTATTTACAAGGCAATGCTAAATATAAAAAGTATTACCAGACCGCAGAAGAAAAAAATCTTACAAGCGAAATGTTAATTTTGGATAAAATAATATACTACCACAAAAACAAAAAATTTAAAGAAATTACCTATTATATATCACAACTTCCACCAACTCTTGAAAATGGTGACTTATGGTGGAACGCGACCCAAGTAATAGTATTTGATATGCTTGAACACGACTACAGGCAGGATGTGTATAATCTTTTGGCGAAAATTCAGCTAACAGCTACACACGAAAATTATACAAGAAAAGAAATTTATTCTGGCGTAGTTGCCCTTCTAAATAAAAAACCAAATATAGCATACGAACACTTTTACAATGTATATTCTAATACATACAACATCAACGAAAAAAATCAAGGTGCATATTTTATCTCTCAAAGTTATGAAAAAATGGGAAATAAAGAAGCTTACGAACACTGGCTTAATATTGTTGCCAAAACTCCGTTAACATTCTATGGTTCACGAGCATTCGACGAACTGAATAATATATCGCACGATAGCTTTATCGGATCAAAAAATTATTTATCACAATCTTGGAAAGAATCTATTGAAAAAAAACGCAATATTTACAAAAAATACTACGATTCATTTATATCACGCTCATTAAAGGAGCAAAAATCTTATGTCTATCTTCCTGCAAAACATTTGGAAATGCTTAATATTGCATATTTCTTAAAGGAAGTTAATAAACTCAACGCCGCAAAAGAATTCGTTTTAACAACGGTTCGACAAGTCGACGACATAACATACATGAAATCCCTTCTTGAACATATTTGCTCAACATATAATAAATATATATGCTCCGATGCAAAAAAAGCAGCTGAAGACATTGGTTATATTGAACTTGATAACTTAAAGATTATTAAAAGTAGCGATGTCTTTGATTCAATAAAGGACAATCACCTCGCCCTACTTCATGCTATTATCAAGAAAGAAAGTAACTTTACTGAGCAAATAAGTTCTGGTGCTGGTGCAAAGGGTATGATGCAAATTATGCCAGCAACAGCAAAATTCGTCTGTTCTAAACATGGAATCCAATATAATCATAGTAAATTACAAACAAATGCCGGATATAATATCTATCTTGGAACTATTTATTTAAACGACTTACTTGCAAAATATAATGGATCCTATGCAAAAACATTAATAGCTTACAACGCTGGCTATGGAAATCTTGCCAAATGGGAAGACATCTACTTTACAGTGGAGAATTATCAAGATATGGTTATATTTATCGAGCTTATGCCATTTTACGAAACAAGAAGATATGTGAAAAAAGTTCTTGAATGGGAAGGAATTTACGGATATGTTTTCGAATACCACCAGTAATAAAATTTACATAAAATTAAAGGAGTGTCGCAGACGGAAGTGAAAAAAAATTTACACACTACAGAAGCTTGATAAATTACTTGAATACCAATCAATGATGATTTAGAATTGAAGCGGCATCAAAACCAAGAACATCGCATTTACACACAATGTGCAAGGTATCAAAAAAGCTTTGAGCAATTTCCATCCTACCTTGCTCTTTCAATCTATTTTCAAGAATTTCCTTAATTTGGTGAAGATGAATGACATCATTTGCAGCATACTTCTTCTGTTTGTCCGAAAGATGCTTCGCACCCCAGTAAGAAGATTGACTTTCCTTTTCAAGTTCAACATTTAAAAGTTCCTTGCAAATTGTTTTTAAGCCATGGAAATCCGTGTATGTCCGTACAAGTTTTGAAGCAATTTTTGTGCAAAAAATTGGCGACATTTTTTCAATTTTCAAATAATGACATAAAATTGCAACATCAAAGCGAGCGTAGTGAAAAATTTTTAAAAGGGTTTGATCCTCTAAAACTTTCTTCAAATTCGGAGCAGAGTAGTCCGTTCCATCAAATTTCACAAAATAAACATTTTGCTCAGAATCGGAAATTTGCACAAGACATAAACGATCGCGAATAATATTCAAACCCATAGCTTCAGTATCAATCGCAATTGAACCTTGAAAACCCATTTCTGGCGGAAGATCGTTATGAAAAATATTATGGAGTTTCATTTTTTATGGTGAATATATGACATTCTGCAAAACAACTTGTAAAAAATAAATGTCAAGTTCAATTAAACAATAAAAACATCACATTTAACAGAGTTGATATAGGAAATGCCGTCAGAAACTTGCATTTGCTTTGTGTAAAGAAAATAATTCATACCCGAAACTTCAATTTGAACATAAAAAGACGGTGCCGAAAGTATTACATTAAAAATGTGCGTATTTGTACCAGATTTTCCAAAAAAGCCACTCTTAATGGCAATTTGTTCCTTCCAAGAAAACAATACATCGCCATTTTCCTGCAAAGCTTGCTGTATATTTCTCACTTTCCACGCTGAAATTCCCAGTTTTTGCGGCAAAAATTCCACACAGTTCGTTTCATCAAGAGTCCTTCCATCGTAAATAAATTTAAAATAAATTGAGGCAACATCGAATGGAAATTCCAATTGGCAAATATTTCCAGAAAGTAATACAAATCTTTTACCATCAGTTATTTGTTCAACATCACTGCCAAACCTTGCACGAAGTAAGTGCGAAATTTCAAAAATACCACAACCAATTGCTTTTACGTCCCTAAATGCACAGATTTCACCACCAATAATGCAAAGGTTTTTCATCGCAAAAAAATCGTCATCAGAAATAGATTTCAAATCACCGCCCGAAACCTCAAGAGTAATCTTGTTAATTTCATCAACAACAAAACAATCAACTGGCAAATCAGTCCCATCCAAGACTTTTCCCATTATTGAATTTCTTGTTTCATCAAAAATTTTAATAAAATCACCGTTCACTTTCGTTGAATAATAAATCGCAACGCCAGATTTTGGAATATTTGAAAATGCAAACCAAAGTGGAAATGTTCCGTCAATAAATCCTTTATTTGTGAAATTATTCGCATCAATTATTTCATACGAAATTTGTTGAACATACTCAAGGTTCCTTGCGGAAACCTTACCATCAACAGTAATAACACTTTCTTTAATCATATCAAGCATCACTCCATACATTTTAATAAATTCTACATCAATATTTTCGCCATTAAAATGAAATTGTTCAACAATGCCAATGCTTGTCGCATCTCCATCAGTAAATTCAATCAAATTTCCTGCATTGATTTTCATATAATAATCACTTGCTGGAAGTTTAATTTTTTGCATCGTCATTGAATTTAAAAAAACTAAAACTTTTCTTGCAAGGTTTTGTGCAACGGATTGGCTCAAAACAAAAGGCATAGCAAAGGAATATTCCACTCCGTCAACTTTGGAGTCGTCGCTAACATATAAAATTGAAAGAGCACAATCCCTTTCAACATCATAAAAACTTAAAGTCACCTTTGAAATTGCAATACCTGAAGCAGAATGAACATTCAAAATTTCTGCCCGTATTTCGTCAATTACAACATCTTCAATCAAAATCGGAATGATACTCAGGTTTTTCATTGAATCAACAATAATTTTGCCATTTTCTTGGAAAATTCGCAGGTTATAAAGTAATAAAACCCAACCAAGAATAGTTTTATACGAAACCAAACCATTTAAAACAACACCGTTCATCACACCATTGACATCTCTAATTTCATAATTTTCAATTCCTGCACGAATCAAAAGAAATTCTACTAAATCACTAACTTGGCAAGACATAACCTTTCCGTTAAGCCAATGCCCGAACTGCCAATTGGAACAATCTGCCCAAACATCTGTTTTTAATGGAAAGAATGGAAATGGGCGGGCGTCCCATGTCCACACAAATTTGTTTTGAACGATATCGCTGTTTTTTGACCAGAAATTTTCCGTTGCAATAATTGCATCACTTTGAGACTGAAAATCCACCATACCCTTCGAACCCCTTGGAAATGCGGATTCACTTGATGATTCATCGTGAAAAACATTTGGCTGATTCGTGCATAAATCAACCGATGGAAAACCATATTCCATAAACCAAACTTTCTTCATTTTTGGTTTCCACGGGGTTTTTGTGCCATCAGAATTGATATGCTCATTTTCAATAAACCAGCGGATATTCTTCCACGCCCATTCTTGCGAAAGTGGAAACTTCTGCGTCCGCTCCCAATTGTAATAAAAATCCCAGCCCTCCCCTGAATTCCAGCCGTTTTCAATTTCTGAAATTAATGGTTGAGACGATTTTTCCGTCAATGGAAAATAAGCATCAAGTCCAATAAAATCAATGTTTTCATTTGCCCAAAGTTTATCCATATTATAAAATCCACCTTCCGTATGGTGATATTCACTCCAATCCGCAGCATAAGTTAATTTTGTTGAAGTTTCAACAATTGAACGAATGGAATTTGCTAAAGAACAGAATTCATCAACTGCTGGAAATGTGTTGTTGTGGTTAATTTTCGTCAATCCCACCATTTCGGTGCCAATAACGAAGCAGTCCGCTAAACCCTTTGTTAAATTTGCGTAATGGGAAATAAATGCGTTATAACCATCACTTTTGTGAAAGAAATTTGAAATGTTGGAATGCGAACCTGTTAATCTTCCACGCCAAGGCTTTCCTTTAATATCCACCATAAGCATTGGTGTGAATGCAATTTTTAAGCCGCGGTTTTTTAACTCCTTCAAGAGTGCAACAACTGAACAATCGCTTGGTGTTCCACCGTAACGCAAGTTTCCATTCGCATCCCTTCCAATAACCCTTGTATGCGTGCGTTTTTTCCCTAAAACCGACCACTCATCGGGCAATGTGACTATATTGTAATCATTATATTCACACGCTGGGGAAATTGAACAATTTGCAATATCACTTGAATCACCAAACCAGTTAACAATAACCGAAACCCATTCCAAATTTGGTAATTGCGATTGAAGTTGATCAAGTGAAACAAGAACATCTGCCTTATTTGAATTATTATTACAATTGATGACTTTTTTAGAATCTTGAAGCAAAACATCGCCATTTTTTGTTCCGCGAATTTTATACTTAGTCGTAATTTGAGTATTATAACAGAACTCTCCGCTTGCGGGAATTAGAGTCACTCCCTTAATTACATTGTTGATTGATTTTGGATTATATTTGGAAATATTTTTCTGAATTGTAAATGTAAATTTTGGCATTGATGAACCAAAGTCTGATATCGGAAATTGTTCAAAAACAATGTAGGAAAGTCCTCTAAATGCAAGGTTTTTATCTTTTGCAATAATTGGGTCAACATCTTGCTCTTGCGTTCCTTTGTAAAATGAGTGCTTATATTTTGAAAGATCAATCATCTGACCATTAACTGAAACTTCCAATAATTCATCAACTTCGCCTTCACAAATACCAATTGCGAAATCAAGTTTATAAACGGAAGTAAATGTTGCTGATTGCGGTCTATTAATTCCAAAACCACTAAGAAAACTCGTTCCCATCGAACCTACATCAAGTATATTTTGTATAAATGAGTAATCAAATGAATTTTGTACCGTTACTCCATTGCTTTGCACAACTTCCGCTGTTAAATTATTATACCAAATTAAATCCCCAGCAAGCGTTGCCTTTCCAAAAACAAGCGGAATAGCGGCATTTTCACCATTTCCTTGCGTTAAAATATTACCAATTCCATTAAGATTTTCCTGAAGTGAACGTAATTTGGCGTATTGTGCAATTTCTGAATTTACACCATTCATACTTGACTGAATTGAAGAAAAACTCGCATTAATCGAATCTGAAATAAGAGACACAATTCCTTGCATGTTTTTGAAAAAAGTTGTCCATTACCAAGTAAGAATTTTATTATGTGGAAGCATTTTTAACAAAATTATTGCGATGTTAGAATTATTTTCTTGATTTATAAAAAACTTTATTTTAGACACATCAGATTAATTTACTTTTTAAGTGATGGCGTATTTTTTAGGGGAAAATGACAACAGGTTTAGTACGGTTACAAATACTGCAACTAATAGCCTCGTTCCAATTGTAATTGAGCAAACTGGAAAGGGTGAAAGATCATTTGATATCTACTCTCGCCTTCTTCGCGAAAGAATTATCTTTGTCACTGGTCAAGTTGAAGACTATATGGCATCATTAATTTGTGCACAGCTTTTATTTTTGGAATCTGAGGATCCTGAAAAAGATATTTATCTTTACATAAACTCCCCAGGCGGCGTTGTTACAGCAGGTCTTTCAATTTACGACACAATGCAATTTATCAAACCCGATGTTGTGACACTTTGTATGGGACAAGCCTGTTCAATGGGCTCACTACTTTTAACAGCTGGAGCCGCTGGAAAAAGATTCTGCCTTCCAAATGCAAGAGTGATGATTCACCAACCATCTGGCGGTTCAAGAGGGCAAGCCACCGATATTGAAATTCATACAAAAGAAATTCTTGCAATTAAAAAACGGTTGAATGAAATTTATGTTAAACATACTGGACAAAAACTCCAAATCGTTCAAAAAAATATGGAACGCGATAACTTTATGTCTCCCGAACAGGCAAAGGCTTTTGGTCTTGTTGATGCCGTAATAGAATCACGCCATGCGATTCAAGCTCCAGAAAAAAAATAACTAACTACAAGTAATTCAATCAATATGTCTACAAACTTACTATACTGTTCATTTTGCGGAAAAGGTCAACATGAAGTCAAAAAACTAATTGCTGGGCCAAATGTTTTCATTTGTAACGAATGCGTTGAACTTTGTGACAACATTGTTTCTGATATGAAATATGAAGAAAATGTTGCAGGCGAACGCATTCCAACACCAAGTGAAATTCATAAAATTTTGGATCAATACATAATAGGGCACGACGAAGCAAAGAAAATTATGGCAGTCGCTGTTTATAACCACTACAAACGCATCAAAAATCCAAACACAGATGGCGGTGTTCAAATTCAAAAATCTAATATTCTTCTTTTGGGACCAACGGGTTCAGGTAAGACACTTTTTGCACAAACTCTCGCAAAGGTTTTAAAAGTTCCGTTTGCAATTGCAGACGCAACAACTTTAACAGAGGCAGGTTATGTTGGTGAGGATGTTGAAAATATAGTTCTTCGCCTTGTTCAAAATGCAAATTACGACATTGCCAAAGCAGAACAGGGCATCATTTATATTGATGAAATCGATAAAATATCCCGTAAATCAGATTCTCCATCAATCACTCGCGATGTTTCTGGGGAAGGAGTTCAACAAGCACTATTAAAAATTATTGAAGGAACAATTGCTTCCGTTCCACCACAAGGCGGAAGAAAACACCCGCAACAGGAATATATTAAAGTTGACACAACAAATATCTTATTCATTTGTGGCGGAGCATTTGCCGGAATTGAGAAAATTGTTGAACGCAGAATGACAAAAGGTGGCATTGGCTTTGGTGTTGATGTTAAAGCTAAAGTGAAAAATACAATATCACTTATTAAGGATGTTACAATCGAGGATGTTATTTCTTACGGTCTAATTCCTGAATTTATCGGGCGTCTTCAAGTTCTTGCAAAGTTAAGCGAATTAACAGAAGATGAACTGGTTAGAGTTCTCCATGAACCAAAAAATGCGATTATTAAACAATACACGAAACTTTTTGAATATGATAACGCAAATCTTGTCTTCACTGATGAAGCTGTGGCTGAAATCGCAAAAGAAGCAATTCGCTGCAAAACGGGAGCAAGGGGTCTTCGCACAATAATTGAAAGCACACTGCTTGAAACAATGTATACTCTTCCTGATACACGCGACTCAGTTCGCACAGTTGTGATTGATAAAGCGGTAATTTCTGACAAAGCAAAGCCACAGATTCGTATCGAAAAAGCACAATTAAGCGAAAGAAAAACAAAGAAATCCGTTGAGAAAAAACTTGACAATTCTTCTGAGGAAATTCACAAAGAAGCAAATTAAAGCTCAATTGCATGGTTATCAAAGGCAAAACTGGAAACTGGAATATCGTTATTGGACTTGAAGTTCACGCACAAATTAACACAAAAACCAAACTTTTTTCCTCCAGTGCTGCAACTCATGATGCTATGCCAAATACACAAGTTTCTTTCTTTGATATTGCTTCCCCAGGTCAACTTCCAGTTCTAAATATGGAAGCTGTAAAAAAGGCTGCAAAAACTGGATTTGCGATCAATGGAGTGGTCAACAAAAATTCTTCTTTTGATAGAAAACACTATTTTTACCCAGATCTTCCACAAGGTTATCAAATAACACAGCTTTACAATCCAATCGTTGATGGAGGAAGGATTGAAATCATTGATGAAAGCGGAAAAAAGAAAACAATTCGCATAAATAGAATACATATTGAACAAGATGCTGGCAAGTTAATTCATGATATTTACGACGATCAATCTTGCGTTGATCTTAATCGTGCAGGTATTCCACTAATGGAAATCGTTTCAGAAGCCGATATGAAATCCCCACATGAGGCAGTTGAATATATAAAAAATCTTCGTCTTTTATTGCGTGCAATTGATACCAGTGACGCAGATATGGAAAAAGGTAATTTCCGTTGCGATGTCAATGTTTCCGTGATGCGTGAAGGTGAAACAAAATTTGGGACTCGTTGTGAAATCAAAAATGTGAACTCAATTCGCTCGGTCTCAAAGGCAATTGAAGTTGAGGCGAATCGTCATGTTGAATTAATTGAATCTGGTGAAAAAGTCATTCAACAAACACGACTTTTTGACACAAAACTTGATAAAACTCGTAAAATGAGAAACAAAGAAGAGGAAGATGATTACCGTTATTTTCCAGATCCCGACCTTATGCCAATTAATTTAACAGATGAATTTTTAGCACAAATCAAGGCAAGTTTGCCAGAACTTCCAAGTGAAAAAATTGAAAGATATCAATCACAGTATGGACTTTCATACTACGATGCCTCGGTATTAATTTCAGAAAAATCAATCAATTATTACTTTGAACAGGGAGTGTCTGTTGCACAAGATGTTAAAAATTTTGTGAATTTATTACTCAGTGAACTTCTTGGACGCACAAAAAAAGCGGAAATCGAACTTGAAAATTGTAAAGTCTCAAGTAAAAACCTCGCCGAACTTTCAAATCGCATTAAAAGCGGAATTATTTCTGGAAAAATTGCAAAAGATGTTATGGATATAATGTTTGCAACGGGGCAAAATGCAGATGTGGTTATCAAGGATAAAAACCTTGTGCAAGTTACTGATGAAAGTGCAATTTTAGAGTCAATTCGTAATGTTCTTGCACAAAATTCTTCGCAAATTGAGGAATTTAAGGCAGGAAAAACAAAGGTTCTTGGGTTTTTAGTTGGTATGATTATGAAAGAGACTCAGGGAAAGGCAAATCCTACTTCCGTGAATAAATTACTCTTGGAGGAAATCACTAAATTTTGAAATAAAAAACATATTTTGTTATCGTGTTCTACTGCAGTAGAACAAACTATTTTTTTATTTTTTAGATTTTTCTACATAAATCCAAAAATTCTACCTCATTTAAAATTTTTACACCAAGTTCTTGTGCTTTTTTTAATTTTAAACCTGAATCCTCACCACATATAAGGTATTCAAGGGCCTTTGATACGCTTGATGCTATAGAAAAACCAGCTTTTTGGGCCATCTCCTTTGCTTCTGCACGCGAAATTGAAAGAGTACCAGTGAAGAGGATCGCACCCCTATCCCCACTTATCTGTTCTTCATGATAAACATCGGTGATTGAAAGTAATTTAGTAATTTCTTCCCTATTAATTTTTAAATATGAAACAACTTCTTTTGCAGTTTTCTCACCAATACCATCAAGTTCTATAAGTTTTTCAAGTTGCATTGCGAACGAAATTTCCTGCGTTAAATTTTCGCCAGATTTAAAAAATCCCGCAAGTATTTTCGCGTTTTCCATTCCAACGGAATAAATCCCAAAGGAGTTGATCATTTTGTAAAGGGCGACTTTTTTGCTTACATTAATTGCATTTATAAGATTTTTTACCGAAATTTCACCCCAACCCTCCCAATTTTTTAGTTTCATTTCCGAAATTTTTTCCGGCAGAAGAAATATATCAGAAAATGTTTTAATGAAACCTTGATTAAAGAATTCTTCGATTTGCCTTTCTCCAAGTCCAACAATGTTGAAGCACTCTTTTGAGACAAAATACTTAAATCTACCAAGGTTTTGCTCCTTACAACTTGCAAAATTCATACAGCGAATTAAGGTTTCAGCTTGCGTGAGTTCAAAACCACAGCATGGGCAATTTATTGGAAATTCAAATACACTTGTTGGAATACTATTTGGGTTCTTTTCGCATACTTTCAAAATTTTTGGGATAACATCGCCCGCACGTTCAATTTCAATGATGTCCCCAACATTTACTCCAAGACGATAAATTTCGTCCTTATTATGAAGAGTTGCACGCTTAATTACAACACCACCAAGGTTCACAGGTAAAAGTTCCGCAACAGGTGTGATAATTCCCGTTCTACCAACTTGCAGTATAATATTTTCAAGCTTTGTTTGTGCTTTTTTGGAAGAAAACTTGTGTGCAACAGCCCACCTTGGTGCATTTGCCGTAGTTCCAAGGCGTTTTTGAAGAAAAATACTATTAATTTTATACACGATACCATCAATATCGTATCCAATTTGAAATCGATGCTTGGCAACGGAGTTGTAGTAATTAAGCATTAATTCAATTGAATTGCAAATTGCATAATCGTTTACATAAAATCCATTTTTTGAAAGGAAAGTATAGATTTTTCCTTGTGTTGTAAGCAGTGTTTCAGTTATATTTTCGTCGTGAAAAATACCAGAATATGCGTAATATTTTAAATTTCGTGCCTTTGTGAATGTAGAATCAAGTTGACGGAGTGAGCCAGAAGCGGCATTTCGCGGATTTGCAAAAATTTTCCCGCCAGTTTTTGCGTTTTCCCTGTTAAGTTCCTCAAAATCGGAATTAAGCATATAAACCTCACCACGGACTTCAACCACTGAGTTTGTAGAAATTTTTGTTGGAAATCCTTCAATTGTCAGAATATTTTCTGTGATGTTTTCTCCAATTTCACCGTCACCCCTTGTTAAAATATGCACCAATGTTCCATTTTCATAAAGTGCAGAAAATGAAACGCCATCAATCTTTTTTTCCGCTGTAAATTCATAAAATTCACCTTCGGTATTCAAGAAATTATTGACTTTTTTTATAAAATCTCGAAGTTCGTCTTCATCAAAAACATTGCCAAGGGAAAGCATTGGCGAGCGGTGGGGAATTTTTGCGAATTTTGTCTGCGTAAGATCAAGACCAAATGTGAATAGATCCACGTGTGATGATGTCAATTCCCGAAGGCGTTTCGTGAGAAAATCATATTCTTCATCTGAAATTTCTGGTGATGACTGTTCATAGTAAAGTTTATTGTGATGTGCAATTTGCCTTTTTAATTCATCAATTTCACTCATTTTTAAAGTTATTTACAAACAACGGATCCGAAAATATATGAACCATCAAATCCTGTAAGAACGCTTTCCAAATTTTGCTTTTTACAAACAACAACCATTCCAATTCCCATATTAAAAACCTTGAACATTTCCTCAGTTTCAATGTTCCCGTTTTTTTGTATCCAATTGAAAATTTCTGGCGTTTGAATTGCATCGTAATTGATGGCTAAATCAAGACCGCTTGGGATAATTCGCATTGTGTTAGAGTAAAGCCCTCCTCCAGTAATGTGAGCAAGACCTTTGATTAAAGCATTTTGACTTTTATATTTCATTGAAATATTGTTATATATATTGTCTGCGTTTTGTTCATCAGAAGCGTATATATGTAATGATGTTCCATTTCCTGCAATATAACAATTGCGGTCATTCGTTGCAATTCCAATGCTGCATAATGCTCTAGTATAAGAACCATCTTGCATATTTGTTCTGGCAATTTGAATTTCATTGCTTAATTGTTTGGCATAAGTTTCATCTTTAATTGTAATACGATATTTACAATCTTTGGTTTTGTAAGGCGTAACCTCAATAAAATCATTACTCAATATACCTTTGTTGAAATCTGCATCGATAAAACCTAGTACATCTTTGACGTAAATTTTTGTTGGTGTCAAAAGCTTTTCAAGTAATTCTTGTGAATTTTCGCCCGTTTTTTCAAGAACTGCATTCACAAGTGAAAACCCGTTTGAATGAATTCCACTTGACGGAAGTGCGATGAGGCAATCCCCTGCTTTAATATTTTGTGATGGCAACATCCGTTCTTTTTCTACGGCTCCAACAACGAAACCTGCTAAATCGTATTCCCCATTTTTGTAGATATCAGGCATTTCGGCGGTTTCGCCTCCTGCAAGTTCACATCCTGCAATTTTACACCCTTCATTTATTCCGATAATTATTTGCTCCAAAATGGAAACATCAACGCTTGAATTTGCCAAGTAATCCAAAAAAAATATCGGTTTTGCACCATGACAAAGAATATCGTTCACGCACATTGCTACAAGATCGATGCCAATCGTGTTATGCTTATTCGCACGAAATGCAAGCTTGAGTTTTGTTCCAACGCCATCAGTTCCTGAAACTAAAACTGGGTTTTTCATACCCAAAGATGAAACATCAAACATATTGCCGTAAAGCCCAATCGTGTTATTTTTTGTAATTTTCTTAATTGATTCAACGAAGTTATCGCCCTTTTCAATGTCAACACCTGCTGATTTGTAAGTAAGTTTTTCGTTGGTATTTTCGTTTGACATTTAACACAACTTTAATTCTTTTACTTTAAGTGAAATATTTTTTTTATTTGCAAGTGAAATTTGAATCTCCTTACGCTATTTTTCCAAAAATGGGAAAAATTTATAAAAACTTGCTTCCGCAATCGGTTTTATCAATTAGTGATATTGATAATTTGTCAAATTCTATTGGATACATTTCCTACGAAAATTATACACAAATTGAAGATATTTCACCACAGAAAATAAAATCTTTCTGCGAAATGCCATCAATTTTTTTTGGAAAATTTGAAAATTCTGAAGATTTTGATATCACTAATATTAAAAGTGGGGAAATTCCAACTGTTTCATGGATTAAGTCTAATATGACTAATGAACAATATTTTTCCAAAGTTGATAAAATTCTTGATTATATCAAAAAAGGGACTTGCTATCAAGTGAATTTAACGCGAAAATTCTTCGGTGAATTTGAAGATGTGCCAAATCCGAGTGATATTTTTTCAAAACTTTATTCAATTTCACCAAATCCGTATTCAATACTTCTAGTTTTGGATGATAGCAGGGCGATCGTTTCATCATCACCTGAATGTTTTTTGACGCGAAAAAATGATGAAATTAATTCAATTCCAATTAAGGGTTCGCTGAAATCTTCAGATGCAATTTGCAATTTAAACAATGTAAAGGATAAATCTGAAAATTTAATGATCACCGACCTTGTGCGTAATGATATCGGGCGTATTTCTGAAAAAGTTTGGGTGGTGGATTTCCAAAGAGCTGAAACATTTTCGCAAATTCACCACCTTTCTTCAAATGTTATTGGAAAATTGAACCGTTATATAAGTAATTCTGAATGTTTTCTTGCAACATTTCCAGCTGGCTCAATGACGGGTGCTCCAAAAATTAAGGCTATCGAAATAGCGAATGAAATGGAACAAGTAGAGCGAGGAGTTTATTCTGGGTGCCTTGGTATTATTGATGATTATCAAAATTTTGATTTTTCTGTTGTCATTAGAACGATCATTCTTGATGGCAAAAAGTTTGAATTTCAAGTTGGTGGTGCGATTGTTTTTGACTCAAATCCGCAAAAAGAACTTGAAGAGATGATTTTAAAAGCAATGCCAATTTTGGAAACTCTTGGTATTGGAACGGATGTTTTCTCGTGAAATATCAATAAATATTAGCGACTTCTTGGGCTGTAATTTATTCTTGGAGTTGTAGGTTTAATACCTTTCATGCCAAAGTTTTTTCCACTGATTGGTTTACTAGATTGTGGGTTTTTTGCTTGTCTTACTTTTGCAGTTTTTGGAGTATTATCAACTTGTGCTTCAGTGTTTTCTTTTATGCTATCAGTTGTGCTTCCTTGGTTTGAATCTATATCCATAGTAGAACTTTAATTATTCAAAGAATATAGTATACTATTAATTTTCTTTGCAAGAGTTATTTTCACTTCCAATAAAATCTTGACATTGCTAATTTTTTACACACATATTCGACGAATCTTGTATAGACAAATGTCATCAAAAAAAATTGGAACAAAGTTTGAAACAGTGAGGCAATTGTATGTATCGCTTATTTTTTTAAAACCATATTTCATCCAGTATCGTATTAAGTTTTTATTTGCAATCATACTAATGTTCGTCGTTGCTGGCACAACTGCATCATATGCTTATCTTGTGAAGGAATTATTGGATAAAATTTTTGTCGCAAAAAATGAAAAAATGCTTACAATCATTCCATTGGCGGTAATTGTAATAACTATTGTCAAAAATACCGCGTTGTTTATTCAAACAAGAACGATGCAAATTATTATGGCAAAGGTCACACAAAATATTCAAGAAGCACTTTACAGAAAGTATATAACATCTGATATTTCGTTCTTTGATAACACTCCAACTGGTGCGATGATTTCTCGAATATTCCAAACAACGGCATCAATTGCAAATGGAATTAACACAATTCTTGTCATATTACTTCGCGAAATAATTACAGTTATCGCACTTACCGTTGTACTATTCATTCAGAATCCGATTCTTACACTTTTTAATCTTATTTCAATTCCATTGACGGTAATTCCCGTCACAATCATCGCAAAAAAAATGCGAAATATAATAGATAAAGGCAGGGTTGGAATGGAAGATTTAGTTTCTTCCGTAGATGAATCACTTCGCCTTCCAAAGCTTGTAAAATCAAATGATGCTGAAGAGTTTGAAATTAAAAGAGTTAGCGGAATTTTTAACAATCTGCTTAATATCGCAAAGAAGGTTATTACTCTTTCAACTCTACTTCCATCAATTACCGAAACAATATCAATTTGTGGAATTGCGGCAGTAATATGGTATGGCGGGTATAGTGTTATCAATGGAACGCTGACCGCTGGGGAATTTTTCGCATTTTTTACGGCAATGACTATTGCCTATAAACCACTAAAGTCAATCACTGGTTTAAATTTAACAATTCAAAATTTTATTGCTTCAACAAAGGCGATAAAAAATGAACTTGAAAGGGATACGCATATCGTATCAAAAGCAAATGCAATTTCACTGGAAAATATTAAAGGTGATATTTCATTTGAAAATATTTCATTTAAGTATCACAACGAATATGAACATTTAATATTGAGTAATATTTCTTTTGAAGTAAAATCTGGGGAAACGCTTGCAATAGTTGGGGCAACTGGTTCTGGAAAATCGACAATTATAAGCCTTCTTGAACGCTTTTATATCCCAACATCTGGAATAATAAAAATCGATGGATACGATATAGCAAACATCACTCTTTCATCACTAAGACAAAATATTTCACTCGTTTCGCAGGATATCCAACTCTTCAATGACACAATTGAAAACAACATTCGCTATACGAAAGTAAATGCCACACATAACGAAGTTATAAATGCCGCAAGGCTTGCAAATGCTGAAGATTTTATCAACCGTATGCCAAATGGATACCAAACAATTGTTGGGCAATCTGGCACAAAGCTTTCTGGTGGTCAAAAACAAAGAATAGCAATTGCAAGGGCAATTTTATACGACTCACCAATACTTCTTCTAGATGAAGCAACTTCAGCACTGGATTCCATTTCCGAAAAATTAATTCAAGATGCACTGGATAAATTTATGAAAGACAGAACAACAATTGCAATTGCACATAGACTTTCAACAGTAATAAACGCGGATAAAATCCTCGTTATCCAGCACGGAGAAATTATTGAATATGGTTCACACGAGGAGCTTATAAAGCAAAATGGACATTATAATAAACTTTACACAACGCAGTTTGGGGATTAACGTTCTATTGTTATGATACATTTACCCTTAAAAAGTGCAGATGAACTATTATTCTCTATCGAACTATATATTATTCTCTATCGAACTATATTGTCTACTCTGTTCGCCTGCTCTATCATATTGCTTATAATACTTATAATGTATCCTATTAATGTTCTCTATTCTGCTTTTTGCCTGTTCTATATTCTTCTTGCTGTCAATCGCATTGTCTTGCACCGTTGCTGGATGACCGTATATAAGTGCGAACAAGCTTTTTTGATCATCCTCACGATTTATCGCTATTCTCCGTTCATCTACAGGATGTGACACATTACCCTGTAATCGAGGTAGATTATACTGTGTTTGGTTGTCAATACTACTAACTGCCGCACTCTTTGTTCTTAAACAACAACGAAACGGATATGTAATATATGAAAGGAATCGCCAAAGAATATTATTACTAGTCTTAACTACTGTGTTAGGATAAGTACTACGTTGCATAAAGGAAAAAATAATTATATTCCATAATAACACATTTTGCCCACTTATGCAACAGATTTTTTAGAAATCTTTGTTTTCGTTCTTTTTACGCTCGTGAAGTTCGAAATATCTTTTGCGAAGTCTCAAAGATTTCGGTGTAACTTCAACAAGCTCATCGTTTTGAATATACGCAATCATTTCTTCAAGAGTCATTAACTTTGGAGTAACCAAGCGAATTGCTTCATCAGCACCAGAAGAACGGATGTTTGTTAGCTGTTTTCCCTTAAGAACATTAACATCAAGGTCATTTTCTTTAGCATTTTCACCAACAATCATACCTTTGTAGACCTTGTCGCCATGGCGAATAAACATCGTTCCGCGGTCTTGAAGGTTGAAAATTGCGTAAGCAACGGCTTCACCTGTATCATTTGAAACAAGAACTCCGTTCTTTTTGGATTCAATTTTGCCTTTGTAAGGAGCATATTTTGAAAACAGACGGTTCATAGTTCCAGTTCCTTTTGTGTCTGTCAAAAATTCACCATAATAACCAATTAAACCACGAGACGGTACAAGATATGTAATCCTCGTTTTGCCGTCGGTACCTTGTCTCATATCAATCATTTCACCCTTGCGGACATTTAGTTTTGCAACAACTGAGCCCGAATAAGCTTCATCAACATCAACAAGAACTTCTTCAATTGGTTCAAGCATATTACCATTTTCGTCTTTTTGGAAAAGGACTTTTGGTCTTGCAACTGTAAGTTCAAAACCTTCGCGACGCATATTTTCAATTAGTACTCCAAGCTGAAGTTCTCCACGACCACCAACTTCAAATGTTTCACTTGTAACATCAGTAACTGTAATTGCAACATTGGATTCCGCTTCTGCGTAAAGCCTGTCACGAATTGTGCGTGATGTAACTTTGTCACCTTCTTGACCAGCGAGCGGCGATGTATTTACCCCAATTGTAATTGAAATCGTTGGAGGATCGATCGGAGTCGAATAGATTGCCTTTGTAACTGAAATATCACAAATTGTATCCGCAACTGAAGTTTTTTCAAGCCCAGCAATGGTAACGATATCACCAGCAATTGCTTCATCAATTGGAATTCTGTGAGTTCCAAAATATCCTTGAAGTTTTGTAAGACGGAAATCCTCAACTTTTTCACCGTGTAAGTTAAGCGATCGAACCGATGTGTTAACTCTAGCCTTTCCGCTATAAACCCTTCCTGTAAGAAGCCTTCCAAGAAAGTTATCCGCATGAAGAATTGTTGCAAGCATTGAAAATGGAGCTGTAGTATCAACATCTGGAGAAGGAACTTTTTCCAAAATTGCGTGAAAAAGTGGCATAAGATCCTTTCGTTCATCAGCTAAATCTTTAACTGCCCATCCTGCCCTTCCAGATGCATATAAATATGTGAAATCAAGCTGCTCTGGCGTTGCGTTAAGCATACAGAAAAGATCGAAAATTTCATCAAGAACTTCATTATGGCGTTCATCTTGCCTATCAATTTTATTAATAATCACAATTGGACGAAGACCCAGTTTTAAAGCCTTCCCAAGAACGAATTTTGTTTGTGGCATTGGTCCTTCAGCGGCATCAACAAGAAGAACTACTCCATCTACCATTGAAAGTACGCGTTCAACTTCTCCACCAAAATCGGCGTGTCCCGGTGTATCAACAATGTTGATTTTGTAATCATCAAATTTTATAGCAGTACATTTTGCCAGAATTGTAATTCCCCGTTCCTTTTCGATATCGTTGGAATCCATGGCTCTCTCGTTAACATTTTCGTTTTCACGAAATGTTCCGCTTTGTTTAAGGATGTTATCGACTAATGTTGTTTTTCCGTGGTCGACGTGTGCAATGATTGCAATATTACGGATTTTTTCTGGGGTAATTCCTTCGAACGGATTTGACATTTTTCTTGCAAAAATAAGATTATCACAATAAAGCGTATATGATTTAATTGTCAAGTAATTAATTATGGACATAGTTATTAATTTTATACCATGTTTTCTTGTTAGCTTCTCAATTCTTTATAATATTTACAATATAAAGTATTCTATACACATTGGCTATACAACGATGTTTATATCCTCCATTGTGGCTTTTTACCTTGGAATGCTTGATTTAACAGGATTGATTATATGCTTAACACTATTGGGATTGGTAATTTTAAGCAAATTTATTATTCATAGTGTCTATAGTGCAATATTGAAGATTATATTTTACATATTTCTTATTCCGATTTTACTACATATATTACCCGGTTTCCGTAATATTATTATATTAAATAAAGTTACTTTGTCTCAATATTCTGCACCATTTACGATGTATATGAATTTTGATAAATTATATATTATATCGTTAATGGTGATTGCTTTTTATGATAAACGAACGGATGGTAGAATAAGCTACCATACAGTATTAAGGTATATCATTAACGATATAGTAAAAATTTTACCAATAGCAATGCTTGTATTACTTGGGTTGGCGTACATACTTGGATTTATTCAATTTGATCCCAAATTTAATTTTAAAGTTCTGATATTGTGGATTACAAATAATCTACTAGTTGTTTGCTTGGGTGAGGAAATACTGTTTAGAAGTTTATTGATGAAAGATATTTCATATGCATTACAGAAATATACCAAATTACGAGAAAAATCCAGTATATTATTAATGATATCACTATCATCATTAATATTTGGTCTCTCTCATATGCCAAATATTCCATTTGCGTTATTAGCATGTTTTGCTGGAATATTTTATGCTATAGCATATATCAAAAATAACAGAATTGAATCAGCTATTCTGCTGCACTTTATTGTTAATTTGATACATATAACTTTGTTTACCTATCCGTATACTAAATTATAAACGATAACTCACTAAAATAATTCCCTTGAATTTTAAAATATCTGGAGAACTATCTTCACATAAAACTACTCAATTTTGAAAAATGACATTCCTCTTTACACAAGAAAACCTTGAACTTGCAAAGAATGCCGTGGCAAAGTATCCTGAGAATCGTAAGAAATCTGCAGTAATGGAGCTTCTGTGGATAGCACAACGCCAAAACAATAACTGGATTCCGCAAGAGGCCATTATTTACATCGCAAAATTTCTTGAAATGCCAGAGGTTAGAGTTTTTGAAGTTGTAACATTCTATTCAATGTACAACCTGAAACCCGTTGGAAAATATTTTATTCAAGCTTGTGGAACAACGCCATGTGTATTAATGGGGTCGGAGGATATAATGCAAATTATTAAAAATGAACTAAAAATTAGCGATAAGGAAATGACAACGGACGGTCTTTTTTCTCTTCTTGAAGTTGAATGTCTGGGGGCGTGTTCAAATGGACCAATGATTCAAATTAATGATGACTACTACGAAGATCTTACTCCTGAAACAATTCGCGAAATACTTCAGGCACTCAAAAATGGAAAACCTGTTAAAATTGGTTCACAAAATGGCAGAAAATCTGCTGAAACTAACGAACTTTTGCAGTAACATTGCGTTGTGTGATACTTTTCTTCTCCACTTCTTTTCCATCTTTTTTTTGTCCAATATTTTTGACACTTTTTAAAGAATTTATTTCGTTTAGCCTATTGATTTTGCTTTTCACAATATTCAAAGTTTGAAAATGTAGGCTCGAAACTGTATGCGGATATATGTGTGAAATTTCCTTTTCAATGTGCTTCCTATGTTCTTTGAATGATTTAAAACCATTTTTTACAAAAGAATCGATAGCTGAGCAAACTTTTTTAGTCGCAGCATCTGAATTTAATTCAATAACGGTGTTAAGTAAAATTTCAATAATTTCGTCAATTTCCGAGTGAAAGTCCTCTTGATCGTCGTTGTCAAGTAATTTTGACCCCTTCTTTATCACAAAAGCTTTGGGAACATTATTCTTGTTTTTCGTCTTTTTCGATTTTTCAGTAGAATTATTAATGGGTAGAGTTAAATTATTTAATAATTGCCGTGCATTATTTTGTGAACCTAATTCACTGGCAAGTTCTTGTGAATTACTTTTCGAAATTTGGATTTTTTTTATAGCAGACAAAAGCCTCACTTTAACAGACTTGAGCTGAATCTTGTTTAAGTCGCAATGTGATGTGGCATTTTCCACAATATTATTCAAATCAATAATTGACATATTAACTTTTTTTGTAAAAATATAAGAACATTCTTGAATAATCAAGAAAAAGGTTTTGAAAGTAATTTCAATAAAAAATTAAATATAATGCTTCCAATCGCTATTCTTATACTTTTCCTTGTCAACTTTGTGCCATCCTTTGCACAGGAGGCAAGCCTGAAGGCGATGGTCATTGAAGGAAGCCGCATGAAGAGCAACAAATCCAACAAAGGAGACGCCGGCATAATTCATGCAAAAGGCAATGTTGAACTGAAGAATGAGAGTATGAAAATTAATAGTGAAGAAATTATTATTAATAAAGAGACAAAGCAAACGACTCTTCCAGTTGATGCAAAAATTACTTATGAAGGAGCGGATAATTATAATGTGACGATTTTTTCACAATACCTTACGGGAAATCCTGAAACAAAAGAGTTGGATGGTAAGAACGTTAAGATGCTCTCAGACTTAATTTCATACCAAGCTGCAACAATTAAAACATCACAACCCATATTAACACTTTCAAAAACAAAATTTTCAACATGTCAGATGTTTAAAATTGACGAACAAAACCAAAATCAAGCCAATGAATGCGATGTTCCATGGAGTGGATATGCTTCAAAAATCATTTATAACACTGAAACTAAACAATTGAAAGCAAAAAATTTATTGATAAAAGTGCACGGAATTCCAGTAATTTACACACCATACCTTTCCATTAATTTGAATCAAAAAAAAGATGGATTTCAACAGTTTAGTCCGATAAGTGTCAATGGACAGCAAGGTTTAACCTTCGTGTACATTAAAGAGAATACAAAGTATGGTGACTTTACAATTCAACCAGAAATATATGCTACCCAAAAGACATCAGATTCATCATTAAGGGCTCATAACATTAAAATTCATCATGAATATGCAAAAAATCATGAAAAAAACCACTTTATTACTGAAACCGATTTCAAAACCACACTACTCCAAACAAATAGTAGTAAAAATACAAATGACAAAGGCTACAGATACTACCTAATGAATAGCAACAAATATTATAACGATTCTTCAGTCACGAACTTAAATATTCAAGCATCTTCGGATCTTTTGGTTCGTAAGATTTATGATATGAAATTCGAAAACTATTTAACATCCAATCTTTCTTACAGTAACTATACGAATAATAAATTTTATAATGTGGATACTACATATTATAAAGCAATGACAGACTCCAACCAAAACTTAATTCCATCCAGCGTTTCATCTGCAAGGTATAACAAAATTTTAACCAAATTAAATTCCAATAATCAAGTTACGTCAAAAAGCGAAATGATGAACTTCCAGAGAGTTAATGGTCTGAGTGGTACTCGTCTTAACACGGCACTAGAGTTACAAAAAACCTTTAAATTTAAGGGTTTTCAAGCCGAAACAAAACCAAGTTTTAACATACTTCATTATACATATAGAAATACTCAAATACCAGGTGTAAATACCAAAACACCAGATATAGACTTCGCATATCGAGCAGTTGGCGATATCAATACAACACTTTCGCAATCATTTTCGTATAATGTCAAAAGTTATATCACACAAATAAAACCAATGATTTTCATCGATTACACAACTGATGCCACTAAAGGTAATGTAATAAATGAAGATAGTGCAACGGGTTTTGTTACAGATAACAATATTTTTACGATGTCAAGATACAACGGTATTGATATAGTAGATTCCGGATTAAAGGGTGCTTATGGCTTAAGTGTACAAGCACAAAACAGAAATAACAGAAAATTTAACTTCTTTGCAGGACAAAGATACAATACCTCAAGCGGTTTTTCAAATTATGTTGGAAGAGCAAATGCATCACTTGAAAAAATGCAAGTATCTGCAAAGTTTGTTGTAAAAAATGATGGTTCACAAATTTTATTTTCAAATTCAAATATATCATTACAACCATTTCAATTTATAGATATTGGTCTTGGTTATTTTTATCTTGATAAAACACTACAAAACCCACAACAAGTTGGATTGCTTAATCAACCAGTGCAAACCATTGAAAATATTACATACTCTGGTTCACTTAATTACAAAAATCACTCAATTTTTGTAAATATGATTCAAAACACAAAATTCTTCAGCGGAAATAACCCAACGCCACAAAATATCATCACGAATCTTAGCGGTGGATTTAGTTATAAAAGTAACTGTTTGAATTATAGAATTGGCATACAAAACCAAACATCTTCCAATAACGCTCAAAATGACACTCAAAATATAAGTATAACAACGTTTATACTCGAAGTAAATATGACAAAGTAGCATTAAAGTGTGACTTTCAAGCAAATTTGAATACAACACCTCCCCAAGTTAAACCACCACCAAGTGCTTCTAAAATGATTAAATCTCCTGTTTTAAATTTTGCACTTTCCTCCCACATTGCAAGTGGAATTGTCGCAGATGACGTGTTTGCATGTTTATGAATCGTTTTAATGAACTTTTCTTCAGGCATATCCATTTTTTTAGCAATAGCATCAAGAATTCTAATATTTGCTTGATGCGGAACAATAAAATCGATTTCTTCTTTTGTAATGCCTGCTTTCTCAATGAGTTCATTAATTGAAGAATACATTTTTGAAACTGCGTGTTTAAAGACATCCTGCCCATTCATTGTTAGTAACCCAGATCCCTTTGTGGACACTCCACTTGTTGTTTGAAGCATTTGTGTATGAGATTCTGAATGAAGTGACGCCGTTATTAGACAATTATGGGAATTTTCATCATCTAGTTCCACAATACAAGAACCAGCACCATCACCAAATAATACACAAGTCGTTCTATCTTCAAAATCAAGAACGCGGGACATTGTATCCGCTCCAACAACTAAAACAGATTTTGCAAATCCAGCAAGAATATGCGAATATGCGTTCACAATGCCATAAACAAAACCAGCACAAACAGCTTGAATATCAAACGCAAAATTTGATGAAATTCCTCTTTCTTTAAGCTTTCCTTGTAAAATGCAGGCAGTTGAAGGAAATGTTAAATCAGGGGTAGTGGTCGCAACAATAATTGCATCAATGTGAGTTCTACCTTTTAGCGAAATAAGTGCCGATTCAAGAGCAAGATCTGATGTAGATTGATTATCGTTTGCGAAAAAGCGTTGAGTAATTCCCGTTCTTTGAACAATCCATTCATCACTTGTTTCGACGAATTGTGATATATCATGGTTTGTTAATTTTTTTGGTGGAAGATATCCTCCCCAAGAGGAAATCTTCACAGAAGTTTTGACTTTTTGCATTTTAGCACTAAATTTAACTTGCTATTTTGAATAGGTAAAACCAAAAATACAAGTAAAAATTGCTGAAAAATTAACTTAAAATGCACGAAAAAGATTTACTTTCGCATATTGGTGACTTAAAAAATCTTGTAATAAAGCTGTTAATCGGTTTTATGTTATCTTTTTCTATCTGTTATTACTTCCACGCACACTTAATTACATTCATAAAGGAGCGATTTTTACATGGACACCAATTGAATTATTTTACCATCGAGGCTCCATTTTTTTTGAGTATGAAAGTCTCATTTTTAGCAAATATTATTCTTTTTATGCCATTTTTGGTTTTTTTTATAGGCAATTACTTGATATGTATTTTTAAAAAAAAGTCTGCTATGATTCTCTATTCAATTTTCACATTAATCCTATTTTTTATGGGAATTTTCCTCAGTTTTTTTTACATAACACCAACGGTTGTGAATTTTATGTTCCAAATGGCAGAACCATCAATTGGGTTTTCACTGAATGTAAGTTCATTTTTTAATACAATTTTTATGTTATGCGTCGTTTTTGGATTGGTTTTTGAAATACCGATTGTAATTTTTGCACTTCTTCAAATTGGTGTAGTTTCCTTTGAAAAAATCAAGAAATTCCGTAAAATATACATTATCTCAAGCTTTATTATTGGGGCAATAATCACACCACCAGATGTCTTTTCACAAATAATCGTTGCCATGTTGTTGATAATTCTTTTTGAAATAACACTTATAATATTTTCACTTTTTGGAAAGAAAAATGCAGAGATACAAAGCCGTGATTGAGTATGTCGGTAAAGGTTATGCAGGAATGCAAAGACAGGAAAATGTTAAGACAATCCAAAGTGTAATTGAAATGGCACTTTCACAATTCACGAATGGAAAGTCAACAACAATTGATTATTGCGGAAGAACTGACGGCGGAGTTCACGCCTTTGGACAGGTTATCCATTTTGATGTTGATGAGAATCTTCCAGAGATGAAAGTTCTTATGGGAATAAATTTTTTTTTATATCAAAATTCCGAAGCTGTTGCACTTAAAAGTGTGGAAAAGGTTACTCAAACTTTCCATTCAAGGTTTTCCTGTATTGGAAGAGAATATAAGTATTACATTTACAATGGATTTATAAGAAGTCCGATTTTTGAAGGAAAAATGCACCATGTACCAAATGTAATGAACATAGAAAAGATGCAAAAGGCTTCGGAAATCCTTGTTGGGACACATGACTTTTCCTCATTTCGAAGTAAGAGTTGTCAAGCGTTGAGTCCAATAAAAACTGTTGATTTCATCAAAATTAATAAAATTACACAGGATATTATTGAAATTCATATTAGTGCACGATCATTTCTTTATCATATGGTTCGAAATATTACTGGAGCATTAATTTACACGGGAATTGGCAGAATTGAAGTTGATTTTATGCGTGAAATTTTGGAGAAAAAAGATATTACAATGTTACCATTTACCGCACCAGCTTGCGGGCTTTACTTCTTCATAGCACATTACCAGTAAAGACTTAAAAAGTCTGATAAAATTAATCCAGCAGATTTCATATCATAATTTTCATGAAATTTCTTACTAAATCCCTTTCTACCAAATTTATAAGACTTACGAACTGCATTACTTGAATCAGTTTCGTCCCAGAAAATAAAGTTCATAAAAGGCATCCTTTCCTGAAGAAATTCGACAAAATTTGTAATAAAATGGAAGCTATCACCTTCTGGGTATGCAAGTGGAATGCCTACGATGACAAAGGAAAATTTGTGTTTTTGCATAGTTTGAGTGATTTTCTCTAGAATTTGCTCCGTTGGAATAGTTTCTATTGGAAAGGCGATGCTATTGTTGGCAAAATTACTTGCAATGCCAGTTTTTTTTGATCCAATATCCAAGCATAAAAAACTTTGCAATGAAATTTGTGGTGTATCAGTATATATCATACTACATTTACCTTAATCCAATTACTTTATATATTCGATGGAGGTTTTCCCCTGCAATTTTAGCAACTTCTGCTCCATTTTTATGCAATATTTCAAGCAAAGATTCCTTATCTTTCATTAGTTCGTAGAATTTGTTCTGAATTGGAGTAAGTTCGGATATAATTGCTTCTGCTAAATCGTTTTTAAATGCGGATGAATTACTTGTAATATCGTGATTTGATTTTTGACCAGAGAATGCTTCGTAAATTCCCAAAAGATTTTTCACTTCTGGAGAATTAACCTCCCCCGTTTTTGCCTTTTTAATCTTTTGTAAAATGGTGTCAGCAGAATCAAGAAGATTTATTCGCGTGAAATCTGATTCATCGGACTTACTCATTTTATTGGTACCATCTCGAAGGGACATAATCCTTTGAGTTTCAGATAGTTCTGTTAATTTGGCTTTTGGAATTGTAAAAATATTACCATATTTCGCATTGAATTTTTCAGCAATTTCTCGTGCAAGTTCAATATGTTGAATTTGATCATCACCAACTGGCACGATATCCGTGTTGTAAAGAAGAATGTCTGCCGCCATTAAAATGGGATACGAATACAACCCCAAGCAAGCACGCTCTTGGTTTTCTCGGGTTTTATCTTTGTATTGCGTCATTCTGTCGATAAATCCCATTTGAATATTACAGCTTAAAATCCATGCAAGTTCGCAGTGTTCCTTCACCATTGATTGCTGAAAAACTCGAATGTTTTGCTTTATATTTTTGCCATCAATGCCACTTTCGATACCACAAGCGATATACATTACAAATGTAGTCAAAATACTTTCCCGAAGTACCTGTGGTTCTTGAAAAATTGTTATAGCATGGAGATCAACAATTGAAAAAATGAACTCATCTCCTGAATTTTGTGCAATAAGGCTCTTCCAATTCTTTATCGCCCCAAGATAATTCCCAATGTGTAAAATACCAGTTGGTTGAATTCCAGAAAAAATCCTCATTACTCTTGCAATAATTTATCAATATTTTCAGGAACGTTGTTAAGTAAGGGAACTTCTTTAACTACTCCATTTTTGAAAGAATGAATGCCAATTACTCTTTGAATAGTTCTTCCATCACGGTCCGTCATTAACTGCCCATTCACACCATCTGTAATATTAATTTTATTCATCGCAATGCCGCTGATGTTATCAATTGCTTTAACTTGATGAACTTTTAAAATATATTGCAATGTTTCGTAAATTGTTGCTGAAAGCCTTGTTGGAGGTTGATTAAATGTGTTTTTATACACTTCGTAATAGTCTTTATATTTCTCATAATTAGCAGGAAATATTATTTCTTTTTCAATATTTGTATACCCACCAATAACGGAGCCAGAAACATCGATTGTACCAGAACCATTACTACCACCCAATACAAGCTCAATTACACTATCAACAATTCTTGGCGAACCAATAATGGGGATATCTTTAAATGCCTCCTCTGAAGCGATGGCATCGTATATCTTTTTAAAATCTTTTGATGAAGAATCAATAATAATTGCATCAATTTTCTTGTATTTTTTGTAAAATTTTTGACCACTAGTATGTGTAACAGTGTTTCCTTCCGTTGCAACAATTTGTGATGTAAAGCCAAAATCATCCTTTTGGATCTTTCCGCTATTAAGATTTTCATAATAAGTTTGAATTGCCGAAGATTTCAAGCGTGTGATATATTTTGTAATATCATCAGAATCTGGTTCATAAAGTTCAACTCGGGAAATATCCTGTTTATTTGCCTTTGCAATTCCTAAAAACATTTTGTAGGAATTTCCTCCAATTTCATTATTTGGTGCAAACATTACAAGATTTTTGTAATGTTTATCTTTTGCGTAACGCATAATTGCCAAAACACCGCTTTCAACATTGTAACCAAAATTGTAAAGACCATCACCTGGGAGTTGTTTTGTCGCAAGGGACACTATTGGAATGTTAATATGATGCAGACCGATTTGTCTTTGAAGTAATAATGTATCTTTTTCGTTAAATGGTCCAATAATAATATCTGGTTCAATGGTAGACAATGACTGCATCGCAGCAATAGTGCCTTCAAGTGTCTGAATATTATATTTTGAATAATTTACTCCAAATTTTAAAATCGTTAAAGTATTTTTAATCTCATTCATTATAGCGGCACTTCCAAAATTCATTGGCAAAATTACAATTTTGAGCGGCTTTCTGAAACAACTTGTAATGCATAAGTCGCTTTGTTGCTCAAACGCGACGTCAGGTTTTTCATCCACAAGTGTAACATTCATTCCTTTCTTAATGTTTGAAAATTTATAGTTATCATAAATAAGACTTTCATTTTCAGAAAGAGTGCCAGTGCTGTATTGTGCATCCATTTCTGTTTTTTCAATATTGTTATTATTACAGGATGTGAACATTAAGAGAAGGCAAAATAGTAATCGTTGCATAACGAAAAAAAATACATTAGTAATTAATGAAACAAAAATATTAACTTGCAATTGTTTTTTTTGATTGTATGTAATGTACATATATTACATACGCATGTACATACACGAAACAATTGAAATGGCAATCGTTACACTAAAAAATTTTCCGTTTTTTCTTTCAATTACAATACTCTTAATATCCGCAATTGGACTTTTTAAATCAAAAAATATTCTGCAAATGATCCACTTCATCACAATAATTGATGTAATATGCGTTCCACTGGCAATAATATCATTTATTTTTCTCACAGATATTTCAAACATTAAAATACTCCTCTGCATTCCAGTAATAGCAATACTCTCACCAACATCTTCCTATTTTTTAGGCAAGGCCTATTTAATCAAACAACAAAATAATAAAATAACCAAGGAAAACCTTGAGAAATTAAAGGCGTAATAAAATTAATAAAAGCCAAATAGTGACTAATCTAATTCAAAAATATCAAGAATTGTACCTTGTATTACAAAAAGACGGCAGAAGTTTGTCACCAAAGGAAAGAAAAATAATAATTGCACAACTGCTGAAGCTTGAAAAAGTAATTCTCAAAAAAGCAATAAGACAAATGATGACAGGTGCATTCACACTTGATATTTCCCAATTTCCACCAAGGTTACAAAGACTTTTAGGAACAATTCTCAACAGGAGATTACACATATTCCATACACTTGAAAAACAAAGGAAAATTAATATTGACCTACATACTAAAACACAAAAACAGTTGAATGTTTTAAATGAATATGTTTTTCTCACACAAAGAAGAAAAGAACAGGACGATATTGGGTGGCTTGTCAAATTACAACGAACGGAAGACGAAAACACAAATCATCATAAGAAAATACTGGAAAAAATAAAAAAAACATTTCAAAGATAATCTGTATTTATTTTATGTATGCAAAAGGAAACAGCTGAAACTAAATTTGAGTCATACTTTTTACCATTTTCCGCACAAATTAATGAACGAACTGTAATTTCACAATCTGGGTTAATTAGCCAAACAATTTCTGTTAATTCTGAAACGGAAATCACATTTCAGGAAGATATAATAAACGCGATTAAGGAAGTTTATACAAAAAATGTCACAGTCAACATTCACGCAGTATATTCCAAAAATGACACAAAAAAACAAAACAACCTTATAGATTACATAAAATCCGCATATAAAAACAATATTTACCCACAAAAAGATTTTTCCCAAAAATTCTTCATCACACTTTCAATTCACGGATATCAAGTCACGAAACAAAATTTAATAAACCTTTTATTTGAAAGAAGCTTTCTTTTGGAGCTTGAAAAATCAGTAAAAAAACTTCAAGAAATTGTTGAAGAATTTACTGAAAATATTCACAACTATAACCCACAAATTTTAAAAACAACCGAGTTGAGCGGGGAAATTTATTCCGAAAATAGCTCATTTTTACACCAAATTATTTACGGAGAAGCTTCACAGGAGAGTCTTAAAAATATGGAAATATCCGAACAACTACGCCCTATTTCCATTAAAAGGCAAAAAAACTATTTAATACTCACACACAATCAACAACAGCAACAAATAACGGGACAAAAAGCAAAACAAGTTGAAAAACAGCTAACATTCGTTTCATGTTTTACAATCAAAGATTTCCCAAAAACCGATCCATCAAAACTAATAAAACTCTTTACACTAAACAATTCATTTATTATATCCCAAACAATTCATTCTATAAAACGGGAAGCGATTAAAAGTTTATTTGAATATCAAGTAAAAATAACAAATGCCATTCGTGATAACGATATCGCATCAAAATGTGGCTGGGACGAAATACTTGCTGAAGAAAACCCAATTTCAATGCAAACAAACATTGTTATACACGCTACAACGCTTGAAGAGCTTAATGCCAAAACGAAAGAAATTGCACAATGTTTTCACGATATCGGTCTTGTTGCCGTTATGGAAGATCTCAACCTTGAACAAGCATTTTATGCAAGTATGCCATCAAATGCCGCATTTTGTAATAGGCTTGAATATGGAGCAATTAACTATGCTGGGCAATTTCTTCTTTCAAAAAATATGATATTTAGCGGTGTGAGGGAAATGAAAAATTTTCCATTCATGCCAATGGCGACTGTGCATCAGAAGTATTATACTCTTTCTTTTTTCGAGAAGGAAAAATCTCACAATATTCTAATTCATGGAATTCAAAATGAGCTTTTCACAAACACAATAAATACCATACTCCTTCACACTCAAGTCAATAATATTATTTCACTTGATTCAAATCATTCAAGCCTTGGTTTAAATAAATTAAAAGGCGGAATGTATTTTAAAAATCCAGAAGTGAATATGATGAATCTTTTAAAGTTTGACAGAAAAAACTTTGAAATATTTTTTACATCATTCACGCTGTATTTCTGCATTGAACACAAAATTCCAAGGAATGATATCATTTTGGAGGAAATTCGCAAATTTGTTGCAAAACTAAAGGCAGAACACACATTTGAGCAAATACAAGAAATCGCACAACGATCCACTGTTGCACATATTCTTACACAAGTTCTAACATTTGCAAAGGAAAATCATTTCCTTTCGGAAAAAGATGTCCTGATGCATAAAAATAAGTTCATATCAATCAACACAAGTGGAGTTCATCCAATGTTATGTGGAATGTTTGCTTTATACATTCTTCTTTTCAATATTCACAAAGTGCAGGCATATGATGCAATCAAACTTGATAGAACATTTGATGTTTTTGATCCAAAAATTATTCCACAACAAGTACTTGTCCAAATTCTCCAAGCATATAAACTGAAGCGTGCAAGTATTATTTGTTGCATAAACCTTCCAATTGCATTCGAACAAAAACAAATTAGCAGATATTCCGATTTATTCATCAATTTTGACATTAAAATTTTCACCGAAGGATCTTGCTCAAATTATTTCGTCAAAACATTCTTCCAATTAAATTCTGAAATGACGAAACACTTAATGTTTGTTAAAAGTGGAACAAAGAGGGCTGTTGTTCAAACTCTCAGTCACAGCTATACAATTAACCTTCAACCATTTACATGCAATGAGCTCGCAATTTTGAACACAAAACACAAGAATTTCGTAAATTTAATAAAATTGATTGAAAATAATAAAACGCCTTCGCAGTCTGTTATTGAAGCATATAATGAGCTAATTTGAGCAAAAATTTAATATGAAACACAGAATACAACATAAAGTCGCAATAATACGCAATACATTCATATTCTTTATCAGTATTTATATTTTAATTAATCATAAAAAAATCAATGAAAACACACTTAACATTCATCAAACATTTATTGAACATGCAAATCTTAACCCAATGCAGGGATTACAAAACAGCGTTTATCATATAGCCCAATACATAGCTGACTTCATCCAGTACAAAAATATTAATCAACAAAGAATAGAGCTCTTCCTTCAATCGGAGGATATGCTACAGGAAATTAAAAGGTTAAAAGTCGTAAATTCAGATCTGATTGATATATTGGAACCACTTCAAGAAATGCAAAACACCTTTCCCGTGAAATATGTTGTAAAACTTCTTTACTTTATTTCATCGGAAAATACAAGGCAGATATTCTTTCAAACAAATGAAAATATTCCAATCAATAGCCTTGTTTTTAATGAAAACTGTTTAATTGGAAGGGTTTTTAAAAAAAATGGTAATAATTATTACATCCTTACTCATCAAGATACAAATTTTCGTCTACCAGTTTACACTCAAAACACGAAAATTTTTGGTATGATACACGGCGATCCATATAAAATGAAATTTATATCGTTTGATGAAGTTCACCAATATGATATCGAAAATGATGAGACAATTCTAACGGCATCTTCTGAAGGAAAATTTACGGAAAATATATCAATCGGAAAAATTGTTAAGGGGAAATCTGGTGCATTTATTGAAACAAAATGCAAAGATTACTACTCATACGCATTAATTGTTTAAGAAATTCCTTCCATACGTCGTCTGTGAGTTATCACTACTTATCTAAATTTCCTCACAAACATAATCCCCAACTTGATTTGTTGAGTAAGTTGCCTGCCTATATTTTGCAATATCCGCAGTAACAATTCCCTTTTCAAGAGTTTTTTGAATTGCATTTTGCACGGCATCCGCTTCTTTTTCAAGAGAAAATGACGTGCGAAGCATCATTTCAACTGAAGCGATTGTCGCAAGAGGGTTTGCAATTCCTTTGCCGGCGATATCTGGAGCTGAACCATGAATTGGCTCATAAAGTGCAAATCGTTTTCCTGTTTTTTGGTTAATTCCACCAAGTGAAGCTGAAGGAAGCATACCAATTGAGCCTGTCAACATTGAAGCTGCATCAGAAAGAATGTCACCAAAAAGGTTACTGGTTAGTATAACATCAAATTGTTTTGGATTACGAATTAATTGCATTGCGGCATTATCAACATACATATTCGAAAGATCGATTTCGGAATATTTTTCTTTGTGAAGTTGTGCAACGACTTCCCTCCAAAGCTCCGTCACTTCCAACACATTTGCTTTATCAACCGAACAAACTTTTCCGCCACCATTTGGATTGCGAATTTTTGCCGATTCAAATGCTACTTCTGCGATACGCCTGATTTCGCTTGTTGTATAAGTTGCAGTATTTGTTCCTTTTTTTTCACCGTTTGGAAGTATTTCCACGCCACGCGGTTGACCAAAATAAATTCCGCCCGTAAGTTCACGAACGATTAGAATATCAAGACCTTTGATGATTTCAGGTTTGAGTGTTGAAGAATCGACTAGGGAGTCAAAAACTTTTGCTGGTCGAAGGTTTGCGAAAAGCCCAAGTTCCGCACGAATTCCAAGAAGTCCTCGCTCTGGACGCATCGCATAATCAAGCCCTTCCCATTTTGGTCCGCCAACTGCCCCCAAAAGGATAGCATCCGCATTGTGAGATTTCTCAATTGTTTCTTGTGGAAATGGATTTCCTGTTTTGTCAATTGCAATGCCGCCTAGAAGGGCTTCATCAAAAGTGAATTCATGACCAAACTTTTTTGCAATAACGTTTAAAACTTTTATAGCCTCGCGTGTAACTTCGGGACCAATACCATCGCCCGCTATCACCAAAATTTTTGCTTTCATTTTCTACAGAAAAAGATATCACACGAAAAATTTCCCCATTTTGGAATTGTCAAGAAGAAATTACTTGATGTTTAAAACAAAATGTGATATAATTCCTTATAAGTTTTAATGTTGAATTATGCAAAACGAATTCACTCATAGCAAGTTGAATGTTGGAGTTCTTTGTAATGATAGCAGTTTATATAAAATATTGCCGAAAACGTGTAAAGCAGACAGAGCAAAATTTGTTTCGTCAATTACTTTATTCAATATGACATTGAAAGGTATGGTTGTAGATAAAGAAGACAGAACTTTAAAACAAATTAAAGAACTAACAGAAGAAATTTTGAAGATGGAAAATGTTAAACCATGCTACGAGACAAAGGCGATATTTACCAGTATGCAAACAAGATAAAACACTTGAAAAGTATTTTTTCCGCCTTCACGTTACAAAAAAGTTTGAATAAAATGAAAAAATACGCTTTTATCGACCGCGACGGCACAATAATTTTCGAACCAAAGGATACATTCCAAGTTGAACATCTTTCACATTTATATTTCATTACAAATGTGATTTCTTCGCTCAAGGAATTGCAAAAAATGGGATATACGATTGTAATTGTTTCGAATCAGGATGGTCTTGGAACAGTTAAAAACCCGCTGGAAAATTATAACAAAATTAACTCCAAAGTCCTTGATATTCTTCACTCTGAAGGTATTATTATTGATGAAATCCTGACTTGTTCCCATTTTTTAGAAGAAAACTGCCATTGCAGAAAACCAAAAATCGGCTTGGTTAAACATATTGGCGATATTCACCCGCATTCAATTATGGTTGGCGATAGATCCACCGATGTTCAATTTGGTGAAACGCTTGGAATTCGTGGTTTTTTACTCAATGCAGATTTTGGCTGGAATGAAGTTTTACATGACGTGAGAAGGGTTAATGCAAGGAAGGCGGACATTTCACGAACAACAAACGAAACAAGTATTTGCGTTAAAATCAATCTTGATGGTACTAGTAAAGGTCTTATAAACACACCGCTCAACTTTTTTAACCATATGTTGGAGCAAGTTATTAAGCACAGCGGTTTTGATATTGAAATCACGGCAAATGGGGATATTCACATTGATGAACACCATACAATTGAGGATGTTGCAATTGCTTTTGGGCAAGCATTCAAGGAAGCTCTTGGCGATAAAATTGGAATCGAAAGATATTCATTCGAACGCATTCTTCCAATGGATGAAGCAATTGCTTTTGTTGCAATTGATATTTCCAATCGCCCATATTTACAATTTCAAGCCCCGCAAATGCGTGAAATGGTCGGAGATTTTCCAACGGAAATGCTCAAGCATTTTTATTACACATTTGCACAAAATGCTGGAATAACTTTACACATAACACTTCACGGAGAAAACACCCATCATATTGTAGAGTCGTCATTTAAGGCATTCGCAAAATGCCTTAAGGATGCGTCAAAAATCACTAGTGACGGAGTTTCTTCAACGAAAGGAGTTGTTTAGCATTCGTTTAATTCTTGTCGTTACCTTCCATCAACGCAATTTTAAGTGAAACAATAATCGTATCAATTTCTTCTTGCGAAAGATTATACTCTTCAGGTACTTCATTTGCATAAACAATACTATTTTGTTCTTGCCATAATGTGATTGGGTGTTGCTCTATTGTATATTTGGTAATGTCGACCATAAATTAAGTAAAAATTGTAATTTAATAATGGTGTCAGGAGTCTAGAAAACACCAATATCATAAGTGCCCATCCTATTCAATGTTCGTAGAACATATTATTCGGATGAACTCCTGACAAATGCACAGGAAGTCCAGTTATGATTTCAGCTTGGACGAAAACCGATGATATTGGTGTTTTCTAGGCACTTTCAACCAAATATGGTTGGAACGGTGAATTTGGAAAAAGCAAGGAAAATTCCAAAATAAAAAAAATAGTTTGTTTCACTGTAGTATAACACGATATTTTTCTGCAGGAATTGATTCTTGACATTGCACAATATTAATGGTATCATTGTTTATAGTATATTTTCCCTCATATTTATGGACATCTTTAATGTTATCGGTCTAATTGGTACCTTAATTACGATTGCTGCGTACCTTTTTTCCAGTTTTGGTATTTTAAAAGTTGGTATTCTTTACCAAACGTTAAATTGCACAGGTTCAATACTTTTAGTCATTTCACTAATATCCCATTTTAATTTGCCGGCAATTATTCTTGAATCTATTTGGTGTATAATTAGTATTGCTGCGATAATACGAATTATTGTGCTAAATAAGAAAGTGTGAATAGTGAAATATATTGCTTGAAAATTACAGATATTATATTAATAAGTTATGTTATAAAGTATAAAATAATATAAAGTTTTGTTATATACTGGCAACAAGTGTTTATTAAGGACCTGCGTCATTGGTTTTAACCTCGTTCCATTCCACCAGCCAACAGAATTGCCTTCATTTTTTCGTGATAAAAATCAACCTTTGAAATATTTAAAAAATTTCTTATGTCAAGAAATAAATTCTTGGGTTGTTTACTTACTATAGAAACTGTGCTTGGTATAACTATTAAAGTATTTACCAAAGTGGTAACACTTGATTTTCAAGTTCTGGAATAAATATTAACGGTTGTTAAAATTCTAAATACTGTTCAATGCGAAGAAGTTCGTTATATTTAGCTGTTCGTTCCCCGCGACATGGTGCTCCCGTTTTAATTTGTCCGCAATTTGTAGCAACTGCAAGGTGGGCGATAGTCGTGTCTTCAGTCTCACCAGAGCGATGAGATAGGATGCACTTAAACCCCCCAGCTTGTGCAATTTTTACAGCCTGAAGTGTTTCTGTTATTGTTCCGATTTGATTTGGTTTCACTAAAAGTGCATTAGCATATTTGCCATCAATCCCTTGTTTTATAAGCTCTGGATTTGTACAAAAAATGTCGTCTCCAACAATTTGAATTTTATTTCCAAGTTTTGCGGTAAATTTCTGAAATCCTTCAATATCTGCTTCGTGAAATGGATCTTCAATTGAAATAATTGGGTAGTTTTCAACAAGGTCTGCATAATACTCAATTAAAAAATCTGTTTCAAAAGATTTTCCATCAACAACATACTTCCCATTTATGAAAAATTCGCTGGCGGCAGCATCAAGTGCAATTGAAACTTGAGTTTTTGGTTTATAGCCAGCCTCCACAATTGCCTGCATAATACAGTCAAGTGCTTCTTTTGATGTCGTAAAATTGGGTGCAAAACCACCTTCGTCGCCAACTGCTGTTGTTTGTCCAAGTTTTTTGATTACAGATCTGAGTGTGTGGAAAATTTCAGTTCCAGCACGAAGTTTTTCGCTAAATGTTTCAAAACCGTGAGGAACAACCATAAATTCCTGAATTGCAAGACTGTTTGAAGCATGTTGCCCTCCATTTATTATATTCATCATTGGAGTAGGTAAAACATCGGCATTTTTTCCACCAATATATTCAAAAAGTGGAAGTCCAGCAACTTCAGCTTTTGCTTTCCAACAGGCAATTGATGTTGCTAAAATCGCATTTGCACCAGCATTTGACTTATTTTCCGTTCCATCGAGCTCTATCAAAAGTGCGTCAATATTTTCATCGATATCAAGACCAATAAGTGCATTGTTTATTTGAGTATTCACAAAATTCACCGCACTTAAAACACCCTTGCCGTAATATCTCTTCTTATCACAATCACGAATTTCACACGCCTCTTTTGTTCCCGTTGAAGCACCAGATGGAGCAATTCCTCTACATGTTATTCCATTTTCAAGAGTAACATTCACTTCAACTGTTGGATTACCACGAGAATCCAAAATTTCAATACCATAAATTTCAACGATTTGCAAGGAATCTGACATATTTCAAAAATGATTTTTCTCTAAATGCTTACTGTTTGAATATTTGTCAAGTGTTTTTACGATAATAAACACCTAATATCCATACTGAATTCTTTCAACAAGTTCGGCAATTGTTGGCATAAATTTTCCACCTTGATACCATGGGTCTTTTGCAAAACTGAAACCTTGTGAACCGCAAAACATCAAATTATTTTCGATATCAGGCGTTTGAAGTGCGGCTTGTAGGGTTTTTTGAATACAAAAACTTCTTGGATCAGCTTTTCTACCAGTAGTATGGTGTTCATTGATTGAGTATTCTTCAGATGCCCAATTGCTAAACGCACAAGCAGAAAGACAGCCCATGCAGTCTTGTTGGTCTTTAAGAATTTCCGCCGAAGATTCAGGTGTAACAAAAACAATAGTTTCATCGGGAGTTTTCATCGCAATAGTAAATCCATTTTGTTCAAATTGAGCAATTTTTTCAAGGGACCCAAATTTTACAAATGTTGACCTCTTCCGTGGTCCAAAAAGATATTCTTCACAAAATTCTTCAGTTTTTTCTTCATAAAATTCAATCTGACGCTCAGATCTCCCACGAAGATTTTTAATAAAATTATTGTTGACGGCAGAAGAATAAAACCCAGTTGGACTAAATTTGTTCAAAAAAACATCACCTTCTTTGAGCGTAAAAAGCCTGTCTTTCCATTCTTTTGAAACAGGATATTCTTGTGTGTAGATTGGTCTTGTGCCAAACTGAAACGCAACTTTTCCAATTTCTGAGTTATTAAGAAAATGTTCTTGATCCTTTAAGTGCCAAATGCCACCAGCAACAATGATTGGTGTTTCTTGCATTCCAACTTCATTCAAAAATGTGCGAATTTCGGCAACTCGGGAATATGTATCACCCGGTGTATTTGGGTCTTCAGCATTTGAAAGACCATTGTGTCCACCAGCTCTCCAAGGGCATTCATAAACAACACCACCAAGAAAATCGGAAAATTTACTATAAGAACGCTTCCAAAGTGCACGAAATGCCCTCATAGAAGAAACAATTGGGTAGTAGTGAACTTTGTATCTTGAAGCAATTTCACCAAGGCGATAAGGCATTCCAGCACCACAAGTTACACCATGAATTAAACCTTTGGTTTTTTCTAAAAGACCTTCCAAGACGCGTTGTGCTCCGCCCATTTCCCAAAGAACATTGACATGTATTCGTCCTAGTCCACCTGAAATGTCAAAGGCTCGTTTTGCTTGCGATATTGCACCTTTAATTGAATATTCAATGAGTTCTTCATGGCGAGATTTCCTCGTATGTGTTTGATATACAAGCGGATGATATATTCCATTTTTATCTAAAACTTGTGCATTTACGCCGGAAAATGTGCCAATTGCTCCTGCTTTTGCAAAGTGCCCAGCTGTAATGCCATTTGTAACACCAACTCCTTTTCCGCCCTCAACGATAGGTAAAACCTTCACTCCACCAATAATTATTGGATCGATAATTTTTTTTAAACCATTCATGTTTAATGGTATAGCTGTCATAGTACGATACTAATTACACTATAATTTCATAGAAAATAAATGATTTGTCAAGAAGTTTTTAGAATTCTTTGAAGAAAGTTGGGGAAATTATCTGGTCAAAACCAAGTAGAATGTTTGATTTTTATAACTGTAATAACGTAATTTGTTAATTTAATTCTTATTTAACACCAGTTGAGCCAAATCCTCCGGATCCACGCACTGTTTCTGTGAGTGCTTCCACTGTTACAATTTCAAATTGTTCGTATTTTGCGATAACGACTTGGGCAATTCTCATTCCGTGTTCAATTGTGAACGGTTCAGATCCAAAATTTGCAAGAATTACACAAAGTTCACCCCTATAATCGTTATCAATTGTTCCTGGTGAATTCAAAACGAAAATACTGTTTTTTAAAGCAAGACCAGACCGCGAACGAACTTGTGCCTCATAACCTTCTGGAAGTTCGAGTGAAAGTCCAGTTTTAACGAGAGCAATTGATTGTGGATTTAGCAAAATATTTGCATCAATGCAGGAAGAGATATCAAAACCACTGGAACCAGATGTTTTATATTCTGGAATTGAGGCATTTTGTAATAATTTTTTTACAAGAATTTTCATTGTTTATTTTTTTGCGTTCCAGTCGTTCATAAATATTTCGATGCCCTTGTCCGTCAATGGATGTTTAATTAGCGTTTCTAAAACACTTGGTGGAATTGTTATGACATCGGCACCAATTTTTGCACACTGTGTGAAATGATAGGAATTTCTGGCTGATGCCGCAAGAATTTCTGTATCAAAACTATAGTTATTATAAATTTCTCTGATTTCTGCTATCAAAGAAAGACCGTCATGACCAATATCGTCAAGTCTTCCAACAAATGGCGAAACGAATGATGCACCAGCTTTTGCGACTAAAAGTGCTTGCTGTGCTGAAAAGCAGAGGGTCATATTGACCATAATTCCTTTTTTTGCAAGAACATTGCATGTTTGAAGACCATCCATCGTTGTTGGAAGTTTGATGCAAATATTGGGAGCGATTTTTACAAGTTCCATTGCTTCTGCAAGCATTTCATTGTAAGTAAGAGAAATCACTTCTGCACTCACGGGACCTTCAACGATTGAACAAATTTCTGATACTACATCTTCAATACTTCTTCCAGATTTGGCTATTATACTTGGGTTTGTTGTAACGCCATCAATTATTCCAACTTTGCTAAAAAATTGAATCTGTTTGATGTCGGCGGTATCAAGAAATATTTTCATGATGCAAGAATTTTGATGCGTGAATAAAGGCGGGAAATTTTTCTTGAAATTGTTTTAATGTGAAAAATACCTTTTGTAACGGCTTTCATGCCTTGTTTTTCAAAAACTTTCAAAGCAAGCATAGCTTTTTCTTTGTTTCCAAGTTTAATATTTTCTTCAACACCTTTTACGCAAGTTTTAACGAATGATCTGCGAGACTTATTCGCAATTCTGCGTTTTTCACTTTGTTTAATATCCTTTTTTGAAGCGGATTTATTTGCCATTTTGACTATCTAAATTAGAGATTTATAATGAAAAAATGAAAAAAAATATTTGTCAAGTTTTTTATTTTTGAACTTGACAAATGATCGTATAATTTTTATAAGCCAGTTGTATAAACTATATTTACTTAATATGAGAACTTTCCTTAAAATTGCTGGTTTTTCTGCAATCGCGATTATTTCAAGTTTAAATGCCAATGCAAAGGCGGAAAAATTTATTCTTGATCCAACACATACAAACATTACATGGTCGGCAAATCATTTTGGCTTTTCAAATCCAAATGGTAAATTTGCTAAATCTTCTGGTATATTATTATTAAATGAAAAAAATCCTACGAAATCATCAGTCACAATTGAAATTGACACAGATAGCATAATTACTGGTCTTGCAGCTTTTGATTCACACCTTAAAAGTGCAGATTTCTTCAATGTTGAAAAGTTTAAAACAGCGAAATTTGTTAGTACGAAAGTTGAAGTTATTGATGAAGTAAACGCAAAAGTCTATGGAAACTTGACACTTATTGGCGTAACAAAACCTGTAACTTTGGAAATGCATTTTAACAAAGTTGGCGAACATCCGTTTACGAAGAAAAAAACTGTTGGATTTAGTGCAATGACAACAATCAAGCGTTCAGAGTTTGGTATGGGTTATGGTATTCCAATGATTTCAGACGAAATTAAACTTTCGATCGAAGTTGAAGCAAATGTGAAATAATGTGAAGTATTTAGATAATGTGGAGAATGTTAATGTTTATTTATTGTTATGACAACGTTCTCATGCATTGAATGTGGTGCTTCTTATAATAAGTGGGCGGGGAAATGTACATTTTGTAATTCTTGGAATACAATCGTTGATGACTCTTCGGATAAAATTTCCAAAACGACAATTGGAAAGAAAATTGGGAAATCTATAAAAACAACCCAGAAAAACGGTGGCATTGAATTTGTTAGTATGATGGATGTCACCAATGAACAGTCTTCGCACCGCTTACAATTTGAACTTGAAGAGGTTAATCGAATTTTAGGTGGCGGGTTAATGCCTTCTAGTGCAATTTTGATTGGCGGTGAACCCGGAATTGGAAAATCGACGCTTCTTTTACAAATTGCAAACGATGCTTCAAAAAAAAATTGCCCCGTTTTGTATATTTCAGGGGAGGAATCTGCTTTTCAAATTAAAGATCGTGCGAATCGAATCGTTGGAAACGATTGCGATATCAATCTTTTAAATGTCACTGACCTGCCAACGATTTTGACAGCAATTCACCAACTTCAAAATAAAAATGCAATTGTAATTGTCGATTCAATTCAAACTGTATATATGGAGGAAATTACAGCAGGTGTTGGCTCAATTGCACAAGTCCGTGCTTGTAGTAATGAAATAATCACTCTTGCAAAAAAATGCGGCGTTAGCGTGTTCATCATTGGTCATATCAATAAAGAAGGGCAAATTGCTGGACCAAAAATCCTTGAACATATGGTTGATGTTGTGCTTTATTTCGAAGCAGACGACACTGGTGAATACAGAATTTTAAAATCGATGAAAAACCGTTTTGGAAATGTTGGGGAAATTGGCATTTTCAAAATGTTAGAATCAGGACTTGCTGAAGTCAAAAATCCTTCAGAAATCTTCCTTAGCAGGGAAAATTCCGAACGAATTGGTATGACTACAACCGCTGGTATTGAAGGTTCAAGATCGATTTTATTAAGTGTGGAGGCACTTACAACAAAATCTTATTCTCCAATGCCAAGACGAAATGTCGTTGGATACGATTCCAATCGCCTCGCGATGATCCTTGCCGTTCTTTCGGTTCACTTAAAGTTAAAACTTTATGACCAAGATATTTACCTTAATATTGCCGGTGGTCTGAAAATTTCAGAACCAGCAATGGATTTAGCAGTCGCCTTTGCAATTTACTCATCTTTGCAAGAAAAACAAGTGCCACACAATGTTGTTTTCATTGGAGAAATTGGTCTCTCGGGTGAGGTTCGCCCCGCAAGGTTTATGGAAAATCGCATAAAAGAAGCAAAAAAACTTGGATTTAATAAGATAATCTGCCCGCAAAATGCCTCAATTTCCAAAGAGGACGGCATTATTTTCATAAAAAACATTTCGCAAATGGTTGGGATTTTTTCAAAGCTTTAAATTATTTCAAGCACGAACAGCATTGTGTAACTTTTTGAAAAAATGTGCTTTTGGGTTTTATTTCAACATTATGTGCATTATGTGCATTCTGTCCTAATTCAATACTCTCTTTCATATAATTTGATGAGATATTAGAACCAAGTTCAAGTTGCGAAGCATTTTGTCGTGATAAATCTTGTGTTTTGTCTTGATTGAAACGCGATGGTGATTGCAAGGCAACTTGATTATAATCTAACCCATATTTTCCATTTTGATTATAATTTACGCGACTTTTATTCTTTTTTCTACGCTCAATATGTTCATAGTCAGCTTCGTAGCCTGCATTATGAAGCTCCACTTTATTTGTATTCATACTAAAATAGTAATTTGTTGCAATGTAATGTTAGCAGGTTTTGACCATTATGTCAAGCATCTTTTGTTATATTCCATCACCCAAGCAATTTCTTCTTGGGTCAACATTTCAAAATTGTCTGATTTTATATAATTTTGTAAAAATAAAAAAAAATAGTTTGTTTCACTGTGATATCACACGATAACAGAATATTTTTTTTATTTTTCTACTTTTTTGTTTATCGTCTCAATTCCAAGAAAATTACTTGACAATGAAAATCATTATCATTTAAACTTTAGTAATAATAATTACTATTCTTAATAATATGGTGCTCAAGTTTTTGTTGAAATACGAAAAGGTTGCATCAATGATGGTGGCAACTACACTTCACGCTGGCATTGGTTTTTATATTATCAAAGGTTCAATGAGTAATACTTCCATTGCCCAACAGTCGTTACAAGTGCATCTTGTTGCACCATCAAAAGAACTTAACACACATTCATTAATAAATATTAAGCCAAATGAAGTTGTGAAGATTTCAGAAACTGGCACTAAAGCTTTGGTCAAAAATGCTAAAAATAATAGAAAGGAATTACAAGAACGCAAAACAACAGGAATGGAAAGTGCCGAAGCTAAACAAGTACATTCCGCAATTACGGAACCAATTTTTAACGCCGCCTACTTAAACAATCCACCACCAATTTACCCACAAGCCGCAAAAAACGATGGAATTCAGGGTATAGTTCTTCTTTTGGTAGAAGTTTCGCCAGAAGGAATGGCACGAAGCACGAAAATTTCAGAATCAAGCGGATACTCACTACTTGATAGTTCCGCCAAAAATGCCGTTAGTTTATGGAAATTTATTCCAGCAGTATATTATGGAAAGCCAGTGAGTGCAAGTGTTTTAGTCCCAATTGAATTCAAATTAAGTTAAATATATGAATATATTATACAGTTTGCAGCAGGAAAGTTCTGTTTTGATTGCAGTTTTTGCGATATTAATCACAATGTCAATTGCAAGTTGGTATATAATATTTCGTAAAATATTAGTTATCAAACTTGAACGCAAATCTATTTTAGCATTTCGTTTAAAATACTTAAGTAGTCCTGAATTGTTACTTTCTTCGCTTAAAATCAGTAACGAACGTATGGTTGAGGAAAAATGCACAAGCTCCATTTATAACATTATTACAGAAGTCAAAAATCTTCAAGGATCGCTTGCTAAAATTGATGAAAAAGAAAGAAAAGAAGTTCTCTCAATGCATCTTGCACAAGTGTTGGATACCATCAAAATTTGTCTTGATTCAGGTCTTACACTCCTTGCATCCGTTTCAAATTCTGCCCCGTTTATTGGTCTTTTTGGAACCGTTTGGGGAATCTATGGTGCTCTGATTAAAATTTCTGAAAAAGGTAGTGCTGGTTTAAGTGTCGTTGCAGCACCAATGGGCGAGGCTCTAACAGCAACAGCAGTTGGGCTTTTTGCAGCAATTCCAGCAGCAATTGCTTACAACATTTTCCTTCGCTACAACCGTCTCATCATTCAAGATCTTCGCCATATTGCTGAACAATTTTCAATGTATGCAAGCAATTTAAAGAATAAGTAATTTAAAGAAAAACGTATGTCATTCAAAGCTTTTGAAAAAGATGACTTTCACGCACAAAATGCGGAAATTAATACAACTCCACTTGTTGATGTTATGCTCGTTTTAATGGTTATCTTCCTTGTAACTGCACCAGTATTGGAGCAAGCAATTTCACTTCAACTTCCAAAAACCGCTTCAGTTTCAATAATGGAAGTTAAAAATATATCAGTTTCAATTACAAAGGACGGTCAATACCATTGGAATTCAGAAGTAATTTCCAAAGAAGTTCTTTCACAAAAACTTTTTGAAATGAAGAATTCTAAGGATCAAATTCTTATACGAGCAGACGCAGATGTTAAATATTCCACCGTTGCATTTTTGCTAACAGAAGCTTCACGCCTTGGTATTTCCAACGTTGGCTTTGCAGTAAGTGAAGAAAGTCGATAATGATAATAATTATTAAAAAAATCATTGACATTCAATTTTGTTGATATTGATAATCTTTATCAATAATTATCGCTTAATATGTCAAAATTATTACAAGTGAAGTCCAAAGTAACACAAAAAATACAACATTGCGTTAAGTTTCGCACGGCAACTCACACAGCGATGATCCTTGGTCTTTCATTTTCTTCGGCGTTATCCGCTTCGACTGAAAAAATGCCAACAGTAATTGTGGAATCTTCTCGTGTAAAAAAAGGTTACGCTCAAACTGAAACATCAATGCCAATGTATTCCGGTTCAATTAATAACATTCCGCAGGTAATTTCAATCGTTCCAAAACAATTGATGCAAGATCAAGGCATTACAACTGTGAGTGATGCACTTCGAAATGTTGCTGGAATTAGTCTTGCTGCTGGTGAGGCTGGGAATCAGGGGGATAACTTGACAATTCGTGGATTTACAGCACGATCCGATGCCTTTATTGATGGAATGAGAGATTTTGGTTCTTATACCAGAGATACTTTTAACATTGAGCAAATTGACGTAGTAAAGGGACCATCTTCCATTGGTTTTGGGCGTGGCTCAACTGGTGGTGTAATTGCGAAGGAAACAAAACAGGCAAAAAATGAAAATATTACAAATGTTCAGTTTATGACAGGAACGAATATGATGCGTCGTGCTACTGTGGATATTAATCGCCCAATTGAAGGAATTAAAGGTTCAGCTTTCAGGTTAAACATGATGACGAACGACAATCAAATTGTCGGAAGAGATTTTGCCGAAAATAAACGATTTGGTTTTTCACCGACTCTGGCGTTTGGTCTTGGAAGTAAAACACGCACAACAGTAAATTATCTCCATCAATCTGAAAATGATACTCCGGATTATGGACTTCCATGGATTGGTCTTCGTCCTGCTGAAGAATCTGATACAAAAAGAAGTAGTTATTATGGTTTTGCTAACGGTGCGAACTATCTCAATACAACGGTTGATATGCTTACAACGAAGGTTGAACATGATATTTCTGAAAAATCAATTTTCCGCCAACAAATAAGATTCACAAACAACAAAAGAGATGTCCTTATAACTGAGCCAAAAACCACAGGTTTAAACCCAACTGATGTCACTAGAAACCAAATTGGAGCAAACAGCACGGAAACAATGCTTGATTCCCAAACAAGCATTCAAACAAAATTCAACACAGGAAATATTAAGCATAATTTCATTTCAGGATTAGAATTAATTCGCGAAACGTCTTCACCAGTACGCACAACATTTACTGGAGTTCCAACAACGAGTCTTACAAATCCTGATGCCTCGCAAGCATTTTCTGGAACAATTGACGCAAGCGTAAAAAATGGCCTAACTCAAAATCCACATGTCAATGCCACGGCCGAAACGCAGGCGATTTATGTGAACGACACGATGAGTCCTCACGAAAAAATTGATATAATTCTTGGCGGAAGGATTGACAGATTTAGTGTTGATTATAAAGAATCTATCGACAATCTTCACTTCACAAGAATAGATTACTTACCGTCCATCCGCTCGTCGTTTGTTTATAAACCAAGAAAGGATGCCAGTATTTACACAAATTATGGAACATCGTATAATCCATCTGCGGAAAGTTTTGCATTAACGGCAACAACGCAAAACATCGCACCAGAAAAAAATGAAACATTTGAAATTGGAACAAAATGGGGATTTTTTAAAAATAAACTCAACACAATGTTTGCGATTTTCCAAACAACAAAAACCAATGCAAGAGTAACAGATCCAACAAATTCCTTACTCACTGTTAATGGTGGAAACCAACGCGTTAAAGGCTTTGAAGCACAAATTAATGGTGAAATCACGGAAAAATTTTCAACCTTTTCAAGTTATGCCTACATGGAGAGTGAGGTTATTGCGGGGGCAAATACTAACCAGATTGGAAATCCTCTGGCAAATGCTCCAAAACATACGCTTAACATTTGGGGAACTTACAAATTGACGCCAAAATTTGAGCTTGGAGGCGGTGCAAATGCGATTTCTGAAAGAGCTGCGAGCATTACAGTTTATAACGCCAACGGTGGTACTATTTCTGGAACAACTTCCGGTTTTGTGAAAAATGTTCCAGGGTATTTAACATTCAACGCGATGGCAAAATATCAGGTGAATCCAAAAATTGCCCTACAATTAAACATAGTGAACTTGACAAATCAATTTTATTACGACCAAATCCATCCATCACACATTGTGCCTGGAGCTGGAAGAACATTTTTGTTGACAGCAAACATTAAGTTGGATTAATATGATTAATTAGTAATAGAATTTATGCTCATAAAAATTCCCGCCGTTCTTTCAAAAGAACAAGTTGTGCAAATTCGAAAAAAACTAGATTCCGCAAACTGGATTGATGGTAAGGAAACAGCGGGACACCAATCAATTAGAGTAAAAAATAACCTTCAACTTGGCATTTCGGATCCTCTTACTCAAGAAATCGGAATGATAATTATCACAGAGTTGGAAAAAAATCCCTTATTTGTTTCGTGTACATTGCCGTTAAAAGTTTCGCCGCCGCTGTTTAATAAATACCAAAACGGCGGGTATTATGGAACGCATATTGACAGTGCAATTCGACAAATTCCAAACACAATTCATCGCTTAAGAACGGATATGTCCGCAACACTTTTCCTTTCAGAGCCTGATGAATATGAAGGAGGTGAACTTATTATTGAAGATTCTTATGGCACTTTTGAAGTCAAACTTCCAGCTGGGCATTTGGTTTTGTATGAATCTGGTTCGCTTCACAATGTTACCCCTGTAACAAAAGGGGCAAGAATTGCTTCGTTTTTTTGGGTTCAATCTATGGTTCGCTCTTCGCAAAATAGGGCAATTTTAACAGAACTTGATTCTTCAATCCAAAATTTGACAAATCAAGGTGCAAATTCAAATTCTGTAACACAGTTAACAGGAGTTTATCACAATCTCATTCGTTTATGGTCAGATGTGTAGTTCAGTAAACCAGCAAAAGCCCTTAAAGCCACTTTGGAAACGCATTACGCGAAAAATTCATCTATGGGTTGGCTTATCAGCACTTTTACCATTGGTAATTATTGCATCCACTGGCATTATTCTTTCAATGATCTTCATCAACGATGAGGTAAAAACTAGTATTTCTAACGCAGAAAGTTATGTCGCAACACCAAGTGATATCAAGTATATTGTTGATATTTCCAAAAATTACGAAACTGATGATTTTAAGTTAGCATTAATTCGTTTTCCGGAAAAAACTGACGGTGAAATTACAATGCGTTTCTTCGACTCAAAAAAGAATATGAAGCAAGTGATTTTAGAACCCAAAACTTTCAATGTAATCAAGTTTGAAAATGGAAATACTTTTGAAAAGTTTATTCTAAAATTGCATCACACCTTGCTGTTTAAGGATGGGGGTGAAGTTTTTGTTGGTTTTATTGGTTTTATACTCTGTATTATATGTATTAGTGGAGTGATTATCTGGTTTCCAAAAATACCAATAAATATTTCACAAGTGAAAAATATTTCAATTCCAAAATTTTCACTCCATGGCAGAGCATTGAACATCAATCTTCATAAATCTTTTGGAATTTGGATGGCAATTTTCCTTTTAGTAGTTGGTTTTACTGGAACTTTTCTTGTTTTCTCAAAGGAATTTCAATCCGCAGTATCACATTTTTCAATGGTACGAGATTTCAAAAAAACTGCAGTTGAATATCAATTGAATAATGGACAACTTAAGGGTGTCGATATTGAATTGATTGCAAAAAATGTCATTTTGTCAGTCTCTGAAATTTCAGAAATCCATACAATTCTTGCTGTTCACTTTCCGCAAAAAAATGATCCATATCGTTTCACAATTCGTCCTAATAATTACAAAACTGGAGGACATGGAATTTCGGTTTTTGTAATGCAAAATGGTACAATTCTTGAAATTCGCGACCCGATTAATTATTCAAAAGGCGAAAAATTTCTTATGTGGCTCGGAATGCTTCATAAAGGAAGTGGAATGGGCGTTATTTGGAGATGTCTTCAGGTGATTTTTGGTAGTAGTATACTACTTTTTGCTTATACAGGACTAATGATTTGGTGGAAAAAACCTACAAAATTAGCGTAATCAGCGTAAATATTTCTTAATATCCGCAAGCTGTTTGGGGTATTTGTAATTATTGATTTTTGAAGGCTCAAGTAATGAAATTTTATTGTTTTTAAACTTTGTGAGTGAAGTTGGAATTTCTGTTTTTGGTTCACAGAGAAAGACTACAAAGCCATTTTCTGCTGTGAAAAGTTTTTTTGTAGCAGTAACTTGAATTCCAGTTAGTTCAAATGTTCTACGCTGTGCTGTGCATGGTGCTAGCTCATCATCGTTTTTCCTTCCACCAGGAATTGCGGACTTTATAACACCTTTACTCGATTCTTCTTTGTTTGATTGTTGATTTTTACGATTCCCTTTGTCTTTTTTTGAAATGAGGAGAATTTTTCCGTTTTGAATGACTAAACAGCCGGAGTTTGCATATTTCTTGCCCGTTAACAATTCTTGTGGTGGGTTGCAGTTCGTTTCTTTCTGTGCATTTTCCATCGCATCTATTTTATCGATTTTTCCGTTTTTGATGTGATGCTGTTCGGATATTTCTTTATGTGATTGATGTGTGCGGTGATCGTAAAAAAAATACGCGAAAATTGAAGCAAGAATGACGGCAAAATGCGGAATAAACCGTCGAAATTTTTTCATCATACTTACTAAAATTACTTATTTAACCATTTTTGCGACTTCTTCAGCGAAGTTTTCCTCTTTTTTTTCAACACCTTCGCCAAGTTTAAAAAGTGCAAAACCGGTAAATGTAATTGTTGTTCCAAGTGCTTTTTCTGCATCTTTAACGACATCACTGATAGTTTTTTTGTTGTCCATTACAAAAATTTGGTTTAAAAGAACATTTTCTTCGTAAAATTTTGCAATTTTCCCTTCAAGGATTTTCTCAATTACAGCTTCTGGTTTTTTTTGTGCAATCAATTGTTCCCTTGAAATTTCTTTTTCTTTGTCAAGAACTGAAGTTTCGACTTCGTTTGCTGAAAGATAGCTTGGTCTCATTGCTGCGGCTTGCATACAAAGTTTTTTTCCAAGTTCTGTAAGAGCCTCCTTGTTTGAGCAGTCAGATTCTACGCCCAATAGAACACAAGTTTTTCCTGTATTGGGCATTTCACTTGTGTGGATATAACTTGCGATTATGCCATTTTTAACGGAAACTTTTTTGAATCTGCGAAGGGCAAGTTTTTCGCCGATGATACCAGAAGATTCAGCGACTTTTTCTTCAATTGTTGTTGTTCCAATTTTTGTTGAAAGGGCTTGTTCAAGCGAATTTGCGGAAATTGTAGTTTCAAGAATTTCTTTGAGAAGGTTGCGGAAGCTGTCATTTTTTGCAACGAAATCTGTTTCAGAGTTTAATTCCAAAATAATGCCTTGTGTGCCTTGAATATTGATGCCCACTAGTCCTTCAGAAGCGACCCTGTCCGATTTCTTTGCAGCGGATGCCATTCCTTTTTTGCGGAGCCAAACCATTGCTTCTTCAATGTTGTTTCCAGTTTCCGTTAGAGCCTTTTTGCAGTCTCCCATTCCGGCACCTGAAATTTCCCTTAATTGTTTTAAAAGTTCGATACCGTTTGACATATTTTAAAAATTTTGTTATATATAAGCAATTTATATTGCCGTGAATTAAAAATCAAGGGTTTATTTTTGTAAAAATGACTTGCAAAAAGAAAAAAAACTTTTAAGAATTAAATTAATATAATTGTGAATGTTTTATGAAGAATAATAATGAAGATTCCGCTGTAGCATCGGCAAATAAATATCATGAACAACAACGACTGAAACAAATTGACTTGTTGCAAGAACTCGAAGCTGTGTTATACAAAAATCAATTGGATGGAAAAGGTGTCGGCAATATATATAAAACCGATGAGCAAAAAAATGTGGATAAATTTTATAAAAATGAGATTTTAGAACCAATTGCTCGAGAAAATCAACGGAAAGTTGATGAAGGAAAACTTAATAATCGGTTGTATGGTGATCTTGATCAAAGGTTAGTAGAATTAAAGAAAGGAATAGCACCATACGTCCAACAACCAACTGTAGTAGTTCCAAAAAGTATAGCACCGCTAATATCATGGCAATTTGCTTCTCCGAATTTAACACAACAACGGCCAGCAACGACTCAACAACTTACAGCAACCGCTCAAACACAACAACGGCCAGCAACCACTCAATTTGCAACACTTGAAAAGACAAACGCAACACACAAGGAAGGAGTTATGGGATGGTTCGCTTCAATTGGAACAAAGATGCAACAAAAGTTTGCTTCAGCAAAGGCAAGTGTAAGCGAAGTAATCAGCAAATTATTGCGTGTTAAAATATCAGATGCAACGATAATTAGGGCATCAGGAGTAAAGAGCGTTGTCAATGATAGACAGTTCAACAGTATGTATTAAAACTTTTCCTTGAATATTATTTCCCAATGCAAAAGGACGAAAAAATTTCCCCAAGAATATCTTCCGTTCCAATTGAGCCGACTAAATTTGAAATCGAATGAATTGCAAGACGAAATTGCTCGGAAATAATTTCCGCAGGAAGGTTTAAATCTATTGATTCAAGAATTTTTTTTGTCTCAAGAAGGGTAATCTTTTGCCTTTCGTTGCAAGCAAACCCAACTGACTGCATTTCACGCATCCGTTCTTGCAAAATTTCAGTAATTTTTTCTTCAAGTTCAAGAATATCATTGTTTGAAACATTAACAAAATCTTCATTGTAGTTTTCCGTGGAATTTCGCATTCCGTGCAAATCTTTTTTTGTAAAAACCGTGATAATTTTACCAGTAAAGTGATCAATGATGATGTCATTTTCATTTAGAAATTCCTTTAAAAGTAATATTATATCAGCTTTTTTTGCGATCTCCTTCGCTCGCTCAATTCCAATTTGCTCAATTTCATTATTCAAGCCATCGCTTAAATTTCGAATGCCGGCTGTGTCCACAATTTCAACCTTAAAGCCTGAAATATTCACTGTTTTTTTGATAGCATCCCTCGTTGTTCCTGCAATTTGAGAAACTATAGCATCAGAACTTTCCGTTATCGCATTAAAAAGCGAAGATTTTCCAACATTTGGCTTTCCTAAAATGGCGATTTGAACATCAAAATATTCTTTTTTCTGCGAAAATTTTATTGTTTTTTCAAGGTTTTTAATCAAATCTTTCCTGATATTTTCAATATTCTCTAAAAACTCGAAAGAAATTGCTTCTTCTTCGGAAAAATCAATGAATGTTTCAAGAAGTGCAATTGCTTTTGTGATATTTTTTTTAATTTCGCTATAGTAATCTTTGCAAATACCATTTAGCTCATTGATTGCAAGCTTATGTTGAACTTGGCTTTGGCTTAAAATTAGTTTATTAATTCCCTCAGCTTCCGAAAGGGAGATTTTTTCATTTTGAACGGCACGCATGCAGAATTCTCCATTTTTTGCAAATGAAAAGTTTGGTAAAGACGCCAGTAAAGAAAGGAATTTTGAAACAATAAAACTTGAAGCGTGCAATGAAATTTCAACAACATCTTCCCCTGTGAAGGAATTTGGTGCGGCAAAATAAAGGGCAATGGCATCATCAATTTGGTTAAGATTTTCATCAATAATTTTCACACGCACAGCTTTCCTGTGTTGAATTTTTTTTATTTGCGGAATAAATTGTTCAACATTAAAGACTTCATTTCCGGAAATTCTTATTGTGCAAACTGAAGAATTGATATGGTTATTTATTGGTGCAAAAATTGTTGTCATATTTTTCTTTATTTATCGCAAATTATGTAACAATCTCGATAGAGTCCTTTGTCAATTTTTTTCTGAAGTTTAATTTTTTAAAAAACTGTTAAAGATAAAAAACATCCTAAAAACTTAGAATATTTTGAAATTGAAAGTTGGTTGCGGGGGCAGGATTTGAACCTACGACCTCTAGGTTATGAGCCTAGCAAGCTACCGAGCTGCTCCACCCCGCGTCAATAATGAATTATTATATCTTCATTTCATTAAGTCAAGGACTTTCTCAAGAATTTTCTTGAATTTTTGAAAATTAAGTTACTAACAAGGTTTAAGCTCTACATAATAAACACAATGTTAAAAATCACATTACCAAATGGCGAAATCAAAGATTTCCCACAAAACACAACGCCTTTTGATATCGCACAAAGTCTTTCTTCAAGCCTTGTTAAGGAGGCCATCGTTGCGAAAATCAACGGCAAATTGGTTGATATAAACACCCCAATAATTGCTGATTCCACGGTTGAAATCCTCACAACAAAATCCCCCGAAGCACTTGAAGTGTTGAGGCACGACTGCGAACATTTACTCGCCCAAGCGGTCAAAGAACTTTTCCCCGAAACGCAGGTTGTTTTTGGTCCTTCAACAAAAGAAAGCGGATTTTACTACGATTTTTTACGCTCAACACCATTTTCCGAATTTGATCTTCCAAAAATTGAAAAAAAAATGCTGGAATTGGCATCGAAAAACTTGGAAATTACAAAAACAACGAAGCCAAAACATGAAGCAATTGATTTTTTCAATTCAATAAATGAACCATTTAAGGGGAAAATTATTGAAGAAATCATTCCCGCTGGCGAAGAAATTTCCCTTTACACGCAAGGCAATTTTACTGATTTATGCAAAGGTCCGCATTACATTAACACAAAATTTTTGCGTAATTTCAAGTTGCTCAAAGTTTCGGGCTGTTATTGGCGTGGTGATGCGACGGAGTGGAGGTTTGAAGTTGAAAGAGTTGTACCAAATGAATATGGAGCATACAGGAAGAAGGGCGATGTGAGTGATACACAGTATTCTGATCCAGATACATCATTTTATTTGTGGAAACATTTGCATAAGGTATCTGATATATTTGAAACACTTGAAGAGTGCTATCAAGACGCAAAAAATAATGGATATAACCGTGAAGAACCCGAAATACAAAATCCAACTGGTATTAAGGAAGATTTATATTATACCTCCAAACCAATCCAACTCCAACGAATCTCAGGCATTGCCTTTTTCAAAAAGCAGGAACTTGACGACCACCTTACAATGCTTGAAGAAGCAGCAAAACGCGACCACCGCAAATTAGGCACAGAACTTTCCCTTTTCCATATATCCGAAGAAGCCGTTGGTTCGGTTTTTTGGCACAAAAATGGGTGGTATGTCTACCGTACAATTCAGGAATATGTTCGTCAAAATTTGGAGGAAAATGGCTACGATGAAGTTCGCACTCCGCAACTACTCAACAAGGAGCTTTGGGAAAAATCAGGTCACTGGGCGAATTATCAAGAACATATGTTCGTTTGTGAATCAGAGAAATCCGTTTTGGCATTAAAGCCGATGAACTGCCCTGCTCACATTGAAATTTTCAAGCAGGGGTTGAAATCTTACAAAGATTTACCAATTCGTATGGCGGAATTTGGATCTTGCCATCGAAACGAACCATCGGGTGCATTGCACGGAATTATGCGTGTGCGGGCATTCACACAGGACGACGCCCACATTTTCTGCACTCCGGAACAAATTGTTGGCGAAGTGAAGTCATTTTGTGAACTTTTGCATAAAATCTATAACGATTTTGGTTTCACAAAAGTTGATATCAAGCTTTCAACACGCCCAATTAACCGTGCAGGAACTGACGAAACTTGGGATTCCGCCGAAAATAATCTTGCAGATGCCGTGAAACTTGCAGGCTTTGATTTTGAAGTTTTAGCAGGCGAAGGTGCTTTTTATGGACCAAAACTTGAATTCCAACTAACAGATGCTATCGGCAGAAAATGGCAATGTGGAACAATTCAGTTGGATTATGTACTTCCTGAACGCCTTGGTGCGAATTATATTGATTCCGATGGAACAAAAAAACAGGCGGTAATGCTTCACAGGGCAATTCTTGGTTCATTTGAGCGTTTCATCGGTATGTTAATTGAAAACTTTGCAGGGAAATTTCCACTTTGGATTTCGCCCGTCAATGTTGCGGTTTGCTCGATTTCTGAAAGCTTTGCCAATTATGCAGAAAAAATCGTAAATGAATTGAAGTTAGCAGGAATTATTGTTGAACTTGATAACTCGCACGAAAAAATTGGGTACAAAATACGTAAATATTCGCATCAAAAAACACCGTATATCATTACCATTGGGAAAAGTGAAGAGGAAACAGGTATGCTTGCTGTTCGAACCCTTGGTAGCGAAGAAAATCGCCAGTTTCGAGTGGATGAATTGAAGGAATTCATTCTGGGGAAAATTAAAAAAAGAGATTTAGATTATTAAAAAATGGATTTTAACAATATTGTTTCGGCAGTTTTTTCAACAGTTTTTGCGTCAGAAAATGTAATACAGTTCACATTTTTTGTGGCTTGTGTTGCATTTATGATTGGTATTGCTGCTGGTTTTGTGGATTCAACCGTCGGTGGAGGGGGACTTGTCGCATTTCCTTGTCTTGTATTTTTGGGGATTCCTCCGCATATAACTCTTGCAACAAATAAAATGCAGTCTGCTATTGGAACTGCGGCAGCAACTTGGCATTTTTATAAAGAAGGAATGATTGATGTGAAAAAATTCTTCCCTCTGGCATTTTTTTTATCAATGTTTTGGGCAATTGTTGGTGTTTTTGTCTTAAAACAAATTCCTTCGCATGCATTGGGGAAAATTATTCCAATGATTATGGTTGGTATTTTGATTTATAAAATTGCATATTTTAACCATGGATCGGTTCAATCGCATAAACCATTAATAAAAACTAGCATTTTTATTATAATTTTTACTACAATACTTGGTTTTTATGACGGATTTTTTGGACCAGGAGCTGGAACATTTTGGATTTTTGCCTTTGTAACATTCCTTGGAATGAGTTCACTTCAGGCTTCGGCAAACACAAAGCCTTTGAATCTTGCAAGCAACATTGGCTCGCTTTTTGTCTTTATACCATCTGGATTAATTTGCTATAAAATCGCACTTTTAATGGGATTGGGGCAAATAATTGGGGCAAAATTTGGCGTTAAAGTGAGTATGAAAAAAGGTTCAAAATTCATTAATATTATGTTTGTTGTGGTGATGTCTCTAATGGTTATTAGGTTAATTATAAAATATTATTCTTAATATGGAAATTTACATCATCAAAGTGCGTCGATAATCAATTAGTGCCATAAATGAAAATAAAGCAAGCTTGACATTTGTAAAAACAATGTTAACTTACTCAAGATCACAAAAATTCGATTCAAAGTATGTACACTTGCATTTATGACAGCAGAAATATTCAAGCTGAAGAATTTGCAGAACAGTTGTATAAAATATATTCATTTGAAGTTCTTGCTGACAAAGAATTTAAGCCTGAAAAAGTTCAAAAGGATGACATCTTTATTACCCTTGGCGGAGATGGCTTCCTTCTATACATCGTGCATTTACTGAAAAATCTTTGTAAAATGCCAAAAATTTATCCAATAAATTATGGAACTGTTGGCTTTTTAACTAATAAAAGAATTCAAGCTGTGCTGTTAAAAAAAACAATAGAAACAGCTCATCATTCGATTTTAAACTTTTTGCAAGTTGAAACTCAATGTTCAAATGGGGAAAAATTCACAGAATATGCACTTAACGATGTTTCGATTTTGAGGCAAACTGGGCAAGCTGCTCATATGAAAATTTCCGTTGACGGCAAAGTTCGTATGCCAGAACTCGTTGCCGATGGCATTATTGTTTCAACTCCGGCTGGTTCCACTGCATATAATTTTTCCGTTGGTGGTCCAATTTTTAATATTAATTCAAAATTACTCAGTCTTAAGGCGGTTTCACCATTTCGTCCACGCACATGGACTGGTGCCCTTCTTTCAGAAAAATCCGTTATTGAAATTGAAATGATGCAAGTTTTCAAACGCCCAGTTTCGGTAAATGTCGATTCAAAACACTTTCAAAATATTGAACATATTTTGGTTTCTCTTTGTAACAATTTTGGTATTGAATTATTATTTGACAAAAACTTTACACTGGAAGATAAAATCTTATCAGAACAATTTTCAATATAATAATGTATTTTATAGTAATATCATCGCCATCTGGTGGCGGAAAAACAACAATTTGCAATATGTTGATAAACGAAAAATCTTCGCCTATTTTTAATCAAGTTAAGTTTTCAATTTCAGCTACGACCCGTCAAAAAAGGGGCGAAGAAACAAACGGCAAAGAATATTTTTTTCTTTCAAAAGAAGAATTTTCACAAATGATTGCAAAAAAGCAGCTTCTTGAATATGCGGAAATCTGTGGGAATTTCTATGGAACACCATTGAAGGAAATTTCCAAAACACATCACACACTTTTTGATATTGACTTCCAAGGTTTTATTCAAATTAATGAAAATATTCCGCAAAATATACTTAGCATTTTTCTTCTACCACCATCACTTGAGGCATTGAAATCACGCCTTACAAATAGAGGTGATATTCCAACTGAAATTATTGAAGGACGAATGAAAAACGCCATTTTGGATATATCTCATTCAAAACATTACGAATACATTCTTACAAATAATACAATTGAAGAAACATTTAAGGCGATTTGTACAATTATTGATTTTAAAATCAACGGGGAAAAAGGTTTGTCACATAAACAAATTCAGAAAAATAGTAAAAAAATTCAATCCCTTCAAACAGAAAATGTTGAAAATTATTTAAAGGAAGCATTAAACACCACATCGTTATGCATATTGTAACAATTGGAATTGAATCCATATCAATTTATACGGAATTACAAGAAAATTCTACAACATTTCCCCTATATGGCATTTCTAACGACGACGTTTCAAATAAAGATGAACTTCAAACAAGTATTATCCGATTAATCGAAAAACATGAGAAGGAACATTCCGTACAAGTTGAAGAAGTACAAATTATTTGCGATATTCTTGGGCATGAAATAATTAAAGCACCAAAGCTGAAAATCTTACACGCACCAAAGGATAAACTCATCACGCACTCATTTCAAATGAAGACTTGTAAAGTTTACGAAGTTTTTAATGAAAAAAATCTGAAAATTTTGATATCATGCTTCACAAATATTGGTATTAATGTTGAAAAAGTTTGGTCATTTTTCAGTATTTTTTCAATGAATGCACAATATTTAATAGATTCGCAAAGAATTGGCGTTCTTCATATTGCAAAACAGATTACTCTTTATACATTTGACGGTGCCGGCAGTTTAAAAGATATTTACCAAATTAACAGAGGACTGGTTGATATTATACAGTATATCACCCTTTCAACTATTGCAAAATTTCCACATTTAACACGAAGAGCCGTGACTTTGGTGTTACAGCATTTTGTTTGCTTTAGTGAACTTGATATGATTGAGAAAATCCATAATGTCAAGGGAGTCAATAAGGAACTTATGGCTGTGGTGAATTATGAAACGGTGAAATTTATTTCAAACTTTTTGCTGAGATATATCAGGCAGATTTGGTCAGATTTAAACCCTCCGACAAATTGCCAAACAATTATTTTATATACTCAAAAAGAATTTCTGAATAATATTCGCGATGTCCTTTCAATGACGGCAACAAGCGAGATCGTTAATATGCAAAAGAAGTGGATGAAACCCAATATTCAACGCAAGGAAAAGAGAGGAGTTTTAATGGATATTATAAAATTACTTTTTAGACGCAAGAAATTTTATCAGTGATTTACACTTTGATAAAAAAGGAGAAAAAATAATTTGAAGATGGGATTTTATGAAATTTGTATGTATACAAAATAAGGTCGAGTACAAGACCCGACCTTATTCTAAATAAGCTAAGCTTATTTTTTTGCAGCAGGAGCAACCGCTTTAGCAGCTTCAGCAGCAGGAGCAGCTTTAACAGCAGGAGCAGCTTTAACTGGAGCAGCTTTAGCAGCTTCAACAGCAGGAGCAGCTTTAACTGGAGCAGATTTAGCAACTTCAGCAGCAAAAGTAGAAGAAGCAGCGAAGATAGCAACAGATGCTATAACTTTTGAAATAATTGACATTTTTTTTATTAAAAATTAATTTAATTAAATTCGCGAAATAAAGAAAAGAATTGTCAAGCATTTTTTCATTTTTTCTACATTTTATTATAACTTCTTATGAAAGTCGTTTTTTTGCTTCATCAAAACCAAGTACAGTAATTATTTCAAAAATCCCAATCGACGAAGTTTCGCCAATTAATGCCGTGCGAAATGTAGGTCCAAGATCTTTAAATTTCAGAGATTTCTCCTCAAGAAAAGACTTAAATTCATCGTGAAGATTTTCATTTTTTGCATATTTCATAAATTCTTTAATAAACATAAGTTTTTCAGAATCAATTTCATGTGGAGTTATGAAATTTTTTTTAAATAAAAGCAGAACGCTAATTAATTCGAGTAATGTTTTAGCACGATTTTTCGCCAAATTTATTGCAAGTTCATAGTTGATAATTTCATTACAATTAAAATTATAATCATTTTCTAAAACACTAATCAGTCGCTCATTATTTGCATTTTTTATAAAAAATTCATTAACGCTTTGCAGTTTTGTTATATCAAACCTTGAGGGAGATCGTCCAATTCCTTCAAGAGAAAACTGCTCAACAGCTTTTGCATCATCAAGAATATCGTCCGTACTACTTCCCCAGCCAAGGCGAAGTAAGTATGCACGAATTGCCTCAGGAAGATATCCTTGCGTTTTATATTCCATTGTTGAAATGGCACCATGACGTTTTGAAAGTTTTGCTCCATCATCGCCGTGAATTAATGGAATGTGCACAAATATTGGAAGTTGTGAATTTAGTGCGTTGTAAAGCAAAATTTGTTTTGCTGTATTTGTCAGATGATCAACACCGCGGATAATGTGCGTTATTTCCATATCAATGTCATCACACACAACTGCAAACATATAAATTGGAGAATTGTCAATTCTTGCAAGAACAAAATCTTCAATTGTATCAGTGTTAATGATAACATCACCTTGAACGGCATCATGAATTACAACATTAACACCTGTGTGAACTTTTAAGCGTACTACAGGTCTTATTCCTTCAATTTTAATATTATCTTGTGGTGAATATCTATGTATATACCTTTTATTTTTCGCAATTGCTTTTTCCTTTCGTTTTGCAATCTCATCTTCGGAAATAAACGAATGATAAGCAATGCCCTTTGCAAGAAGTTCCCCAATCCTTTCTTTGTAAAGCTCGCCTCGCTTGCTTTGATACTCAATCTTTTCATCAGGCTCCATTCCAAGCCAAGACAGCCCATTGAGTATTGCATCATAAGATTCCTTCGTGTTTCTTGCTTCATCTGTGTCTTCGATGCGAATAAGAAATTGTCCGCCGTGTTTTTTGGCAAATAGGTAGTTAAACAATGCTGTTCGTGCTGTTCCAATATGAAGAAGCCCCGTTGGTGATGGTGCGATTCTTGTCCTAACTTTCATTTGTGTAAATAAACTTTTACACATTCATTAAAAATGTTTTTTGTTTATTCAAGGAATGTTTTTCTAGGATATTTTGTCAAAAGTCTTCTTATCTAAAATATGCAAATATTTCCCAAGAGTTCCAAAGAAATATTGCGATTGTGGAAATATATACCTTTGCATCTCTTCGTTTGTAATGGATTTCATCTCTTCAATAATTTCAAGCGGTTTTGGTTTAACGAACCACGACGACTTTGTTGATTTTTCAATTGTCTTTTCAAGAATTTTATGAACTTGAATATAACTTCCAATTGAAGAATTTAGAGTATTTTGAAGGAAGTCTTTGGTGGTACTGTTAAATGTAAAATCATACACTGTGTGTGTTTTAAGAAATTCACACTTTTCCACAACTTCTTTTCGGGCTTGGAGTGCCAAAATTTCAATTTCCGACCATATTCGTTCAATTTCTTCTATCGTTTTAGCTTGAGTTTTAAAATAAACGGAAAGGATGTGAGAAAAATTCTCCTTTGAAATATTGCGTTGCAAGGTTTTTAAATCTTCAAATGTTCGAACCGAGGAAGCGTACACTTGTGCAAGATCAACTTCAAAAAATTGAATGGGTGTTTTGCTAAAATGCGAATATACTTCGGAAAAAAGGTGAAACATAACATTCCCCTGCCCTTCGTGAATCAAAAATACTGGATGCTCTTTCTTTTCCTTAAAAATTGTCGTCGCAAGTTTGTATGTAAATGGAAATGTAACGACGAATTTTCGCTTTTGTTCAATTGCTGGATGGCAAATCATATTTGCAGCAGAGGCAAACAGTGCGGAATTAATTGTAGTTTTTTCAATATTAAACTGTGATTTGTTAATAATGTGTTCTAATGCGTGCAATGGCTTTGCAATATAAAGTGGTTTAATTCCATACTTTTTTGCTTGGTGAATATCCGCCCTAATTGAATCACCGATGTGAAGAATTCTGTGCGGTGCAACATTTAGTTCAAAAATTATTTTGTTATAAATGCCGCCCTGCTGTTTGGAAAGATTTTCCTCACTTGAAATATAAAGCCTTTCGTAGTGTGTAAAACCATTTGTGTGAAGAATTTGTTCAATAGTTTTTTTAGGGTAAGTGATGTCACTGGTAAAAATAATTCTTTTGTTTAAATTTATGGCAAATTTGTAAAGCTTGAAGATATACTGTCTTTTTCTACAAATTTCAATATCAAATCCAAGTTCAGTTTTTATAGCCTTCTCTTTGTCGATGTGAATATGTTCGTAAATATTGTCAATTGTAATCTCTTCCTTAATTTGTTTTTGTTGGATTAAAGATTTTCTTGTATTTTTTTCTGCTCTCATTCGAACATTGTAAAACCTTTTATTTGGAATAAGTTTTTCCACAATGTGGTACATATCAAAATGGTGCAAAAATGGACGAACGATTGCCGTGTCAAAAATATCAAAAGAAACGACTTCGCATTCCCTTATTTTGTGCAAGGGGTCGCAGTTTTCCACACTTAAAATTTTCTGTAGTATCATTTATAATCGATAAACTTTTTCCAAAAATACCGAAACCCAATCATTAGGGTCATCACCAACGTCGCGACGAATTACCTTCAGTAATTCAACCGTTTCCGCCCTTCCTGAAAGAATGTGAATTGCGTCCGTCATACCTGAAAGGTCAATTCTTGCAATTGATGTTCGTGTTTCTTGTTTCACAAGGAAGAACCTTGAAGAAGGATCTATATTTTTGACAAGGTCAAATTCCTTATCCGAAAGCATAAACATTTTTTGATAAGTATCAGTTGCGCGCATATTTGGAAGGAAAATCTGCGTTGCAGTTTGTTGGACAAGGGTATCACTAATCGCACTTTTTGTCGCATCTTCAACTGACTGCGTTGCAAAAATTACCATAGCATTGAGCTTTCTCATTACTTTCAGCCAGTCTTTTATTTTTGGTGCAAATACTGGGTTGTCAATCAAAGCCCATGCTTCATCAAGGATAACGATCGTAGGAGTTCCATCAAGTGATGTCTGAATTCTGTGAAAAAGATAGTGTAAGGTTGGTGGTAGAGCTACGGGATCTTGTAATATTGGTCCCATTTCAAAACCAAAGATACTTCCGTCAGCAAAGTTTATTCCGTCATTGTCGTTATCAAATATATTCGCCTTCTCGCCTTCTCCGTGCCATTTTGCAAGCTTTGATGCAATTGAGCCAATAAATTCTGTGCCAAAAAATGATGCAACATTTCTGAGAACCCTCTGCTCTTTTGGAAGGCGATAAATTCCATCAACAGCTTGGGCAATTGTTGAAGATTCTTCTGGTGTAACTTGTCTTATTTCATTACCAATAACAAGTCCAGCAAACCATTCAAAAAGAAACGATTTATTTGCTGGATTTTCTTCCAAATGTAATGGATTAAATGCCGATCTCTCAGAAGGATCAAGAACTGAATAATTTCCACCAATGGCACGAATAAAGATTTCCGCACCGTGGTCTTTATCAAAGAAGAACATTCGTGGACGAAATTTCTGTGCTTGTGCACAAAGGAAGTTCATTAAAACAGTTTTACCAGCACCTGTAGGTCCGATAATCATCGTGTGACCAACGTCCCGAACATGGAAGTTAAAAAAAAATGGCGTCCCTGAAATTGTATTAAAAACCGTTACGGCATCGCCCCAGTGATTATTTCTAATTTTGCCCAAAGGAAAGTTGTGCATTGAAGCAAAACCTGCAAGATTCAGCGTGTTAATAGTTGCCCTGCGGATAATCATTGATTCATTTCCGGGTAGTTGTCCCCAAAAACACGCTTCCATATTAATCGTTTCGCGAACATTAATGATGCCGATGTTTGTCAGTGCAACGGAAGCTGATGAGCAGTGTTTATCAAGAGTTTTTTTATTTTCTCCAATGCAAAGGATACTTAAATGATGCCCACCAAAGGCATATTTTCCTGACATTGCATCGTCGAGTGCTCTCGTAATTTCGCCAATTTGGGAAAAAGATGGATCTTGTGATTGAATCAACCTTCTTTGTTGTAATTGCATTTTACTAATGGCATTTGCTTTATCAAGATAGCTGAAGCTTTGTGTAATAACCAATTCAAATGGCAATGTAAGAAATGCGTCAAGAAGACCTGCGTGCGTTGAAGGGCGATAATTCTTTAACGAAATAATCCCCATATACTTGATATCATCGGCACGATGGCACTCGATTGCCTTTCTACTTGTATATATTCTTGAAGTTTGAAGGTATCTGTCGATTGTTGTTTTTGGGAGTAAATATTTTTGCCTTTGAAGACCATTTGTAAGCATTCCAAGAAATTCAAGCATTTCGCAATAATAAGCGTCGCCTTCGTGCTGAACTTTTAACAAAGTTGGATTGTATGATTGAAATGATTGAAGAACTTTATCAACATTTTCCGAAAGCTCTGCGTGAGCATCTGCAAGTGATTGATTGACATCGGAATTTTCTTCATCTTTGCTAAATTGTGCGGCAATATTACTTATTGCATTTGTCATTTTATTATTTTTTCGAACAATGCTTATATAATGTTCATTTGTGAATACATACTCTGGTGCATGGCGATCTTCCCATTGTTTGTTGAGTAATCTTGCAAATTTGTTGTCAAATTCACCTTTTGGATACGAAGACTGTTTCATTCGAACCGTATGAATGGAAATTGACATATTTCCACCAACCATTGCTTTAAAAAGATTGTTCCTAATTTCTTTTTTTGCATCAATTTCAACATCATCAGCCGCTTCAAATGAAAACCCTTCAATGTGAATAATTGAAACGAGATCGTGTTTTTTTGTTAAAATTGCACTTTCATTAAAATGGCACAGGTATGGTATGAAACTTGAAGCTGGAGCTTCTTTTTTTTGAATACTGTGATACTTCGGAAAGAATTTGCTTAGCAAAGTTTTTTCATAAATTTATTCACCAAGATAATCATTAGTTTGAAATTTGTCAAGTTCTAAAAGAAAAATGGTGGAAAAACGAAAAAAAGGGAATTGGATTAAAAAAAATCCAAAAAAGCTTGACAATAAAATAAAATCCTTTTCCAGAAGGTGCGTTGGCTAGATAGCTCAGTTGGTAGAGCAAAGGATTGAAAATCCTTGTGTCGGGGGTTCAATTCCCTCTCTGGCCACCATTTTTCCACCATTTTTATTTTAATATCAGGATGAAAATACTCTCACCGCAAAATTCAAAGGAATATATCGAACAAAATCCAATAGTCATTATTGCTTTCTACAAATTCTGCACAATTACAAATATCGAGCTTTTTCGCGATAAAACTAAACAATTTTGCCAAAAGAATGGAATTTTAGGAACAATTCTTCTTGGAATTGAAGGTATAAATTCAACAATTTCTGGAACAAGAGAGGCAATTGATGCATTTTATGAATATGTAAAATTGCACGAATTTTTCAATGGGACAGTTTTTAAGGAGTCGTACTTCACAAAAATTCCGTTTGGAAAGTTAAAAGTAAAAATTCGCAAGGAAATTGTATCAATACATGAAGAATGTGAATTTAACCCAGGTAGTTATATTAAACCGCACGATTGGGATAAATTCATTCAACAAAAGGATATCGTTTTGGTTGATACGCGCAACGATTTCGAATTTTGCATTGGAACATTTAAGGGTTCGGTGAATCCTCACACGACAAGTTTTTATGAATTTCGTGAATGGTGTTTTAAAAATATTCCAAATAAAGAAACTCCTGTTGTAGGATTTTGCACGGGTGGAATTCGATGCGAAAAATCGACATCTTGGCTAAAAAAACAAGGATACAATAATGTCTATCACCTCGAAGGAGGTATTTTAGGATATTTTATAGAAACAAAAAATCAGAATAAAATGTGGGTTGGAGACTGTTTCGTATTTGATGATCGCATAATCGTTAATGATGAATGTGTCGCGAGTTAAATTTATCAAAAGCAACTAATACCAATCATTTTTCAACGACTATGTGAAAAATATCACGCATAGCCGTTGATTTATGTATTACAGTGAAAGTGAAAGAGCTGCTAAGTTTGCAATTTCGTTAATTGTGGAATGGTATCGCAAAATTTGAACAGATTTTTCAAACCCATGAAGCATTGGTCCAATAACAAAACCATCATGAGCAGACTCAAGAAGGTTCATTGCAATGTGAGCCGATGTCAAATTTGGCGTAATTAAAATATTTGCGGGCTGAGTCAATCTATTAAATGGATAATGTTCGCGTGGGTTATCAGAAAGTGCAACATCAACCATCATTTCACCATCAAATTCAAATGAAACGCCTTGTTGCTCAAGAATGCGAATTGTTTGGGCAATTTTATCATTATCAATGCCATGTCTTGAACCAAAATTCGAATAGGAAACGAATGCAATCCTTGGAGTAACGCCAAATCTTTCGACCGTTTTTGCTGTTTGCACAGCAATTTTTGCTAAATCTTCGGCAGATGGATTTTCATTTATTGCTGTATCAGCAATAAATATTGTCTTATTATTCACGACAATTCCTGAAACTGCAAAAAGCACATCATCGCTTTTGCGTGTCAAAATTCGTGAAACATCATTTAAAGATTTTTGATATCCTCTTGTAAATCCTGTGATTAATGAATCTGCATGACCAGATTCCAGCATTGCTGAAGCAAAGTGGTTTCTATCGGTTTTAATAAGGCGTTCGCAGTCTCTGCGAAGAAAACCTTTGCGTCCAAGTTTGGCAAAAAGAAGATCTATATAAAGATCAACAAATTCGGAATTCGCAGCATTTGCAATGGTAATGTCTTCAGAAATTCCTGCATTTTTCATTACTTCTTGTACTTTTTCCGTCCTTCCAATAAGAATTGGCTCAGCATACTCTTCATTTTTAAGCATAATTGCTACTTTGATGATTTCAAGCTCCTCACCTTCAGCAAAAATAATTTTTTTCTTTACCTTTTCCTTCGAAAGGTTATTATAAATTGATTGCATCGTGCTTAGAGTTGGGTTTCTAAACGAGTGTAATTGTGCTTTGTATTCGCGGAAGTTTGTTATTTGCTTGCGAGCAACGCCGGAATCCATCGCTGCTTTTGCAACCGCCGATGAAACTTCCGATATGAGGCGGGGATCGAACGGAGTTGGAATTATATAAGATCGACCAAATTCAAGTTTACGCCCTGGGTATGCACGAAGAACTTCAGTTGGTACTGGTTCTTTAGCAAGATTTGCAATAGCACGAGCAGCTGCAATTTTCATTTCTTCGTTGATGTCAGACGCGTTAACATCAAGTGCTCCACGGAAGATATATGGAAAGCCCATTACATTATTCACTTGGTTTGGGTAATCACTTCTCCCAGTTGCAACGATCGCATCAGGTCTTGCTTCGTGAGCATCTTCTGGAAGGATTTCAGGATCGGGATTTGCCATTGCAAAAATGATTGGATCTTTTGCCATTTTTTTAAGCATTGTTTTGGAAAGAGCATCCTTTGCTGAAAGACCAAGAAATACATCGGCTCCATCAAGGGCATCTTCAAGCGTCCGTGCGTTTGTTTTTGCGGTGTATCTTGCTTTAATTTCATTCATTTTTTCAGTCCTTCCTTCAAAAATTACGCCGTTTGAATCACAGGCGATTACATTTTCTTTTTTAATTCCAGCACTAATCAGTAGGTTGATACAGGCAATACCGGCGGCACCAGGACCATTTAAGACAACCTTCAAATTTTCAAATTTTTTCCCAATTATTTCACACGCATTCATTAAACCTGCAAGGCAGATTATCGCAGTTCCGTGTTGGTCATCGTGAAATACTGGAACATTTAGGCGTTTTTTTAACGCAGCTTCGATTTCAAAACAATCAGGTGATGCAATATCTTCAAGGTTCACACCACCCCAAGAATCACCAATTGCGGCAACAACTTCAATAAATTTTGCCTTGTCATACTCCTCAACTTCAATGTCAACGCTATCAATGTTTGCAAAGCGTTTAAAAAGAACGGATTTTCCTTCCATTACAGGCTTTGAAGCGGCAGATCCCAAATTTCCAAGCCCAAGAACCGCAGTTCCATTGGTAATTACGGCAATCATATTACCTTTTGATGTGTATTTATAAGCAGTTGTGGGATCTTTTTGTATCTCAAGACACGGAAAGGCAACACCTGGAGAATACGCGAGTGAGAGATCTCTTGCTGTAAAAAGATTTTTTGTTGGAGTAATTGAAATTTTACCTGGTTTTGGAAATTCGTGGAAATCTAAAGCTTCTTCTTTTGTAACTTTGAGCCTTGTATCTTTTGACATAAAAAACAGAAAAAGTTTATATAACATATAGGCTTACCAGTAAATTAATTGTCAAGGATTTTTCTTTCACCTTTGCTTTCACATTTGCTTTCACCATATGTGTCACAAATTCTTCTTAACAATTTCCTTGACAATTCTTCAAAACACCTTTCTTGATACCTACGTATTTTCACTCTTATTGTTTATGAATTTCATTGCGTATATAAAGAATATTTTACTACTCGCTTTTTTGTGTGTGATATTCAGTCTTCTATACCCTATAATAATCGAACATACTCCAATTCATTTGAGATACAAAGACGGTATTATTTACACCACGCAAAATGCTTTAATAATTGGAACTGCATTTAGTTCAATCTTACTATTTACAACATTAAAATTCGTCTACATCTTCATTGCAAGAACATTTTTCATACCAGACATTCTCTTGTTCGTAAAGAAAATATTTTCCAACCATAAGGAGGATAACAACATTTTAGAGCAAATCAAAAAACTACAAAAAAATGGTGAATACAAGTATGCATTAAACCTTACAAAGAGTAATATACAAAATAGTTCGGAAATTTTATTTCAACATTTCATCATTCTACTTCGCCTTCGTAAAACTGGAGAATTTCTCCACACATTTAAAAAATATCAATGTGGCAAAGCAATTCCACTATTTATATCATGCACGAAGGAGTGGTCACACTGGAGAAAAAATCTTTTTATATCCCACCTTTATAACGCCAATCCAAATAATGATGTCATAACATACCTTCATGCACAAAATTTGGAAGAAGTTGGAAAAACTAATGAAGCTCACACAGTGATTACAAATTTCATTAACAATAAAGTTGTTTTTTTTAGAGATAGATACACATTTTTCCTCTTCAATAAACTTGCACTAAAGCTTGAAATGCAACTTTCTGACGGAAGTACGGATTTTGCCACAAGTTACATTGAAAATATCAAAAACTATCAAAAAGATTTCCCAAACGACTCCAATGACGATCAAAGTATTTTGGAAAATGAAGGTAAAAGTGAAAAATCAAAATGAAAATAGTAAAAAATATCAAAATTAGCATTCGTAATATAAAAAACTTACTGCCATCCCCTACGAAAATTAAAAGTGGATTTATATCATTTTTAAAAACATTCCCCGATGCAATACAGAATTGTAAGCTTTTTATCAAAGATGCAAAAAAATCCTACAAAAATCTTTATGAAAACAATATGAAATTGGCAGTTTTTCATCTTGAAAATGGAAATATTTTTGATGCCGCTTTGCGTTATAAAATCGCTCATCGCTTTGATAAAACAAGGTCGGAACCACTTCTTGGACTTGCCTACGTCTCAATCCAAAGAAAGCAAAATCAAAAAGCAATAAAATACTTCCAGTCCGCAATTGCGTTAATTCAAAATGAAGAAGATAAAAAACAGATAGAAAAAATTATATATGAAATATCTGCTTAATCTGTTTGTAATCGCATCACTATTGTTGTCCTCATTTGCCTTCGCGATTGGCAAACCAAATACCAATTCAAATGCCAAGGATGATTTTTTTACTGATAACAGCAGTTTTCAACAAGAAGCAGAAGTTTTTTTTGACCCATTAGAACGATTTAACAGGCAGTCTTTTAAGATGTTTAAAATTGGAACTATATGGATGGTAATTCCAGCTGCAAAGGCTTACGATTACTCAGTTCCAGATTTTCTTCAACCTCATATTTTTACCATATTTGCAAATATGAACACCGTTTTTAATGCAGCAAATGGAATTCTTATTCCACAAAAAGCTATTTCAATAAAATATATTTCACACTTTTTAACAAATACATTATTTGGATTCGCAGGTTTCTTTGATGTTCACTCCGCTTATGTTCAGCCAATGCCATCATTCGTATTGGAAGATATTGCACAATATTATTTTGAAAAACCTCTTCCATACTTAGTCCTTCCAATCGGTTTTGGAAATGTTTTCAGCGTTGTTTCGTGGCTTGAAAGGCGACAAATATATTTATCCATAGATGGTAATACATTTCAAAATATAAACTTGGGCAATGTAATGCTCGGGTATATGTTCGGCGGAATCGTGATTAGTGGCAACAAGAACAAAGAGCAAATTGAAGACACACTAAAACATTCAATTGATGCATATTCAGTTTTGCGTAATATTTACTATCAATCACAAAGTGGAAAGTTACAATATTTTGAACGCAAGGAGGAAGCTCCATATTATAAAACCCTAATATCTTCAGAGTTTATTTAATTTTTATAAGTGCGTTGGAAATAATCGTACGATATTTATCGTCTCGGATATAATTCTCACGATATACGATATACTGTGTTGGAGTTGGCTCATATTTCAAAATATTCTTATTGGATGCGATGAATACCTTGTTTGGACTTCGAAAGTCTATACGATAAACATCCGTCTTCAAAAGATTATACTTTTTAATATAACCTTCTAAAGTTTGAAAATATTTTTCAACATCTTTTTCGGGAAGGGATACTTGCAATCTATTGTTTAAGATAATGTTGAAGCGATAATCAAAAAAATTCTCAATTTCTGTAAGATTTTCGTAAATTAATGGGAACTTTGAAATAGTTTTTAGCAAAACCTTAACCGCCCTTTCGTTATACTTACCACGAAGGTATACCAGGTAATTAAGCTTAATATGGGAATCGTAGAATATATTGAAATTTGAATCAACGATTTTTACGTTGCCATAGCTATCGTGATAGAACATAATCGGTTCGCGTTCTTTTATTGTAATTGTCAACTTCGTTGGTAAAGTATACTTCAGCGTAACGGTTTCAATTACATTGAAGTTCTTTAGAGAATCAATTATGGCTTTTTTGTCTTTCAACATAAATTTATCTTTTTTGTCCATAGTGTAAAGGCAAAATACAACATCCTCCGTTGCAACTAGCTCGTTTCCGATAATTTCAACATAATCAATTTTTCTGTAAACATTATTAAAGAAAATGTTAAAAATTTTATTACTGTTTAAAATATACGGGCGAGTTATTAGAAATGTTATTATAGCTATTAATATTGAAAAAATAGCGGAATATTTAAGAACCTTCCTCATTAAAATTCAACAGCAAAAAATCAACAGATACATAGTAGTTTAATAAAAAAATGTCAAGTCTTTAAATTCTATTGACAAATAATTTTTTAATTTTTAATATATTTCAAATTCAATAATTTTATGCATAACTTATTTTTAAATGATGTTGGTGGAGGTGCATTAAGAAACACACATAAACACAATGATGAAAATAATCATAATGTAGTTGCTATGCATAATAATATTTCAAAAAATATTTACGGCTTTTCACAAACAGATAAGGATATTATTAAAGATCTCACATCACGATCACTCATTGATGAACAGCAACTAAGAATTGTTTCAATTGAATATAAAAAGAAAAAACAGGATCTCCCAGCAATACTGGTTTCACTTGGTTTTGTAAGTAACGTTGAAATGAGGAGAATCCTCAAAGAGAAATACAACGTTGAAGATGTTATACTTGATAATCATACGCCAAGTTATTCATTGATGCAGAGTATGCATAAAAACACAATGATTACCTATCGATTTGTACCATTTTCCTTAGAATGTAACACTCTTTCGATCGCCGCCTCAAACCCGAGTGATGAAAAGACCCTTGAAATAATTAAAGCTTCGTGTGATAGTAAAACCACTGAAATCAAACTATTCTATGCTTCATCGGAAGATATTATTCATTTTATATCATCCGCTTATATCATCGCTGAAAATAGACTGGATTCAATAATACGCAAGTTTCAAGAAAATAGTATCTTCTTAGAAGAGGGGCGTAATAGTAAACACGAAGACAGCAGTATTATTGATTTTGTCAATTGCCTTTTAGAAGATGCTACATTAAAAGGTGCTTCGGATATCCACATCGAGCCACAACAAGAATTCATTCGCGTTCGTTACAGAATAGACGGAAAGCTTTCAAGTGTAATTCATATTCAAAAAAAGTTTTGGAATGCAATTGTTGTTCGTGTAAAGGTGATTTCCACTATGAACATTGCGGAGTCTCGGAAACCGCAGGATGGTCGTATTGAAATGATCATCTCTGGAAGAGCGATGGATTTTCGTCTTTCTTGCCAACCCGGAATTTATGGTGAAAAATTTGTAATCAGGATCCTTGATAAGTCAAAATCATTGATGACCCTCGAACAGCTTGGATTTTCCGATTGGAACTACAAAAAAATGATGTACACCATTGAAAGACCATCGGGAATTACAATCGTTACAGGTCCAACTGGATCTGGTAAAACAACGACACTTTATTCAATGCTTGGTTATTTGAATAATCCGGATACCAACATTATGACACTCGAAGACCCAGTGGAGTATACCGTTCCACTTGTATTTCAAACACAAGTGAAGGAAGACTCTGCCTTCGATTTTGCCTCTGGTGTAAGATCGTCGATGAGGCAAGATCCCGATATTTTGCTCATTGGAGAGATTCGTGACCATGGAACGGCCGAGGCTGCCGTTCGTGCATCATTAACTGGACACAAAGTTCTCACAACACTTCACACCGTTGATGCAGCAACAACAATTCAGCGACTTGTTGACATCGGAATCGCACGATATATGATCTCCGGCAATTTGGACTCGGTAATAGCACAAAGACTGATTAGAAAACTTTGTCCATCGTGTAAAACACCTCAAACGGAATTCTTACCAATTGAACTAGAAATTCTTGAAAAATATTCAGAGCTAATGCCATCAAATCCACAACTATGCAAGGCAAATGGCTGTAATCAGTGTAGGAATACTGGTTATCGTGGTAGAACGACGATTGCAGAAATTTTACATATTACACCAGAAATTGACGATGCAATTCTTCAGGAGGGCACAAAGCATAAAATTATTGCAATTGCTAAACAACAAGGTTTCAGATCTCTTCAGGAAGATGCAATGCATCGTGTTTTTGAAGGAATGGTATCACTTGAAGAAGTGAGGATGTCTGTAAATTTGATATAAAATCTTGACATAGGAAAAGAAGAGGGTAAAATTCGTAAGAGTGTTCTAAAGTTTTTTCTCAAATATATGGCTTATGTTGTTAAGGAAAGTTGTTTGAAATGTAAATTTACGGATTGCGTCGCAGTTTGTCCAGTTGATTGCTTTCACGAAGGTGAAGATTTTCTTGTAATTGACCCCGAGGTTTGCATTGATTGCGGAGTATGTGTGGCAGAATGCCCTGTTAAAGCTATTGAACCTGAAAGCCCTGAAAACATTGAATGGCTTGAAATTAATGCAAAATATTCAAAACTTTGGCCCGTCATCGCCCACAAACAACCACACAGAAAGGATGCGTTTCTTTATGATGCTATGCCCGACAAAATGAAGAAATTTGGGATTAGGTAGTAAAGTTCACAGCTTCAACACATTGTAAGTCTATTGGATTTATTATTGGTAAATTACAATTTTGACTATTTACATAAAGTGGCAATTCTGTACAAGCAAGACATATTGCATCACAAATGTTTTGATATTTTCCAATAATTTGACCAAATGTCTTAAAAAAAACATCGTTTTTAACACCAGAAGAAATCTGCGTTTGCATTTCCTGAATTAAAAATATATCGCTTTTATTTGGAACTATCGCTATTACACCAAGATTTGCAAAATATTTTGCAAAAAAACCATCTTCCATAGTAAATTTTGTTCCAAGTAATAGAACGGTTTTGTAACCATTTTTGATTGCATAATTTGCAGAAAGAATTCCAGCATGAAACACTGGAATTTCAAGATTGAGATTCAGTTCGTCAAATACTTTGTGCAGAGTATTATTGCAAATCACAAGGCAATCTGGTTTTTTTGCAAGCAAAAATTGAATTTCTTCACCTAACAATTTTCCAATGTTGCCCCAATTATTACCATAACTTGATTTAATTTCATGATAATCAATGTTATAAAGCAAAATTCTTGCAGAATGAAAACCTTTAAGCTTTTGGTTCACAAGCTTATTTAATTTTTCATAATAGAGTATCGTTGACGGCCACGATGTTCCACCAAAAAGACCAACGACTTTCTGCTGACATTTTACTTCCATTTATCTCACCAAAAATACCGTTCCAAGGAAAAGTAGTGTCAGAAATCCAACAACATCCGTTGCCGTTGTAAGAAAAACTGAAGAAGCAACCGCTGGGTCAATTTTCAATTTTTTCAACATAAGTGGTACCAAAACTCCAACAACGCCGGCAACAAACATTGTAATTAATAACGCAAATGCAAAAACTAATCCAAGCAATATTTTTCCATAAAATAACCAAATTCCAATTCCACAAATGACTGAAAGTATAATCCCATTTAAAATAGCAATGGTTATTTCTGTAAAAATTTGCTTTCTTGTCACCGTTCCAGAAAAAAGCGAGCGAATTATAACAGTTGAAGTTTGCATTCCACAATTCCCACCCATCGAAGCTGTAATTGGCATTAAAACGGCAAGTGCTGTAACCTTCGCAATTGAATCTTCAAAAAGCGAAATAAAATAGGAAGCAAAAACTGCCGTTAAAAGGTTAATGAAAAGCCAAATAAATCGTGCATAAGTTATTCCAAACAGTGTATTTGTTTTTGCTTCAAAAACCCCCGCCCTTCGAAGTGCTTGTTTATCTGAACTTTCTTGTAAATATTCAATAATTTCAGCCAGTTGAAGTACACCAACAATATTTTCGCCCTTATTTACAACCGGAATGACATCAAGGTCGTATTGATCAAAAAGATGCGAAATATCAGGAATGGAATCAAAAACTTTCACGGAGATAACCTTTGCATCGTAACAAGCATTGATTGTGTCCGCTGTATCTTCATTTAAAAGCTTAATAACGGAAATTGAACCTATTAAATGACGCTCTTCGTCCGTCACAAAAATTATTCCATCTTCGTTTTCAATTGCCTTTTTTGAATCCTTAATGTACTTTTTAGTTCGGGCGACAGTCCACCAATATGGCACCGATAGATAATCAACAGACATATTCCTGCCACAGGAATATTCAGGGTACGAAAGCGATCTCTTAAGTTGAATTCTTTTTTTAAACGGTAGGTTTTTCATAATTTCCGAACGCTTTTCTTCCGAAAACTTTTCCAAAACCTCAACAGTTTCATTAAATTCGAGCATCGCCACAAAGTAGCAAAATTTTTCAAAACCAATGAAATCAAGAAAGTTATAAAGAAGATTTTCCTCAAGAAAAAGAATTACATCCTCGTGTAAAATATTTCCAAATTCATGAATAAACGATTCCTTTTCGCTGTCTTTGAGTTTTGAAAATACGATAGCCTGATCCGAAGCATGTAAATTTAAAATCGTGTTACTGAGCTTCTTGCGTTTTATAAACTCTACTTGTAAATGTTCCAATGGTTCGTCGTGTGGTACTTTTAGAAAGTTTTCAATGAAATCTTTAATATCATCAACGATGTAGTCCAGTTTGAATTCCATGTTACATTTTTTGCCAAAGTTAATTGTTTGTCAGTAAAACTTCACTATTAAGCTTTGCGTGAAAAATCAAGGAAATAAACAATTGCATCGTTTAATGCAATAAAAGATGCATCGATAATATTTTCACTGACGCCAACGGTTATAAATGTATTAGCATTGTCGCTATTTAGAAATTCAATTAAAACGAGAGTCTTTGACTGAGTTCCCATACCAGAATTAATAATTCGCACCTTGTAGTCATTCAGTTTAAGATTTTTAATCTGGGAATATCTTTGTAATAAAATTGCATGCATTGCGTTATAAATGGCATCAACGGGACCAGACCCTTCAGCAACATTTAAGTAAGGCTGTCCATCATATTCAATTTTAACAATTCCTTCAGAAGATGTACAAAGACCGCCACGGGAATTGTGTCTTCTTTCAACTTGAGTTTTATACGAAAGAACTTTGTAAAATTCGTTGTTTTCTTCATATTGGTTGATAATCCCCTTCGCAAGGATATAAAAACTTGCATCAGCACCTTCGTAAGAGTAACCTTCAAGGTTCTTCTTCTTCAGTTCTTTGGTGATTTTCTGAATATCGTCCTCCGTGTAATTTACGATTCCAACATCTGAAAGCATTGAAATAACATTTGAACGACCAGATTGGTTTGAGATCAAAATCTTGCGTTTATTACCAACAAGTTCGGGCTGAATTTGCTCATAAAGCTTTGGGTTTTTTAGAACAGCTGAGGCATGAAGACCGCCTTTGTGAGCAAACGCCGAAGAACCAGTGAACGGCATATGGTTATTATGATGTTCGTTTAAAATACCACTAAGTGTGTGCGAGAGTTCTGTAATTTTATGAATGTTTTTGTTGATTTCACCACAATCGTAGTCTAATTTCAAAACTAAAATTGGCAAGAGTGATGTCAGTGAGGCATTTCCACAACGCTCTCCAAGTCCGTTAATTGTTCCTTGAATCATTATGCAACCAGCTTTTACCGCAGCAAGAGTATTTGCAACTGCACAATCGCAATCGTTGTGTGCGTGAATGCCAAGCTTTATTTCAGGAAATCTTTCTTTCACTCGTGAAACGATTTCAAAAATTTCATCTGGAAGAGTTCCGCCATTGGTATCGCAAAGGGTAACAAATGACGCACCAGAGTTGTGTGCAGATTCAATACATTGTAGTGAATATTCTGAATTCTCCTTGAATCCGTCGAAAAAATGCTCGGCATCGAAAATTACTATTTTCTCTTTTTCAGTAAAAAACTTCACAGAATTTGTAATTGATTCAAGATTTTTTTCCAAAGCGGTATTGATTGCTTCGCGAACATGAAACGCTGAAGATTTTCCAACTATTGTGATATTTTGTGAAACCGAATTAACATGTTTAAGATTTTCATCATTTTGTGGATTAATGCCGACCTTTGCCGTCATACAAAATGCTGTTTTAAGCGGGCTCGTAATTTCACTAAAAACTTGAGTATCAACATCATTTGCACCTGGCCAACCAGATTCAATGAAATCAACGCCGAATTCTTCAAGCATTTTAAAAATCGTTAGTTTGTCTTGTACTGTAAAAGAAATAGAACTGGTTTGGGCACCATCGCGAAGTGTTGTGTCTAAAATGTATATCCTTTTCATATTACTTTCATACTAAAAAATATCAAACTCAGTAAGAACGTCGGTGTAGATATCCCGTTTGAAGAAGATGGCATCACGGATAACATCGTCAGGAGTTGACCATTTCCAATTTTTGAACTCTGGTTTTTCTGTGTGAATATTTATCTCCGAATCGTCGCCTTTAAAATCCAAAAGGAACCATTTTTGTTTTTGACCAATATACTTTCCGCCCCAGATTTGAGTCGTAATGTTGTGTGGAATTTTGTAATAACGAAAATATGTCGATTCACGAAGAACTGTAATGTTATTTGTGCCAATTTCTTCCAATAATTCGCGGAAAATTGCGTCTTCAAAATTTTCATTGCCATCAACTCCGCCTTGTGGCATTTGCCATGTATCGCTATCGTACCCGACTCTTTTTGCGGAAAAAATTTTATCATCTTTCAAAATCACGCAACCAACATTGGTTCGGTAAAGGTGCTCTTGCTTTTTATTTACTAGGTACATTTTTTTGGAATACGATTATCAATCTTAATTTTTGTTCCGTCACTTAATTCAAGGTAGAGTTTATTTCCAAATTTGCCAAAAAAACTGCGTTTTGCCAAATCACGATTAGCTTGAGTGAGTTTTTCGTTAAGCGCTGTTATCAAAGCTGGAAGTGTGTCATTGCACAAACAGACAACATTCTGAGATTCACCCCGTTTCAATGAAATAATGTTATCCCTAAATCGAAACTCTGGTGGACAGTATTGCAATAATGCAATGGGGAAAATTGTATATATACCCTTACCTCTACCATATTTTATTCCAGATGAAATACGAATATGTACTCCAAAAAATGAATTATTACAGACAGTCAGCACAGCGTTATAATACACTTTGTTGGAACCTATGCGAGATTGCAGATCGCATCTGAGTGTACATTTAACACGAACTTTTGTGTTTTGACTTTTTGCCTCATAACTGTACCATAGTGCAACTATTACCGCACCCATTGAACCAATTGCCCCAATTGCGGCCAATGTATATTGATGATCTTGACAAAAACATTCTATCCAATCAAACATACATCAATAATACTTCGCATTCTCCCTGATGTTATACGCAAGGGATGGCTCCCAAATTTTTCCGTTGTGAATTAGACGATCTTTCGTGTAAATCAATTCACCCCTTGTTTCCGTGCCAAATTCGAAGTTGGGAGTCATAACGATGGCATCAACTGGGCAGGCTTCTTGGCACAAACCGCAGTAAATGCATTTTGTCATGTCGATGTCATACTGAGTTGTTTGACGAAGAAAGCCTCCGTTGCCATCTGGTTTTTCTTCTGCGGAAATTGTAATTGCTTGTGCTGGGCATATTGCTTCGCAAAGTTTGCAAGCAATACAACGCTCTTCACCATTTGGATAAAGACGAAGTGCGTGTTCACCACGAAATCTTGTGGAAATCGCTCCTTTTTCAAATGGATAGTTAATAGTATAGGGTCTCTTGAACATCGTGATAAATGTTTTCATCATTCCAGAAACAATTTCAAGAAGTAAAAACTGTTTGGCAAGCCGCAAAACAACCATAAGCTTTTGCAAAAAAAATCTGATATTTCTAATTCACATAGTAAGAATAAAAAATCAAGATTTTTTATTTTGGGAAATTTCTTAACAATGCCAAATTTTTATGACATATCTCCATTGTACTAAAAAATAACTTGATTTTTATTTTTTACGCACAACATATTAATGTGTGATGGGAATCCTTCTTAAGGACAAATAAATATTTGAATATTTTGATAACATCCTGAAGTCGTCCATTATATTTCGCCATTTTTAAAAAAAATATGCTAAAAGTTCGTTTTTTTATCCTTTCGCTCTCAATTGCCTATTTGCTCATTATGGCAGTTCAGAATAATAAATCTATCGATGTCACACTTCCATTTATCCACACATTTTTCAGCGTTCCACTGTTTATTGTCATTATTGCTTCAGTTGCATTTGGAATTACATTGCAGTTTCTAACATCATTTCCACCTTTGCATATTTCCAAAAAAAAGAAAAAATAATGGCGAACATTTTTGGCATAGGCGTTGATATCATTGATATTTATAGGTTTGAGAAAGTTAATCTTCAAAGATTTGCAAAAAGAATTCTTACACAAAAGGAGCTTGTAGATTTCGAAAATGCGAAAAATAAAAAAAATTTTATTGCTAAAAAATTTTCAGTTAAAGAGGCGGTCGCCAAAGCTTTTGGTGTTGGAATTGGTAAAAATCTTTCCTTTTATGATATTGAGATATCAAAAGATGAAGTTGGAAAGCCAGTGTGTTTTGTAAAAAATTCCCCGTTAAATTTATCCGAAAGTACAATAAAAGTGCATATATCAATATCTGATGCTAAAAACTTAATTAGCACATATTGCATAGTGGAAGTTCTTTAATTTGTTAGTTTCTCTTAAAAATCCTTCCGCGAGAAAGATCGTATTTGCTGATTTCAACGGAGACTTTATCCCCTTGAATAATTTTGATACGAAATTTCTTTAATTTACCCGAACCTTTTGCGAGAATTTTATGACCGTTATCAAGTTCAACCCTAAAGGTAAAGTCAGGAAGAACTTCATAGACAACGCCTTCTGCAATAATTAATTCCTTATCTGTTATTTCTGCCATATATTTTCAAAATTATTCATTAACATCTTGCAATTCGCTTGCAATATCATTCATATCACCATCGAACATTCCAAGATTTGAACGAACTTTTTCTGCAATTTTATTCATTATATCAGGATTTTCAACAATGAATTTCTTAGCATTGTCCCTTCCTTGTCCAATTTTGGTTCCTTCAAAAGCATACCAAGAGCCAGATTTTTCAATGACATCAAGTTTGGTTGCAAGGTCAACAAGTTCACCAGTTCTTGAAAATCCTTCACCGTAAATAACTTCCAAAACGACAGTTTTAAATGGTGGAGCAACTTTATTTTTCACAATTTTCACTTTTACCATATTACCATACTGGTCGTCTCCTTTGGCAAGTTTTTCTGCTTTACGAACTTCAATTCGAACTGAAGCGTAGAACTTTAAAGCATTTCCGCCAGAAGTTGTTTCAGGGTTTCCAAGAACAAATCCAATTTTCATTCTAATTTGATTGATGAAAATCAATACACAGTTGGTTTTTGAAATAATACCTGTTAATTTACGAAGGGCTTTACTCATTAAGCGAGCTTGAAGTCCCATTTGCTGATCACCCATATCTCCGTCAATTTCGGCCTTTGGAACAAGGGCGGCAACTGAATCAAGCACGATTAAATCTAAAGCACCTGAGCGTGCAAGGGTTTCAATAATGTCAAATGCTTGTTCTGCGTTGTCAGGTTGTGATATAATTAGTTCTTCAAGGTTAATTCCCAAAGCTTTTGCATAGACTGGATCAAAGGCGTGCTCGACATCAATAAAGGCACATTTTGCACCTTTAGTTTTTTGAGTTTCGGCAATGACATGAAGTGTTAATGTTGTTTTACCAGACGACTCTCCACCATAAATTTCGACGATCCTTCCGCGTGGAAGACCTCCAACGCCAAGGGCTTTATCCAAAGTAATGAATCCTGTTGGCAGGGGTTGAACATCGGAAATTCCAGTGTGTGATGTCATAATAGATCCTTTTCCAAATGATTTTTCAATCGCACTAATTGCCGCAGCCAAAGCTTTTTCTTTGTTATCGTTCATAGAAATTTCGTTAGATTTTTCTAACTACGACAGCAAAATTATTATTTGTCAAGGTTATCTTTTGTAAAAGTTTTTTTGATTTAACAACACTAAGTTTTAAGAAAGTTTTTGTTTTAGATTTTTTATCTGAAATGAAAGATCCTCAATGTTTGATGGAACTTCAATTGTGTTTTCATCAAGTACTTTGGAAATGACATCTAAAATTTGAGTATACTTAATTTCGCCTTTACAAAATTTTTCGACCGCAACTTCATTTGCAACATTAAAAATTGTGAATTTTGAAATATCGCCAGATTTTGCAACATCACTTCCAAGGAAGAATACTGGGAATTCATCTTTTTTTATTTCATGAAATTCCAGAGTACCGCTAAATGGATTAATAAATTCTTCTTCGTATTCTGGAAACATTATTGCATGCCCAATATGCGATTTCATATCAGGCTTTGAACTGAACGAAATTGCACCACCAGAACGCAAACCAACACTTGCATGAACGACCGATTGCCTGTTGATAAAAACATTAATCATCTCTTCGTTTATATGAAAAAGGTTTATAACTTCAATTAATTCCAAGACTTTGTTTGCCATTGTGGCGGAATCAATTGTGTTTTTAACACCCATTTGCCATACTGGATGTTTCATTGCATCAGCAAATGAAATATTTTTTAGATCTTTAAATTTTTTTCCAAAAAATGGACCACCTGAAGCAGTAATTGAAACATTTGCGATTATTGAAGAGTCAATGTATTCCAAAAGGCGGTAGAGCGAATTATGTTCGGAATCAACGGGAATGACTTGCGTTGAACATTCAATTGATTTTTCCTCGATAAAGTTCCAAGCCGAAACAATACATTCCTTGTTTGCAAGTGCGAGAATTTTCGTTCCTGAAATTGCCTCAAGAACGCAATCAATGCCAGAAATTCCTGAAATTGCGTGAAGTGTTACATCGGTTTTGATTTCGGAAAGCATCGTTTTAACATTATCGTAGACTTTTATACTGGAAAACTGCTCTTTAACTTTTGAAAATATTGTGGTAGAAACACACACCGCCTTTGGTTTGAATTGTAAAATTTGCTTAGATATTTTATCAAAACTGTTATTACATGAAAGAAATTCGACAGAAAATTGCTCTTTGAATCGTCCAAAAAGAAGTTCGCAAGCAGAAAAACCAATTGAACCAGTAGAACCAAGTATGCCAATTTTGCGTTTCTCCGTATGTTTTTCTTCCGTATTACCTTGCATAAATTTCGGCAAGGTCTATAATTTTGGACATTACATTATGTAAGTCTTCAAGGCTTAAATAGTGAATTATGACTTTTCCAGAGCCATCGTGTTGATGTTCGATATGCATCATTTGTGAAAAATGTGCGTTAAAGGCGTCTTCCATTGCAAGAACTTCTTGAGGTTGTGATGACCAGTCGAGTGTAGAATTAAGTGGTGCATTTTCTCCGTTTACAGCACGAGAGATTATATCATTCACATCACTTCGTTTGCGTTGATTTTCGTTTGTAAGGTTGTCAATGTGTTTTTCTAATGCACGAACTGATAGAGTTTCATTCTTAACTTTTGTTGCGATTGAAATAATTTCATCTGGGTTTGATATTCTTTTGAGAACCTTTGCGTGCCCAGTGGTAATCTCACCATTTGAAAGCATTTGGTGAATTTGTTTTGGCATTGAAAGAATACCGATCATATTTGCAATATGGCTTCTTCCTTTTCCAAGCATTTTTGCAACTTCTGCATGCGAAAGATGATATATTTCGCAGATATTTTTATAGCCAAGTGCTTCTTCGATTGGATCGAGATTGGATCTTTGAATGTTTTCAATCATTGAAACGATATACTGTTCGGTTTCAGTGAAGTCACGGACTATACATGGAATTTTTTCAAGACCAGCGATAATTGCTGCACGATACCTTCTTTCGCCAGCAATAATTGTATAATATCCATTGCCATCGATTTGAACGATAATCGGTTGTAAAATTCCATTTTCACGAACTGAATCTGCGAGCTCTTGGATATTTTCTTGGTTAAAATTTTTTCTTGGCTGGTTGGGATTTGTTCGAATGTTTGAAATGGAGATATCCTTGATGAGAAGGGAATCCTGTGCGGAAGCTTGCCCTTCTATTTCGGAAAATGTAATATCGCCAAGTAAAGACGAAAGACCACGCCCTATTCTGCGTTTTTTTGGAATCATCTATGCAATTTTTAGTTTTCTCATAACTGGAGCAGCTTCTTGTGTTACTTCTATTTTTTGAGATTTCTTCATTTTAGCCATCATTTCTTTTGCAAGTGATATATAACCTGTTGAACCACTACATGAAAGATCGTACATAATTCCTGGGACACCATAAGACGGTGCTTCGGAAAGTTTTACATTGCGTGGAATGACTGATTTATAGACTTTATCCCCAAGAAATGAGCGAATTTCCGCTTCAATATTATGCGTTTGTTCGCATCGCTTATCGTACATTGTTAAAATTGCACCCTCAATTTCAAGTTCTTTGTTAAAATTCCTTTTCATCGCCTGATATGTTTTCAATAAGTGGCTTAAACCTTCAAGAGCATAAAATTCACATTGAACGGGAATTAAAATTGAGTTAGCACAAGCAAGTGCGTTAATTGTTAAAAGACCAAGAGATGGTGGACAGTCAATAAAGATATAGTCGTACTGATGTTGAACTGATACTATGTGTTGCTTTAAAACAAACTCACGATTATCTATGTCATCCAGTTCGATTTCAGCCGCTGAAAGATCAACATTTGAAGGAAGGATATCAAGTTTACCAATGTTTGTTGAAACTTTAATACTATCAATACTAATTCCTTCCGTAAGGGCACTGTAAATATTTTGTTGGCATTTTCGTTTATCAATTCCAAATGCTGTCGTTGCATTGCCTTGCGGGTCAAAATCAACAATTAAAACTCTTGCTCCAATTGCAGCGAATGCAGTTGCAAGGTTGACGACTGTTGTTGTTTTTCCAACACCACCTTTTTGGTTTACGCATGCGATAACTCGAGCGATTTTTGATGTATGTAGTGGAGTTGAAACGGCGTTGACTAGTTTATTAGTCCTTTTACGAAGAAAATTTGTACTAGTAATGTCTGACATAAAGCTTCAAAAGTTAGAGTTAATCTTTTCTTGTAATATAGAAATTTTTTTTTCAAGTAAAAATGTTATATTTTTTAAAATTAAATTTGAAATTGCTTTTATTGACTGAATTTCGTCCAATTTCATTTTTGAAAGAACGAAATTTGCGACATCATAACCCTCTGGCGGTCTTCCAATTCCAATCCTTACTCTGTGATAGTTGTTGCCAATGTGGGCATCGAGAGATTTTAGGCCGTTATGTCCGGCGTGTCCTCCACCAGTTTTAAATTTTACCTGCCCAAACTTGAGGTCAATATCATCATGGAAGGCAAAAATATTGTCGTTGTCAACTTTAAAGAAATTTTTGAATTGCGTGACGCATATTCCAGAATTATTCATGTATGTTTGTGGTTTAATGAAAAGAATCTTATTTCCATTAATTGAATTGATTGAGTAAAGTCCAGAATATTTTTCAAGATACCCTGACTGATGTGATGGAGAACTTTGCAACAAAATTTCATCAATTGCTATAAAACCAGCATTATGGAATGTATCCCTATACTGGTTTCCATAGTTTCCAAGTCCAACAAAAATAAATGTGGACATAAGTATTGATAACTATTCTTCGGATATGGCAGAAAATTTTCTCTTAATAAGAGAACATTCAACTGGCATTTTATGCTTTACTTGTGTGAAAAGTTCTTTTGCATCTTCAAGAGTAATTCCATCCATTTCAAACATTACAGTTCCAGCAGCAATAGATGCGACATAAAACTCAACACCACCTTTACCACCACCCATACGCACACCAATAGGTTTTTGAGTTACGGGCAAGTGTGGAAAAATTCTAATAATAATTCTTCCTGTTTTTTTAATTTTCTTTGAAAGGATACGTCGAACTGTTTCAATTTGTTTTCCAGTAACTCTGCCAGATGTAATTGCTTTTATTGCGTATTCTCCAAATGCAATAGTATTGCCAGATGTTGCTATATCGGAAGGAATTACCTTGCGAAATTTTCTATATTTTGTTCTTGCAGGTTGCATATAATGTATAATTACTTGTTAGATATCCAAACTTTAATTCCAATTACGCCATAAGTTGTATGAGCTTCAACTAGTGCATAATCAATTTTTGCACGAATTGTGTGAAGTGGAACAGTTCCTTCTTTGTATGTTTCGGATCGTGCGATTTCAGCACCAGCAAGCCTTCCTGAACATGAAATTTTAATTCCAGCAGCACCATAATGCATAACATCCGTTAGTGTTTTCTTCACAACCCTAACATGTGAGGCACGGCGTTCAATTTGTGCTGCAATATTGATACCAACAAGCTTTGCTGAAAGCATTGGAGACTTAACATCGACAACATTAAGAGATACTTTTTTACCGATAATTTGCTGAAGTTTTTCAACGACTTTTTCTATACCACCAAGTGCTTTTTTTACAAAAAAACCAGGCTTACTTGTGTGCACTGTAACGGAAATTTTATTGATAACTCTATCGATTGTAATATTTTGTATTAAATATACTTTTTCGAGAGTTTTAAAGAAATTTTGTATAATGAGATCCTGTTGAACATTTATTGCGTAGTTCTTTTGGGAGAACCATTTTGAATTCCAATTATTGCTTACCTGTATTCTAAAAGCAATAGGATTTACCTTTTGACCCATATCCGTTTAATTAATTTTTGATTTTAAAGTGATTGTAATGTTTGAGTAGTGTTTGCGAATTGGTGCAGAACGACCTCTTCCCCTTGCATGAGATCTTTTCAATCGAGTTGCAGGACCTATGTTTATAATATCAATCATAAGAGAATCGGGATCGGTGTTGTGATTGTTCTCAGCGTTTGCGATGGCTGAAAGTAAAAGCTTGTGTATTAACTGACAAGATTTTTGCACTTGAAATGAAAGTGTAAGAACTGCGTCTGAAGCTTTCATATTCCTAATAAGACCCGCCGCTAGTGAGAGTTTTCTGTGACTTATTTGTGCTCTACTTAATGTTGCTGTTGTCATATACTATTTACCATTACTTAATTTTGCGTTAACCTTAACTTTGTGTACAGGGGCTTTTCTTGTAGGAGAAAACTCACCAAGTTTGTGACCGACTTTGTCTTCGGTAATTGTTACACTAATAAATTGCTTTCCGTTGTGAACTGCAATAATTGAGCCAACCATATCGGGTGTGATTGTTGATGATCGAGAATATGTTTTAATAACAGCTCCATGACGACTCTTCAGTCTGAAAATCTTTTTAAGGAGACTGAGTTCTATAAATGGGGGCTTTTTTTGCGATCTAGATGCCATATTTCAATTATTATTTACTACGCTTTTTTACGATGAACTTATTTGTGATTTTATTTCTCTTACGAGTTCTGTAACCTTTTGTTGGTTTACCCCATGGAGTCACTGGTGTTCCACCTGTACCAGTTTTTCCTTCACCACCACCGTGAGGGTGATCAACGGGATTCATGGCAACACCACGAACAGTTGGACGAACTCCAAGCCATCTTTTTCTACCAGCTTTTCCATATACGATATTCTTGTGATCAGGATTCGAAACTTCGCCAATTGTAGCAAAACAATCGAGAGACACATAGCGAATTTCACCAGATGGCATACGAAGCATAGCTTTATTGTCATCTTTTGAAATTAATGTTGCAAAGTTTCCAGCGGATCTTACCATTTTTCCACCAGCATTTGGCTTTAATTCGATATTGTAAACATTTAAGCCGAGCGGAATATATTGAAGGGGCATTGTATTTCCAGCTGTGAAATCACATTCTTGAGTCGACGAAACAATTGTGTTGCCAACTTGTGCACCTTGAAAAGTTAAAACATATTCATGAGTTTTGTCAGTGTTTTCAATTAAAGATATAAAACAATTACGGTTTGGATCGTATTCAACAGTTTTAATAACTGCTTCACCGAAGAATGTCCTTCTGAAACTGATATGTCTGTAAAGCTTTTTATGACCACCAGACTTATGACGGCATGAAATATGGCCAAATGAATCACGACCATTCGCAGATTTTAACGGAGATGTTAAAGGTTTATACGGCTCGCTCGCGGTAATATATTTTTTTGTATCAACTTGCACTAAAAACCTTGTGCTGCTTGTTACGGGTTTTGATTTTTTTAACATGTTTTACCTAATATTTACTTCTTTATAAGTGTTAAATCTTTGCCTTTTGGGAGAAAAATAAAAACTTTCTTCATTCTAACAATCCTAGATGTTCTGTTTCGTCTGTTGTTGATGGATTTTGAAAAAGTCAAGATATTAATCTTTTCAGGTTTATAACCAAAGGCAATCACGAACGCGGATTCAACCTCTTTTTTTCTTACACTTGGTAGTGCAATAAATGTTCTCACATTTGCTTCTTCAAGTGCTTTTTGACTTTTCTCAGTATTAATTTCCTGCTTTAATAACGCGTAAAATTCTGACATATGGTATATTATAAAACTTGTGTGAATTTTTCAAAAGCACTTTTTGTGAAAACAATGCTATCATATTTTACCACTTCGTAAATGTGGAATGAGTCCGATGAGTATGCTCCAACATTGGGAATGTTTGAAACGGATTTAAGACCTTCGTATGAAATTTCATTGTTGTGAATAATCGCAATTGATCCCGTTAGTTGAAGATTGTGTATTGCTTTTATTGCATCTTTTGTTTTAAACGATGGTAGATTTATTTCATCAACAATTGTGATACATCCAGCGGCAAAAAGTTTTGAAATAAGAACTTTTTTAGCGTGAACTTTTTCTTTCTTGTTGATCTTATATGTTGCTGTGATTGGCTTTGGACCAAAGATAATTCCACCACCTCTGTATTGAGGAGAGCGTAACGAACCTTGACGTGCATTACCAGTTCCTTTTTGTTTAAAAGGTTTTTTTGTCGTACCAGAAACATCGGAAATTCCTTTTGTTGAGGCTGTTTTGATGAATGATATTTTTTTTGATATGTAATGAACGCGAGACACTGATTTGGTATCTGCATCTTTGTATTGCTCAATAAAAGAAGGAGCTTCAATCGAAGAAACTTCCTTGTTTGTTTCGAAACTTATAATTGAAATAGACATTTCTAGAATACTAAATTAACATTGTTCAATTTGGCAAAAGACGAAAGTCTTCCCATTTTCATAGCATCGTTGATTACAACGTAGCCGTTTTTGTGTCCAGGAACTGCACCGTAAATTGCAACAATTCCAAGCTCTTGATCAACGTGTATGATTTGAAGGTTTTGGACTGTAATCGTAGTGTTACCCATGTGACCTGCCATATGCTTACCTTTAAATACGCGACCTGGATCTTGTCTTTGACCTGTTGAACCATGGGATCTGTGTGAAACTGATACACCGTGTGAAGCTTCAAGACCTGCAAAATTCCAGCGTTTCATTGGACCGGCAAACCCCTTACCAAGACTTGTTCCTGAAACGTCGACGAATTTTCCTTCAACATTTGCAAGAATTGCTTCGTCTGTTTTTTCGTAAGATTTAATAGATTTTTTAGATTCAAGGCGAACTTCAAAAATATTTCTTCTTGCTGGAACACCAAGTTTTTGGTATTGAACAAGTTGAGGTTTTGAGACATTTTTTTCTTTCACTACATCGCCAGCACTTAGTATTACTGCGTTATAACCATCCTTTTCAAGAGTTTTTATACCAAAAACATCGTGTTCAAGCACTTGAACAAGAGTTACGGCAACAACTGCTCCGGAAGCGGACTTCAACTGAGTCATTCCAATCTTCTTACCAAGAAGAGATATTCTAAAGGTGGACATTGTTTTTATAACTTAATTACTTATTATTTAATTTAATTTCCGCATCAATACCTGCAGGAAGGTCGATATTTGATAATTGCTCCGTAATTTCTTGTGAAACATTTACGATTTCAATTAATCTTCTAAATTTGCGAATTTCAAATTGTTCCATTGATTTCTTGTTAACATGGGGAGATCTGTTCACTGTAATTCTATCAATCTTGATTGGCAATGGGATTGGACCTTTTACAACGCCTCCTACACGCTTGATATGATTGACGATTTGTGTGATTGATTTATCAAGAAGCTTACTATCAAAGGCAGAAAAGCGGATTCTGATATTACCACGCTTAAGGATGCTCTCTTTCGTTTCACGAGAAGAATTTTGTGACATAACGCTAAATTAAACATTAAAATAATTGTTAGCTTTTGAAGTGCGGATTTTTATATGTCAAGTGTTTTTTAAAAAAACGCGAATATATATTACACTTAAACTTCATCAACGGTTTTTCCTGATGTATACTGGTTTAGATACCACGCCGTGCGTCTTTCAACAAATTCTTTTGCTGTAGAATCGAGTTTTTTTGCAAGGTCGTCGATTTTTTGCCGTTTGCTAGCTATTTCATTTATATTTTGACTCGCATTCATTGCCTCCTCAAGTAAATGTAACACTAAATTAATCGCTTTAAGTTCATTTTTTTCCGCTAAGTGGGAATCCGAAAGTGCATCCTTCACAAGCTTTACGATGTTTTGTGCGTCAATTGTTGCATCAACAAGAAGTTTATTTTCAATATCGACTTGTGCATTTTGGATTGCATCAACAAGCATTGTGCGAATTTCATCACCGGCAATACCATACGACGGCTTTACTTGAATAGCGTTGTGTGTTGATGTTTTTTCATTGGTTTTTTTATTATTTTCATCTTCATCGCCTTCCCAAGCCTCAACTGTAAGGATTGCATTTTCATCAAGAGAAAATTTTATCGAAACCTTAATAATTCCTGCTTTTTTTGGTGTAATCCCTGTTAGTTCAAATTTTGCAAGTGATCGACAATCTTTGGCAAGATCTCGCTCTCCTTGAACGACATTTATTATGATTCCCGTTTGGAAGTCTTCAAATGTTGTAAATTGAATAGTTTTTTCAAATGGTATAGAAGTGTTTCTCTCAATAATCTTCTGAACGGCACCTCCAATTGTTTCAATGCCAAGGGAAAGAGGAATTACATCAAGAAGTACATTTCCCGTAGATTTTCGAACTGTATAAAACGCCTGAACTGCTGCACCAAATGCGACGACGCGGTCTGGGTCGGCATCGTTAAAAATAGGTACTGAAAATTCATGCTCAAGTGCTTCGGTAATAATTGGCATTCTTGTTGAACCTCCAACAAGTATCAGTCCCTTGATATCCTTTTGTTCAATTTGCGAGTCCTTTAAAACCCCTTGCATAACAGCTACGCATTTATGAATTAGTGGTAAAATTATTTCATCGATGCGATCTTTTGTGATTTCAAACGGAAATTCTGCTTGAATCTGCTCCAAATCTTTTGGTAAAATTTGTGTGAGTGCATCTTTTGTAATTATTGCATTTTCTGTAATTAGTTCCTTAATGATTTTGCCCGACTTCTTTGATATTTTATAAAATTCTGCGATTTTATCGTCAAAATCGTCGCCACCAAGGTTTGCATCACCACCAGTTGCAACAACATGTACAACACCTTTGGACATCTGCAAAATGGAAACATCGAAAGTTCCACCGCCAAGGTCAAAAACAATATAATATCCTTCTGCCATATCATCAATTCCATAATAAATTGCTGCTGCGGTTGGTTCAGATATCATCCTCATAACTTCAAGTCCAGCAAGCTCTGCTGCGAATTTTATCGCATTTCTTTTGGGCTCTTCAAAGTACGCTGGAACTGTCACAACGCATTTTTTAACATTGTTTCCCAACTTCTCTTGAATATTTATTTTTATTTTTTGGAAAACCTCAGAAGCAAGTTGTTCTGCCCAAAATTTCTTTCCCGCAATTTCAATTTGTTCATCTTTGCCAATTGAGCGTTTGATCGAGGAAATTTCATATTTTCCAAGCTCTTGAGTTGTTAGCGTTCCGCTTTCGTCAAAATGTAAAACTGAAGGCATAATATCCACAATTTCATGAATTTGCGTTCCATCGTAATAAAAGCAAAGGGAATTCGTCGTTCCAAAATCAATTCCAACGGCAATTTCCTCATTTTGTTCTTTATGGGTAATCGCGTCTTCAATGTTTAATAGTGACATAAAATTTTTTAGAATGTTCCATTTTTTATTGTTATTTGCAAATGTTGCTGATTAATTTTGTCAACTAATTTTTGCAATCTCAATATACTTTATACCGAAGCACTGAATTTTTTTTCCTGAATGATGTGTCCATCGAATAAATATGCGATATTTCGAAGGAAAATTTGCCCTATTTCGGTAACTTTTAACATTTTATCATCAAAGATAATCAATCCATCTGCAACCATCTCATCCATTTCAGAAATTTTATCAGAATTTATAAGGTTTTTTGGTGCTTCAAACTTGGTCATAATATCAAGAATTGTTTTTTTGAGTTGAATTTCTGTTTCCGAAAGTTTGTGTGAATTTTCGATTTCCATTGTGTTTTCCTGCCACTTAGCAAGGGATTTTGTGTTTTGTTTGTAAGCTCCGTTGATTTCACTTATTGAAGACACTCCAAAACCTAGCAAAATATTAGATCCCTTTGTTGTATATCCCATAAAATTCCTGTGAAGATTTCCCACTTCCATTGCTTGAAATAATGGGTCGTTTTTTTTCGCAAAGTGGTCCATTCCAATTGCTTTGTATCCTAATTTTTCAAAACCAATTTTACCTTGTAAAAAAAGTTCAAGCTTTATTTCTGGCGTCGGCAATCCTTCATCAAGTTTTTTTTGTCCTGCAGATTTCCAAGGAACATTCGCATACGAATAAAACGCGATTCTATCAGGGGAAAGTTCTTCTGTTTTGGAAATCATATCCGTTATGCAATTTTTATTTTGAAATGGTAATCCGTATATGTAGTCAAAATTGATTTGTCCAATGCCAACTGCCCTTGTGTGGTGAACAATTTCGCAAATTTTTTCATAAGATTGCACTCTTCCAATTGCTTTTTGTACTTTATGTGTGAAATCTTGAATTCCAAAGCTAATTCTTGTGAAGTTGTGCTTTGCAAGGATGGAAATCTGTTCTTTGGTCGTGAACTCAGGGTGTGCTTCAAGAGATTTCTCGCAATTTTCTGTGTAATCAAAGTGTTCCAAAAGCATTGTGAGCATTCGTTCCATTTGCGATGCGGGAATTGTTGTGGGTGTGCCTCCACCAAAGTGCAATTGTGAAACGGATATTTTTTTCAAACTAATGACTTCTTTGTACAGGATAATTTCGCGCTCTAGTGCCTTTAAATATTTTGTGATATGCTCGGGGTTTTCAAGTAAAACCTTATTACACGCACAAAATGAGCAAATTTTATAACAAAATGGAATATGAATATAAACGCTAATCGGCTTTGTGAAATCTTCTTTTTTTAACTCCAAAATCCAGTCTTCGTATGTAAGGTTTTTCTTCCACTCTGGAACCGTTGGAAAGCTTGTGTATCGCGGAATTTGTTTATTATATTTTAATACCAATTCGTTCATAACCTACTACCAAAAATTAGCTTATTCTGCTTAACAAATTCATGAATATTTGCTTCAGAAGTTTCCTTTAAAACGCCGTGTCCAAGACCATTAATCCAACAATTGAGAACTTCGGGCTTGCATTTGGCAACTTTTTGCATATATTCCTCAATCAATATTCCGCAATTTTTTGCTTCCATTGTTAAAATGTTCTGATCAAAATTTCCTTGAATCGCAAATTCGTTATGGTAATTTTGAAGAATTTCCAAAATATCATAAGAAGAATCGAATCCAAAGCAGTCGATATTATGTAGGTTTTTATAATGTTCGACTTTCTGTGCATAATATATAATAGGTACATTTGGGTAATTTTTTTTTATCTCGTTGATAAAACCTTGCATTGCTTTAAAATACCACGGATTTTCCTGAATATGGTGGTGAAGTTGGCTATCTAAAATTGCAAAAGCATCAATGCCGGATTTCACCTGAAGAAAAACATTTTCGAGTAAATTTTCGTTAATTTCATTGAAAAAGTTTTGCAAATCTTGATGTTCTGGCTTGATATATGACGATCTTTCTAAAAAGTGGAATATTGTTGAATGTCCACCAATGAAGCCAATAAGTGGCGTTTCTTTGAGGAGTTTTTTTGTTTCAATGATTGCATCCGCTTGAAATTGCATTGTTTGTGTGGGTATTTTTTTCCCAATAAAAATTTCTGGCGATGGGTTGAATCGTACTTCGTAGCCAATCGTTTCCAAGATGAAAAGTATATCAGAAAACAGAATCCCAGCATCAAAACCAAATTCCTGAAAGGGAGCAAGTGCAACTTCGGCGGCAATTTTTGGTGTTTTACAAATTTCTTCAAAAGAATATTTTTTTTTTATTTCTCGATAGTGTGAGTGATATCTTCCAGCTTGTCTCATAAACCACACTGGCGGACGTGCAGTATTTTTTCTTTTGAGTGCGTTAAGGAAGATGCTCATTTCGTTATCTCAATAATTCTTTTTAGATCTCTTGCTTTGTACGAAATAATTACAGAAGCACCAGAGCGATTAATTGCACACCAATCTTCAAAATAAAGGTTTTCTAATTTTGCATAACCAGACTTTGCCAACAGTTCAAGGGAAACGCACTCTGACGCTACATGAAAGGCGGAGATTTTTAAATGAGTTTGAAGGGAAAGTTCTTTGATTACATCCAAATATTTTGTCGCTGGTTTAACCATTAGCATATCGGCTTCTTGGTTTTCATCTCGAAGTGAGGAGAGTATTGCATCGTTTCCGTTTCGAAAGTCAATTTGATATGATTCTCGATTTTTAAGAGGCGATTGCACAGAAATTTTAGAATTGTAAATATCACGAAATGCACCGTAGTAATTTGATGCAAACTTTGCTGAATAACTTATTATTGAGATAAAATCAAAACCATTTTTATTTAAAATTTCGCGAATTGCTCCAATTCTTCCATCTCGCATATCACTTGGTGCGACACAATCACATCCAGATTGGGCATACGAAAGTGCGTGCTTTGCAAGAACTTTAACCGTTTTTGCATTGTCAATAAATTTAGATTTTTCTGAAATAAACCCGCAGTGGCCGTCCAAAGTTTCGTTACAAAGGCATACATCCGCAATTAGGAAAATTGTATTACCAAAATTTTTTTTTATTTTTTCGATAATTTTACAAGTAAAAGATTCTTGATTTTTCCTTTCCTTTGCAATACAAAAAAGGATAAAGCTTTTAATTTCTTGGGAAATATCCTGCTCAATTGTTTTAAAAATTGAATTTTCGTCGTCAATTTTCATTCCGGCAATTGGTTCAAATATTCTTTGTTCTGTAAGGTTTTCATCGACAAAAATTGGTTGAATAAACTTTGACGGACAGAGTGTTATTTCGGAATTAAGATTGCGAAAGATTTTATTCTGGCGGAATCTTGTAAATGTTGTGCTATTCATTTTTTACATATTCTATGTACGAATCTAAAACATCAAAATTGAAAATTCCAATAATATTTTTTTTATTTTGGGAAATATAATCATAAGTTTTTCCAAGCATACAAATGTGCTTTGCTTCGGGTATTGTTAAATGGACAAAATCCTTATAAAGCTGGAGGCTGGTCCATAAAATGGTATTTGCTTTAGTGATTTCTTCGCAAAAATCGTGAAAACCTTGAGAATATTTTTTTATTTTCATGGAATACGTGTGAATTGTAAATGGGTCATTCACAGATTCATCGCTTTTGTATGTTAGTGTATAAAATGTTTTGTAATCAAGTGGAAGGCGAATGTTCGCAAGCTCATCAAAGCCCAATGATTCAACTGAACCATTGCATAAAATTCCATTTTTAACAAGAAATTCGTGTGTTTTAATTCCCGACGCCCAAACTTCGCTGGCATCTTTGAGATGATGAATTATTCCAGTCGTAACGGCATATTTCGTTGCAACAAAGAATTTCTTTGCTTCATTTGGAATTGTATAATCAACTTCCTCTCTCTCATATAAATCAAACATCCTTGAGTCACAAAGCGTGGAAAGATCTTCTTTTGTTAATTGAAAATCTTCTTGTATCGTAATATCAAGAATTCTGCCTTGATCCGTAATTCCCTTGATAAATGTACATTCGTGCTTTTTGAAAGAAAGGTGTGTCACACCAAACCCTTGCCTACAACCTGCACCGTATTTATGAAATAGTTTTTTTTCTTTTTTTGCAATTTCGGCAGTTTTAGTGTGGTTGATGTCCTTGAGGGATTGAGCAAAATTCTCAATTGTTTGGCATGCAATAATTCCTTGCCCAGGTGGTGTTGGAAAGAGTGGAATTGGAAGAGTTATAATTACTTTGCCATTTACGAGGTCTTTGTATTGTTCTTGATAGTTTTCGGAAGTTTGCAAGCGAATTAACCCTGCCGCTGAAAGAATTACACCATCTAGATATTTTATATCGTTTTCTGGTAATTCCGTTCGTTTAATGCGAGTATCGATATTTCCCCTAATTGGAATTATTTCAATATGAGTATTGTTTGGAAGAATTTTCGTGTGTATTTCCTTAAAAAGATATGCTCTTCGAAGTGATGATGTTCCAATTTGCAACACTTTGTTACCTTGGTGTATTTTATTTTTTGCATTTTCATTAAGAATGAGGATATCCCTTGGGTTAATTCGCTCCAAAAAACATTCAACTTGAATTTCGCTTGAATCACCTTTTATTTCAATATCTTTCAACGATGAAACTCCAATCGTGTTTATATTTGTTTTAATGAGATCTTCAATTTCTCTTGTGAAGGCGTTGGTATATTCAAGATCGTGAATTGGTTTTTGGGTATTTCTATCTCCAAATGTTGCAATGTACTTCAAAGAAATGAAATATTGCGGGTAGGATTCTTGTAATTTTTGTGCAAATAACTCACTTTGAGCTCTTGAGAGAATTGATTTTCTTGCAATTAATGTCACTGATTTTTTGCTTCCTGAGTTTTCAAATTCTTCGCTTAGTTTATCCACAAGAAAATTTATTTCTTCTTTTGTATGTTGCGGGCAACAAGTAATTCGAAAAAGTTCCTTTCCTAATGGAACGGTTGGGTAGAATATTGGTTGAATATAAATACTGTGGTTTTTAAGAAGATTTTTGGAAATTTCTTTCACTTGTAAGATTGAGTGAATTGGAATGATGATTATGTGAGACTTATTTTCTAAAATATTTATTTTTTTTTCTTTTAATAGATTTTTTAGGAAGTTGACGTTTTCAAAAAGTTTTGTTCGCAAATATTCTTCGGATTCCATTATTTCCAAGGATTTCAAAACCGATGCACAAATGAATGGTGGCAGTGATGTGCTAAAAATGAATGTCGTTGCATTTAATTTTACGAATTTTGCAATTGATGCCGTGCTGGCAATATATCCGCCAAGGCAGCCAGCAGCCTTGCCAAAAGTGCCGTTAATTATATGGATTTCGTTCGCAAAACCTTGTTCAAAAGCAACACCTTTCCCGTTGCCGTAAACTCCAATAGCGTGAACTTCATCAAGGTAAATTATACAACCGTGCTTTTGTGAAATTTCCACAAGTTTTGAAATATCCGTTTGGGTTCCACTCATTGAATAAATTGATTCGCAAACAATGATTTTATTTTTCGAATTATTTTGCGAAATTCTTTGCTCAAGCTCTTCAAGATCGTTGTGTGAATAAATTACTTTTTTTGCATTTGAAAGATTTATTCCGTGAATTATTGATGCGTGGTTTTGCGAGTCTGAAAAGAATGTGACATCAGTGAGACACTTGCCAAGGGAGGACAACGCTCCAACATTGGCATTGTAAGCGGAGTTAAATAGAACGGAATCTTCTTTGTTGTGAAATTGTGCAATTTTTTTTTCTAACTGAATATGAAGCAGGTTCGTTCCAGAAATATTTCTCGTTCCACCACTTCCCGTTCCAGACTTCCTGATTTCCTCTATTCCCGCATTAATTATTTCAGAATTCTTTGAAAGACGAAGGTAATCGTTGCTGCAAAAATTAATTATTTTTTTTTCATCATTCTCCGTTGTGGACTTGACAACTTCAGAAGAAATTGCGTAAAATGTGCGGACTATTCCCTGTTTTTCGGCGTTTGTGTTGAATTCTGAAATTTCTTCAAGAATATCCATACGAATTGTAATGTAATGTGCCTGCGTGGATATTCTTATGTTTGTTATATGTCAACTAAAATTAATGTCATTCATAAACGGATTAAGTTAAATTATGAATTTTAATTTTATTGTGTGAATTATAGATGCAATTTTCGCAAAAAAACCTTCCAATAATAAGGATTTGTTTATAATGTAGTCGAGAGAATACATCGTAGAACGGTGGTATTCATTTGAAAGAGTAAATTTTTACATTCAAAACATAAAAAGGCACCGCCGCAACCGTTATTCAGATTGTTTTGAAAAAGCCCTGTTTTTATTCTTAACCAAACGAATTCACCACAGGAGACTCAACCCTGCTTTTACTAGCGAAATCGTAGATTTTTTGGACTACAATTATCGGCTTCAAAACGTTTTGACATCACGCGAAGCGGAAGCACCGAATAGTAAATATTCCCGAAAAAATAAAAGTAAAGAAAAAAATCTTGATATTTATACTTTAAATACTTTTATTTTAATATATTTGGGCACAATGTGCTATATTAAAAATTTCCGAAAAATAATGGAAGTGCTATTTTTATAGGTATAAAATATAAAAAAATGTGCTTTAATTTTATTAACGAAAGAATATTATTTTTGTAAATATTATAAAGTTTCTTTGGATCTCAATGGTGAAGGATTGAATACTCTTACTTCTTTCCAAACATTTCCCACATAACTATCGAGGCTGCCGCTGAAACATTAAGACTATCGATTTGTTTGTCGATTTTAATCGAGGCAAAGACATCGCACGACTTCCTTATGCTTGGTTTAATGCCGCTTTCTTCATTTCCAAAAACGACAACTTTTTTAGAACTTTCATATTGTGTACTGATCGAAGAAAGTGATTCACCACTGGCATCCGTACCTATAATCCAAAAATTTTGCTTTTGAAGATTTTCCAATGTACGATGAAGATTTGTTACACAACAAAGATTCACAAGTTCAATCCCACCAGAAGAAAGTTTTGAAATAGTTGGATTTTGTGCAATATCAGGCATTTTATCGCTTGTATAAATCACCGCTTCAACGCCAAATGCGGCAGCTGTTCTTAAAATTGCACCAATATTTCCAACATCTTGCACGCAATCAAGGGCAATAATATTTTTCATTTTCACAAGTTCATTTTCATTAATTGTGCGAATTGGTTTTGCATAACACACAAATCCATTGTGATTTGCAGAAACTTTACTTAAAGTTTTTGACTGCTGGATTTCAATCTTACTTTGTAAGTGCTTTGGAAAAAGTGCAATGCTGGATTGTTCTGCAACAAGAATACGCGTAATATCTTCAGAGTTTCTTTTATTGCAAGCAAGCAAAACGGCATGCTTTCCGTATATAGCATTATTTTCCATCTTCAACAAGAATATCTACATTTTCAATATTATTTCCTTCAAAAAATGTTAGAAGGGAAATTAATGTGCCTGAATCAGAGTTTGAATCTGGTATAACCACAATCTTTGTTGATGGATTTTTTTTGAGTTTGTCCAAAAGAACCCGTTTTGTTGATTGAATATTTGGATACTTTTTGTCACCAATTGCAAACTTCCCACCTTTGAAAATTGTTACCTTTATTGGATCTTTTAATGATGAATTTTGCTGAAATGATGGATCGGATTTTGGCAGATTTACAGGATACACATGTTGTGTAACATTAACCATCAACAAAAAAAATAAAAGCAAAATGAGCATCACATCCACAAGAGGAGTGACATCGATGAAGATTTCTTCTGCCAAATGCGATTTTTTCCTTGGGGCTTTAATCATTGTGATTGTAGTCAATTTTAATATTTTCGTCGTTGAGAATGTAGATATATTTTTGAATTCGCGTTGCAATGCTATGATTAAAAAAAAGATTTATCCCAACAGAAGGCACAGCAATTGAAATTCCCATCGCTGTCGCATAAAGTGCTTCCTTTAAACCGGCGGAAATCAATGATGGTGTCACGGGTTGATTTGATTCGGCAATTGAACCAAAAATTGTAATCATTCCTAAAATTGTTCCAAAAAGACCAAGCATCGGTGATGCAACGCTTATAAAGCGAATTATTATTAACCCCTTGGACATCACTCTATCAATTCTTTCAATTTCATGGGTAATATGTGCTTCACGGATTGCAAGTGGCTTCATTTGTTCGTCTTGAAGATTTTGCAAAAGACCAACAAGGAAAATGTCTTTTTTCCACGGTGCATGGAGGTAGAAAAGGAAATATGTCCGCTCAAGAGTTAAGACGCAGACAATCGCAATGCAACAAAAAAGTCCAAATCCAGCAATTCCGAACTGAAAAAGAAAGCCAAACATAATTCAAATTAAGATACCAAGCTCTTTTAATATAAAATTAAAAAAGTCAAATTTTTTGTGAATATTTTCTTGACAATAATTCGCTACATCACTGCTTTTTGTTAGTTTTTTATAGAAACAGTATGCAACCAATGGTAAAACCAAAAATTAGGATAATCACAACCGCAAGAGGAATTATTTGGCACGAAGAAAAATTATTACTCGTTTCACATAATAAAAATACATGGTATGCCCCTGGTGGCTGGCTTGATGACTTTGAAACACTTGAACAAACATGTAAAAGAGAGCTTTACGAAGAACTTGGCATTGAAGTTGTTGTGGAAAATTTGGTAAAAGTTGCACAATATATGGAAACGGAGAAGGTGAATTCTTACGGTGAAAATGTCAACAAAGTGGAACATTATTTCCTTTGTACACTTAAAACCATTCCACAAATTGAAGGTGAAAACAACCTTTGGGAAGATACTGACAGCGGACTTGTAAAATTCGCAAAATGGTTTTCAAAAGAAGAGATGAAGTCTGGGGAATATAAGATTGGTCCAGAATGGTTAATTGAAAGCGATGTTCCTGACGGAAAAATTTTTGTTGGAATCAGCCATTAACTTTCACGAACCATAAACCTGAATCTTCAAAAGCTCGATATCTTTTTTTGTCCTTGCATCATTTTCATACATCACTTTGATAACCTTGTAAGAATGTATAACAGTTGAATGCGTCCTTCCGCCAAATTCAAAGCCAATTTTTTTTGTTGTTTCATTTGTAAGTTCAAGGGAAAGATACATTCCAATTTGTCGCGGATATACAAGCTCTTTGACTCTTGATTGAGTTAAAAGTTCCTCTTTTTTTGTTGCAAAAAAATCACACACCGTTTCAATGATCGTTTTTATTGAGACGGTTCTTATTGCTGTACTTGGGAAAATTTCCTTTAAGATAATTTTTGCAGCATTGACGTCAATTATGTTGTTCAGAATTTTACCATGCAGAATGATTTTATCAAAAGTATTTTCAAGATCGCGAATGTTTGAGGAAATTCTATCGGCAAGCATAAGAAGGACTTCTTGTGAAACATTGTAATTAAATGCATTGTTTTTATATTCAAGAATTTGATAACGTAGTTGCATACTTGGGCTTTCAATTGGGATAATATTTGCCTTGGAGAATGTGTCTTGGATATCTTTTCCAATTCCGTTCATTGCGTGAAGTGGAATTGCCGAAGTAATTGCAATATTTCCACCGCAAGAAAGTATGTATCTGATGATGGAAGCAAGTTCCTTAATTGTTCCATCTTTTGTTAAAATGAAGTGGATATCGTCAATTAAAAGAAGTTTTATTTCAGTAATTGATTCGCGAAATTGTGTGATGTTTTGCTGTGAAATTGCCTTTGTATAGAGAAACATAAAGCGTTCAGATGTCATATATTGAACCTGCGTTGACTTTTCACAATGGTGACCAATTGATTGTAAAAGATGAGTTTTTCCGTTGCCAATTGTTCCTGTTATACAAAGAAGATTGCCAGTTTGCCCTTCGTTAATTTTATTTGAAAATGATTCAACATTCATTCGAGTAAAAATGTTTTCGCCCGTTGTAATAAATGTTCCAAATGTAAATTTTGGCTCAAGGTATGTTGCTTTTTTGAAGGTATTAATATGCGCAATATGTGGAATTTCAATGGTAACATTGGAAAAATTTAGAACAATTTCAAGAGCTGTTCTTGTATTGAAAAACATTTCGTATTCTCGATGGAAAATTTGATGAAACTTTTCACTATTTTTTTCGATAATATTTATAAAATTTTGTTGGGAAAGTGATATGATAATAACTTCGTTTGTATGTGAGTGAATTTGAATATTTTCTATCCATATGTGATGAACTGGGCTAAAGTACGATTTTAGTGTATGCTTAAAGTGCACAAGAAATGCCTCAGTATTTTGCGATGTATTTTCGGAAATAAGACTCTGTTGCATTACATTGATAACTAAAATTGATTCAAAAGAGCGAGCACAAATTTCAAATTGTGCATATTGTAAGTTTCACTGAAAAACAAAAATTTTATTTTTAAAGAATTTTTTTTACTTTTTTAGAAATAAATTCCTTGACAGAAGATTATTGAGTAAGGGGTTCGAAAACTTTTGTAATAGCATTCAATTTTAAACCAGACTGAAATTTTTGATTGCCATAAACTTCAGAAATTCTATCATAAAATTCTGGTAAAGCTGGTGCGAGAGCCTCCTTGATTTGAAAAATTGCGTGAAGTAGAATAAAAATTACCATTTCGCCATCTTGTTGCTTGCCTTGTTTAAAAAGTTCCCAAGGTTTTTGTTCTTGAATAAATTCGTTTGCTCGCGATGAGTATAATAAAATCGTTTCAATTGATTGATTTATTTTAAATTCTGCCATCAATTTTAACATTTCACTTTGAAGGTTGACTTGCAACAGTGGATGTTCTACAATAACATTTGGAATACACGAATTGCAATTTTTATGTGTAAGAGTGAACGTTCTTTGACATAAATTCCCAACATTGTTCACTAATTCTGAAGTTATTCTTGCAAAAAAACCTTCTTTGGAAAAATTTCCATCACTACCAAATTGTGCTTCACGAAGAAGGAAATATCGTAGATATTCAGAGCCATATTTTTCAATCAACTCAAGTGGATCGATTGTGTTTCCAAGGGATTTTGACATTTTTTCACCTTCGGAAAGCCACCAGCCGTGACTTACAACTTGTATATTCGAGCAAGCTTTTATAAGATCTTCAGAAGAAATTGTTTCTGGCGTGGAATTTAATCCAGCCAAAAATGCTGGCCAATAAACAGCATGAAAACGCAAAATATCTTTGCCAATTATGTGTATAATTTTACCATTTTCCCAAAATTTTGTAAATTTTTCAGTGGTATCAAGTGCAGATTGATAATTGAAAAGGGCGTCAAGCCAAACATACATAACGTGATTTGTTTGCGGAATTGAAATTCCCCAAGAAAATGTTGAGCGTGAAATTGATAAATCTTTCAATTCACTGCGAACAAATGATTTCACCTCGTTGAACCTTCCATTTGGGAAAACAAAACTTGGAGTTTTTTCATAAAATGCAAGCAGTGGTTGTGTGAATGCTGAAAGTTTGAAGAAATAACTTTCTTCTTCCCGCCAAGAAACCGTTGCCCCGCTAGGTGCTTGACCATTTATAACTTCTGATTCATCGTAAAATGCTTCGTCGCGAACTGAATACCAGCCTTTGTAGGTATCTTTGTATATCCAGCCGTTTTGTTCAAGTTTTTGCCAAATTTTTTGCACGAAATCAGTGTGGCGTTTTTCCGTTGTGCGAATGAAATCGTTATGATTTATATTGAGTTTTTCGGCGAGTTCTCTAAACTGTTGTGAAATAGAATCACAAAAATCAATTGGTGATAAACCATTTTTTTCAGCAGACTGCGCAACTTTTTGACCATGCTCGTCCGTTCCTGTTAAAAGAAATGTATTATCACCACTTTTTTTGTAAAATCTTGAAATAAAATCTGATACTACAGAAGTATAGGCATGACCTATGTGAGGATTGCCATTGACATAATATATCGGAGTAGTAATGTATACATTATGCTTCATAGAGTTTATAAAAGAACGACCCGTATGGGTCGTTCCATTGACTAAATTTATTATTTAGCAGCAGGAGCAGAAGCACCTTCAACAGCTGGAGCTGGCTCTTGAACTGGAGTAGCAGCACCTTCAACAACTGGAGCAGCACCTTCAACAGTAGCACCTTCAGCTGGAGCTTCTTGAACGCTTTCTGTTTCTTGGCCTTGTTCTATAGCTGTATCTTGCGAATTGTTAGACATTGATGTGAAGATGAAGTACGCACCAATGATAGCTACGATAATAACTGAAATAATGATTGATTTTTTTTGCATATGCAATTTAATAAAATAATTTACAAACACATAAATATTAAAAATTCAAATGTCCAGTAAAATTTTAAATTTTTTTGAAATTGATTCAACGAGTCTCGAAGCACGCAGAATGATTGACTTAAATTCAATGCAAAATAACATAATAATTTCAGCTAAAATTCAAACACAAGGTCGTGGAAGACTTGACAGAGCTTGGATTTCGCTTGAAGGCAACCTGATGTTTTCGATTGTGATTCCTGAAAGTTGGGTAAAGAATTTTAATACACTACCAGCTTGCATTGGTGTTGCTATATGCAATGAAATTACACCAAATGAACAAATAAAATTTAAATGGCCAAATGATTTAATAATCATCGAAGATGGATTACCAAGAAAATTTGGTGGTATTTTAATTGAAAGATATTCTGGATATTTTATAATAGGAATTGGTATAAATGTCGCATACTTTCCTTCAAAAGATACAATCTTTCCAGCAACAAATTTATTAAAACATGGAATAAAGATATCATCTGAGGAAAAGATTAATGAAAATTTATTAACAATGCTCAACGGTGATCAACAAGATGTACTTACAAAATGGAAAATGAGACATTATTTTCATGGGAAAAATGTGAAAATTAATGGAATTGATGGAGTTTTTAAAGATATTGATGAAAACTTTAACGCAATTCTCGATTCTGTTGAAATTCAAAATGGCACAAGTGATACCAATAGAGTTATAAATACAAGACATATCATAACATTTGGAGATGTTTCCTAAATTCCAACACTCCTTAAAACCCAGCTCTTAAACCAATTGAAACAAATGTTCCACTTAAGCGTGGAGCCGCCGTTAAAACTCCACCACCGTTGAAATAACTACCAGAAGCAAAATCGTAAAATCCCAACTCATAAATGCTTGTCAACTTTACCTTTCCTGAGTTAAATAAATCCTCACTCAATGAGACAACTGTTGTGTTCATTTTATTATTGACAAAGTTGGTTTGAATATGTGAAACGCCAAATTGATATGTACCAATTGCATACGACATTCCAAAATCCGCAGTATATGCATTCTGAGAATCAACCTGTTTTAAATCGTTTTGAATTAGTAAAGATTTCCCCGCGTTTGCATAAGAACCACCTAATGTTAATCCAGCATAGGAGATATTTGTTCCAAAAGAATATTGTGCTAAATCGTTTCGTGTAAAGCTTGCACTCTGACTTTTTTCAATTGCTGCAAACTCACCAGAAATCGATGTATTAAGCACAATTCCACGCCATTCATTAAGGTAGTTTATTGCAACTGATGTGATGTCCTTCATAAACATTTGTTGCTGATTTATAAATGAATTTCCACGTCTATCAAGAGATGGGTTCGCAAAATTATTGGTCGTTGGTTGATACGAAAATCCGAGTTTGAAACCAGAATATCGTTCTGTTGTAAAGTTTATACCTGCGTTGGAATATGACCAATAAGGTGATGGCTGTGCATAGTTTAAGCCATCGCTTAAAAATTGGGAAGATGCAAAACCTTGTGCTGTCAATGGTTTTGATTGAAGAATAAAAATGGGGTTGTATCCTGTATTTCCAATTGTTGGCATTGCAGCAAATCTGAACCAATTACCATTAACACCTTGATCATTTTTCATTGGAGTTGCAGAATTTACCACCAAATTTGTTCCAACCGTTTGCTGAAGACCGAGCCTCATTTTCATTTGAATTGGCTGGGTTTGCACATTACGAAGTTCAACATATCCGTGGTTAATTGAAATCATCGATGATGTGTCGTCGTATGAATTTGAACCAAGTGTAAAATCAAGAACAGCATGATATTTTTCATTTGCATCGTGGATTTCGATTGCAGTCCTTGTATTAATTCTTCCGCGAGGATTTTGCACAAAATTAATATTATCCTTTGAACCGTTTGAATTGCCACCAAGCGTTGTTTCAATTGAACTTTTATGAGTAATTTTATGCGTGCGTTTATACTTTGTTTCTAATGATAATTCAGCTGAATTTTCATTTACAGGTGGAGTATAGAAAACTGATTGATTTATTAGTTCATTGCCCTGAGCATCGCGATGTGAATCTTTTGCGTTAACAGTCGTGGCGTTGATGATAAGAAATAGAAAGATAAATTTGATCATTTTTGTTTACGAATAATTTCAGGAATTTCCTTTTCAGAAAAAAATTTTTGCTTTACACAATTTACTTGAAAAATAATTGCCAATGTAATTAATATTTTAATAATGATATTAAATAATAATGGATCTTTCACGATTTTCACGAAATATTTTGCTTAATGAAATTGATGTTTCGGGGCAAGAAAGGATTTGTCAAGCATCAATTTTGTGTATTGGTTGCGGTGGACTGGCAAATCATATTCTTCCAATCCTTGCTTCATCTGGTATTAAAACCCTTGGAATTGTTGATTTTGATATAGTGTCAGTTTCAAATCTTCCAAGGCAGGTCATTTTTCGTGAACAAGATATTGGAAGAAAAAAAGTTGACTGTATGAAGGAATTTCTTCTTGAAAGAAATTTAGGTTGCAAGATTCACACTTCGTATGAACGCGGTGAAGATATTGTGCATAAAATCGCAAGCGATTATGACATTATTATTGATTTAACGGATTCACTACAATCGCGTCTTAATTCAAATAAAATTTCATTAGCAGAGAAAAAACCTTTCTTTACAGGTTCGGCACAAGGCTTTGTTGGGCAAGTCTATTCATTTGCCAATCATTTAGCAAACTTTCCATGTTATGCCTGCCTGTTTGGTGATGTTAATGAGTCGGAGGTTCTTACATGTCAAAATGCGGGAGTTTTCCCTCCAATTGTTGAAATTATTGGAGGCTTTATTGCATCAAATATCTTAAAATATTTATCCGATATTGAGCTTGACTTTACCGAATTTTTGCTATTTGATCTTTTAAAAAATAATAGAAAAATTAATTTTTTAAAGGATAATCAATGCAATCAACACAAGGCGTAAGTGATATTGTTCGTACATTAAGAAATCTTGGAATTACAAATATAGTTGACACAACAAATGATATAACGGCAAGCCACACTTCAAATATTGCTTTTTTTTGCACGCACAAAGCAAAGGCAAATAATTATGATGCAAAAGCCCTTGAACTTGGTGCAAATGCAATCATTCAAATTACCAATAGCAACTCCATTATGCCATACATCAGTATTTCATCTTGGAAAGATTATACCAACCTTTTAAAAGAATTTTTTCCAATACAAAACCTTAAAATTATTGGCATTACAGGAACTAATGGTAAAACTTCAACTGCACACTTTGGTGCAACACTTTGCTCACTAATGCAAAAAAAATCTGCAACTATTGGCACGAATGGCATTTGCATTTATGAAAATGGCAAAATTATTTCACAGGAAAAAACCAGCTTAACGACGACAACTTGCACAAAAAATCATTCAACTCTTCACAATCTTACACAACAAGGAGTACAATTTATTTTTATGGAAGCGTCCTCGATTGGAATTCACCAAGGAAGACTTGATGGAATCAAATTTGATGTTTCATGCTTTACAAACTTCTCACAGGATCACCTTGATTATCACCACACGATGGATGAGTATTTTGCTCAAAAATTGCGTCTTTTTACGGAATTTACAAAAATTAACGATAACGAAACCGGATTGTCTGTTTTAAATTCTGAAGATAGAAAATCGCAAGAAATTGTCAAATTTTGCAAAAATATTGCTTTTTTTGGGAAATCTGCCAAATATGATGATATTCTACAATCGTACGAAAAAAATCACAGTGGTTTTTTACTCAATTTTGGCAATCTTCAAGCTCAATTTAATGCAAGTGGAAATTTCCAGATTTTAAACCTAATGTGCATCGTTCATACGTTAATTTTCTTGGGTTTCAAACTGGAACAGATTGCGATGGCAATTCCAAAACTTTTACCACCAGATGGACGAATGCAATCAGTCGTAGTTGGTGATATAACTGTTATCATAGATTATGCTCATACACCAGATGCACTTGAAAATGTTTTGAAAAATATTGATGGATATAAAATTTGTGTTTTTGGATGTGGTGGCAATCGTGATTCAACAAAACGCTCCATTATGGGTGAAATTGCTTCAAAACTTTCTGATTATGTCATAGTTACAAGCGACAACCCACGCTTTGAACGACCAGATGATATTGCATTGGAGATTGCAAGTGGAATTACTAAAACAAATTATGAGATAATTCTTGACCGCAAATCAGCAATTTTACATGCAATAAAAATTTGCCAAAAGGATGGTATCGTGATTATTTCTGGAAAGGGCAGTGAGGACTATCAGGAAATTAACGGAGAAAGAATATCTTTTTCTGACATAAAGGTTGTCAAAGATATTTTTCCTATTTGATAACAATTCCCTGATTTTTAATATCAAACGCAAATGTTATTGTTTTTGTTCGTGAATCAATCGCTTGACCCATAATGTTTTTTGCTGGCGTGAATTTCCACTTTTTGAATTCAATAAGGGCAAGTCTGTCAAGCCTTAAATGTCCGCTTGATTGAACAACTTCCGCAAAAACTATTTCACCATCCTTTGAAACGATATAATCAATAACAACTTCTCCAGATTCACCAAGCTGTATTGATATAATTGGGTAAAGTGGTGGTTCGTTATTTAAACCAAAATGACTTGCTTCCGTGACAGGCTCTAAATCTTCGCTTTGCTCGCTTGTTTGTGTGTCAATCTTTTCCTGTACCACTTCCGCAGCAATGTTTTCCATTGCAACTGAAGACTTTTCTTGAATGGTATCGGCCTTTAATATCGGCCTTTCTTCTTCGATTCGTTGCGATATTGGCTTTTGTGGTACGAGTTTTTGTGGATTTGGAACTTCTATTGGTTTTTTATATGTTTTCTCGATTTTTTTTTTCTCAATTTGATTTACCTGTTTATCATCACTTGATGAGGCTTTTTCTGCGGTAATATGAATTATTTTATACCTTTTAACTGAAATTTTATGCTTTACTATGTGGCTCCTTGATGAATTAGATAATATACTACCGTGAGTTTGCATTAGAATGATAAAAAGTAGAATGTTTACGCAAAGCGAAACACTCAGACCTTTGCCGTAATTATATTTTTGTGGCAAAGCACTGTACATTTTCTTTTTTTAATTCTGCACATATTTGTTTAGCGGATTCCGCAGTTTCAAAATACTCAACAAGAACCTTATAAAGTTTTTTTTCTGGAAAATATTTACTCTCAACGCGAAATTTATTAACTGCTTGTATTTTTGAAACACGGATTTTCATAATATCAGCCTCCTCCTTTGTTGAAAAAGCACCAACTTGGATGACATAAGTCTGAAATGCGGGATTTTTCAATACGGAACTGGTCACCGTTGGTTTTTCTTCTAAAGTTTTTGGCTTTGTCAATGTTTCATCTTTTTTTGCAGGCTTTTTTTGTTCTGCTGTTGTTTTTTGTTTGTCAGTAACGGAAACAACGGATTGCGACTCTACTTTGGATGTTGGTATATCGTCGTTTAGTTTTGTACTTGGTTTCACATTTGTTTTTTCTGTAACAACTTCAGTTGGTTGCGGATGAACTTCAATTTGCTCCTCTTTCACGATTTGAATATCCTGTTCGTGCTTTTGCTCTTCCTGTTGTTGCATCTTGATGCGATATAGATTTAAATTGGATTCAACGGTTTCGTGGGTATTGTAGTTTATATCAAAGTATCGCTTTGAAAAAAACACAGTAATAGATAATACGATTGCTATAACAAGAAAAATCGCGATTTTGATATACCTTTTATTCATATATTTTTTTAAAAATTATTCCGCAGTAAGGGCACTTGCCTGTTCCAGATTTTAACGATATATACACCTTTGGATGCATTGAATCAGCGTCATCACCATTGCAAAACACTTGCGATCCACACTTTTGATCGATCAAAGATTTTTCAACTTTTATTTTATTATTAGGGTAGACAATCTTAACATTTGCCAAAGGAACATATGTGTGCATAGTTAAAATAAAATTCGGACACAATTCTTGTTTATTTGCATTTTTTTTGTTGTCAAATGTTTTATCAAATCAATCTAATTATTGGTAAATGGTAGATCTCTAAAAAGTGCTGTATGTAAGATTAAATTGTTAATTAATATAACACTCAATATTATATTTATATTAACTGGCGTCTAAGCATCAATTCCAGAATTGCCATTCGAACAAAAACCGCGTTTTTTGCCTGTTCAAAATACTTTGCCTGTGGTAAATCATCAACTTCCGAAGAGATTTCATAAATCCGTGGCAGCGGGTGCATAATTATCAAATCTCTCTTGCCCATTTCGACCATTTTTTTGGTGATAGTATAACGATTTTTCACCGCCTCATATTCACTTTCGCTGGAAAATCTCTCTTTTTGTGTGCGTGTGACATAAAGAACGTCAGTTTGTGATAAAATATCATCTAAAACATCACTTTTGAGACATTTTATGCCCATTTTTTGCAAAATTTCAAGTTTTTCATCATTAATTTGGCAGGAATTATGTGCAATAAAGTGAAATTCATTTCCTTCGTACATCGCAAGCAATTGTGCTAGTGAAAACACCGTTCTGCTGTGCTTGATATCTCCAACGAATACGATTTTAAACTTGTTAAGCCTGCTTTTTTCTTTTAAAATCGTGAAAATGTCTGTCAATGCTTGCGTTGGGTGTTGATTGGAGCCATCGCCGCCGTTTATCACTGGAATTGAGGAATATTTTGCAAATTCTTCCGCTGAACCAATTTCTGGGTGGCGAATTACGACGCCGTCTGCGTAATAACTTATAATGCGAGCAGTGTCCGCAAGAGTTTCACCCTTTGTTGTTGAAGACGAAGCACCTTGTTCAAGGGTCAAAATTTTACCGCCAAGGCGTTGCATTGCCGATTCAAACGAAAAGCGAGTGCGTGTGCTTGGTTCGAAAAAAAGCGTGGCAAGAATTTTCCCTTCAAGGCGGGAATTGAAGTTTTTGGGCGTGCGTTCAATTTCAAATGCCAAATTGCAAATGGTTTCAATTTTTTCAACCGTTATTTGCGAGGATGTGAGGAGGTTCATAGTTGTGCGAAAGTTATGTCTTCTTCTTCACACTGTGCAAGGAAATCCGTTGCAGTGATGTCGTTGTACTTTGTCCCATCAGACTTTGTGCCAAAATTAATATTCTTCTCGCACTTAAAGTATGCAATGACGCTGTTATAATAAATTACTTCATAGTAAGGATGTTTAGTAGTGTTATTTTTTCTAATATCAACTTTCAATGCACTACACTCATCTATATCATCTTTAATATAAGTTAACAAATCGTACTCATTGATTTCTTTGTAACACAATTCCATAACCTTTTTATACAAGTCTCGTTCATACGTTAATTCTGTCTTATCCGCGGATAGCTTAGCATAATGCTCGCTGCGTTGCTCTTCCCAGTCTTTTTGACGCTGATTGTATTTGTCTATTATTACCTTCTCTTTTTCGTTAAATGTTTTATGAAGTCCTTTTCGATAGCGTTCCCATAAAAAACTCGCCGTCCGTGAAAGCAAAAGCAACATTGCAAGTGTTACGGTGTATGTTGTGTAAGGGTTTGGCGTTTTGAAGTATAATATAAACGGAAAAGCCGATGCACACCAATTACATTGTATTATTGGAAATAATTGTGCAATTTCAAACAACACCAAAAGAACGATTAAAAAACTTGTTTTAAGGAATACCTTTTCAATCAGCTTCTTGGCTTCTTCCGTTATTGTGGTTAGTGCGGTCATACATCAAAAAAAACTCTTTTCCAGCATTTTGGATTTCAACTTTGGGGTTTGTCAACAAAAAACTTGCAAGTTGAAAAGAGCGTATTATTTTTACCGTATAAAATTCGCAAAAATTATGGCAAACATTATTGAAATCAAAAATCTAACGAAGAAATTCAAGGGTAAAACTGAAAAATTAGCCATCGATTCTATCAATTTGTGTGTGCCATCGGGCGGAATTTTTGGGATAATTGGCCTTAACGGAGCAGGTAAAACCACGATGATCAAGTGCATTCTTTCGCTAATTCCAGAGTATCAGGGAGAAATTTCCATTAACGGGAAGTCTGCACTCGATTTCAAATCTCGCAGAGAGGTTGCATATATGCCAGAACGATTTTCACCAAACATTAACATCACGGCGTATGAGTATCTTGAAACTTATACGAAACTTTATTTCACACCGTTTGAAAAGGAAAAAATTCACGAACTTGCAAAAGATTTGGAATTGAACATTGATTTCCTAAAGCTCAAAATTCGGGAGTGTTCGAAAGGTACTGTACAGAAAATCGGGCTTTTAGGGTGCCTTTTTGTGAAGGCTTCAGTGATTATCCTTGATGAACCAACCAGCGGGCTTGATATTATTGCACGGTATAATTTAAAAAAAGCACTTGTGAAGTTTTCGCAGAATAAAACAATCATCTTCAGTTCACACATTCTTGCCGATGTTGAGGAGCTTGCACAAAATATTGCCGTCGTAATGGAGGGAAAATTAAGGTTCTCTGGTAGTCCGCAAGATTTTATGCAAAAACACAAGCAACAAAGCGTTGAAAAAGCATTTATTTCTGAATTTGAAATATCTTGATATTTGTATTTTTGACATCAAAAAGCACTATTTGTTATTTCTCAAAAGATATTAGATAAATTCCAATATAAATCATTATTGCTATACTTTGTATCCAAAAAAGATGAATAATAAAATCAAACATTATGCCTTTTAGATTAATGATACTGGACTTTGCTGTTATTTTTTTGCATTCACCGCTGTAAAAAGTATCCAATGCGTATCCAATGCCGACTGCTTGTTGGACTTATGACATTTGCAATTTTTATAATTGCTATTTATGCAGTGTGGTTAGATTCAAGAAATTTTTGTGCATCAAGTGCTGCCATACATCCCGTTCCAGCAGCGGTTACCGCTTGGCGATAAATTTTGTCTTGAACGTCTCCAGCGGCAAAAACACCTTCAATATTGGTTCTTGTTGTTCCAGCTTTAGTAATTATATACCCATCTCCATCAAGTTCAATACCAGAATTTTTGAAAATATCCGTTGAAGGTTTGTGACCAATTGCAATGAAAATGCCATCAAGTTCAAGCTTTTCTTCACCATTTGGAGTACTCAAAACGACACCAGTAACGGACTTTGGATCACTAGTTCCAAAAATTTCCTTCACTTCTGCGTTCCAAATAACTTTCACTTTCGGGTTGGCAAAAAGGCGATCCTGCAAAATTTTTTCGGCACGAAACTTATCCTTTCTGTGAATTAATAAAACTTCAGACGCATGATTTGTTAAATAAAGTGCCTCCTCAACGGCAGTATTTCCACCTCCAACGACAGCAACTTTTTTATTCTTAAAGAAAAAGCCGTCGCACGTTGCACAACCTGAAACGCCGTAACCTTGAAAAAACTTTTCACTTTCAATACCAAGCCATTTTGCTTGTGCACCAGTTGAAATTATTATGGATTTTGTAAGAATTTCTTCGCCTGAATCGGTTTGTAATTTAAACGGATGAGAGGAAAAATCAACACTTGTAACCATTGCTTGCATCATTTTAACGCCAACATTTTGTGCTTGCTTTTTCATTGCTTCCATTAAATCTGCACCTTGAATTGCGTGTTCAAAACCCGGATAATTTTCAACTTCTGTTGTAAGCATTAACTGACCGCCCTCCTCCCAGCCTGAAATCATTAAAGTGTTAAGATTTGCACGAGCAGAATAAATTCCAGCAGAATATCCAGCAGGGCCAGATCCAATTATTACAACATCAAGCATATTATCTTGCACTATCAATTTCTTTTTTAATTCCGGCAATTGCCTTTGCAGGGTTAAGACCTTTTGGGCATGTGCTGGTACAATTCATAATTGTGTGGCAACGGTATAATTTAAAAGTATCATCCAACTCTTCAAGTCTTGCTTTTTTGGACTCGTCTCTTGAGTCTGAAATCCAACGGTATGCTTGTAAAAGCACTGCTGGTCCAAGGTATTCATCTCCATTCCACCAGTAACTTGGGCAGGCAGTTGAACAACATGCACACATAATACACTCCATAAGTCCATCGAGTTTTTTTCTTTCTTCTGGTGATTGAATGTTTTCCTTAACAGCGGAAGCATTTTGCGAGGATTGCATCCATGGCTTGATTGAAGCGTATTGTTTATAAAGTTTGCCAAGGTCGGGGATTAAATCCCTGATAACTTCCATATGTGGAAGTGGATAGACGCGAACCTTTCCAGAGACATCATTAATTGGCTTCGTACACGCAAGGGTGTTTGTTCCGTCAATGTTCATAGCACAAGAACCGCATACTCCTTCACGACAAGATCTTCTGAATGCAAGAGTGGGATCAATTTCATTTTTAATTTTTATGAGAGCATCTAAGACCATTGGTCCACATGTATCAAGATCGACTTCATAAATATCCAATCTTGGATTTTCATCAGATTCAGGATTGTATCGGTATATTGAAAAAGATTTTTTATTCTTCGCATTGCTTGCAAAAAATTTTCCATCTTTATTCACCTTTGAATTTTCTGGAAGAAGAAAATCTGCCATTTTTTTTTTAAAAATTATTCTTGTTCTCCTGATTCGTCGTCGATATTGAAGTCGTCGTAGCTCACGCCTTCTTTAATATCTTTAACGCTGAAATTTGGCTCTGTAATTTCTTCTTCTTCAAACACTGCAACGGATGAGTTAAATGATTCCAAAATTGATTGTTTTGTGCAGAGTCCTAATGATATTTCCTGAAGTGAAAGATCAACTTTTGATTGTATATCATCACCAATGGGAGACTTAGCACCGAGATATAACATTCTTGCGCGTTGTGATGCAAGGATTACGAGGTCAAACCTATGGGGAATTTGTTCAAGACACTTATCAATTACCGTATTTTTGTTCATTTATATTTACAAAGTTTAGATTTTACCTTAATATTAATTGCATATTTGAATGTCAAGTTTTTTGTTCTTTGGATGTAACAACAAATTGTTTACTAAATTATAGAAGAGGTTTATTGAAAATAGTGCAATAGTTTTCTTTAATACTTGTTAGCGGTTGAACTTTTCTACCATTGGTGATTATGGCATCAAAATTGTTTTGAACCGCAATATTTCCTGCTCTAATTTTTGTTGAAATTCCACCAGAACCAAATTCAGTTTCTGATATTGATTCTTGTTCAATCAACCCACTTGTGTGTGTTATTAGTATTGCATTTGGGTTTTCATTGGGGTTTGAATCGTAAATGCCATCAACGTCTGTAAGGATTATTAAAGCATCGGCGTGAATTGCGAGTGCAATGTTGGTGGCAAGGGTATCGTTATCTCCTACCTTAATTTCATCAGTTGAAATTGCATCATTTTCATTAATAATTGGTATTGCATTAAGCATTCGAAGGGAATTGAGTGTTGAATGAAGATTTGCAAGAGACTTTTCATCAGAAATATCGTTCTTTGTAAGAAGAATTTGCCCAGCCTTAATGTTATACTTATGAAATGCCTGAATATATTCTTGCATTAAATAAATTTGTCCAATTGAAGAAAGTGCTTGTTTTTGTGAAATATTCACTGGCTTTGGAAGATTGAGAATCCTTCTTGCGGTGGCAATTGCACCAGAAGTCACCAATGTGACATTGGAAAATTGCATAATCTGGGTGATATCCTTTATGAAGTTTTGAAATGGGCTATTTTTAATGTCATTTTCATAGACGCTTTCCATTAGATACATTAGTGTACTTGAACCAATTTTGATAACAATATTTTTATATTTTTGAATATACATATTTACTTTGTAAAGTGATAATTCCAGATGTTGTGTGTTAAGCAATACCAATTTGTAGGATTTGCAGAAATCCATTTTTCAAATGTTTTAAATATTGCTTGTGTTAGTATGGTTTCATCTGAAAAATTTTCACTCTCTATTGCATTTTCGCATGATATTGTAAGGTGTTCCGCTGTGCACTTACATGTAAAAACTTTGCATTGGTTTTTGATGGCAATTCTTGCAATTGCGGTTGGTAGCATTGTAGTTTTACCAAAAAATTGAATTGGTGAACCATTTAGTGAATCTTTTTGATCAAGGAGTACAATAACAATTCTTCCGCTATTTAACGATTGCAACATTTGCTTAAGTGAACTTTTATTTCGTTTTTCAATGAGTTGAATATCCTTGCGGTTGTTATAAAGTAACTTACTTACACGGATATTATTTTGTTCGCGATACATTACCGTCAATGGAAGATTTTTGACTTTCGTAAGATAATGTTGTGCAATTTCCCAATTTCCAAAGTGTGCGGAAGTAATAATAATTTTTTCTCCGTTTTTATGTGCTTGAAGCATTTGTTCAAAATTTTCTTCTTTTACGTTATTTTCAAGCCATTGTTTTGTGAATTGGTTTTGGTGGGTTGTCGTAAAGAAAACCTTTGTGATGTATGTGCAATATTTTTTAAAAAGATGCAAATGTTCTTTATTTGAAAATATTTTGTTTGAAACGATATTGATGTTGTTTTTGAAAATATTAAAGCGTTTTTTTTCAATAAAGCGAAGGTATGGGTATATAGCAAATCTTCCAATAACAAAGCTGGCAAAGCTTTTACTTTTAAATGATAGGTGTTTGATTATAAAAAAAATTGTTGCGGTCATGGTATATTCTAGAATGTATCCAATTCGTTTTAATTGTTGCTTTTTTAAAAAAGTCATTCTAATTTTTCAGAAATAGAAGTTTATTTTGTTATACATGTCAGAAAGTCAAGAAAAAATGCTTTGTGAATTAATTGGGAAGAAGTTTGATGTTCTTGACCACGGATTTATTAGAGTGGTTGACATTATGGGTAACGATTCGGCAGTTGTTCAAGCAGCAAGAGTTTCCTACGGTGATGGAACAAAAACAAAACGGGAAGATGGAGGTCTTATTAATTACTTAATGAAGCACAGGCATACATCGCCTTTTGAAATGTGTGAAATTAAATTGCATATTAAACTTCCAATATTTATTGCAAGACAATGGATTCGCCACCGCACGGCAAATGTAAATGAATGTTCAGCAAGATATTCCATTGTACCAGAGGATTTCTATGTGCCATCACTTGAAAATATTTTGCCGCAATCGGAAATGAATAAGCAGTGTCGTGGTGGGGAAATTTCTGAACTTGACGCACAGGCAGCACAGGATTTAATTGTCAAATCATCAAAGGAGTCGTATAAAAATTACATCAAATTACTTGATGATGAAAGCCGTGGTGAAGAAACTGACGGAGTTGGCATTGCAAGGGAAATTGCAAGGGGAGTATTACCTGTGAACATGTATACAGAGTGGTATTGGAAAATCGATCTTCACAACCTTTTACATTTCATAAAACTTCGCATTCACCAGCATGCACAATATGAAATTCGTGTATATGCGGAAATTTTGGCAAAAATTGTTAAGGAATGGTGTCCTTTAACATTCTCCGCATTTGAGGAGTATGTGTTGTATGCTCAAACATTTTCAAAGTCACAAATTGATGCTCTAAAAAATCTTCTTTCCGGCGTTGAAATTTCTGATGAAAATCTTTTTAATCAACTTGCTAGGCGTGAATTGGAGGAATTAAAGGACGTTTTTAGTTGGAAATGAAATAGGATATATTCAAATTCAAAATAAGGATTTTAGTAATTTTCATCTAATTATTACCTTCAAGTGTTGATATAAGAATTATTCTTGCATTTTTACATTGTCTTCTTAATTGTGTAATTATATTACATATTAAAAAATTAATGGAAGAATTTATGAGTTTGTTAACGTCATGGTTACTTTTGAGTATTTTTCTTTTCACGACATTTTTTGCCATTTTTGATGCGATATTTTATGGTATAGATCAGATTAGAAATGTTAATGTTTATAAAAAAATTGGAAAATATTTATGAAAATAGTCTCGTGGAATGTAAATTCCGTTAATACTCGTCTTGAACACCTTCTTCACATGTTGCAAACTGTAAAGCCAGATTTTGTCTGCCTTCAGGAAATTAAATGTGAAAATTCACGCTTTCCTTTGGAGCAAATTACTGACCTTGGTTATTGTGTGGCGATTTCTGGAATGAAATCCTACAATGGTGTAGCAATTATTTCAAAGCACAAAATGGAAGATGTTTCATTTGCTTTTCCACATGATGAAGTTTCTATGCACAATGAAGTATATAAACAAAGTCCGCGTTTAAATCTTGAATCCCGTTATGTTGAAGCTTTGGTTTGCATTGGAAATTCTGCCGTTCGCGTTGCATCAATTTACGTTCCAAACGGTGGAGTTTCTGCGAAGGAATCGAATCTTGATCTTGGAATTTATGAAACTGAAAGGTTTAAGTATAAAGAAGCGTTTTACCGTGACTTAAAAACCCATTGTCAAAAATTAATTTCCTTAGGTGAAAACCTTGCATTCGCAGGCGATTACAATATTGCTCCGCAAGAAATTGACGTTCACAATCCAAAGTCGTGCTCCAAAAACATCGGTTTCCTTCCACGTGAACAAGAAATTATCGCAGATTTCCAAACTCTTATGCCGGACTACTTCCGCAAACTAAACCCCTCCGAAAATGGATTTTCTTGGTGGGATTACCGCAGGGGTGGATATCCTGAAAATCGTGGAATGAGAATTGATCAAATTCTGTTTTCAGCAAACTTGGAAGAAAAAGTCTCGTCAATTTCGGTTTTAAAAAATTATCGTGAAATGGAGCGTCCGTCGGACCATGCTCCCGTTTTAGGCGAATTTGGGTTGTGATTTTTTTGGGGAGTTATGAGAAACATTCAAAATGAGTTGCAAAACATTCAGCCAAATATTGATGAAGTTACAAAGCAAATTATTCAGTATGTAAATAAAATGCATATTGCGGATAAAATTTACTATGAAGGTGGTTTGAATCTTGCTTTGTGTGAAAAAAAATTGGACAAAAAGATGTGGTTGAAAAGTTGCATTCAATCAATTCCTTATAAAAATAAAAACTTTCTTGACAAGTAAAAAAAAGCCTTTTACACGCCTTAACTTAGAAAATTTAATTTTGTTTTTATATGTTTGCTGTGGTAAAATCTGGCGGAAGACAGTTTAAGGTTGTTGAAGGTCAGGAACTTGACATAGACTTAATGGCTTTTGCAAAAGAGGGTTACACCTTTGAAATCAATGATGTTCTACTTCTATCTTCAGGGAATTCGACATCTTACAATCCAAAAGCTTCTGTTGAATGTGAAGTTATTAAACATTTTCGTGGTCCAAAATTGATCGTCTTCAAAAATAGACAGCGTCATACTTTTAGAAGAAAAAATGGTCACAGACAAGATTTCACAAGAGTGAAAATTAACAAAATAGTAGGTAATTAGTTTTATATAATTTATGGCTAGTAAGAAGGCGGGCGGTAGTACCAGAAACGGAAGAGATTCAAACCCTCAATATCGTGGTGTAAAAAAATTCGGCGGTGAACATGTTATTCCTGGAAATATTATAGTTCGTCAAGTTGGAAATAAATATCATGCGGGTTCTGGTGTTGCTTGTGGAAGAGATTTCACACTTTTTGCCTTAATTGAAGGAAATATTGCGTTCAAAGTTGGAGCAAGAAACAAGAGAATTGTTGAAGTTATTTAACTTTTAATTAGTTAGTCAGGCATTTGAGTCTGACTAATATCATTCCTATATTACTCCATCATTCCCATCATTTGGATAATATTTCTGTAATTATTATCCAATTACTACGATTTCACCATTAGTGATTTCATTTTAATAATATCGTCCTTTGTTGTTATTTTGATATTCATCGCACTTCCTTGGACAACTTTTATTCCAATCCCTCTTTGTATAGCGACGGAAACATCGTCTGTAAAACATTCATTTTCCGCCTTGCTTTCAGCTTTTTTATAGCTTTCATAAATAACATCAAACCAAAAGCATTGTGGGGTTTGGTTTGTAAAGAGTGTTTCTCTTTTTGGAATTGCTTTAATAAAATTATTTGATGTAACTGAAATTGTTTCAATTACTGGCATTGAGGCTGTAATCGCTGGGTGTTTTTTAAGCTCAACAATACAATTTTGAATTACTTCTTCTGAAATCAATGGGCGAGCTGCGTCATGAATTAGCACATTGGAATTTATCCATTCATTTTTTTTAATGAACTTTAGTGCATTGAAAGATGAGTGAAATCGAGTTTTTCCACCCACAATTATTGAAACTTTGGCGTTTGCTTCAAACATTTTTCCCATTTGTTTGATAAAACTTTCGTGACACACAACCACAATTTTATCAATAATTTCAAGTGAAGAGAATGCGTTGATAGAATATTCGATGATTTGTTTGCCATTTACTTTAAAAAATTGTTTTGGATTTTTTTCTCCAAAGCGACTGCCCGTACCGCCAGCAACAATTACCGCTATATTCATTTTACTTGACATCATAACTGGGGTATTTATGGATAAGGTATATAAATATATATGTCAGAAGTTTTAATAGAATGTCAACAGTTTTAATTACTGGCGGTGCAAAAAGAATTGGTGCTGAAATTTCACAATTTTTTGCTTCAAAAGGTTTTGACATCGCTCTTCATTGCAACAAATCGCGTGATATTGCTGAAAAACATGCCGATTTCCTGCGTGCGAAATATCAAATTATGTGCAAAGTATATCAATTTGACCTTGAAAATATTACCGAAGTGCCAAATTTTTTCTCACAAATTGTATGCGATTTCAAACAAATTTCTGTTTTAATTAACAATGCTTCATTTTTTGAAAAATCTACAATTAAAACAGCAACACCGGATACACTGTTACAGAATTTTGCCGTCCATTTTTTTTCTCCAATAATACTGGCACAGTCATTTGCCAAACAGGATGGACTTGAAGATGGTTTGATAATAAATTTTTTGGATAAAAACACTAATAGAACTAAAACACAATATTTCGAATACATTCAGTCAAAAAAATCCCTTTGGGAGTTGACGAAATATCTTGCAGTTGAACTTGCACCAAAAATTCGCACGAATGCAATTTCCCCTGGCTTTATCATTGAAGAAGAAGGAAGTAGTGTTGATGTTGAATATTTGAAAGCAAAGTTTACATCAATTCCCCTCCAAAGAAAGGGTTCAATTAATGATATTATTCTTGCTGTTGAATATTTGCTTAATGCAAAATATGTTAATGGACAAAATTTATTCGTTGATGGTGGTGCATCATTGTTGAATGATTAAAACTGATAATTTTCAATATTTAAATCCCCTTTTCCCTCTGGGCGAATGATAGTGGGTGAAACAAAATTTGAAGAAAAACCGTCGAAGCATTGAATATCGATTGGTGTCAGTTTTGTTTCAGAAATTTTTGCTGAAATGAATTTAAACCTTTTACCATTATAGATTTTATAACAAAATCCGCACGATGCAAAGGCACGAATTTTGTTTAAAATATTTTGGGCACTGTGACTATTATCAATAAGTTCTAATTCTGATTTTTCGACTTTCTTTGCGTAAACAACCGACGCTTCATCCTGTTTTTCGGTGATTTTTGAACCATATTTAATTAAATCAATAATTAAATATGCACCGATTTTTGAAAATTTTTCATGAAGCGTAATTGCTGTGTCTTCTGTTAAAATAACATACCTCTCTTTGGCGATGATATCACCAGCATCAAGTTTTTTTGTCATTTTAATTACACAAATATCGGTGGTTTTGTATCCAGCTTCAAGAGTTCGCTCAATTGGGGCAGCTCCGCGAAATAATGGCAAAGATGATGGATGAAGATTAATGAAATTCTTTGCACAATTAAGAATTTTTTCGGGCAAAATCATTCCAAATGAAACGACGACGGCAAAATCGATTTCCTTTAAATACTCCTCAAATTCTTCTGTGAGTTTTTCTGGTGTATAAATTCGTGCAATACCAAGTTGCGATGCTAGTTCAAAAATCGGAGTATTAACCAGCCTTTGTCCACGATTCGCTGCTTTTGATTTCCCAGTTACAACAAACTTTACATCAAAGTTTTCGTGCAATAACTTAAGGGGTTCTTCTGCAAATTGACTTGTTCCAAAAAAAGCAATTTTCATATTATATCAATTGAAATTGTGTGTGTTGTGTTCTTTTTGCTTTAACTACATCAATAGTTATCTCTTCTTTTTGAAAGTTGTTTTGAATTTTCTTTTCCACTCTTTCGGGTAAATACATTAGAGATTTCATTTCGTATTTTTCCATAAATTGTTTTATTTCTATGAATTTAATATTTGAGACGCTAAAATCAATTTTTTCAGGCAGTGGAACTGTGTGATCAAGGGAGGCAAGTTTTTTTGACAGAATACCATTTGATGAATAATTTTTAATTGCGTCTTTTAATTTACCATTGGCTATTTTATCAACATTTTCAATGATACTTTCTAGTGTACCAAATTCTTTGATCAACTTCACCGCACCCTTTGCACCGCACCCTTTAATACCAGGAATGTTGTCAGATACATCTCCAAGAAGAGAGAGGTAGTCAACAATATACCTTGGTTCGATTCCAAATTTTTCAATAACATCATATGTTTTAAAGATTTTATCCTTAAAAATATCAATACACTCAACGCTTTCGCAGACTAACTGCATAAGATCTTTATCTGAAGTAATTACTGCAAAGTTATGGTTTATCTCTTTTTCGGTAAATTCTTCTGTCATTTTTGTAATAACGGAAGCGATGATGTCGTCGGCTTCAAATCCATCTTTTCGAATATTTGCAATGCCGCAGCAGTCAAGAAATTCTTGCAAAATTGCAAATTGAGGCACAAGATTTGTTGGAGTTTCAACACGATTGGCTTTGTATTGTGTATAAATTTCCGAGCGAAATGTTTTTTTTCCGGAATCAAGTGTAATGATAATATTCTCAACTTTATGTTTTTCAATTAAATTGAGGATAGTTCTTATGAAGCCAAAAACTCCGCCTATTGGAATTTCAGTGCTGGTTTTCATATTTTCCGCGGTGTAGTATGTGCGAAAAAGTATGGAGTAGCAATCAACAATGAAAATTTTTGTCAAGTTTTCCGTCATAACTTTTTTGATGAGGAAATTTTATGATATGGGATATGTCAAGGTGAAAAATCACAAAATAAAAAAAATAGTTTGTTCTATCGTAGTAGAACGTAAGCACGTACGGAAACGCGATACTTTTTTACTTTAGAACCTATTAATGCCTTTTGCAATAAGGTTTTGTAGAATATTTTTAGTGATTTTTGCATAAAAAATAACGATTTGTTGTTCTATTAGAGTAGAACAAACTATTTTTTTTATTTTGTGAAATTATGCACATTTGGGACTTGACAAACCAAAACTAACTTTAAGAATGTCAAAAAAACTTTGTTTGAATTATGTACATCGTGCAGAAATTTGGCGGAACTTCAATGGGTTCAATTGAACGAATTACTAATGTTGCACAAAAGGTTATCCAAGAAATTTTAAATGGAAATAAAGTTGTTGTAGTTTCCTCTGCTATGTCTGGCGAAACAAATCGTCTTATTGCACTTTTTAATGAAGCCCTTGGCGATGCAACACAAACAAAGGAAACTATGGCGGAATATGATTCAATCGTTTCAACGGGCGAACAAGTTTCGTGTGCACTTCTTGCTGTTGTTTTAAACAAAATAGGGTACAAATCCCGTTCAATGACGGGCTGGCAATTGGGCTTTGAAACATCTTCAAATCACGGCAGTGCAATTATTGAAACAATTCAAACGGAAAAACTTGTTGAACTTTTAGAAGGCGGAATTATTCCAATCATAACTGGATTTCAAGGTTTTTCAAGTGAAAATCAACGCCAAACGACAATTGGTCGCGGAGGATCTGATACGTCAGCCATTGCAATTGCGGCGGCATTAAAGGCAAAAAGATGTGATATTTATACGGATGTTGATGGTGTATACACTGCGGATCCAAGGATTGTCAAAAATGCAAGGAAGCTTAATTTTGTTGGACATGAAGAAATGCTTGAGATGGCATCTTCTGGAGCGAAAGTTTTAGAGCCAAGATCTGTTATGATTGGAATGTCACACAATGTGGATATCCAAGTGCTTTCTTCCTTTGCGGAAAATCCAAATAATGAGATTATCGGAACAATTTTAACTAATGATGAAACAATGATGGAAAAAAGACTCGTAACCAGCGTTACTTCGAATAAGAATGATGTAGAAATCACAGTACTAAAGCTCCCAAACGAAGTTGACACTGCCGCTAAATTGTTTAAAACACTTTCAGATGCTCAAATTACAGTTGATATGATAATCCAATCTTCTAATGAAAACACCGTTGATATAACATTTACTGTCAACAGCACAGATGTTTCTTCAACAAAAAATCTTTTAGAAACTCATAAAGGCGATTTTATGTTTGAATCGTATAATATTCGTGAGGATATCGCCAAGGTTTCCGTTATCGGTATCGGAATGAAGGTTAACTCTGGCATTGCCTATCAAATGTTTGCCGAACTTGCAAAGCATAATATTAAGCCACTCGCAATTTCAACTTCTGAAATAAAAGTTTCTGTTTTAATTGAGCAAAAATACGAAGAGCTTGCGGTGCGTTCACTTCATGACGTCTTTGGTCTTGGTAATGGTTAAAACGTAATACAGCAGTTAGGATTTTGTGTGTTTTTTGCCTTAACTAGGATTTTTGGAGTTATTTGTGCAAAGTTTCTATGATTAATATCTGACGCTTGTCGTATGTGGTATTTTATATCTTCGCTCGAAGCTTCGTATCCATTATCGATTTATAGTTTATCTTAGTTTGCTCCTTCTTTAATACAATTGATGTAGGGTTTGTTGTGCATATGCTATCCTTTGTGGATAATTATTGAATTCATATTGATTGATAAACTATTTTTATAGAATACACGAATTTTGCACGTATTGCAAGCTAAAAATTTTCCATTCCAACTGCGATTGATGAAAGTTTTGCAATTAAATTGAGGGTTGAAGGTGTTTGTGCGATTTCCTGTTCAAGAGGCATAAATTCAGCACCCTTGGAATTGAGATTGTCCATTGTGGTTTTATCTTTATGGATTCTATAAAATCCGCCAAAAATTTCACCAAATGATGAATAAATTGTGCATTCAGCGGTTGCACCATTTTTGGAAACCATTGTTGGAACGCCCTCTTGTAAAAGGAATTCTGTGTTTGGAGTTTTTGATTTATTGTATAAAATTTTCTTGCGAAATGTTCGATTGGGATTGAGTAGATCTTTTGGATCGCTTACTTTTTCAACTCCAAGACCATAAGTTCCAGATTCTGACTTCAAAAAAATTGCTGGTTGTGAAGAAATTTTGTACTCCTTATATTTTGCTTTAATTTTCTTGAAGAGGTCCGATGCTGAATCTGCAAGTTTTAGCAGTTCATTTTGATTGCTAAAGTCCAGACATTGTGCCGTTGTAAATTCGGCATTTATTAGCCATGGGTCAAATTTTATTGCATTTGCGATTTGTTCTGCGATGCCTTTATAAGCGATAAAATGCGAGGATTTTTTTCTATTATTCCATCCCATTTTCGCTGCTGGCATAATAAATGTTCCTGACTTCTCCATTGCAATTAGTGCTTGTAATTTTTCATTTTCAGGTGTGACTCCGCTAAGGTCGTTATTTAGGATTATTGCATCAGGTTTTGGAGTATTTTTTGTAATAATTCTTCCGTCTTTGATGATAATTTCTGCAACATTAAAAGATATTTCTTCAATTGTTACAGTATGTTCTTCAAGGGAAAGAGTTGCAATTTCGCAATTTGCACCAGCGTTTGTGATGGAGTCAAATAAAATTTTGACATTCTGGAGGTATCCGGTGTTGCGTGTGTGATCTTCACAAAGTAAAATAACATTTTTGATGGCATTTTTTGTGAAATTTGCTTTTAATTTTGTGGAAAAATCCTTACAAGCGGTGGCACCAATATTGTTAAATCCAGCTGGGAAAATATTGTTATCAACAGGGGAGGATTTAAACTCCGCCTGTCTGATATCAATTGAGTTGTATATTAGAAACTCGGGAGATACGAAGTGAGATTTTATATACAAATGGCAATCACTCAAGGTTTTTTCGTTGAGCATTTATTAGCCAACAATTTCACATTCAGAAAAGAAAAATGCAATTTCAATTGCTGCGTTTTCTTCACTGTCGGAACCATGCACTGAGTTCTCACCAATTGAAAGAGCGAAATCTTTGCGAATTGTTCCATCAAGTGCTTCTTTTGGATTTGTTGCACCCATAATTTCACGATGCTTAAGAACCGCGTTTTTACCTTCAAGAACTTGCACGACAACAGAGCCTGCTGTCATTGTTTCAACTAGCTCGCCAAAAAACGGGCGTGACTTGTGTACTGCGTAAAATTTTTGTGCCTGTTCTTGTGTTAGTTGGATGCGTTTTTGTGCAACAATTTTTAATCCAGCTTTTTCAATATAAGAATTGATGCTTCCTGTAATATTCCTTTTGGTTGCGTCTGGTTTGATAATTGAAAGAGTTCTTGTAATTGTAGACATTATGAATCTGATTAAATTTTAATTTTTAAAAGCAAAAATATTTTTCACTTGTCAAGGTTTTTTTGCATTGACAAGCAACTATCAAGAATTTTTGATAGAGTTAATATTAAAAATGAACATTACTTTCTTTTTTAGAAAATTTCCTTGACTTTTCAAAACTTAGATTTCACAAGATTATTACCTCCTTTAAAAGCTGTTTTTGGCAAGGGGCTTTTTCGGAAGCTCCTTGCATCGTACTTTGAAGTGTTTTGGGTTTTAATTTTTAGAGAGACATTTATGTTAAAAGAAAAGTTCTTTGCATCACATTTAATATCGATTGTTTTAATTTCCCTTTTTTCCATTTCCCTTTTTTCCTTTACTTCTATGAAAGCATCTGTTGATAGTACGAATATTCAAGAATATGAAAATGTTATTTATATGAAACTTAAGGATGGAATGGTTGTTATTGAACTTTTTCCCGATAAAGCACCAAAGCATGTTGAGCAAATTAAGAAGCTTACTCGTCAAGGTTTTTATGATGGACTTGCATTCCACCGCGTAATTGATGGCTTTATGGCACAAGGTGGCGATCCAAGAGGAGATGGCACAGGTGGTTCTGGTAAACATATTGCGGCAGAATTTTCAAATACTCCACACAAAAGAGGAATTCTTTCGATGGCTAGAGCTCAAGATCCAAACAGTGCAGACAGCCAATTCTTCATTGTTCTTAAGGATTCCCCATTTTTGGATGGTCAATATACAGTTTTTGGACGCGTAATTTCCGGAATGGAGTTTGTTGATAAAATCAAAAAAGGTTCACCAATTAAGAATGGATCAGTTGTAAACCCTGATAAAATAATATCAATGGCGGTTGCGAGTGATGTTGAAGCGATTAAAACAAAATCAAAAAAATAGCTGACATTTGGCAATGCTTCATTTTGCACATGATCATCTTATCTAGCAGTTTTATACCATACACCAGGCTTTATTAAGCACTCAATTGAAGCTCTAATCGTTGGAATTGTATAAAATATTATATAGACATTGTAAAAAAGTACACATAAAATCAGCTTTCTTGTTCTTAATTCTGGAAACCTCCACAGTAACATTAAAGGATTAATAAAAAATAATGCTATTCCCCACATTAACAGACACATAATAAACTTTTGCTCAATATGAGTATAGTTTAGAAAGTTTAAAGAAAGTGTTGTGTAAATGTATCCAAGACATGTAAATGTACTAGAAGACAGAAGAAAAAATGTAAATAAAACACTTACTGGTGATTTTAAAAATAGTGGTATAAAAGTTTCAAAAAATGTTAAAAAATGCCCCTTACACCATCTAACTCTTTGATTCATTAAATTTATAATATTACAAAGTGTAGGCTCCAAAGTTTCGTATTTTTCAACATAATGAACCTTCAATCCCTTGATTTTCATTCGAATACCAAGCTCAGCGTCTTCTGTTACATTGTAGCTCTTCCATCCACCAATTTCCCGAAGAGTGTTTGTTTTAAAGTGGTTACTCGTTCCACCGAGTGGAATTGGACTATTTAATTTTTGTAACATTGGAATGAGACAAAAATACCAAACAGTATAGTCAATTTTTTGCCACCCACTTAAAATAAGACCATCATGAATGAAGTTTAAGGGAAATTGAACACAGTCGCACTTTATTTTTTGAAAATAATAAAGTGCTGCGTGGATTTGATGCGGATGAGGAATATCTTCTATATCATAAATTGTCACATACTCACCCCTTGCAATTTCTAAACCATAATTACACGCCTTTGGTTTTGTAAATGGTTCAATCCTTGGTACAATAAATATTTTTTCTAATATTTTTCTACTTGCCTCACTTCCATTATTTTCATTAATAATTCCTTTGAGGAAATGTGTCGTAACGGCATCAACTTCTTCGCAAAGGAATATTATTTCCAAATATGGATACTTACTATGAAACAGGTTTGTTCTAAGTTTTTTAATATCGCGTTCGGTTTCTCTATAAATCGGGACAAGGATTGTCCATAATGGAATTTTTTGTGGAATGTCGCTCATCTTTTGTAATTCCGAAATATTAGGAATTGATTTACTAGCTGGATGGCTTTTGAAACGCTTAATAGGAAGTAAGAGGGCGAGTCTAAGCGTGGAAATTATCGTAAGAAAAATTAGCGTTACAATCATATTTTACATAATCTCTTGGTAAATCTTCATATAATCCTGTTGAGTCATAGAAAATGATTCAACATTGACCATCTTTCCTTTAAAGAATTTAAAATTTCGCAAAGTACCTTCATGAAGCATTCCAAGGCGGAGCAAAGATTTTATCGATTGAAGGTTGTCCTGTAATGTCACGGCTTCAAGCCTTTGAACGTGCATGTTTTCAAAGGCATACTTCACGCATGCAACAAGAGTTTTATGCATAATACCATTGCCCCAGTAATCAGGATGAAGATCGTAAGCAAGTTCAACTCTTTTATGATACACTTCCGAACTTACAAATCCACAAGAACCGATAAGTGTGTCGTTATCAGAACGAACTACGGCCCAATATGGATACGATCTTCCCTGTAAAAAAAGGCTTTTAATTTGTGCAGCAGAAGCTCTAATGTCACGCGGTATCATATCCCCAGGGATATATTTTTTTATAAGTGGATTATTGTAAAGCTGGAAGTAAGCAAGGGCATCTTTTAATTCGAACTGACGCATTTGAAAATCATTGTTTGTGATTTTCTGAAAATGATTAGTGTATACATCGCTTTTTTCCATCATAACATTCATAATAAAAATTAAAAAATCTGGTTAAATAGTTGTTACAAACCCATTTGTAAATTCATTGGCAAGTTGTAGCTGAATCTTTACTTGCTCAAAACCGGTTCCACCAAAGGAATTTCTTCTATTGACAACATTTTGTATATCAAGAAATCCAAAAATATCATTGGCAATTTTTTCTTCAACTTCTTGAAGTCTTTCAAGCGAAAGTTCTTCAATTTTACAAGAAAGCTCCATTGCTATTCCAACAACTCTCCCTGTAATATGGTGGGCATCGCGAAATGGTATATTACACTTTTGAACAAGGTAGTCTGCTAAATCTGTTGCATTGGAATAACCTGTTCCAGCCATTTCAAGCATTTTCTTGGTGTTAAATGTAACATCGTTAACGATCCCATTAAGAACTTGAAGACATAAAGTGATATTTTCAACGGAATCAAAAAGTGGCTCTTTGTCTTCCTGCATATCCTTTGAATATGCAAGTGGAAGACCCTTCATAACAACCATTAAATTTTGTAAATTGGCAAACATTCTTCCAGATTTTCCACGCAAAAGTTCGGCGGCATCGGGGTTTTTCTTTTGTGGCATCATTGAGCTTCCGGTTGAAAATGCATCAGAAAATTTCACAAAACTAAATGCTTGTGTTGCAAAAATAATCATTTCTTCGGCAAAACGCGAAATATGAATAGATATTCGACTTGCAAGGTACAAAAAATCTATGGCAAAATCCCTGTCGGAAACGGAATCGAGTGAGTTTGGTGTCGGCCTTTGAAAGTGAAGATACTGAGCAGTCTTATTGCGATCAATCGGATACGTTGTTCCAGTTAAAGCACCTGCACCAAGTGGACATTCTGTCGAAATTTCTGTATGAAAATGTTGTGCAAGGGTTAAATCCCTTTTGAACATTTCAAAATATGCGAGTAAATAGTGTGCAATCGAAACTGGTTGTGCGATCTGTAAATGAGTAAATGCTGGCATAATATCATCTATGTGATTCTCCGCTTTCGTTGAAAAAGATACTAAAACATTTTGTAAAAGTTGAATTATGCTTTGAATGGAGTCAATCGTATAAAGTTTACAATCAGTTGCAACTTGATCATTGCGAGACCTACCAGTATGAAGACGCTTTGCTGGTTCGCCAATTATTTCAAATAATCGCGATTCGATATTCATATGAATATCTTCTAAGTCTTGGGAGAAGGTAAATTTTTCTTCTTCGATTTCTTTCTCAATTTGTACGAGACCAAACATAATCCGTGTAAAGTCACCGCGAGCAATAATTCCTTGCTCTGAAAGCATCCACGCGTGAGCAATCGAACCTTGGATGTCCTGTTTATAGAGTTTTTTGTCAAATAAAATTGAAGCATTAATTTGTTTCATTATGGAACTTGGAGACGAAGAGAACGCACCACCCCACATTTTGTTTGACATTATTTCACTCAAAAAAATTAACGAATAATGTTACCCTTGTCTTGCTTTGTAACGAGGCTCAACTTTGTTTATAATATACACCCTTCCCTTTCTCCTAACGAGTTGACAGTGCTTGTTTCTTGTTTTTGCACTTTTTAAAGACGATACAACCTTCATTTTTTTTCTTAAAAATATGGGTTCTAGATAAAATGAAAAGTATTAATTGTCAAGTAAAATATACCATATCTTTCATCAAATAAAGTGAACCACAACAGATGACACGAATTTCCTCATTTTTTGGTAAAATTTCAATTACCTCAGTAAAGGATTTACCATCAATTGCGTTAAAGCCTAAGTTTATTGCAATTTTATGCAAATTTGTTGATGTTTCTGGAAAAATTTCCCCAGCGACTGTCACAAACACAAGCGTTGCGTTAATATTCCTAAATTGCTTAATAAATGCTTCTTGTGTGGAATTATCAGAATTTTTACTTTTCCCTATAACGATATAACTTTTTTTCTTTATTTGAATGGATTCAATCCACTCACATAAAACTTTTGCTCCACCTGAATTATGGGCACCATCAAACCAAAATTCGCAATTTTGTGAAAAACTTTTGTTGTTAACGCGTTGCAATCTTCCAATCCATTGCGTTTTTAAAATTGCTTGCGAAAAAGAATTTGGCATATTTTTAAAATCAATATTCAAAATTGAGCAAACTCTTAATGATGTTGCAAGATTTTCTAACTGATGCATACCCAAAAGCGAAGGCATTGGAAGGAATTTATCACCGTTTTCATCAGAAAATAATAGTGATGACTTTTCGTCAACATAAAAACCTTCTTTTGTAAGTGATGCAATTTCGTCATCCTGAAGTTTATCAATCATTTCGATGGAATAGTCTCCACCGAAAAATGATCCTTCGATGTCAAATTTTCTCGCAAAATTGAAAAGTAATAAATTTGCATCTTCAAACGATTGTTTTGCAACAACGGAAGGAACTCCAGCACGTTGAATTCCCGCCTTTTGAAGTGCGATTTCAGCAATTGTCGTTCCAAGATACTTCGTGTGATCAAATGAAATTGATGTAATAACGGTACATACAAGGTTTGGTGGTGGAATTCCAACGGATGGATTATCAAAAATATTAGTACAGTCCATCATTCCACCCATACAACATTCAATAATGTTATATTGTGCCGGAAATTTTGCAAATAAATAAAATGCCGCCGCAGTTGAACCTTCTAAAACTGTTGGATATAAATTATTTGCTTCACAAACAGCACGAACTTCTTCCAGTGCCATAAAAACCTGATCATTGCTTGCATTAATGCCATTTAATGAAAAGCGTTCTGTGAAATCAAAAATATGTGGCGATGTATAACAATTAACGGATCTCCCCGATTGCCTCAAGATTTCCGAAAGAAATGCAATAGTTGACCCCTTTCCATTCGTTCCACCAACATGAATAGCATTGCTCAATTTTTGATGTGGATTATCTAAAAGACCTAAAATTTTCTTCATAAGACTTATTGAATCTGGATGTGCATAACCAACATGAATTGGCCAATGTGGTAATTTAATCACAGTCTCATCATAACAATATATATTCAAATCGTCATGCAATATATATCAAATGTCAAATACATTTCCTTGACATTTGCCGCATTATAAAATGAATTGTGCAAAATGTCACTTTGACAGCTCTTTTTATGTCTTTTTTTTCTTTTATATGAAAATATATTTCAACGGCAATTATTGCGAAAGTTATGAAGCAAAGGTGTCAATAATGGACAGGGGTTATATTTTTGGGGACGGAATCTACGAAGCATTTCTTATTAAAAATAGTAAATTTATTGATTTTGAACCGCACATGAAGCGAATGAAACGCTCGCTTGATATTGTCAATATTACTCTTCCTGAATTCAGCAAAATTGAAATGATCTGCAACGATCTCCTTAAGTTAAATTCTATAAACAGTGCACTTATGTATGTGCAAATTACACGCGGAGAACTCCCCACAAGAGAGCATAATATGCCACATTCAAATACGCCATCGGTAATTGTAATAGCTTATCCTGAAAGGGAGCAAACAAAAGAATGGATTGAAAATGGAATTTCTTGTATGCTTGCACAAGACATTCGCTGGACAAGACGCGATATTAAATCTCTCAACCTTCTTGGTAATGTTATGTTAAAACAAAAAGCATCAGATTGCGGTTTTGATGATGTGATTTTTTATGAAAAAGGAAGTTTAGTTGTTACAGAAGCAAGCTCTTCAAATGTGATAATCATCAAAGATGATAAATTAATAACACATCCTGTTAATAATTATATTTTGGATGGGATAACAAAAAATAGAACAATTCAGCTTGCAAAAACAATTGGAATTGAAACAATTGAAAAGGAGTTTATTATTGACGATCTTTTCACTGCGTCTTCAGTTTTGTTAACGAGTTCTGGTTATAAAATTCGCCTTTGCACCAACATTGACGGAAGACCAATTAACGACGGTAAAATTTGCAAAATTGGCAGATTACTCTTCAACACAATGGAAAAGTGGATTAATGAATAATTTCCACTTGACAACTTACAACTCATAAAGTGAAGCATACGCTGAGCAAAAAGTAACTAACTAATTTATATGTCAATACATATTTTACGCGTCATTATACTTACCGTTGTAATGTGTAACGCCACCTTCAATTCATTTGCAGCAAGCGTCACAAAGAAGTCTTATATTGAGAAAAAAACTAAAAAACTATCTCGTATTGAGCTCGCACAAAATATACATATTGAACAAAAACGCAACATTGAGTTAACGACAAACTTTACATTGTCAAAACTTGATTACAATATTATTACAGCAGCAGATTCTATTTTAAAATGGAGAGATTCAGTTGGTGCGGGAATTGATTTTTCCATTAGCAAAAATCTTAATAATGCGGGTAATAAAATGATTATAAATTATAGAAATATCCGATTTTCAAACGGAACAATGAGCGATTATGATATGGAAAATGGCTATCCATCGTATGGAATTTTTAGCGAATCAACAAAGGTGGATGGCACAATGAATGTGGCATCGATCGTTAATGAAATTCTTACATTTTCCAATTCACAAAGCGATACTTCTTTTTCTTTTGGGTATGAATACCGCACATTGCAATTAAATCCTTCCAGTGTATACCAAGTCATCTATTGTCCTAACTGTTCCAGTACGAATAGCGGCGTCTACTACAGTCCAAACCAAACGCAAAATACTAAAGTTACAATGCACGGCATTCAACTTGGAGCGTCGCACAAAAGGAAGACATCTGCAAATCATAATTTGATATTTTCTGGAGAAGTATTTATGCCAATTTCATTTGTGAGTGAGCAGTACAATTGGGGATATCAAAACAATGATGGTGGATATGATTGGAAGTTGAGCACAGGTGACTTTGGCAGTGGATATGGTCTTCGCGGAAAAATTCAAAATCAAGTAAGAATATCACAAAATGCATGGTGGAATATCTATACTTTTGCTGAAATTACAAGTATTAATTCGCCGCTCGATACAAATAGACGTAACAAAGTTGTTACAAATAACGGAAATGCTAAAGATGTAAAAATTTATCAATTTGGAATTGGAACTGGTTTAACCTTTAATTAATACTCTCTTGTATCTCTGTTCCAGAGGATTTATTTGCTTTGTGATTGCAAAAACTTTATATACATTCAATGCGATATTTTGCAACGATGGTCTTTTGTAAAACTTCACTTCCACAACGCACATAGTGCCAAATAGCAAAAAGACAAAAAGTATCGAACTCACAATGACAAGTAATCTGCTTTCTGTTTTAAAAAATGGAAGATTTTTTGGTGAAATAATTCCAATAATTAACCAGTAAATCGCAATAAATAATAATAGAAGAATTGGAATACAATACAAGTCAACGTACTCCGCCATTGAAAAAAGCGTGAATGTTAGGTACGAGAAAACATAAAAAAAACATATAAGTAGGAAGTATTGAAAAAACTTTATACAAGATTTCATCCACATAAATTAAATTACACAAAAAAACTTTCACCACAGCCACATGAACCTTTAGAATTTGGGTTTTCAAAAACAAAACCAGATTTCAACAGTTCACTTTTGTACTCCATTCTTGTGCCAATTAAATAAAGTGCAATTTTTGGATTAATAAATACATCAAAATCGCCAAATTGAATAACCTCAAAACTATTAAATAAGTTAATATCTTTTTTCGCATATTCAATTTTATAGGCAAGTCCAGCACACCCTTTTTGATTAAGATTTATCAATACACCAAGAATGTCTGGCTCATTTTGAAGCTTTTCCTTTAACAAATCAATAATTTTTATTCTTGCTTCATCTGAAATTTGAATATAATCAACTTCCTTTAATTTTAAATTATGAAGTTCAATTTGTTTCATCTGCAAATACTAACTTTAGTTTTATAAATAAACAAAGCTTGATGGATTTTGTCAAGTAAATTTTCATACTCATTTTTCATACTCGCCAATAATTCCTTTAACTGCAATAATAAATTGTACTAATAAGTGGGCATTTTCATGCTGAACAACAATCTTATGATAATTACTATTGTGACGATATATATAATGCGAAACACCAGATGCTTTTGCCATCATATCTAGCTTTTCATAAAAGAGCTCCACTGGGACGCTTGTAATAATGTGCCTTAACGATCGACAATACGATTCGCCAATGATATCTCGCAAGATATGTATGATTCCCATCATTGTTTGATTTGTTTCATCACAGCATATAATATTTGCATAACGAAAACCAAAATGCAGACCACCAGAAGGCTCATTTTCGGTGTCATCTTCGAGCAAGAACACTGATGAATTTCTTGGTAGTATAAAAGATTTTTCAAAATAATCTTTATACTCAATTCCATGTTTTATAAGGTATTTAAGATAAACTTCCTTTGCCTTAGAATTCGCCTCAACCTCTGTATTGAATATATTTGC
>CAMAVJ010000002.1 GCA_945861725.1 Rickettsia typhi
GGGAACCTTAATGTTTCCGATACTTTTGGCATATTTGGCAGGTTTTCAAGACAACTGTAATCGTAAATAAAAAAAAATAGTTTGTTACATCGCAGTATAACACACTATTTTTTTTTATTTTTAGAGTTATGTCGTTTTTGCAAGAACAAATCCACATCCAAGAATTGCTGCGGTTTCCGCTCTTAAAATATTGTTTGAAAGATTAAGTTTTGTACAAATTTCATCAAGAAATATGAGTTCTTGGATCGTAAATCCCCCTTCAGGTCCTGAAATTATATAAATATCATCGTAATTTTGGTTTACAAGTGTGTCATCGTTGGAAAACTGACTTAGAAGGATTAATTTGGCAGTTTTCTTGATTTTTGTAAGTTCTTCAATTGTAATTTCTGGCAAAAATTCAGGAATATCAAGCCTTCCGCATTGCTCACTGGCTTCAATTGCAATTTTTTGTAATCTTTCAATGTTGAGGTTTTTCTCGACGGTTCTTGTGCTAACCATTGGAATAAATCCATAAACGCCAATTTCAGTGCATTTTTGAACAATAAGTTCGGCATTTTTTTGCTTGATTTTTGCAAATACGCAGAAAACTTTCCTTTTATTTTCTAAAAATTCACGCAACTTTCGCACTATTTTTACAGTAAGAAATCGCCTTTCAATGGCAGTAATTTTACATAGAAATTCCCCATCGTTTTTATTAAAAAGATGAATTTCTTCGTCAACATTAACACGCATTACTTTTTGTAAGTAGACAAATTGTTCGCCATCAATTAAAAGTTCGTTTGTAATATTGGGTTTATAAATGCGTATCATCGAGATGATAAAGATAAAACTTTATTTATAAAAGTTTCTTCTTGGATCGCATTTTTTATTGTTTGTGTTAAACAGTGGATTTTTAATTTCCGCCCGTCAACACTAATAACGCTTGTTCCTGGGGTTAATGTAATTGAAAAAGTGACGATAAGCATTTTGTGATTCGATATTCCGCTTGGTAATGTCACTTCAATTATTTCATCTTGAAATGGTTCAAATTTTAATATACTACGCAAAACATGCATTGTGCTAAGAAATATTTCTTTTGCCATAAATGCAAGGTATCTATAAAATAGTTTCTTGAAAAAAAAATCCATTGTAATGCTTTCAAGCATTTTTCTAGAAAGATTTTTTTTCGTCATTGCGAGAATTAACACCGAAGATGTGGTAGATAGAAATATTCCAATGAATATATTTGATATTCTAAAATTTGGTGAAAGTAAAAACCAAATAATAAGTATTACGAAAAATAGCCTGGAAAAGCTTTTGAAATGTTGTTTCTTAAATTTTTTTTCATTAAACAAATTTAACACTTGATTTATTCTAAATAGTACTTATTCACGGTATAATGCGTGATTATATGAAGCTTTTATGAAAGCAAGAATTTTGTCAATACTTTTACTGCTATTTTTTGGAAATTTCTTTCAAAATTTTGCATTTGCTGAAACAATTGACGCGAAGGTTAACTTTGCCAAAAAAGAGACAATCGCACTTTTAACAACCAACTCCAAAAGTGATTTTCATGAATACATTGAATACAATCTTGAATGGATGTTTCAAAGGGCACCATACCTTTCCCTTAAAAAAATTGAAAGTAATTATGGTATAAACAGGGTATCCGAGGGTTTTTCTCCAAACTTTGAAATGATGGAGGAAAAGAAGTACAGCTACTTAATAAATTATAACCTTGAGCGAAGCGGTGATAACCTTACAATTTCGTACACTGTTTACGATGGACTCTTTCAAAACAGCATTTTAACCAACACATACACAGCCTCCGTGCGTGATATCCAAAAGCTTATGGCAAATGTTGCTCATAATATTTTCACGCGAATTACTGGTGAATTTGGTTTTTTTATTGGTAAGGCTTTTTACACAGAGCGTTCAAAAAATACTGGTTTTCAAGTAGTGTATTCACAAGGAATTAATCAAAATAAAACGCAGTATACCAATGAAAACACAATGACAACCTCCCCGACATATTGCGATGGTGGAAGGAAAATTTATGTTTCAGAGCGTCAGAAATACACAATGGGAATTAATGAAATCGATATAAAAAATGGAACGAAAGGTTTTGTGAAGGGTTTGAAGGATGCCAGTCTTTCTTCTCCGGAAATTGCCAGTGATTGCTCCAAATTGTTATTCGTTGCATCTGAAGGTGGTGGCTCAAGTATATATCTTCATAATCTAAAAACAAAAGTTACAACGCAAGCTTTAAAAGATGGAGCTCTCAATACTCGACCAATTTTTAGCAATAAAAACCCGAATATGATATACTATATATCAAATAAAGTTGGTTCAACGAAGATTTTTAAAAAATACCTATCAAGCCAATCTGGGACGATGGTTTCTCGCGGCCTTGGTGGATATATATATCATTCGCTTTCCCCAGATGAAACAAAAATTGCATTTGTAAAGGTTTTTGGTGGAAAGTTTTTTCTTGGAACAATGAAGGCTGATGGATCAAATGAAACACTTTTAAAAGAAGGGTATATTATCGAGGCTCCATCGTGGACGCCTTCTGGCACGAATATTATTGCATCATTTCAATTGGATAAATCTGGTATAAGGAAAATTTACTCAGTTTCAACAATTACTGGCTTTGCCTATGCTTTAAAAATATCTCAAGGCAATATTGTTCAAGCAAATTGGCTTGTTGATTCAAATGACTACATTACCAATAACTAAAAGAAATTAATCAGTGAAAAACTAATGACAAACGGCGACATCCTTCTTACTGCGAAAATTATTTCCTATATATTTATGTTTTTTTCAAGCCTTTGGTTTGGAAATTTCATCACATCGTTTTATTTTCGAATTCCACGCGGAATTTCTTTAAATGGTAAAACGCATCCGCCAATGTGTAGTAATTGCGGTGTAAAATTAAAATATCCAGATTACGGTCCTTTGTATTACTACCTTTTTCGTGGAAAATCTTGTAAAGTTTGCGGTGCACTAATTCCAAAGGAATACTTCTTTATTGAACTTTTTACGGCAATCACTGCCTTAATTACATTCCTAATGCACGGATTGAATGATAAATCTTGTTTTATGATTTTCGTAATTCTTTCACTAATTCTTGCAATGTTGATTAACATGAAACATGGGAAAATTCCTGAAAAATCATTGTGGATTTCAACAGTTGCAATTCTTTGTTACGATATGTTTAGTCTGAAGTATGAAGCGGATATTTTATACCTAATTATAATAAATGCTTCAATTGGGTTTTTTGCCGCTGGAATTTTTTCAAAACTCGTTAAAACGAAGTATGAAGGGTATATTCCAATGATAGCTCTTCTTGGAACGCTTCATTCTCCGATTGTTTCTGCGTGTCTTTTTGGTGGAACATTTATTGCAATCTTTGTTTTAAAAAATAAAGTTCAGGTAAAACATTTTATGACGTTCCTTCTGTTTGCTTCAATTGTTACGGTCATTTCAAATGTATCATTTCCTTTGTTAGAACTTGTATGAGACTTGATATTTTTGCATCGCAAAAGCTTGAATTTTCAAGAGAAAAGACCAAGAAGCTTATTTTAAATGGAAAAATTCTTGTTAATGGGAATGTCCAATCTGTTCCAAAATTTGAAGTAAATGATGGAGATGAAATTCTTTGCACTCAGAAATTTATTGAAATTTCTAATGAAATTAAGCCAAATTATGATATTTCACTAAACATCGTTTTTGAAGATGAGCATATTTTGGTGATTAATAAGCAAAAAGGCTTAATTGTTCACGAAGGTGCTTCTGAAAATTTTAATACAGTGGTGAATGCTCTTGTTGCAAGATTTGGTGAGGAGTTTCTTTCAATTGGTTCGCAGTTTCGTCCGGGGATAGTCCATCGTCTCGATAAGGATACAACTGGGTTAATGGTTATTGCAAAAACACAGGCAGCATTCGATGTTCTGACAAAAACAATTCAAAACAGGGATTTCACACGCAAATATCTTGCTGTTTGCCACGGATTACCACGCCTTCAAGCGGGTATGATTAAGGTGAATATCGGTATTGATCAAAATGATAGAACTAAACGCAAAGCCGTGCAATTTAGTGGGCAAGAAGCTGTTACTCATTATCGACTTCTTGATTCGCGAAATGGTTTTTCATTGATAGAATGCAAGCTTGAAACTGGTAGGACGCACCAAATTCGAGTACATATGTCTTATATCGGAAATCATATAGTTGGAGATCAAACATATAATCCACGCCACCAAACAAAGGAGCTTTTACCATTTTCATCACAACTTTTGCACGCGTATCATCTTGAATTTAAACATCCAATCACGCAGGTAAAACTTTCCTTTATTGAAAAGAAGGACTTTATGGAGACAATAGATTTTTTTAACTTTATTCCAGTATTTTGAACGAATGTTAATAAAATATTTTTTTCTATTGCTCTCATTTTTTATATATACAACTTCCTTTAATACCGCATTTGCAGGGCAAACTCCCGAAGAAACACTCCTTATGATGGAAAAAATTACGCCGAGTTTTCAAACGGAAAAGCTTTATGGTGCAATGGAAATGGCACCAGAAAATCCAACAAACAACTTGCGTCGAGCCTCTGGCAGTACATTTTTCGCAAAAGGCGTTCCATTATTAATCGAAGGCAGAATATTTGACATTGCAGGAAAGCCAATTTCAAATGTTCGCGTTAAAGTTGTGCAAGCAAACCATTTTGGCTCATATAACTTCTTACTTGATGCAGACAGTGCAGTTTACGACCCACACTTTATGTCCTCTGGAACTTCTGTCACGAATAACCTTGGTGAATATTCATTTTTAACAATAATGCCTGGGTATTATAAAAATCGTGCTCCTCATTTACATATTACGATTTCATACAAAGATTTTGAGTTTGAAACGGAGATGTTCTTTTCAAATCACCCACGCAATGAAGGTGATGAAAAATATCTTGCACTTTCAAAGAAACAAAGGACGGCAGTTACTGGCGTAGTTTATTACAAGGATGAAAAAAATTTTCACATTGGAATGAAGGCGATGTTTGATATGTATGTGAATTATAATCTGTGATTAAAGTTATTTAATCAATTTTTGGATTATAAAGATTGTGTGAATGTTTTTCGATTATACTGGCAAAAAGTGTGTATTTAGTGTATCTATTATGCTTTGGATATTTTTTATCCTTCTCAAGCCGTTTAATTATATAAGTGTAGTTTAAATATCTTCCATAGAAGGCTTGTGGCAGAAGTCCTAATGTTTTAGAAAGTAATCGTAGTAAAAAATGTGGAAGTTTTATTACTTTTTTGCTGCCGATGTACCGTGCAATAACCTCAATGATGTCAGAAATTGTGAATGACTCACCTGAAAGATATATGTCTTTTGATTGAATTGATCCATTGATGACATTCATAATATAGTTGTGGATGTCGATCGAGTTTGTGATAGCGATTGTTGATTTTAGAATTTTTTTTGATGTAAAAATTGTGCGTGCGTTCATCATAGAAAGAAGAAGGCGGCTGTTTGCATCAATTAAAAAAGCATACTTTGCATAAAATATTTCTGGATTGAGTTTTAGCATCGCACTTTCGGCTTCCTGAATGCGAACAATGTCGTCAGATTCATTTAAAATATTTGAGAGATAAATAACTTTTTTCCCAAGATTTAAAGTTGTTTCAGCAAGTTGGTGGGCAAAATTTCCAAATACTGAACTTTGTGCATACGAATGAAAATCACCGTATTTTAGTGTATTGATAATAATATCGTGTTTCGAAATTTCGTGCTTCCAGTTGTAATAATTGGCAACATTCATTACTGAAACGCTTAATTGTAATGGCAGGGTGTTGATAAAGATGGTTTTGTCTCGCAGTGGTTTAACGGAAAAAACGTGAACATTACAGTGTTTTGAAACGAAAAACTGTATAAGTTCCTTTGAAAATTGAGACTCATTTGCAAAGATTAAAATGTTTTTCATAGTTATTTTTTTAATTCGGCAATTGCACTTGCAAGTCTTGCGATTGGAATTCTGTAAGGTGAGCAAGAAATGTAATCCATATTTATTGATGCAAAGAATTCAATGGATTTTGGGTCACCTCCGTGTTCGCCACAAACTCCACATTTAAGGTTTGGCTTAATTTTTCGTCCGTTTTCCATTGCAATTTTTACCAAAGAACCAACGCCGTCAACATCAATGCTGATAAATGGATCTGTGGCAATTATTCCTTTTTCTTCATATGAAACCATGAATGACGATGAATCGTCGCGTGAAATTCCAAGTGTTGTTTGTGTTAAATCATTCGTGCCAAAGCTGAAGTAATTTGCATGCTGTGCAATTGAGCTTGCACACAAAGCTGCCCGCGGGATTTCGATCATTGTGCCCACTTCGTATTCAACTTCGGTGTAATTTTGTGACACTTCGGAGATAATCTTGTAAAGCTCGATGATTTCTTTTTCGTGAATAATCAATGGAAGCATTATTTCTATTATAGGTTTCACGCCATTTTGTTTGGAAATTCGTGCTGCTTCGAAAATTGCGACAATTTGCATTTTATAAAGCTCCGGAAAGGTAATTCCAAGGCGGCAACCTCTGTGACCAAGCATTGGATTTGCTTCATGTAGTGAGTGAATGCGTTGGTTGACTGTGTCGATATCCATTTTTAGTGCCACTGCAAGTTCGGAGATTTCCTCTAATTTTGTTGGTAAAAATTCGTGGAGTGGGGGATCAAGAAGGCGAATATTGATTGGAAGTCCATCCATTACTTTAAAAAGATCGATGAAATCTTGTTTTTGGAATGGTAGGAGTTCTTGAATTGCTTCATTTTTTTTCTTGTCGTCTTTTTCTAAAATTACTTTGCGGAATTGGAAAATTCTGTCTTTGCCAAAAAACATATGTTCAGTTCGGCAAAGCCCAATTCCTTCTGCACCAAATTTTCTTGCGACTTCTGCATCATGAACTGTTTCTGCATTTGCACGAATTTTCATTTTGCGAATTTCATCTGACCATTGCATGATTGTTTTGAATTCGTCGGAAATTTCAGGGTCTTGAGTTGGAATTTTCCCAAGGAAAATTTCGCCAGTGGAACCGTCAATCGTGATTGTTTCGCCTTGGTTTATTTCAATATTGCCAATTGTTATTGAATGTTTATTCACCTTTAAAGTTTTTGTACCTGTTATGCAAGTTTTCCCCATTCCACGAGCCACAACTGCCGCGTGCGATGTCATTCCGCCGCGTGCTGTTAAAATTCCTTCAGAAATATTCATTCCTTCGATATCCTCTGGTGATGTTTCGTTTCGCACTAAAATGACTTGTTGTCCTTGTTTGACGCATTCAAGTGCATATTGACAAGAAAGTGCAATAATTCCTGAAGCTGCTCCTGGTGAGGCTGGAAGTCCTTTTGCTATTGGTTTTTCATTGACGATTTTAAGAGCTTTATGGAGGAGTTTATCTAGGGATGTTGGATCAATTTTTTGCAATGCTTCTGCTTTTGATAGTTTTCCTTCTGAAACTAAATCAACAGCGATTTTTATTGCTGCTTGGGCGGTTCTTTTACCATTTCGTGTTTGTAGAATCCATAATTTCTTTTCTTGAATTGTGAATTCGATATCTTGCATATCGCGGTAATGTTGTTCGAGTTTTTGATATATTGCAACGAATTCTGTATAAACTATTGGCATCGTTTCTTCGAGTGACAAAAATTCCTTGTTTTCTTCGCGTTTTCCAGCAATGTTAATTGAATATGGAGTGCGAATTCCGGCTACGACATCCTCCCCTTGAGCATTAAGCAAATATTCACCATAAATGACATTTTCACCAGTTGAAGGGTTTCGAGTGAATGCAACGCCCGTTCCAGAGGTTTCACCAAGGTTGCCAAAAACCATTGCTTGAATTGTCACGGCTGTTCCAAGAGATTGTGGAATATTGTTGAGTTTGCGGTAATAAATCGCGCGTTTGTTCATCCATGATTGAAATACGGAGTTAATTGCTCCGATTAACTGGATTTTGACATCCTGAGGAAAGGCAATTTTTGCTTTTGTTTCAACAAGTTTCTTATATTTTGCAATAACTTCTTCAAGAAGAGTTTCAGTGAAATTTGCATCATTTGTAATATCGTGTTCAAGTTTAATGTCGTCCAGCACCGTTTCAAAGTTGTGGTGATCTACATTTAAAACGACATTTGAATACATTTGAATAAATCTGCGGTAGCAATCGAGTGCGAATTTTCTGTTACCAGATTTTCTTGCAAGCCCTTCAACCGATTTATCATTTAAACCAAGATTAAGTATTGTGTCCATCATTCCAGGCATGGAAACTGGTGCTCCTGAGCGAACTGAAACAAGAAGGGGATTATTCTCATCGCCAAATTTAATGTGTCCGATGGAATTTTCTATGTGATTAATTGCAGAATCAATTTCATTTTGAAGTTCATTTGAAAGATTTTCGCCGTTTTCGTAAAAAGCGTGGCATTGTTCCGTTGGAACGATGAATCCTGGCGGAACAGGGATACCAATATTTGACATTTCACAAAGGTTTGCACCTTTGCCACCAAGAATTAGCTTATCATATTTTGTAACGCTAGCGGATTTTCCACCAAAATAATAAACCACTGAATTAATAGCCATTTAGGACAAAAGAATTTGGTTCTGTCCTAAATAACAAATAATAACAGTCAAGAAGTTTTTGAAAAGTTATTCAACTCCAAGTGTCGCTGTTGATTTTGTTGTATATTTTGCGTCTGTGATTTTTAAAGTAAGATCCGCCTCGCATGTTCTTTTTTCATCGGTTGAACCTGTGCTATCGATTGAAGACATTTTGATGGAGACTTTATCAGTTTTAAAATCCTTAGTAATTGTGTTTTTTATATTTTCAATTAACGCTTTTTTGATAGCAGAATCGTCACATTTTGGCGTTCCGGAAGAACAAGCTGAAACAAGTGTAATTGCGAAAATAAGGTAATATTTTTTCATATTTATATAAGTTAAATTAAATTCCAAGAATGAGTCTTGATGGGTCTTCAAGCATTTGTTTTACGCGAATCAAGAATGTTACAGCTTCTTTGCCATCAATAATTCGGTGATCGTAAGAAAGTGCAAGGTACATCATTGGGCGAATGACGATTTGGTCTCCAATCACAACGGGACGCTTTTGAATTGTGTGCATTCCTAAAATTGCGGATTGTGGAGGGTTAATGATTGGCGTTGAAAGTAGGGATCCGTAGACACCGCCGTTAGAAATGGTAAATGTTCCACCTTTCATATCTTCAAGCGTAATTTGACCATCGCGTGCTTTAATTCCGTAATCATAAACTGCTTTTTCAAGTTCGAAAATTGACATTTTATCGGCGTCTTTAACAACGGGAACTACTAATCCGTTTTCAGTTCCAACTGCAACACCAATATCGCAGTAATTCTTGTAGACAATTGTATCGCCTTTTATTTCAGCATTGACGGCAGGGATTTCTTTTAATGCAACAACACAAGCTTTTATAAAAAAGGACATAAAACCAACTTTCATTCCGTAGCGTTTTTGGAAGTCGTCTTGGTATTGTGAGCGGAGTTTCATCACATTTGACATATCAACTTCGTTGAATGTTGTAAGAATTGCCGCAGTATTTTGCGACTCTTTTAAGCGTTTTGCAACGGTTTGACGGAGCTTTGTCATACGAACTACTTCATCTTTACGGTCGGAAACTTGTACCTGAGAAGAAACTTGTGTTTGTGAAGTAGTTGGATTTTCCAAGTGGGAAAGAGCATCTCCTTTTGTTATTCTTCCATCCTTTCCAGTGCCGGAAATTTCACTTGGGTTTATGTTATTTTCGTGCACGATTCTATTTACCGAAGGTGCAAGGTTTAATGATTGTGTGGTATTACTAGAATTATTTTGAGTTGCTGTAGCAGATTGTGCAGGTGTTGATGAAGCTGAAATGTCTGATAAAACCCCTTCGTTAATTTGCCCAATTATTTGACCAACTGTGACGGTATCACCCTCTTTAATATTTAGAAGTTCAATTGTGCCATTGCATGGTGCATTGATCTCAAGTGTCACCTTGTCAGTTTCAAGTTCAATAAGGAGTTCATCTGTTTTAACTGAAGAGCCAACTTTTTTCACAATTGAAGCAATTGTTGCTTCGGAAATTGATTCACCAAGTGGTGGAACTTTGATTTCGACCATTTTTTAAGAAAAAGATTTATAAAGGAGCAATATTTACGAAAGATTATATGTCAAGATTTTTTTAAACAAGGCTTGACATATCAATTTCTTTTAAATATAATCATTGCGGTAAAGCAATTTATCTATGGTAATAAGACCGTTATACGGGGAAATTTATGGACTCGGGTGCGAATCCCGACGCCTCCACCATCTTTTAAATTCGTTAATATGGGGGCGAATAGGCTCGACATGGATTGGAAACTTTATAACTTTACTCGCAAGGTATGCGTAATCCACAACTTTTAAATGGCAATAAACTTGTTTCATTAAAAGCTGGTCTTTCTAAACTTGGTAACAAAGCTGTAAAAGCTGTTGCTAATAAAGCTACTATATTTGCGGTCAACGCATTTAAAGTAGCGTAGGTTGTCTGTGACACTTACTGAAAGCTAGTTAAGGGGTTTTGGGGTTTTCCTTTCAACAGAAAAACCTCGCTGAAAACATCATTTAGCGTAATATGTTAATCCAAATTTCACGCCTTGAATTGCACTTGTATTAGAAAAGCTTTCCGTTGTTGTATATTTAATACTCTTCGCATCAATCACTTGGTTGAGATCTGCATATTGAATTGAGATGTTTTTAGTGTCTTGACCAATTTGTGCGTCATCAAGGGTAACTGTCGTTCCACTTTGTCTATTGATGTAATTTGCGACACTGTTTCCTAGTATTGCGCCATTTGCGACACTGGTATCATAACCATTTGTTACGCTGTAATTTATATTCTGTTTAAGGAATTTTATCCAAAACATTTCTCCAAAAAATGCGAGATTTTTTGAAACAAAAATTTCCGTACCAAAACCAAATTTGGCACCAAATGCTTGCGATTTTGTGTTACGATATGTCGAGAGTGCAGAAGTTCCACCACCAAAACCATAAATACTAAATGGTATTTTAAATGTTCCAAGTGAAAGTTTGTTTTCAAAACCAAACTTTGCAACTAAGCTTCCAGCGTAAGAAGAATCAAGGTTACCATAAGTATAGATTTTCGTTGCCGCTGTCGTAGGTGCTGTATCTTCTGGATGTTTCCCTGACATAGTTGAATCGGTATTTCTAAACATTGAAATATCAATTTGCGGAGCTGTGAAAAATGAGCTTTTAAATAAGCGGAATTTATAACCAACGCTTGCTTCAAAACCGTCTGCACTGCGTCCTGAAAGTGCATTTACAAAGCTTTGCATCTGCTGTTGTGTGCTAAATTGCGGTGCAAGGTTCCTGCTGCCAACATCGTTCATTACCAACCGTTTTACTTCTTGAGTTTCAAACGACCAATCTTTTGGACGAAGTGTAACATCATAAGTTCCGTTTGTGTTTTTTATATATTCCGCAATGTTCTTGCTTTTGGATTGTTCAAGTGATGCATTTAGAATGTTAAAGGCTTCCGCAAATTTATTACCACCACCAACAACACCACCAACAGCACCACCAACAACAGTACCAACAACACCACCAACAGCACTACCAACAACACCACCAACAGTACCACCAAGAATAGTACCAAGAATAGTACCACCAAGAATATCAGCACCACCAACAGTACCACCAACAGTACCACCAACACCACCAGCAATAGCACCAGCAATAGCACCAGCACCACCAACAGTACCACCAACAGTAGCACCAAGAACAGTGCCAACAAAATTACCAACAGCGGTACCAGAAAAAGTACCAACAGCGACACCAGCAATAGCACCATCCAATACACTTTCAAAGCCTGGCGATAGATTACCATTGGCGTCAACTGCCAACTTTGTAAAATTATTTAAAAGCGAATTAAGAATGTATGAGTTATCGACAACTGAAGCGTAACTTTGTTTGAATTTATCTGGATCAGTAAATCCTTCAGTTAGTTTGGCGATGGCGTCTTTTCCGTATAATAGCTTTCCCGTTGTGTCGTCACTGTATTGTATGAAATCATTCATACCATCGGCAATAGATCCAGTGTAACTAGAAAATAACTTTAAAAAATCGTTCAATGATATATTTGAACCAAGTTTTGCTGGGTCAAATCTCATATTTTGCAAAGCCGATGCATACGGACTACTGAAGTAATTGAAACTGAAACTTGGATGTAAATCAATTCCGGCATCTGTAATTACTCCTTCACTCTTCACGACAGTATTACCGTTTTTTGATATCCCAGTGAAAGTATTTTTACTATTTAGATCAATCGTAGCACTTTTAAATGTTGTTATACCATTTGTTGTAATTGTTGCGGGAGTGAAGATATTCTGGACGAATGCCCCTGTAGTTTTGCCTTTGTCTTTGTCTCCGTCTGCCGCATTAAAAGTGATGTTCAGATCGCTGGCTGGGTAGTCAACATTACATTCATTTGGGTTCATTAACGCTTTATCGGTGCAGGCGTATTTTGCTGTTGTTGAAGTTGAACCAGTAATTTTGATATCATTGATATTAGAAAATGTATTTTGTACATACTCTGGCTTCATGGCGAAAGTTTGTTGATTCGTGTATCTTCCACTTTCTACATCACTAGCTGTCATTGTATGGTAGGTATTGTTATTAATTTTAATAATGTCACCTTTCTCTGGTATTTTCAATAAAAGGAATTTATAGTTATTGTCCGCATTGACATCGTTAATCATTACATATTGACCATCAACGTTTAATATATAATTCCCAACTTTAGCAGTATTATCATAAGCTTGTGTGTATTTATTCTGTGTAGCACTAGTAACGCTAACTACACTTCCTGTCGTTGATACCACTCCATCAACTGATACAGTATCTTCAAAAACAGTTATTTTTGAGCCGGGACCAAATTCTACCGTTGCACCATTAGTTATTGTTGAAATTGGATTGTTTGGTGTTGTGTAATCTAGTATTGTCGAAGCGTCGGTATAGGGCATTTTATAAACTGTCCAATTATTACCATCGGAGCCTATCTGAGTGTCCTGAGTGACGCCATTTTGTGTACGGATAGAAGTAAATAAATTTTTCACCGTTATAAGTCTGTTATCTTTGAGTATCGAGTTTATATAACTTGATGGAGCACACGCTTCAATATGACTTACTGAATCCTGAATACACATTTGACTGCCTTGAAATTGCGGAATTACTATATCTTGTGTAGTAGTGCCTCCATTCAATATTCCAGATGCAGACAGTAGCACCTGTAAAGGACTGTTATTATATTCATCTTTGAGTGTTATTGTGATTTTGTTGTCATTTATGGGATTTGGTGTTGTTACCATTGAAGAAATGCCATCAGTGCCATTAAATAAAATATTTGCACCAGTTAAATCAACTGTACCACCTTGATTCACTGTGTATATTGTAGTTTTTTTACTACTTTGTTGAGTTTTAAGCGTAAAAGTCACATCACCAACAAGGTATTTTTTGTCTAATGCACTTTTAAGCTCTTGATAACTTAATACGCCGCTAGCTGGATTTGTACCTTTAGTGTAATCAAATGATTTGCCATTAATGTTGCCTATGTTAGCAGCGTTCTTTAACATATTGATATCATTGAGATCGTTGATTTGTACGTCAACATTTGTGCCTTGTTTGTAATCAGAAATTGTATTATTCTGTGATGATGTCATTTTAGAAACACTAAAATAAAGCCCCCTTGAAGCAAAACTTTTAAGCGGATTAAACGCTGCAAGCAATGTAAAAACTAATAATAACAATTTAAAAACTCCCATTCCCCTTAAATGTAAAAAAACAATTAGGGAGCTGAAATAAAAAAAATAAAAAAGTCAATAAAAAAACTTGACAATTAATATTTTCTTTAATTTTACGGATACATAATAAATTCACATTGTTTTTCTCAGAAAATGAGACCATCGTTTTCGTACCATTGTCAGAAGTTGACATCGCTTTTTATGGTTCTTTCATTCGTGATATTCCTATGTGCTGATGCAGTCTTTACATCATCTACACCATTTTCGCTTGATTTCGCATTCTTTGTTCCAATTTCAACAGTTGCGTTAATGATATTCATTATTTGTTTTGGAATTTATTCATACTTGCGTGCAGTTACACTTTTCACGGACTATGTTAAATCACACAATATGCGTTCCGTTTTATCGAATTTGGTTTTATTCTTAAACCTTTTTACATGTACATCTGGGTTGATAGCCTTAATGTATATACATTTTTCATCATTAATATCTTTTGCTTAAATCTTTATGTCAACAAAAAGAACATACCAACCTTCCAAAGTTAAAAGAAAACGAACTCATGGTTTCCTTGTGAGACAAAGAAACGGTGATGTCATTGCACTTCGTCGTAAAAAAGGGAGGAAGCGTTTAGCTGTGTGAAATAAATATGTCTATTTTGCAAACGGCACTTAGTCAGTCCCACATTGTTTCAGAAGCGACAATGGTTGAATTCGCTGGATACCTAATGCCAGTGAAATATAAACAAGGTCTCATTGATGAACATAATTGGACTCGTAATTCATGTGGAATTTTTGATGTTTCACATATGGGTCAGGTGATTTTTGAAGGGGAAAATCTTAATGATATATTTTCACAATTAACACCATCTGACTTCACAAAAGTAAAGCAATCCGCTTGTAAATATACCGTTTTAACTAACGAAGACGGTGGAATAATCGATGACTTGATTATAACAAAATTTTCCGATAATCGTTTTTTTGTCGTATGGAATGCCTCAAGAAAGCATATCGATCTTGCTCATGTTTTAAAGCATTTTCCAAAGATTTCTTATCAAAATTTAGAATCTCGTGCTTTGATTGCAGTCCAAGGACCTAAAGTTTTAGATACTCTTTCACCAATTTTTCATGAAATTGCAGAAATTGGATATATGACTGCTCGCGAAATTTTGCATGAAAAATATGGAAAAGTAATATTAAGTCGCACTGGTTACACTGGTGAAAAAGGATTTGAAATTTCTGTTGAAAATTCACTTGCACCAGCATTATGGGCGGAATTACTTGCAAACGATGCCGTTCGTCCAATTGGACTTGGAGCAAGAGACAGTCTTCGCCTTGAGGTTGGTTATCCACTTTATGGAAATGACTTAAATGAAGGTACGGATCCAATATCAGCAGGTCTTTCGTGGGTTATGTCTAAAAATCATTCTGGATATACTGGATTTGAAAAAATTTCCCAAAATAATCAAGTGAAACGCTCTGGAATTTTACTTGAGGACAAAGGTGTTTTGCGTGCAGGTTACGAAGTTTTTAATGCAAAGGGTGAAAAAATTTCCGCTTTAACAAGTGGTGGATATTCGCCGGTTCTTGAAAGGTCGATTGGTCAAGCATATTTGCCAATTAACTACGAAATTGGTCAGGAAGTTTTTATCGAAATTCGTGGAAAAAAACTTAAAGCTATAGTCCACAGCATTTCGTTCGTCACAACTAACCCTAGGTAAATGATCTTACTCTGCATTGCAGTTAATTTGCTCTTTTATCCATTCATAAAGATACGCGAAACGGATTATTCTTTCACATTTCGCGGGGCTTTAAAGTATTATACTCCAAGTTTGCGTTTTTATCGATACACATTCTATTATATTTCCTTTTTTTTGGCAATATTTTTCTTTGCTATCTTTAATGGATGGATTGCATTTTCTTTATATTTATTGGCAATTTCATCATTTTTCTTCTTTTATAAAAGGAAAATTTCAGAAGATAAAACACTTTTTTCTCAAATTACACCGAAGTTTCGCAAATATGTTAAATATATTAAAGATCCTCGTACATTTTCAGACTCTGTTGTATATTTCACGATATTATCGCTTTCGATGGCAACTCTCGTCGTTGCGGCCGTTATTGCATTTGCAATGTTTAGGGAGTTTTTTGTTTTTTTACAGTCTGTAAAATTAACGGATTTCCTTTTTGGAACATACTGGTGGCCAAGTGAGTACGAACTTTTTGGTGGGAAGGCTTTTGGAATTCTTCCGTTATTTGTTGGAACCGTGATGACATCGTTAATTGCGATACTTTTTGCGACGCCAATTTCAATTATGGTTGCAATTTACACTGCGGAATATGCATCGCCGAAATTTTGTGGAAAAATTAAATTTGCACTGGAAATTCTTGCAAATATTCCAACAGTTGTCTATGGTTTCTTTGCAGCGTTTATACTTTCCCGATGGATGTACGACTTTTCAAATGCCTTACATTATCACTCATTTTCTGCCGAAAGTGCTTTAGTTTCGGGGCTTGTTATTGGCGTAATGATTATGCCATATATGATAACACTTATTGATGATGCATTTCGTGCAATTCCTTCGGAAATTAGGCAAACGGCCGTGAGCCTTGGTGCATTGAAGCATGAAATTGTCTTGAATGTTTTGCTTAGCATAATTACTCCAAGTATTGTTTCTGTTGTAATTATTGCAATGTCGCGGGCAATTGGTGAGACGATGATCGTCGTGATGGCAGCTGGCTTAATGGCAAATATGACATTTTCTCCGTTGGAATCAATTACGACTGCCACGGTTCAGATTGTGACAATTTTAACTGGTGATGTTGAATTTAATAGTCCAAAAACTCTTGCAGCGTTTGCAATTGCTTCTGTTTTATTTTGTATAACTTTAGTTCTCAACTCAATCTCAATTTGGATTTCGAAAAAATTCGAAGTTCGTCTTTGAGTCTACTTTATAATAAATTCTATTGCGTGAATTTGTCTGTCGATATCCTCCTTTAATCTTTCATTCAATATTCTATGTTTTTGTAGGCGGGTCATATTCACAAATTCCGGTGAAGAAATTATTAATCTCCAGTGGTCTTCATCGCCAATTGTGTCAATGCATTCAAATGTGGAATGTGGAAATTTTTGTGAAATAATGATTTCAAGTTCATTTTTTTTAATTGACATTTTATAATTTTAATAAATGAATTTTTGACAACGCAACAACGGTAATAAACAGTAGTAAAACATAGTTATGAAAATATTGTCAAGAATTATTATTCTACTCCTCTCATTTCAAATTTTTTCTTTTCAAGGTGTTGCCCTTGCGGATTCAACACTTCCTTCGTGTGGTTTTAACACAGAATGCCCTAAGGGTCTTGCTTGTAGAGGTTCAACTGGTAATAAGGATAATGGTATATGTGTTTTAACAGGTCCATCAATTGCACTTTGTAATGTGACAAAGTTGATTAAGGATTTTTCTCGATATTTTGAACTTTTTTCAATTGTTGCAATTGGATTTGCGTTCTTTCTTGGTAAAATTTCATGGGGTATGATTATTTCTGTTATACTTGGTATTGCGGTGATAGAAGGTGCAGTGCCAGTTACTAAAAAGCTTATAGGGGTTGATTACGTTTATTGTTCTGATGAAACAATTGCGTACTCCAACGCATGTGCATCGGCACAATGGAAACTTGATGCATCTAAATCTAAAATGGCTTCTCCTGTAATTTATAATATGGAGCTGAAACCACCACTATGTACGACAAAGATGTCTTGTATACAGCAAACATGTACATCATCAAACGGGTTGGCTGTCCTCGCTATCACTATGACTGCAATTAATATTGAGTTAAGTAAAAATGGTTTTGCAACGAGTAATCAACTTCTGCAGATGGACTATTATTTAAAGACGGACAATAATAAAATAGTAAGCAATAACTTCTATAGGCAGTTTCTTAATGTAATAACTATGACTGATTACATTCCAGTTGATACAAAACTATATTTCATTCCCATAGAATTGAAGAATATTCCCATAAGTTCCTTGAGTGCAGCACTCAAGATACCAGCCACGTGTGTTAATGTACCAAGTCCAACTTCCACTAATTATTTAGTATGTACGAAGGCTTGTTACGACGATTCGCAAATAATAAAAACAGCCGCAACAACTTGTGCTGGTCTTGTGTTATGAACAATATTCTGGTGATTTCTGGCTTTGATGCTACAGCATCTGCTGGAATTTTACTTGATTGTCATATTGTGAAAATGTTGAATTTTGAGCCATTTGCGATTTTGCCGGCATTTTCTGTGCAAAATCATGATGGTGTGAGTGGCGTTGTGAAATTCACGGCTGAAAACTTACGAATTCAGTTGAAAAATATTCCAAAAAACACTCCATTAACACCAAAATTTGCAAAGATTGGTCTTTTGCAGAATATCGAAGCAATTGAAATTGTTGCTGAGTTTTTGTCTCAAAATGATATATTTACCGTTGTTGATACTCCATTTATTTCCTCTTCTGGTGTTGAACTTGTTGAAAATCTTGAAGAATATGTGCAAGTTTTTCGGAATAAACTTTTACCTTATGTGGAAATGTTAACGCCTAATCAATCTGAAATTGACATACTTGGTGGAATAAATACAATTTTTTCTTATGGATGTAAAAGAATTCTTGAAAAAGGAGGGCATTCACTTACAAAATTATTTTCCACAGATATCCTTCATTTACCAAATGGAATGACTGAATTTACACTTCCTCGAGTGAATTATTATGAAAATATTCGCGGAACGGGTTGTGCTCTTTCAACTGCTATTTTATGTTTTTTGGCAAAAGGGCTTTCAATTGAGAAATCAATTGAAGTGGCAAAACAATTTGTTTACGATGGAATTTTGAATTCTGTACAAGTAAATGAAAAAACGAGGGTTTTAAAATTACATGATAAATCATACAATTAATTGAATAACTTCTAAAAATTTAATATTTGACTTTTATATTTATCCTCTTTTTGAATTTTAAACAACTTTTGAGTTCAGATGCATACGAATAAAACTCTTCAAGAAATTGATATTACAATATTTGATGCAATCGAATCTGAAAAAATCAGACAGGAAGACGGCATTGAATTAATAGCTTCTGAAAACATTGTTTCTAAGGCTGTAATGGAAGCACAAGGTTCTGTTTTTACGAATAAATATGCAGAAGGCTATCCAACAAAAAGATATTATGGCGGATGTGAAAATGCTGATATTGTTGAGTCTTTGGCGATTGATCGTCTTAAAAAACTTTTTAATGCAAATTTTGCAAATGTTCAGCCTCACTCTGGTGCAACAGCAAATCAATGTGTTTATTTTGCATTTCTAAAACCGGGAGACACCATAATGGGGCTTGCTCTTGATTGCGGAGGTCATCTTACTCATGGTGCAAAAATGACACAATCTGGACAATGGTTTAATTCAGTTGACTATCGTACGAATTCTGAAGGTTTAATTGATTACGACCAACTAGAAGCACAAGCTCTTGAAGTTAAGCCAAAGCTTATTGTTGCTGGCACCTCTTCATATTCTCGTATAATTGATTGGAAACGCTTTAGGGATATTGCGGATAAAGTTGCAAAAATTAATGGTTCTTGTATACTAATGATTGATATGGCACATGTTGCTGGGCTTGTGGCTGGCGGTCAGTATCCAAATCCACTACCTTATGCCGATGTCGTTACTTCAACAACTCATAAAACACTACGAGGACCACGCGGCGGAGTAATTCTTTGGAATGATGAAAAATTTACAAAACAAATCAATTCAGCTGTCTTTCCTGGAATGATTGGCGGACCTCTTATACATGTAATTGCGGCAAAGGCGGTTGCCTTTGGTGAAGCACTTGAACCATCATTTCAACATTATGCGAAAAGTGTCGTGCAAAATGCACAAGTTTTGGCTAAAACTTTAGTTGAAAGAGGTTTGAAGGTTGTTACAGGCGGGACGGATTGCCACCTTATGGTGGTTGATTTAACTCCGTATGGTGTTACGGGGAAGGATGCGGAAAAATTACTTGAAAAAGCACGATTAATTTGCAATAAAAATGCCATTCCAAACGATCCCCATGGTCCATTTACCGCATCAGGAATTCGTCTTGGTTCAGCTTGTGGAACGACTCGTGGGTTTGGTGAAAAAGAATTCGTACAAATTGGAAACTGGATAGCGGATGTTTTAAAAAATTCCAGTGAAGATTCAATTGCAAAAGTCGGTAATGATGTTAAGGCTCTTTGTAATAAATTCCCAATATATTCAAAATAGTATAAAAACAATATGAACACTTTATCAAATTATCTTCGCAATACGAGTGAATTGAATCAGAGAGTTGTTATGGGCATTGTAATGATTGTAATGATTGGTGTACCAATTCTGCTTGGAGGAGCATTATTTCTATCAATACTTTTTTGCCTGTGTGTTTTGGTTACATCCGAGTATGTTTCAATTGTAAGATCGCCAAAAGCTTCAATTCTTTTGTTTATAACACTTGAATTTATTGGCTTTTATCTTATGCGAGAATCTGCGTTTGGATTTCACAAAGTTCTTTTGCTTGTTTTTTCCGTTGCATCGTTTGATACAATTGCCTATTTTACTGGAAAGGCAATTGGAAAGCATAAACTTTGCCCGACTATTTCTCCAGGTAAAACAATTGAAGGTTTTATTGGTGGAGTTCTAATTACTCTAATTCTTTCTATACCAATCTATCACCTTCTTAAGTGTAAATTATCATTTATATTGTATTTTGGAGTAATCGTCATTCTTACAATCTTGACCCAACTTGGCGATATTATTGAATCGAAATTTAAACGCCAGTATGGTGTAAAAGATTCAAGTACGCTGATTCCAGGTCATGGTGGAGTTCTTGACCGCTTTGATGGTTATATTTTAGCTCTTCCAGCATTTTTTGCAATCACTATGGCATTCAAATTATTCAATATACCAATATTTTAAGACTATATGGAACTGCACACGGCAATTATTATGCCATTTAAAGATGGTAAAATCGATTACACAAACCTTGATAGAATTATAGAATTTCAGTATAAAAATGACATAGATGGCATAATTCTTCACGGTACAACGGGGGAATCTCCAACAATTACACACGAAGAATTTATTCAATCTTCTGAAGTTGTTCTGCAAAAATGGAAGGGTAAGTTGTTAATAACAATTGGAATTAGCCAAAATTCAACGAGCGATGTCCTTTTAAAACAAAATTCCCTAAAAATTCAGCCGGATTTCTTCCTTGTGACACCACCAAGTTATTCAAAACCAAGCCAAGAAGGAATCTTTCAACACTTCAAAGTAATTGCTCATAATTCAAAGGTTCCAATATTAATATACAATGTTCCAAGTAGAACAGTTGCTGATATTCAGCCGCAAACGCTGTTACGCATTGCATCCGAGCTTCCAAACATTGCCGGAATGAAAGATGCAACTGGCTCTTTTGCAAGGTTTTCTGAGGAGCAGTATACATTTAAAAATTTCCGCAAGCCGTTCCTCTTTCTTACAGGAGACGACCAAACAACGCCACACTTTCTAATGTCTGGTGGTCACGGCGTAATTTCCGTTTTAAGTAATATTATCCCAAAGGAGGTAAAAATTATTTGCAATCTTTCTGCGACGCAGTCTGTTATTTTGGCATTTGAACACTATATGCCATTTTTTAATCTCATTCGCCTTCTATTTACTGAATCAAACCCGATGCCAGTGAAGTATGTTATGTATAAAATGGGCTTTTGTGAACTAGAATATCGCCTTCCAATGTGCACACCTTCGGTTGAACTTATGAAGGAAATTGATGAAGAACTATTGATATTGGGTTTAATAAAATGAAACTGAAACGAATTATTCTAATATTACTCATTTTTGCTTCTTGTCGATCCAAATACGACACATCAAAGGCAATCGATGTTCTTCCGACTGAAGAAGTAACAATAGACTATCGTTTAAAAGATTTGCCGTTTCAAATTGATGACGAATCTTCAATCGTACATTTATCACAACACGACCTACAGTCAGTCAAAAAATTACAGAGTTTTGTCAAAGCCGTTGAATATTCTAACGGTAAGCTTTTCCTTGCAACAAATACAAAATTAACCGTCATTGATATAGAAAGATCAACAAAAACAAAGGAAGATAGGAGGGCGGTGGAAAAGTTTGTAAAACATAGCATCACAAATCCATTATTAACTACACATGGTGATTTCACTCTTTTATTCGACGAAAAAGGAAATTTTTCAGTATTTCACTTAACGGAACTGGAAACGGAATATTCACTAGAGAGCGTTTGGTATGGAAGAATTGGATTAAGTGATGTAGAATTTCTTAAAGAAAATGAAGAAAAAGGTCTTTTTGAAACTATCAATCCTTCTCCAAAAAAACAAGTTATAACACTCAGTTCAAGGTTCACTTGCCATACAAACCAATGCTATGCAATGACTGTTGAAGGAATTTTGGTTACACTGGATCTGACATTGCATACGGTGCAAATGAAACAAATGTTTCAAAAGCAGGATATAATCCTTGATAGCATTTATCAACCATTAATTTCCAATGGCAATATTGTTTTTGCAACGGGAAATTCTGAATTTGCAATATACAACATTCAAAATCATAATGTTATTGGTCAAAGTACATTTGTTGATCAAGAATCATCTTCAATGTTTGATATTAACATCATTAAATCAATTTATTCCGCTGAAAGTAGTGTAATAATTTCGCACTTGAACGGAGTATATGCCTTTAATATTGTTCAAGGACATCCAATTTGGACAAAAAATTTTATAATCGACAGTGCTTTAATTTCAGGAAATTATATGATTCTCTTTGATGTAAAATCACAAAAACTGATTTGTCTTCATATTCAAACAGGCGAAGCAAAATGGACGGTGAAACTTGATACAGCATCAGTACTTTCATTGAATGTCACTAAAAATTCCAATGAAGAATATTCTTTATCAGTTGGCGAACCAAAGGGTTTTCGTACAATTTCCCTTCAAGATGGAACGGAACAATATTTCAAAAAAGCAAATTTAAGTAATGTCTCTTACTATTTTGTTCATAATGGAAACTTATATTACATTAAAAAAGGAAATATTTACAAAGTTAAATGAATAAAATTAACGACAAAATCCCAGATAAACTTCAGGGAAAACTTCAAAAATTCATCGATCGATTTAATGATATCGAAGCAAAGCTTTCCAATATTGAGCTTAAACATGAGGAAATGATCGAGCTTTCAAAAGAAAGATCGGAAATTGAAGATATTGTTGATGTCGCACGCAGAAGAGAATATTTAGCTAAGCAAGAAAATGATGCAAAGGATATTATTCACGATGGCAGTGATAAAGATTTATGCGAAATGGCAGAAATTGAACTGCAAGAAGCTAAAACTGAAATTGAACAAATTGATGAAAGCCTGAAATTACTTCTTATGCCAAAAAGCAAAGATGACAAAAAAAATGCCATTCTTGAAATTCGAGCAGGAACCGGCGGTGATGAAGCCGCACTTTTCGTTGCGAATTTATACAAAATGTACCTTAAATATGCTGAAAATCAAGGATGGAAAATTGAACCAATTTCAATTTCCGCAAATGACATTGGTGGTTATAAGGAAGTTATTACTTCATTTTCTGGAAGAGATGTCTTTTTAAAAATGAAATTTGAATCGGGCGTTCACCGCGTACAACGCGTTCCAGAAACAGAAAATTCAGGGCGAATTCACACAAGTGCCGTGACGGTTGCCGTTATGCCAGAAGCCGAGGACGTTGATGTCAATATTGAACCTAAGGATATTAAAATTGATGTATTTCGTTCATCAGGTGCTGGCGGTCAGCATGTTAATGTCACGGAATCTGCCGTTCGAATTACACACTTACCAACTGGAATTGTTGTGAATTGCCAAGACGGTCGATCTCAAATTCAAAATCGTGAAAAAGGTATGAAAATCCTTCGTGCAAGAATTTATGAACGACTCCTTGAAGAGCGAGACAAAATTTCATCAGAAGCACGAAAAAACCAAGTAGGATCAGGAGATCGAAGCGAACGCATTCGCACATATAACTTTCCACAAGGAAGAATTACTGACCACCGAATCAACCTTACACTTTATAAGATAGTCGAAATTATGGAAGAGGGCAGGGTTGATTATATCATCGACGAGCTTTTAAGAGAAGATTTCCAACGCTCCCTTTTTAATGAGTTTTAATATTTTTATATGAAAGTAATAATTTGTGGTGCAGGAAAAGTTGGAGTTACAGTCGCAAAACAATTACTTTTAGACGCTGAAAATGATATCACAATTATTGATTACAATGAAAAAAACCTCATAGACGTACGAAATCTTGATGTTAAAACAATATGCGGTCTATCATCTTCACCTGAAATTCTAGATAGAGCCGGAGCAACTTACGCGGATATGATTATCTGTGTCACAAGGTCCGATGAAATTAACATGTTGACATCACACATCGCAGGCACACTGTTTGGAGTTAAACTCAAAATTGTGCGAATCCGTTCAGCAATTTACCTTGAACATCGATGGTCTTCGCATCTTTACAATAAAAATGTTCTTTCAGTTGACTACATCATTTCCCCAGAAATTGAAGCTGCAAAGCATGTAATAGAAATGCTTGGAAATACTGGAATTAAGTATAATGTACCAATCAACAACGGAGATTATAACATTATTTCCCTCATCATAACCTTTGTATTTGAAGGAAAAAAAGTGTGCGACATTAGAAAAGCATTGCAATTTGCCGAAATTGAAAATTTTTCAATTTGTTTTATAAAAAGAGGTAACTCCATTCACTTTCCAAATACTGAAACAATCCTTGAAAAAGGTGATGAAATCTATATTTTATCACCAAATAACGAGATTACAAACATAATTCGTTGCATCAACGGACACGCTTCCAAACTGAAGAAGATATTGGTTTGCGGTGGTGGAGAAATCGGGTTTAATATTGCAAAAACCCTTCAAGAACGGTATCTTTCCGTAAAAGTTATCGAAAGTGATGAAGAGAGATGTAAATTCCTTAGTGAAAAATTATCATCATCAATCGTGATTCATGGTAATATGCAAGAAAGGGATATTATTCAAGAATGTGGCTCTGTTGATGCTATAATCAGCGTGTCAGGTAAGGATGAGACCAATCTTTTCACAACACTTATCGCAAAGAGTCTTGGCATTCCAGAATGCTTTACACTCATTGATGAATATAATTATTACGATGTCTTTCGTGATCTTAGTCTAAAAAATATCATCAACACACGCGACATTACAATTTCTAAAATTCTCAACTGCATTGGTGAACGAAGCCTTATAAAGCAGGAAACAATTTGCGATGGAACTTACAGCATTTGTGAATTTATAGTGGTGAAACACTCGCCTTTAAATGGATTAGAAGTATCAAAAGTCTCTGAATTTAAAATGACCGTTCTTTGTGTAATTCGAAATGGAATATTACAAGAAAAGCCTGTTGAGAAGTTTATCGATGGCGATGTTATTGTTAGCATTCTTCCATTTCAATTTATTTCAAAGCTAGAGGAAATGGTTGCCTAGAGGTGCCTTGTGATTTATTTATTTTTTCTTAAACACATTAACTCCCTTAAGACCCATGAGGACTTTTGTCACAAACAGTGAAGAAAATATTGAAAATATTACACCAATAATTAGCGTCAATGCAAAGCCACGAATTGCACCAAAGCCAAATTGGTACAGCATTAATGCACCAAAAATTGTGGTAATGTTTGCATCTATTATCGATGGACTTGCCTTTGCAAAGCCTTCGGCATAGACGTCGTCTTTGTGTAACACTACTTGAAGTGAGCGAATATTTTCAAAAATGAGGATATTTCCATCAACTGCCATACCAATCGTTAAAATGATCCCAGCAATTCCAGGTAGTGTTAGAGTTGAGCCAAAGATTGAAAGAAATGCGATGACACATGTCATGTTCACAACAAGTGATGCAATTGCAACAAAGCCAAGTTTTTTATAGCGTAATAACATATATCCGCATACTAGAATAACACCGACAACCATCGATTTCATTGCCATAATAATTGATTCCATTCCAAGTGTCGCACTAATGTTTTGTTGTTGAACGACTTCAATTTTTGCAGGCAGGGCACCGGCTCGAAGTAAAAGTGCGAGCTCATTTGCGACTTTGGTATCAAACGAGCCTGAAATTACACCAGAACCTCCTGTGATTGGCTCTTTAATATTTGGTGCCGAAAGAACCTTTCCGTCAAGAACGATGGCAAATGGTCTACCAACGTTTTGAAATGTTATATCAGCAAAAATGGCGGAAGCTCTTTTATTAAACTTAAAAGAGACGGCAGCTTGACCTTCTTGGGTAATAATCGCACTAGCATCTTCAAGGTCAGCTCCAGCGATTATCACTTCATTTTTTACAGCGTAAAGAAATTCAGTACTTTGTGGATTAACATCCTGCATGTGTGTTATATTTGGCTTTGATGGCTGGCTTTGTGTTACATAAGGGGAGTCATCAAGAAGGTGAAATGTAAGTTTTGCCTGTGTATTTAGTAGTTTTTTTATTGATTCTGGGTCATTTTTTCCCGGAATTTGTAGGGAAATTTTGTCGCTATCAACTCCATGAATTATAATTTCTTTGTTACCCATTTCATCAACTCTTTTGCGAATAATTTCAATTGATTGTTCTACGACTTTTTTCTGGATTTCTTTAAGATTTTGTGCCGAAATATCAAGAACAAATGTTCGACCTTCATTCCCAGATGATATTGAGTATGCAACAGAGTTTTTTTTCAGTATTTTTTTTACTTTTTTTATTTGTGTAGCATCGCGAAGTTCAAAAGAAGTATTATATTGTGTGATTTCAAAGTTTTTATATCCTATTTTATCCTCGTAAAATGCTTTTTTAATTTCAGAAAGAGTGTTTTGTTTGTAATTATTGATATAATCTTGTGTATCAACTTGCAAAAGTATGTCAGCTCCACCTTGTAAATCAAGCCCAAGGTTCATTTTATAATTCTTTAATGGAGGAATGTTTATAAAATTCCCAATAGTAAAAACCCCAGCAACAATGATTATTGCAATGAGAGTGAAAATCTGCGTCTTTGTTGTTTTCATAAATTGTTTATCTTTTTCGTTGATTTTTTAGTTGAATAATATGTTCCAAGTTTCGGAAATTTTTGTACAGGCAGGAAGTGTGAGGGTAATCATTACAACTGTAATTGCATGAATTCTTTGCATACTTTTTTTAGTTAATTAAATAATACACCTAAAATTTTAGGAAAATCAGTGAAAATCAAAAGAAGAAGAATGAAAATTGCAAGAATTATTATCAATTTATAGTGATTTTGCATATATTTACGCTAATAAAATCTTGGCATTTGAAATAGCTTCGTCTGAAATATTTGCACCAGAGAGAAGGCGGGCAATTTCGTGAATTCGCTCGTCACTTGTAAGCTTTTCAACGGTCGTTTCGGTTTCACTAATGTTTTCTGATTTACCTTGAGTGTTTGTTTGAAATTTAGTGATGCGGAAGTGGTCGTGTGCTTTTGCGGCAACTTGTGGTTGGTGGGTTATCACAATAATTTGAACTGATTGTGCTAATTTGAGCATAACTTTTCCAACGGAATCACTTGTTTTTCCACTTATTCCAGAATCGATTTCATCAAAAATTACGCAAGGAATTTGCCTTAAATGCACGATTGCGGCTTTGATTGCAAGAACAATTCGCGAGATTTCACCGCCTGATGCAATTTTAGAAAGGTGGTCAAAACCCATGTTTTTATTGGTCTCTATCATAAATATAATGGTATCAATACCATTTTTTCGCATTTTTCCCTGTTCGATTTTGATATCAAAACAAGCACCTTCCATTTGTAAGGATTTTAGTGATTCATTTACTTTTTCTGCTAAATTTTTTGCGGCAATTTTTCGAAGTGCACTTAGCTTTTCAGCGATTTCAAAATATTGCACTTCAAGTTCTTTTTGTTGTTTTGTAAGTTCGGCAATCGATTCTTCTGTTTTATTAAAGCCGTCGATTTTTTTTGTTATGTCAATTAAATACTGGTGAAGTTCGAATGGTTGAGTTTTATATTTCTTGGCGAGATCTTGCAAGAAGAAAAATCGTTCTTCATCTCTGTCAATTTCGGCGATGTTTATGTAGTTTTGTTGAATGAGTGATTCAATTGCTCCTTCAACTTCTTGGATGTCGATGCAGATGCGGTCAACAGTTTCAGAAAGATTGGCTATGTCATTTCCGGATTTTGGATTTTCTTCGGAATTTTCTGAATTAATGCCAACAATTGGTGCAATCATTCGGTGAATATTCATTAGCACTTGCCCAACGGAGGCTTGCTCTAACTTTGAAGAGGCGGATGTTAATGTTTGGAATGTATTGTGTTTTTTTTTGTTTTTAATGCGTTTTTCTTGAAGTTCTTCATATTCTTCTTTTTCAATATTTGCATCAATTACTTCCTTTTGGGCGTCCTTGAGGTACTCAATTTCGAAGGCAATTTGTTTGTTTCGGGCGATTGTTTCTTGGATTTCACGCTCACAAATTTGAATTTTGCGATAAATGTCTTCCAAATTGAGTAAAATTTCGCCTGAACTTGCGTAGTCATCAAGAATTGTTATATGGTTTTTTTCCTCCATTAAGTATGTCTGTTCGTGTTGGCGGTTGACTTCAATAAGTGTTTCTCCAACTTGTTTAATCACTTCGGGGGCAACTTGTTCGTTGTTGATAAACGATGTTATGGAACCATTTGCTTGAATTATACACTTAATTTTTAGTTCGGAATCTGGTGTTATTGCGTGTTGAACTAGGAGTTTTTCTGTTTCTTCGGGGATATTATCAAAAATACCTTCAATAGCACCATATTTACAACCCTGCCGCACCAATGCTTTAGATTTTGTTTCTTTGCCAAAAAGCGTTAAAATGGAGTTCAAAATAATTGATTTTCCAGCCCCTGTTTCACCTGTTAGCACACACAAACCACCTTCAAAGTGTAAAGTTGTGCGTTTGATTAGAATAATATTTTCAATCGTGAGAAGCTTTAACATTGGTATCAGAAAGTTTTAAACTGTATAAAACCGATTGTTAGAAATTCAAGTTTTTTGTGATTCGTTGTTGTTTATCAAAATAAAAAAAATAGTTTGTTCTACTGTGATAGTACACGATAACGGCATAATTTTTTATTTTTCACAAAAACCTTTGCAGTAACAGCCTTCACTTGGGTTGCAAAATCCCCCGAGGTGTTCTCGACAAGCGTCGTTCACTCCTCAAAAATTTTGCCTTCTGCCCCATTCATACATCCTCCTAAAACAATTCTTCCTCAACAACACTTTCAATTAAGGGAATAATATCAATGTTTTTGGATTCTGGATTTCCAATTTTGGAATCCAATTTTGATAATTTTATCATCTGTTTAAATTGACCATCAAGGTTTCCACTACCTTCGGTTAACTGTTTTTTTGCGTCATCAAATGACTTTGTTGCACTTTCTAAATTTTTCCCAACTTTATCAAGATTTCCAACAAAACCTTTGAATTTTTCATACATCAAGATTGTTCTTTTGACAATTTCCTGAGTATTCTTGTTTTGCATGTCAATTTCCCAAAGGTTTTTGATGGTTTGGATCATAGCTAATAGTGTTGACGGGCACACAAGGACAATTTGTTTATCCCAAGCTTTTTGATAAAGATCGGGGTCTCTGCGAATTGCAAGGAAGTATGCTGATTCGATTGGGATAAACATCATTGTGAAATCTGGTGCGTTGAGCTTTGCGTTTTCGGGATATTTTTTTTCTGAAAGTCCTTTTATATGATTATTTATTGATCCTAAAAATCCTTTAATCTCTTCTTCATTTTCAGTCGTGCAAAAACGTTCATAGTGAGTTAATGAGACTTTTGAATCTAAAATAATATGCTTTTTTTCTGTTTGGTCTTTTGGATTTGGAAGATGTATAACGAAATCTGGCTGTTGAAGTTTATTATTTTCATCTCGTAAATCCATTCCCTTGCCTTGCTCGGTATATTCCATTCCTTCAGTAAATCCAACAGATTTGAAAATGTTACGAACGATCATTTCGCCCCAGTTTCCTTGCACCTTGGAATCACCTTTTAGTGCTTTTGTAAGGTTTTCGGCGGTGAGAATCATATTTTGGTTCACATTTTGCATTGATTTAATATGAGTTTCAAGTGAAGCATGTTGTTGAGTTCGTTGTTCGTTTATTGTATGAACTAATTGTTTGAAGTTTGTGATATCGGCTTTAAATGGTGCAAGAACATTTTGGATATTGTGCATTGATTGTTCTTGTAATGTTTTGTTTTTTTGTTCCAAAACTGCATTTGCGATGTTGGAAAATGATTCGCGGATTTTATCCTCATCTTCTTTTTTGCGTATGAAGCGTTGTTCGTAATCTTGTTTGAGTTCTCTTATTTGTTGTGCAAATTGTTGTTTGATTTCAGTAAAACTTCTTTCTTTCTCATTGAGAATTTGCTGAAATTTTTCGTTCAAAAGTTTGATTTCCTTTTCGAAATGTTGCTCAATACCGGAAAAATTTGCAATTTTAATGTTTAAATCTACTTCTTTTATTCGCGAAAGTTTTAGCTTTTCACTTAAATTAATTGTTATGTAAATTGTGATAGCCAAAATTCCAGCCAAAATTCCAATTATTAAAAGCATGTTATATAGTAAAAATTTCATAACCATTTGCAGTCACTCCAACGGAGTGTTCGAATTGTGCGGAGGGTTTTTTGTCTTGAGTCGTTGCCGTCCATCCATCAATTTTACTAACCAATGTTTTATATGTACCAGCATTTATCATTGGTTCAACCGTGAAAAACATACCTTCTTCAAGGATTAAATCTTGGTAATCAATCGATTTTTCATTGTAGTGCATAATCTGTGGTTCCATATGGAAAATCTTCCCAATTCCGTGACCGCAAAAATCCTTAACGCATGAATAATTATATTTTCGTGCAACATCTTCAATTGCAATGCCAATGTCTCGAAGAGTGTTTCCCGGTTTAACTTTCTCAATTCCTGCCATCATTGCTTCAAATGTTGCATTTGTAAGCCTTTCACCAAGAATTGTTGGTTTCACGCCAAATGTTCGGCAAGTATCCCCGTGATAACCATTCAAAATAACTGTAACATCAACGCCGATTATATCCCCATTTTTAAGAATTTTATCCTTTGATGGAATGCCGTGGCAAACAACATGGTTCACCGAAGTACAAATTGATTTTGGAAATCCATGGTAATTTAGCGGTGCGGGAATTGCTCCATTTTTGATTATAAATTCGTGGCAAATGTCATTAAGTTCAAGTGTTGAAACGCCTTCAACAACATACGGAGTGATGAAATCCAGCACTTGCGAACCCAGTTTACCAGCCTTTCGCATACCATCCCAATCTTTTTGCGTGTGAATGATAATATCATTTTTTTTCTTATAACCTTCGTACATTTGGTGGGAAAAGTGTTACGGAGTGGTATATGTGAAAAAATAAAATTCAAGAATAAAAAAATCTTGTTAGTATATGATATTTTTTTTGTTTTCCCTTGACAATTCCCCCGCATAAATCCAAAATATTCAAAACATTCATTTTAATGAAATGGCAAATCCTTTGACAAAAGCTCAAGCAACAGCACAAAACCGAATTCGAATAGTCAACAAAAAGGCACGGTTTAACTATTTCACATATGACACATTCGAAGTTGGAATTGTTTTAAAAGGGGCGGAAGTTAAGTCGATTCGTCTTGGAAAAGTCGATATTTCCGAAAGCTATGTTTATATTACAAAAGATATGCAAGTTGAAATACTAAACTGCACAATTCAGAACTATTCACATGCGACCCTTGAAGCACAAAAATTCGAACCAAAGCGACCAAAAAAACTCCTTTTAAATAGGTCGGAAATTTCAAAAATTGCGGGAAAAATTAAAACTGGAGGCTTCACCGCAGTTGCCCTTTCGATATATATAAACAAGCGGCAGAAGGTTAAAATGGAAATTGCCCTTGCAAAGGGAAAAAAATTACATGATAAACGCCAAACTTTAAAGGAAAAGGATATGGAACGCCAAACAAGACAAGAAACCAAGGATATTGGACGGTTATGACCCACATTATTCTTTGCAACCTTGGGGGACCAAACTCACGAAATGAAGTGCGTCGTTTTCTTTTTAATCTTTTTAGTGATAAATATATCATTCCACTCGCATTCCCGTTTCGAGTTCTCATCGCATTTTTGATTTCAACTTTCAGGTTTAAGAAATCAACGAAGGAGTATGATAAAATTGGAGGCAAAAGCCCAATATTAGAAAATACCAAAGCACAAGGCGATGCACTTCAAACCATTTTAGGCGACACCTTCAAAGTTCATATTTCAATGCGATACAACCACCCACTTACCTCCTCCGTTCTTAAGGAAATCGCGAAGAATTATAATGGTGAAAGGGTCATTTTCCTTCCACTTTATCCTCAATTTTCATTAACGACATCACAATCTTCTATATCACAATTTGAAAAACTTACAAAAAAAATGAAGATTGACAACATTAAAACTATTCGTTGTTTTTACAAGAATGAGAAATACATTCAATCGTGTGCTTTATGCGTTAAATATGCCATCAATAACTTGAAAAATAAGGACAAAAAAACAGTGATTTTATTTTCCGCACATGGAATTCCTGCAGATTTTGTTGTAAAAATGGGGGATCCATATCGCACGCATATTGAAAAAACAATGCAAATGATTATAAATAATATCAAATCAGAAGAGCATTTTACATATGAACTTTGCTTTCAATCGCGAGTTGGTCCCAAACAATGGCTAAAGCCGTATATCCAAACTGTTATTCCAAAATATTCCGGCTGGAATATGGTTGTTTTCCCAATAGCGTTTGTCTCGGAACATCTCGAAACCCTTGTTGAGCTTGATGAACAATACCGTGAGCTTGCAAAAGAATGCGGAATTGCACAATATTCACGTGCAAAAACCCCAAGTCTTGAGCCTCTTTTTATTGAAAGCTTGATGGACGAAGTTATGATAAAGTACCTTGAATAGACTTCATTTACAACGCCTTGTTAGTTAAATTTTTTTGCTTTCATTTTTTACTTTGAAAGTTTAGCAATGCATGTTTTATCAAATTGAATCGAGAGATCGTCGTCCGTTAAAATTAATCCAAGACCTCTCTCCAAAGTTTTTGTGACATCCTGCACTAGTGGAATAATCGTTTGTTCCCACAATGATGCCCTTGCTTCAATCATATTCGAATAAGTGTTATCCCCTGGAATACCAAGAAGTTGAGATGGAACTCCAAAAGCAAGAGCAATCTCCCTTGCAGCAACATGCTTGTTTTCAATAAAGTCCATATCTCGCGGGGAAATTGACATTTCTTTCCAGTCAAGTCCACCTTCAAGAATTAAAGGTTTTCCATTATTTTCCACGCCAGCATGGTGCGAATACAACTGTTCTTTCAATGTGTCAAACTGTTCTTTTGTTAGCCTTCCGCCATTATTATACTCCGTTGCTTTCACAATTAATGCACCAGATGGTCTTGCGGAATTTTGCAGCAAAGCTTTGGAATATCTTGCTGCTTCATTATGTTGATCGATAGAGTACTTTGCCGATTCCATTGCAGATAAACCGTAAAAATCATTTAGCGGATTAAATGATTTTATGTGGATAATATCGCACGAGCCATCGCAATTTACAAAATAATCTTCCTTAATTTTCTTGTTCTTTTTGTACCGATACCCAACAACATCACCATTGTCATCGCTTAAAACTGAAACCCTATCTGGTCTTAAACAGAAAATTGATTGTACAAGTCCATCGATATCTTTTTTTACAAGAAGAAAAACATTTCCCCAAATAAGTTTATAGCTATAGATTTTTTCTAAAAGGTCATAACAAGATTCTTGGGTATTTGGGCGTGCAAAAACTTTAACAAGATTGTGCGTGGTATTTTCTAAAAAATCACCATTTTGATCAATAAGACCAAATTTAAAATTGATAAACGAAGCAGAGCGAGCAATCATCGCAATGCATCTATGTGCAACAACATTTTTTACATAACCTTCCGTTGAAAATTGTTCGTAATTACTTGCTGTCCAATTTGCTGAATTTCCACCAACAAACATTGTTTGTAAGGAAGATTTTGTTGCTTGTTCCGATGTATTTCGTTTGAAAAGATTTTGAAGCATATAAAAAACTTGAATAGTTATTTTTTCATTGCACGATGCCCTTCATAACTAGGAAGCAAAAAAATATGATTAAATTCATCACTATTACTATAATATCACTTATTCTTTGTGTTTCTTGCTCAAAAGATAACGGAGTTCCACCAGAATGGTTTTTAGAAGAGCAGCAAAACACCGATGCAACGCTTTATGGCACTGGGCAATCACCAGCAAGGGAACAAGCTATTGAAAATGCTATTGGGAATTTGAAGGAAAAAATTTATACATCGGTGTCGTCAACAACATTCTTGCAGGATAAACTTACAAATGAAAAAACTGTCAATGAGTACAAAAAAACAATCAAAATGAAAACGCCATCAATTACAATTCAGAATTACCAAATTGTCAAAATTGAATTCAGAAATGATATATACTACGCGACTGTTTCTGTATCAAAGGTAAAAATTATAGATCTTATTCATGAGAATTTACTCACGAAATCGCAAAAAATTAAACCACAAATTGAGCGATACACTATGACAAAAAACCTCATAAAGAAAGTTAAATTGATTAGCGAACTTGCCAGTAGTTGTGTAGAATATCTTGAACTTGAACGGTTTTACAACGCCCTTGGTTTTTTAATGGAAGAACAAATTTGTGTTAATTCTATGAAAGAATACGACCAATTTGCAACGAAGTATAAAGTTGAAATTACGAATACAAACCCAGTGATACACGACACATTAAGTTATGCATTCGCAAAAAAATTCATGTTACTACAAAGGGCGGAAAATGTTATTACATATAATACTAAAATTAAAACAACGCCGCTTAATGGTGGATATTTTTCTGGTGTAACAATTTATATTATGCAACACAATTCAGATGAAAAATTTGAAAAACGATGCGTTGGTAATTCAATTAAATCAGAATCAGAAGCGGTAAATGCTGCTCTTGAAATGTGTCTTTCTGAATCCAAAACACAGACATTCGAAGAGTTCTTCAATTTATGAAAATAACCGTCATTACATTATATCCTGAAGTATTCCCCGGAACTCTTGGAATTTCTCTTCCAGAAAGGGCGATGGGTATTGCGTGGAATCTTGAAGTTTGCAATTTAAGAGACTACGGCATTGGAATTCATAAAAAAGTTGATGATGAGGTTTATGGTGGCGGATCTGGAATGCTTATTCGTGCTGATATTATTGGGAATGCACTTGATTTTTGCATAAAAACATCGAATAATCCGCATATTTTACTGACATCACCACGAGGTTTCCTTTATACTCAAAACACAGCACATTCACTTGCTTCTTGTGGAAGAGATATTATTATTATTTGTGGCAGGTTTGAGGGAGTTGACCATAGAATCGTAGAGTTTTATAATATTACGGAAGTTAGTATTGGAAAATTTGTGCTTTTTGGTGGTGAAGTTGTTGCTATGTGTATTATAGAATCGATTATAAGGCTACTTGATGGAGTGTGTGGCAATGCTGAATCTATCAAAGAGGAGTCTTATGCAACGAATACGGAATTTGAAAATTTAATGGAATACCCGCAGTATACTCGCCCAGCAGTGTGGAATGGATTGGAAGTTCCAGATATTCTTCGGGGTGGGCATCATGCAAAAATCAAAGAATGGCGTATGAAAAAAGCAATTGAAGTTACGAATTTTTATAATAATAAAACCATCGTGTAACTTACTTATATCAACAAAGTTGTAGAATAGGTCTATTCTAAAACCTTCTTTTATAATCGGGGTCTTGTTTTTTCTTATCACGATTTTCCAAGTAACGACTTACATGTCCATCAACTTTATGATGATGCAATGCATAAAGAAATAGTAAAATGTAGTACTGTATATAAAAAAATGCGAATGTCAAAAGTGGAACATTTCCCCAAATATCAAATAGCGTTTCATCTGGGATTTTTTTTGGTATTTTGGTCAAAATAACATCGCGTTTAAAAAGCTCTGTTTTCTTGGAGCTTACTCTACCATAAGGGTCAATTACCGCGGAAAAACCATTATTCGAAGCACGCACAATTGAAATTCCCTCTTCTGCTGCACGAAATTTCGTTGTATCAAAGTGTTGAAACGGACCTGATGTTTTCCCAAACCATTCATCGTTCGTAATATTCACAATGTAATGCGTTTTTATTGCATTTGCAAGACCAATATGCCCAGAATATGTAACTTCATAGCATATTAATGGGAGGATTATCCCATGTCGCGTTTTTATGGGTTTAATCTTCTGACCTTTTGAAAACCCAATACCTGCGGATCGTGCAATTGCCTTTCCAAATTTATATTTCTGAAATATTGGCAGATATTCACCATATGGAACGAGAAAATGCTTATCGTGGTATTTTAGCGTTTCATAGTCGTAGATATACATAGAGTTGAAAATATTATTTCCATCATTTCGAATACCATTGAATATAAATGTTTGATGCGGTAAAATAAAGTGGTCAAGATATTCAACTGCCTTTGGATGTTTTTGGAAATTAAAAGGAACTCCTGCACTTTCAGGCCAGATTATTATATCAATTGCTCCATTTGTGAGTTCCTGAATTTTATATGTAATTTTAGAATATGTCTCAAAATCGGCAAGTTGATCAGTGCGAACCGAAGTATTTCCTTGAATAATAGCAACTTTGTGCGGGTAATATTCAGTTTTTGCGTTATAAAGCCTTACTATTCCAAGCGTTGCAACAAATATTCCAGAAATGTTAATTATTAAGAATGTTCTAAAGTATCTGATAAAAAGGAGTTTGTCATCTGTAAAAAGAACGATATAAAACGAACAAGACCACAACACAAGGAAGAAGCTTAAGCCTAAAACCCCCCAAATACTTACAGATTGATACATAAACGCCGCAAACCCGACTGAATATCCAATCAATCCAAATGGAAAGTGAAAAATTACAAAAGCACGAAGATATTCGGCCAAAATCCACAAACATGCAAACAAGAGAATCCTTCGAAATGGTTTAATTTGTGTGCTAATTAAACCAAATGCAAAAACGGCAATTGTTGGCAAAATTGCTGAAAGAAAAATAATTCCAGAAGCAAAAATAGGAAGCATATTTTTCGTAAAGCCAAAAACATAAGTTCCATAAGCTGGCCAGTAAAATGCTGGAATACAATACCCAACATTAAAAAGTGCCGAAATTTTTAACAACGACTTATTGTTATCGGCAAAATCTATTAAACGAATTAGCGTTGTAAAGGCAAACGGTAAAAGAAAAAATGCATAAATTGGTGCTTGTGAAAGCCCTGCAAGCATTCCGCAAAACAATGGAAATAAAGCCGAGTTTCTGTTTTTATATATTCTGTAAAGTAACTTTTCCGTGGATTTTTTATGAATGGCATAATATGCACTTAGTGCCTTTCTAATAAAAGATTTTTTCAAGCTGATTAAATTCCAAAAAAATGCTCTAATTTCTGAAAAATTACGCAACTGGGCAATTTCGTCTTGATTTCCACCGATATTTTTTTTATCACTATCAGCCACTTGTTGCCGAAAGAAGTTGTGGAATTCTGGTGTAAAATGGTAGCAGTGTTGCCGAGACAATCCATATCATAAGAAGTCCTATTACTACAATTGCTGATGGTTTAATTAACTGAAGCACCTGATCTAAATCGTTTTGTATTTCCTGACTGTAGAAATCGTAAATTGATGTTAATGGGCGTTGAATGTTTGATGTTACCTCCGCGACACGAAACATTCTGTGAACGAACCTTGGAATGTAGGGAATTTGTCTAAGTGCTTTATATACAGATTCACCAGAATGAATTGTGATTAGCATATCCTCAAGATCAGATTTAATTTTTGTGTTTGTAATAACTACAAGTGCTTCAGATATTGAATCAAGGAAGTTGTAGCCTCTTTCGTACATATTTGCCGTAAAAAGCGAAAACCTTGAAAGTTGTGACTTGATGATTATTGAAGAAAGTAGAGGAACTTTAAGTGCGATGGTGTCAAGGTATATCTTGACAGAGTATATTTTTTTGTATAAAACAACCGTGACAATTGGCAATGCTATAAGGAGTATAGCGATTAGAATCCAATAATTTGAAATAAATGAAGAAAATGCAACAAGGGCAACGGTTTGAATTGGCATTCTTGCACCTTCATCAAATTCAGTAAAAATTGCCTGAAGTTTAGGAATTACAAATGTTGAATAGAATATAACCATACCAAATATCATTGAAATCATCACTATTGGATATGTTATGACGGTTTTAATTTTCCTTGTAAGGGTCGTTGCGAAGTTTAAATAATTCACAATGTGGTTACAAGCACTGGAAATGGTATTGATTTTTTCTGAAACTGCGACAAGACTTATGGAAATCCCTGAAAACACCGATGACTGGCTACGCATGGCATCAGAAAGAAGATGACCGGAGCGAATATCGTGTTGAAGTTTAGAAGCAACAGCTTTGATATTAATTTTTCGTGTTTCTTCGGAAATTGTATCAATCGCCTCGATAAGTGGAATATCGGCACTGAGAAACTCCCTGAGATATGTGAAGAAGAAGATGGAATCTTGTGTTGAAAGTTTGAAAAGTCTTTGTGGTATTTTTGTAAATTTCAGAAGAATGCCATCGTGATGATGAATTTTTTCCATTAGTGATACATGATCTTCTGCTGGAATTATTACATCAAGTTTTTTACCTGTTTCAAGAACGAATTCGCAGTGATAGTATATCATGATTGAATTTTAACGCTAAATTTTAATGCCTTTGCCAATTTCGGGCTTGGTCATTGCAATGCAATCTTCCTTTTGGCGGAGTATTTGTTGTGAAACATTTTGCTTTCGCGTGAATGTTGAAGATTTTTCAAGCGTGAGAAGTATTACAGCAACCATTGCAATTAGAAGAATTAACCCAACAATTTGGAAATTTGCAAAGTTGTTTATATAAAGTTCGGTTGAGACATCGGAAAGTGGAATGTTTGAAATAACTTTGCCATCGTGTTTTAATGATTTAAAGAACAAAAAGCTTACCATTTGAATGAAAATAATACTTGCAATAATTGCCGCAGTTGATGTTTGTAAAAGTGAAGGTTTGTTGGTGTAATTGGTGTTGAGCATCATCACTACGAAAAGAAATAGGACGGCGATAGCACCAACATAAACGATAATCAAAAGCATTGCAAGAAATTCGGCATTCAACATAAGCATGATCCACGCTGAAGAAAAGAATGTGAGAACAAGGTAAAGTACTGCATGAACTGAGTTTTTACTTAAGATTGAAAGTATTGCTGAGAGGGAAATTAAAAACGAGAAGGTGTAAAATAAAAAATTTACGGACATCTTTCAAAAAATCAAAAAATCTTATATAAATATTCAAATTGATATTTTAAATGTGTCAAGAAATTTTATTTTTTCTGGCTTTAATACAGTCCGTTTAATTTCCGTACCTCACAAACGAACTTCTGCGGCAAACTCAATTCCTTCACGAATTTATGGCAATGAAAGCAATTTGTCTTTCATCATAAAAACCCTTGCAATGGAGTGAAAAACGTGGTTTTGTTATAAAATTAATATATATTTTATGAATAAAAATAGTAAGCATGATATCCCTGGAATGAAGGTTTATTTACTAAAAGAGCCAAGCCATGTTCTGCCAAGAATTAGCGATGGCATTCGTCAAGACAATGGAGATAAAACCCACATACAATATCCCGATGGATGTATTTTCAATGGCACTCTTGACCACGAAGGTAACTATGAATCTGGAACGCTAAGCTTTCCAAATGGTAGTTATTATTGTGGATCCTTCGGTCAAGAATCTTGTCTTGACCCAAGTGAAACATATAATAGTGAGAGAGGAGAGAGTGAAAATGTTCCAAGTGGACATGGAACTTATGTACATATTCATAAAAACGAACCGCAGCAAAGATTTTCTGGTGATTGGAATAATGGTATCTCGTCCACCAGCAGAGATGGGAATGGTTTAGGGGTTACAATATATCAAGACCGAGATGTTCGAATTGGAAATCTTAAACATTATGATTTTCATGGAGAATGCACAATCTACAAACTATCAGAAAATAAAGTTGAAAATCAGATAGCTACTGATGGAGAATTCCAAACAATATCAACGCATAATTATAGATAAAATTCCTTGAATTATATTTTTTTAGTATTTATACTCAGGAATAGTTAATTATTTTTAAAATATATGTCTATTGTTATAGGAATTGACCTTGGAACAACGAACTCATGCCTTGCAATTATGGAAGGTGGCGACACAAAAGTGATTGAAAACAAAGAAGGGAAAAGAACAACCCCTTCGATTGTTGCTTATACTGAATCAGGAATTGTTGTTGGTGACCCTGCAAAACGCCAAGCGGTGACAAACCCTCAAAACACAATTTTTGAAGCAAAACGCTTAATTGGTCGCAAATTTGATGATGCAGAAGTAAAAAAAGCTGTTCAACACGTTCCGTACACAATTTTTAAATCAAAAACTGGCGATGCTTGGATTAAAGATAAGTCTGGTAAGGAACTTGCTCCGTCGCAAGTTGCAGCGGAAGTTTTGCGTTATATGAAAGATTTTGCCGAAAGTTATCTTGGGCAAAAAGTTGAAAAAGCGGTAATTACAGTTCCGGCATATTTCAACGATTCCCAACGCCAAGCAACGAAAGATGCTGGTAAAATTGCAGGGCTTGATGTCCTGAGAATCGTAAATGAACCAACGGCTGCCGCTTTGGCTTATGGTCTTGATAAACAAGGCGATAGAAAAATCATCGTTTACGACCTTGGCGGTGGAACATTTGATGTCTCTGTTCTTGAAATTGGCGATGGTGTTTTTGAAGTAAAAGCGACAAATGGCGACACCTTCCTTGGTGGTGCAGATTTCGACAACATTGTTCAACAATACATAATCGATGAATTTAAAAAGCAAAATGTTGGAATGGATGTTTCAAAAGATCCTCTTGCAGTTCAAAGAATTAAAGAAGCTGCTGAAAAAGCAAAAATTGAACTTTCTTCAACACAAGAAAGCGAAATTAACTTGCCGTATATCACAGCTGATGCGACTGGTCCAAAGCATTTACAAATGAAACTTTCCCGTTCGAAGTTGGAATCTCTTGTTGATGTTTTAATTCAAAAAACAATTGAACCTTGTAAAAAAGCACTTGCCGATTCTGGAATTAAGATTTCTGAAATTGACGAAGTTGTGCTTGTTGGTGGAATGACGCGTATGCCAAAAGTTCAAGAGGCAGTTGAAAAATTCTTTGGTAAAAAGCCACACAAAGGTGTAAATCCTGATGAAGTTGTTGCAATTGGTGCCGCTATTCAAGGTGGAGTTCTTGTTGGAACTGTGAAGGATATTGTACTTTTAGACGTTACTCCTTTAACACTTGGAATTGAAACGATGGGTGGTGTAATGACGCCATTAATTGAACGCAATACAACAATTCCAACTAAAAAGTCACAAACATTTTCAACAGCATCGGATAACCAACCCGGTGTTGGAATTCGTGTTTTCCAAGGTGAGAGAAAAATGTGTTCCGATAACAAAATTTTGGGAGAATTTATGCTTGATGGAATTCCTCCATCTCCGCGTGGTGTTCCACAAATTGAAGTTACTTTTGATATTGATGCCAATGGAATTGTGCATGTTTCTGCAAAAGATAAATCTTCTGGAAAAGAACAGAAAATTCAAATTCAATCGTCTGGAGGTCTTTCAAAAGATGAAGTTGAACGCATGGTTCGTGAAGCTGAAGCTAATGCAGGTAAGGATGCTGAAAAAGCTGAACTTGTACAAGCAAAAAATGAAGCTGATTCCTTAATTCATAACACGGAAAAATCAATTCGTGAAGGTGGAGATAAAATATCTGGCGAGTTGAAATCCGAAGTTGAAGGTGCAATTTCAAAACTAAAAGAGATTCTCGCAAATGAAAATGCGTCCGCTCAAGAAGTGAAAGATGCTGTTCAGAATTTTCAAACAGTTGCGATGAAAGTTGGTCAAGCTATGTATTCACAAACAAACGATTCCGCTGATTCTTCAAAAGACGGCGATACCGTTCAAGGTGAAGCTCGTGATGTAACGGACGAGGATAAGAAATAGTTGATACAGAAGAAAATTTTTGTGCGGTGTGATGTAAAGTCACATCGCTGGGAATTTTATACTTCGTTTTCCACCTGTTTTTGATTTTTGAAAATCTTTATGCGAATTGGGTAAAAATTATAATCAATTGTAATTGATTAATGATTGCCGCAATGTTAAAAACGGGTTTTAAAATTATGAAATATCGCCACCACATCTTTCGATGTTTTGTAAAAACATTTGATAGCCTCGGTCAATGTAATCTGCTCGCTCAATTATTGTTGTTTCTTTGTTGAATAATCCGGCAAGGGCTAAAGCTGCACCAGCTCGAAGGTCGGAAGCTATCACAGTTCCAGCGTGAAGTTCTTCAACGCCACGGATAACAGCCTTTCTTCCTTGAATTTCAATATTTGCACCAAGTTTTTGAAGTTCAACGGCGTGTTGAAGTCTGTTTTCAAAAATATTTTCCGTAATAATAGATGTACCTTTTGTTATACAAAGGAGTGTCATCAATTGTGGTTGTAAATCTGTTGGGAAATATGGATAAGGATTTGTTTGAACTTCGATTGGTCGAAGTCCATTTGGTGAACGGCTTGCTTCAACTAACTCAGTGTGCTCTTTTGTTAATGAGGATTTGATATCAACTCCAATGCTTGAAAGAACGCCGATTATGTTATCAAATGTTTTAATTGAACAGTTGTGTAGGATAATTTTCCCGTTAGTAATTGCGGCGGCGATTGCATAAGTTGCAGCTTCGATGCGATCTGGAATTACACTGTGTTCCGTAGTTCTAAGTTCTGGTACTCCTTGAATTATTAACTCTCTTTCGCCAGTTTTGCTAATTTTTGCACCAAGTTTGTTCAAAAACAAAATTAAGTCATCAATTTCGGGTTCAATTGCGATATTGCGTAAAATTGTATCACCTTCAGCAATTGTGCTTGCCATTATTGCGTTTTCAGTTGCTCCCACTGAAATTGATGGAAATGTTATTTCTGCACCTTTTAGCCTTTTGCCGTTTGTTGTTGCTTCAATAAATTCTTCTGTTTCAATTACTGTTGCACCAAGTTTTTTCATAGCAAAAATGTGTAGGTCTATTTTACGATCACCAATGTCGCAGCCACCTGGTCTTGCAAGTTTAACATAACCATTTCTTGCGAGCATTGGTCCCAAAAGAAGGATTGATGTCCTGATTAAACTTGTAATGCTTGTATCGGTAATTTCTGAATTTAATTCTTCTGAGCAAATTGAAATTGATTTTGAAGGATTTGCATTGAAATTTCCGTCAATTGTGATTGAAGAACCTGCTGTTCGTAAAATTTTTAGAAGATTTACAATGTCAGAAACATAGGGAATATTGTGTATTAAGCACGGTTTTTTTGAAAGTATTGAGGCGATGATTATTGGCATTGAGGCATTTTTTGCTCCAGAAATTGAAATTTCACCAATAAGGGGTTTACCCCCTGTAATTTTAAGGATTTTCATCGATTTTATATAAAGTCTTCAATCTTGATTAATCCGCGATTAAAAATCAAGATAAATTATTTTGATGATTTTTTAATATTAATTTGCTATTAATTTTGAGGAAATTAATTTTTCATAACCGTAACTTCGTACTTGACAATTGCCAAATATCACCTTTTCTATTTTTGAAAAAAAGAGTTTGTTTAGTTCAGAAAATGCCGAAAGATACAAAAATTTCCTCGATTTTAATAATAGGAGCAGGACCAATTGTTGTTGGGCAAGCTTGTGAATTTGATTACTCCGGAACACAAGGAGCAAAAGCTTTAAAGGAGGAAGGCTATCGTGTGATTTTGGTGAATTCAAATCCAGCAACGATTATGACGGACCCCGCAATCGCCGATGCAACATATCTTGAACCTATCACCCCTGAATTTATTACGCAAATTATTGAAAAAGAACGCCCAGATGCTATTTTACCAACACTTGGTGGGCAAACTGCGTTGAATGTTACTTTGGAACTTGATGCTCTTGGAATTTTGAAGAAATATGGCGTGAAGTTGCTTGGTGCGAATGTGGAGGCTATCAACATTGCGGAAGACCGCGGGCTTTTCAAAAAAGCAATGGCAGAAATTGGAATTGAATGCCCGAGGAATGTTATTGTTACAAGTTTGGAGGAGGCTTTGTGTGCTTTTGAACTCAATTGCCTATCTACGCAATATATGGATTTTGAAGTTGCTAAATTATTTGAAAATAATTATCATTTGGGTAATGTGCATACTCAAACTAATTATTTCGACAGTATGTACCATCATGTTGCCAATAAAGCACAGATTGATTATCAAGATAGAATCGCACAAATATTAAACATCTACCCACATCTTATTTCACTTGGTCTCCCCGCAATCATTCGCCCATCGCTCACCCTTGGTGGAACGGGTGGCGGCGTTGCAAACACAATTGAGGAATTCATAACCCTTGTGAAGTCAGGGCTGGACGCTTCCCCAATCAACCAAATTCAAATCGATGAATCCCTAATCGGTTGGAAGGAATACGAAATGGAGGTTATTCGCGACCGTGCAGACAACTGCATAATAGTCTGTTCAATCGAAAACATTGACCCAATGGGAATTCATACTGGAGATTCCATTACCGTTGCACCAATCTTGACACTAACGGACAAGGAATATCAAATTATGCGAAACGCTTCAATTGCAATTTTGCGAAAAGTTGGTGTTGAAACGGGCGGAAGTAATGTTCAATTTGCGGTGAATCCGAAAGATGGTCGTATGGTTGTGATTGAAATGAACCCGCGTGTTTCGCGTTCTTCCGCGTTGGCATCAAAAGCAACGGGGTTTCCAATCGCAAAAGTTGCGGCAAAATTGGCGGTTGGCTACACACTTGACGAACTTCGCAATGACATTGCCTGCTTTATCCCAAAAGAATTTGAATATGTTGCATTTAAACAAGTGATGGAAGCAATTTCAAAAACCAAGCAAAATGGGGAAGAAATTGAAGATTATCAAAGGTATCTTCCAATTATGTTGGAATCTGACCGTTGTTATTTCCGCCCCGTGGAGGAAAAAGATTTCGCAAATTGGCTTGCACTCGGTTTTGAAAACGAACACAACGAATGGACTGGGCAATATAGCACGGCGAAAAATTCAATGGAAGAAAACATTCACAGGGAGATGGAAAGAGCTTTTGTTGATGCAAAACGCGGATTTTATTGCTTCATGGTTTTTGAAAAAGGAACTGATAAATTTGTTGGGTTTGTCGGCTACAAACCTTATCAAGACGAACTTCATTATGGAAAAGATGGCGTTGATATTGGCTGGGCGGTGCTAAAAAAATTCCAAAACAAAGGCATTACAACAGAGGTTGCAAAAGTTGTTCTGAATTTCGCCTTCAAAAATTGCGACTTCCCTCGCCTTCAAGGAACTGCACGCCCGCAAAACATTCCATCAAATAAGATTTTTGAAAAAATTGGCATGAAATTCACTGCTGATTACGAGGAGTATTGCGAAAATTACCAAAAAAATATGGATTGGAATTTGTATAGAATGGAGCGTGAAGACGGAGTGCAAACGCCTCAACACGCTAAAATCTTCCAGTACATCAAAACTCAACTTGCACAAGGTGTGAGTGAACTTAAACTTGCACAACAGGTTCTACCAGCATCATTTGAACCAGCGATTGATTATGTTGTTGTGAAAATTCCAAAATTCAACTTTGAAAAATTTTCAGATATAAAAAAAATTCCAGAACTTGGTACGCAAATGCAGTCAATTGGGGAGGTTATGGCAATTGGACGCTCGTTTGAAGAATCGTTTATGAAAGCCGTATCATCAATGGAAGAACCGTGGGATGCTCTTACGGATTTTGATGAAACAAAATGCAAAGAAATGTTAAAAATGAGAATTCCAAACAGGTTTTTATACATTTTCCGTGCTTTTGAACTTGGAATTGCAAATAAAGAAATCATTGAAATCACACAATACGACCCTTGGTTTATCGAAAGATTTTACAAAATTTATCAACAATTTCAAGCACTTTCATTGAAAAAAAACGATGCAAGGTCTCAAGGCTATGAAGCGTTAAGTGATGACGAAATCTTTGAAGCAAAGCATTATGGAATAAGGGATTTACATATCCGTGAGAAGCTCGAAATTCCAGCTGGCAAGAATGGAAGGCATCTTTTTAAGGATTACAGAGTTTCGCAAAAAATTCGCCCTGTTTTTAAAAAAGTTGATACCTGTGCCAATGAATTTGCAACAAAAACAAACTACTTTTATTCAACATACGAAGAAGGTTTTTACAATGAAGCAATGGCAATTAATCAGAAGAAGACTATTATCATTGGTTCTGGACCAAACCGCATTGGTCAGGGAATTGAATTTGACTATGCCTGTGTTCATGGGGCTTACGCCCTTCGTGAAATCGGAATTGAGCCTATTATCGTAAATTGTAACCCTGAAACGGTCTCAACTGATTATGATACATCAACACGGCTATATTTTGAACCTGTGATTGATGAAAATATTATGGCCGTTATTGAAAATGAACTTGAAATCCCTTGCCAAGGTTCAATTGGTGGAAAACCTATTTCCACAATTTTTGAGATTTATCAAGAGGCGATTCGCACAGATTTCAAATTTAAGTTTGAGTTAAAAGGTAAGATCATTGAGATTAAATCTCGAACGGACTTTTCACAATTTCTTTCACAATTTCTTTCGGTAATTATCCAATTTGGTGGACAAACGCCTCTTAAACTTCGTGAAACGCTTTTTGAGTATGGAATTCCGATTCTTGGAATGCAAAATGATACTATCGACATTTGCGATCACAGAGAAAAATTTTCCCCGATGCTTGATTCCTTGGGGTTAAAATATCCAAAAACTTACGAATTTACGAATAAGAAAGAACTGGAAATTTTGGCGGCAAAACTTAATTACAACTTCATTGTGCGTCCTTCTTCGGTAATTGGTGGGCGTGGAATGGCAATAATTACATCAAAAGATGAATTTGATTTCTATGAATATGTTGCAAGTGGAATTGTGAATGAAATGCTTCAAGATGCAACTGAATTTGACTGTGATGCCATTCGAGACAAAAACGGCAATGTTTTCATTTGCGGTGTGATGGAGCACATTGAATATGCTGGAGTTCACTCTGGAGATTCCGCTTGTGTTCTACCACCATATTCTGCAAGCTTGGAAATTCAAACAAAAATTGAAGAAATAACATATAAAGTTGCTCAAAAGCTTGGTGTTGTTGGGCTAATTAACATTCAGTACGCCGTGAAGGATGCTGAAGTTTTTGTTATTGAAGCAAATCCACGCTGTTCACGCACAATGCCATTTATTGCAAAAGCAAGTGGATTTCCGATAATCAAAGTTGCAACAAAACTGATGAACGGAATTCTCCTTGAAGATGTTTTAGAGTTTCAAGAAATGAAATTTAAGGAAAGAATGAAAGATTTTTATGCCTTAAGAAATATTCCACACTTTGCCGTTAAGGAGGCGGTGTTTTCGTTTGAAAAATTCCCAAATGCGGATTTAATTTTAGGTCCAGAAATGAAATCAACTGGTGAAATTATTGGCATTTCAAAGAATATTAATGAAGCGTTTGCAAAGGCGATTATTGCAACAAAGTATAAACTTCCAAAATCTGGTGTTGTTTTTGTTTCACTGAAGGATACAGATAAATCATCAAAAGCCATTGCGATGGTCACAAAACTTCAAAAAAATGGTTTTGAATTTTATTCAACGAAGGGGACTCAAGAATTTTTACAAAAAAATGGAATTGAGTGTCAGCTTGTGAAAAAAGCCTCTGATGGTTCACCAAATGTACTTGATATGATCGCACAAAAGACTGTGCATCTAATCATCAATACAACGCAAGGAAGGCGTTCTCTCACCGATGCTTTTATAATTCGAAGGGCAACGGTAATGTCTCGACTTTTATACGCAACGACATTAGAATCGGCCGTTATGATTGCAAGTGGTATTGATTTTCAGAATGAAAATGGTGGTCTTTCGATTTTCTCTTCATTGCAAAATTTAGCGTAAGTTTGTGCAAAAATTGAGTGATATATTTGGTGATTCTGCGTGTGATTTTGTGCAAAATTGTACTCTTGAAATCGTAAAATCCTCAAAAAGACGAACAATCTCAATTTCAATTCATCGCGAAGGGAAAGTTGTTGTTCGTTCACCAAAAAGAACGACAGATGCCAAAATTTGGGAAATCATTATTCTGAAAAAAGATTGGATTTTAAAAAAAGTTGAACAAGTTGCACAAAAACCACAGAAAAATAATTATATTCAAACGGGAATTTTTTACTTCCTTGGGAAGGAATATTGCCTCAAAATTTTACAGCAAGGTGTAAATCAAGTTTTAATTTCACAGGATACCATTTTTATTCACACGAAAAGTGAAAATTGGGTGAAAATTTTTGAAAAATGGATTAAAGTGCAAGCTTTGGAAATTTTCACTGCAAGATTATATGCTAAATTTGAAATTTTTTCGCAATATTTTGCGTATCATTTTCCGATTTTGAAAATTCGCAAAATGAAATCCCGTTGGGGTTCAATGAAGCAAGAAAGGCGAATTAAAAATAAACAAAATACTGGAGTTATGACCCTCAGCCTCAATTTAATTCACGCGAGCACTGAATGTATTGATTATGTGATAATGCATGAATTGTGCCATTTAAAACACCAAAACCATAGTATAGATTTTTATAAATTACAGGAAATTTTTGTTCCAAATTGGTCTGAATTGAAGGCGTCTTTATAGGATTGGTATTAAATAATCTAAGCGGCTTCGGCATCATCAGGTTGTTTTGTCTGCTCTGGTGCCTTGGCGTCTTGGTGTCCTGCTAGCATTTTCACATCATCAACTTTACCATTCAATAGATCCTCACTTTTCCTTCCAACGGTGAACTCCTGTTTTGGTAGTTCGATTTGTTTCATAAGGCGTTTTGTGAAGAATTTATCTTTATAATAAAAGATTTTACTGCATTTAATAGGAGACGATGCCTCGATCAAAATAATTTGCCATCTTCTATCCATTTGAAGAATTTCTTGTGGTAAAAGCAATGCCCGTTGTGCTTTTGAGAGTGAAATCGAGCGTGAAGTTGGATTCATATCAAAATATTTTGGCTTATTCATCGATTCCGAAGCGACTGTTTTATTACCAACAAGCTCGGAAATTAACTTTGCTGTTTCAATGTTGTTGGCGGCAAAAGTTACACGGTATGTTGAGTTTGAAAGGAAGGAATTCATACCAGTATCTTCGTACGCTCCTTTGAGCTGTTGGGTATCTTGTACAACCAAGAAAAGTTTTACTTTGTAACCACGAAAATATGCAATTCCAGAAAGAAATTGCTCCATTTTTCCAAGAGTAGGAAACTCATCCATTAAAAATAGTACACCGTATTTTTCGTCCGGTTTTGGCATGTGTTTTGTTAAAAACTGAGATGCCTGTTGGTAGAACATAGACATCAATGGGCGTAAACGCTGGATATTATCGGGAGTTAATCCGACATAAACAGTCGTTGTTACATGTTTAAATGTTTCAATATTAAAATCGCTTCGAGAAGTTGTTTTATCAATAATTGGGTTTGACCATAAATCCAGTTTTGAGTTTGCCGTTGAAATTACACCGGAGCGTTCTTTGTCTGCTTTTTGAAGGAATGCGGCAATATTCATATAACCCACTGGGTGGATTTTATCGCCAAAGACATCAAGCCCTGAAGCAAGCATATGAGCTGTGTCATCACTTCTAAGGGTTCTCACAACTTCACCAAATGTTGTTGGCTTGGTATCGTCTGCAATTAAAAACAAAATAACACCCGTAATTAAAGCACGTGCCTCATTTTCCCAAAATTCCTGTTTTTCAATCAAAATACTTGTAATTTTTTGAACATCATCAACCATTTGCCCTGCATTTGATGAAATCCAATCCAATGGGTTGTAACAATGCGAAAGACCATTTGAAGCGGCTGGAACCCAAGCATAAACCTTTTGCTTTAAAACTTTTTGTCTGTAACCACTTGTAAGCATTAAGTTTTCAAGTTTAATATCATGCACGAAGGCTGATTCTTTCCAAAAAAGAAGATTTGGGATTACAAACCCAACACCCTTACCAGAACCAGTTGGAGCAAACAATAGAACGTGCTGGTAATCCTTTGCAATGAAATATGTTCCATGTTTGTATTCCCCCATTAACAGACCTTCTTTGTAGAAAAGTCCTGCTCGTTTAATTTCCGCCGAAGTTGCCCAGTGAGCATCACCGTGTAAAGATTCTCCTTTTTTATATGGTCGCATTTCGGCAATTGTTACGCGAAATATCCATAAAAGACAAATAAGGACTCCATAAGGAATTACCGTGCATACGAAAAGCTTTGGCATAAAAAATGCTTTTGTCGAGAATTTTATCAAGCTATGATATTCAATATAAAACGACCAATATGCCTTGAATGAATTAAAAAGAAAAATACAATGTTCTTTGATGCCATCAGTTAGGGAGTTATTATATCTGTCAATGCCGGAAATGGAAATTACAAGTAGCGACCAAGAAATGTAACTGATAACACTTAAAACCAATAATGCCACTGTGGACATTACCATAAAATTTTTGGAAAACCTAGTATCCGAGTATGCGTCAAATTTAGTTTCGGAGGACATCCCTAAAAATTAAGTTTTTAATAGATAAAGAATATTTTTTTATTTGTCAAGAAATTTGGAACTTCTTGTATTATGCTCTATTTTTATTAATGGAAATGTATTAATTAGTTAAATCCTTACAGATTTTGGAAGGTGAAATACGACATCTTCTTCAAAGTTTGCACTTGATTGCTCTAATTCAGCATTAAATTTTGCCTTTAATAAATCAACTATCTCCATAACGAGATGATCTGGTGCCGAAGCTCCAGCTGTTACTCCAATAATATCATCACTTAAAAATATCGATAAATCAAGGTTTGAAGCTCTGTCAACTAAAAATGATTGAATATTATTTTCAAGTCCAATATCGCATAATCTATTTGAATTTGAACTTTCCTTTGAGCCAACGACAATAAGTTTTGTTATTCGATTTGTTGCGTCTGAAATCATTGATTTCACAATATTTTGACGGTTTTGCGTTGCATAACAAATGTCTGATTTATAATGCTTAGAAATTTCTGGAAATTTGTTTAAAAGGGCTTCAACTATTGATTTTGTGTCGTCCATACTTAATGTTGTTTGCGTTGCAAGGGCAAGGTTTGTTGAATCAAAAACTTCAAGCTTGTTAACATCTTCAATAGTTTCAACAATTGTACACTTTCCATTGATTTTCCCCGCAGTGCCTTCGATTTCAGGGTGTCCTTTGTGTCCAATCAAAATGATTTCAGCTCCTTGTTCGTCATATTTTTGAACTTCTCTGTGAACTTTTGTTACAAGTGGGCAAGTTGCGTCAATAATCTGTAGGTTTTTTGCATTTGCTTGGTGAATTATTGAATCGGAAACGCCATGTGCGGAAAAAATAATTGTTGAGCCGCTTGGTATTATTGAAATGTCGTCAGTAAAAATTACACCGCGTTCCTTGAAGGAATCAACAACAAATTTATTATGCACGATTTCATGTTTAACATAAATGGGCGTTCCAAATTTTTCGATGGTGCGTTCAACAATTTCAATTGCTCTGCGAACTCCTGCACAAAAACCGCGTGGATTTGCCAAAATTATTTTCATGATTATGTCATATATGTATTCCGCATTCAAAGACAATATTTTTCTTTTTGCAAGGAATTAATATTCTTGATTTTTCTAAAAATAGGGTTATTGAATGAAAAAAAATTTGTGTATATGTCGATAATCTCGCACCGTGTTCAAAAAATGAAGCCATCACCAACTTTGGCTGTAACTGCAAAAGCAAATGCGTTGAAATTGCAAGGAAAGAAAATCATTAGCCTTTCAGTTGGCGAGCCTGATTTTGATACTCCAGCACAAGCAAAACAAGGTGGAATTGATGCAATTAATGCTGGGAAAACGAAGTATACCGCCGTTGATGGTACGCCTGAACTTAAAGATGCGATTATCAAAAAATTTCAAAATGAAAACGGAATAACTTACGAACCTTCTGAAATCACCGTTGGATGTGGTGCAAAACATGTGCTTTTTAATGTTTTTTTGGCAACGATTAACGACGGTGATGAAGTAATAATTCCTGCTCCTTATTGGGTTTCATACCCTGATATGGTAGAACTATTTGGTGGAAAATCAGTTATTGTGAAGACAACATTTGAAAATGCGTTCAAACTTACTGCGGAACAGCTTGCAAAGGCGATAACTCCACGCACAAAATGGGTGATTTTAAATTCTCCATCAAATCCTACTGGCGAAGTTTATACCAAAGAAGAGCTTCTTGCAATTGGAAGTGTTGTTGAAAACAACCCTAATGTTTATGTCATAAGCGATGATATATATGAACATTTAGTGTTTGGTGTGAAATTTTATACTCTCGCACAACTTTTCCCGCATTTGCAAAATAGAATTCTTACAGTTAATGGAGTTTCAAAATCCTATGCTATGACAGGTTGGCGCATTGGTTTTGCTGGAATTAAGGATAAATCTATTATAAAAGCAATTGCGAATGTGCAATCACAATCAACAACAAATCCTTCTTCGATAAGCCAAGAAGCGGCACGAGTAGCACTGTTGATGGACGACTCTTTCCGTAGAGAAACTGTTCCGATATTTGAGCAGCGAAGGGACTATGTGTTCAATCGACTAATAAAAATCGATGGGGTTGATGCAAAGTTACCATCTGGGGCGTTTTATATTTTCTTTTCAGTTGAACAATTAATTGGCAAAAAAACGGAAAATGGAACAATAATGGTCTCTTCTGAAGCAATAACTGAATATTTACTTGAAGATGCTGAAGTTGCGTGTGTTCATGGTGAAGCATTTGGTTTTGCTGGTTTTATTCGGATTTCTTATGCAACAAGCGAGACAATTTTGAAAGAAGCGATGGATAGAATTGAGAAATCTTTAAACAAATTGCAATAAATAAACAAATAGTCTGTTATCGTGTGCTATCACAGTGGAACAAACTATTTTTTTTTATTTCCAGAATTTTCCCTTGAAAATTAAGTTTTTACTCTTGAATGATGTTAATCAGTAATTTTAAATTTAAGAATGTCGAAATCGAAAGATCTTTATGCAATTTTGGGCGTAAGTAAAAACGCAACTGAAGCTGAAATTAAGAAAGCATACAGAAAAATCGCGATGAAATACCATCCCGATCGTAATCCAAATAATAAAGAATCTGAAACGAAATTTAAAGAAGCAGCGGAAGCTTATGAAACTCTTTCAAATCCCGAAAAAAAGCAACATTATGACACTCACGGCACAACAGAAAATATGGGTGGCGGTTCGCCATTTGGCGGTAGTGGCGGCGGCTTTGAAGGTCATTCTGGTGGTTTTGAAGATATATTTAATCAGTTTTTTGGCGGTGGCGGTTCGCCATTTGGCGGTAGTAGTGGAGGCGGGCAGAGAAAGGCTCGCTCTATGGCTGTTGACGGTTCGGATTTGCAATTTTCACTTTCAATCACGCTTGAAGATGCACACAATGGTGTGACTAAAAAAGTTTCATTTAATGGTAATATTGGTTGTAAAACTTGCGATGGCATTGGCGGTTCGGGAGTAAACACCTGTGGAACTTGTCGCGGCTCTGGTGTAACTCGCCAACAACGAGGCTTCTTCATTACGGAATCAACTTGCCATGCTTGTCATGGAAATGGTCAAACCGTTTCAAATAAATGTAAGGATTGTGGTGGTGAAGGAAGAAAAGTTGCTAATCGTACAATTGAAGTGAAGGTTGCACAAGGAATTAAGGATGGGCAGAAAATTTTCCTTCAAGGGCAGGGCGATGCTGGTGCTCGTGGTGGAAAATCTGGAGATTTGTATATCATCGTAGGAGTGCAAAAACATAAATTCTTCACAAGAATTGACAATGATATTCATTTTAACATAACAATTCCATTTGCCGATGCAATTCTTGGAACGGAAATTGAAGTTCCAACTATTGATGGAAAATATGAAAAAGTTTCTATTGCCGCTGGAACGCAGAGTGATTCGGAAATTGTCGTGAAAAATAAGGGTATGAGTCGTCTTAATACTAGTGGTTTGCGTGGAAATATGGTGCTTAGGACTAAACTTGAAACGCCCGTTAATATGACAAAAAGGCAAAAGCAGTTGATGGAGGAATTTCAAACGGAATCTAACGAAAAAAACAGCCCGAATTCTAAGGGTTTTTTTGATAAAATTAAAAACATCTTTTCATAATGACCATCAGATTTTCTGCGATTCTGTCTACAATCATTCTCGTCACATTTCCATTGTTAGTTTGTGCACAAGAACTTGAAGTGAGAATGAAGGATAATATGGCACATATATTTCGTGCAGAAGAAGTGCGAAATATTATGCACAAAAAGCCTTTTGTTATTGATGTTTTTCGCTCGGATCAGCGATCGACTGGTGTTGGTTTTTTTATCAAAGAAGATGGAACTGCTCTTACAAGTTATCACGTTATTGCAAATGGGCAGAATATTTCAACAACAATCGAAGGTGTTGTTTATTTTATTGATGTTATTGGTTATGATGAAGTTCTTGATATTTCAGTGATTAAAGTACGGAATTTTCAATCAATTCCATTTGTTTTAGTAAAAAATGATGCCCAATCTGGTGGCAAAGTTTCAATTTTAGACAAAAGATCTCCGCTAATTGGAAAAGTGTTGCGAAGTTCTGAAAAATTTTTCGTGTTTGATATTGAAATATCACAAGGGTTTTCGGGTTCTCCTGTATTTTGCGGTGAAGGCGTGTGTGGTATAATAACATCATTTGAAAAAAGCACTAATCATGCGATAGCGACAAAAGTGTTAAAGTCTTTGAAGAATCTTCAAGAAATGTTTGTTGGTGAAAATTTTAAGAAGAAGAAGTTTGATTTTTATGTAATGGATTTGCAAAAATACGATGCAATTAGCATTGATGAATTGAATTTGTCGAATAATGTGCAAAATAATCTTGGTGTTTTGGTTACATATTCTGGAGACGAAAACCTTCAAACGTGGGATGTCATTACGCATATTAATGGTGAAATTGTGAATAAAGTTGAAGATCTTCAGGCGATAATCACAAAAATTTATGCAGATGAATCTGTAACATTTACACTTATTCGTGCGAAATCTACTATCTCCGTTACAATTTCCTGAATTATTCTATACCCATTTGTTTGAAGGTTTTTTCAAGAATTGCACTGGCTTGTTGTATATGTTCGTCTTGAATAATTAGTGGCGGAAGAAGGCGTAAGACATTATTTCTTGCTGGCATTGTTATCAGTTTATTTTCAAAAAGGTTATCAGCAATTGCCTTTGCGTTAAATGCTTCGTTAAACATAAAGCCGCTCATTAATCCAAAGCCTCGTATTTCTTTAATGATGTGTGGAAATTTATTCATTAAATCTTTCATTGCATCGTTAATATTCTTTGATTGCCTTTGAACATTTAGCAAAAAATCTGGATTGGAAATCTCTGTGCAAACGGCATTTGCGACAGCCATAGCAAGGGGATTTCCTCCAAATGTTGTACCATGTGAGCCAACCGTTATGACATCTTTCGTTGATTTGGCAAAAAGTGTTGCACCAACTGGAAATCCACTTCCAATTCCCTTTGCAAGAGCAATGATATCTGGTTCAATTCCTGCCCAATTAAAGGCGTTAAATTTTCCAGTTCTTCCTGCTCCGCATTGAACTTCGTCGAGTAATAGAAGAATTCCTTTTTCCTTGGCAAGTATTGAAAGTTGTTTGAGATAATCCCATCCGGCAAAATTTAAACCACCTTCGCCTTGAATTGGTTCGACTAAAATACCTGCCGTTTTTTCATTAATTGCGTTCCGTGTTTCTTCGATATTTCCATATTGAACATGTTTAAAGCCTTCGAGAAGTGGGTAAAATCCTTTTTTATAACCTAGCTCGTCCGCAGCGGAAATGTTTGTGATACTTCTTCCGTGAAATGAGCCTTTGCAAGTGATTATTTCGTATCTTTCTTCGCCTTTATCCTGAAAGAATTTTCGCGTCATTTTGATAGCTCCTTCGACAGCCTCCGAGCCGGAGTTGCAAAAGAAAACATTTTCCATACCTGTTGCATTGCAAAGTGTTTCCGCACATTCATCCATTTCTTTGCTGAAAAACATGTTTGAAATATGCCACAGTTTGTGCGATTGTTCGTTTAAAACTTTGACAATTTTTTCGTTGCAATGCCCAAGTGAATTAACGGCAACGCCAGCCATAAAGTCGAGGTATTCATCGGTTTGAGTGTAAAGATATACACCTTTGCCATGAGAAAATTCCGTTTTATTTCGTGCGTGTGAATTAACTATGCGTCTATGTTTCATTGTAAATACAAATATTTAATTATTACGATGATGGTGTTATGTATGGTTTGAGGTATTCGTTCCAGCGTGTATTTGCAGCTTCGATACACTGTGAAGATGACACTGAAGTGTTGGTGGCATTTTGTTTATCATTATGAATATTCCAAAGGTCTTCGACAATTTTTTTACGAATACTAATTCCATTTGTTTGAAATTTATTGATTGCGGTGTAAAGATCTTCGGCAATGGCGAGGCGTTGATCATCGTTAAGATTATAACAGATTTTTGTGTCATTATTTGCGGAAGATTGCGAAATAGGGCATTTGAAAATGTTATTGACGTCAATTGCTGCGGGATTTGTTTTAATGTATTGTATTGCGACTGTTTGGCAGATTGAATCAACAATTTGTGTGCATGATTGTGGGCAAGTTTGTCCAATACATTTACTGACATAGCACGATAACCCTGCAACTTTAGATTCAATATTTGAAATGTTTTTGTAATCGTCGTTAACACTCTTAACTGCATCAACAATTAATTGAGTTGTTGTTGTATTTATTGTGAAATTTGAAACAATTTTTACTGGGCAAGATTTATAAAAATCGCTGGATGCTATCAATGATTGTTGAGTTACTGCGTCAATTGGTATTGGTGTACCTCCTGCACCTCCTTTAATGCCGATATACGTTTTGAGGGAGTTTTTCCAAGAGATGTCGTCAAAATCCATATGTGTGCATTTACAAAGATTCGGGTAGAGTTCTTTGTAAATGTTTCCAACTATTACCGATTGAGATGAACTTAGATTTGCTGATGTTTCGTACAACCTTTGTCCTATTTGTCCTTGTTGTGATTGTGAAAAGTTTTTGAAATTTCCATTTGAAACTGCTTCTGTGAGTGCGTATTTGATAACGTATGATCTATATGTTTCAGGTATGAAGAATTGGTATCGATCAACTTTATTTATTATATTCGTAATTGGTTCGGAATCTTTATTTGAACGGTATGCGTCGTATTCGGATTGAATTGTGTTAATGAGTGTTATACATCCCGCTTGAGTACTCTCAGACGTTAACACTGGTGAGGTTCCGCTTGATTGTGTGCTTGCTGCCAGTGTATTATCAGCGATAAAATTGCAAATAATTTCGGCAGTTGTTTTTCCGGAAAGGAAGTCGGAGTACGATGATGTAATTTTTGTTTGGTTTGTTGGGGAGAGTTGGCTGTATGATGGTATGGCCGCTCTGATGTCGCTCTTATTTGTTTTTGCTAATTTGAGTGTACGAACGCAATCAAGGTATGGACTTGTGGCGTTGACACCATTCACAACGGAATGCGATGTGCTTCCACATATTGTGGTGGATTGGATATCAAGACTATTTCCATTAAGATTTTTCATTGTGGATATTATCTCATTATAACTAGAACCAAGGTAATTTTGTAGAATTTCTTTCTGTTGGGCTTGGTTCGTCACACCGTTCATTATGTTTAAACTTGCAAAAGCGGTTATAGCATCGGATTCTGAAACATTTGAGCCTTTTGCTGCGTAAAGATTTTTTACCATCGTTTTGCAATCGTTGTATATTTGTGCGGCATCAATTAATTGAGCATCGGTTAATTTAACGATGTTTGTGCAGTAATTTCCAGCGGCATTTCCGTATTTTTGCGTCGCAATACTTGTTACGGAGATGTCTTGTGTGTCGATTGGCATCATTGAAAAACCCATAACACTTAAGAGTGTATTTTTGATTGTTGTTGAATCTGTAATATTTTGAGTAAGCAGTGGTTGGACAATTGATACGCAATCTTGTATTCTTTTTGTGTAATTTGCGGGCGAACTTCCACCGACGCCGCTACTACCACCTCCTCCACTTCCACTTCCTCCACCTCCTCCACTTCCACTACCACCTCCGCTTCCGCCACCAGATGAATCGTCTTGCGAGCTAGAAAGCCATGAGTTTCTGTTGGATAAACCGTTGATTTGATTGAGTTTAAGCAATGGTGTTTTGCTAAAATATGTTTGTGAAGAAAATTTTGAGTTACTTCCGTTTGATGATCCGTTGAATATACTACTTGATTTATTGGATTGACTTGACGCATTTGGTGAAGCGGGTGTTGAAGATGAGCTCATCAATGAAGCTGATGCAAAGCCTTTTGCTTCAGGGGGTGTTTTATTTTTTTTTTCGCTTTTTGGCTTCTGCTTTTGATTGTACTTTCCGCCAAATGATTGTGTGTCATTACTTTCGTTGGTGTTTTTGCTAAAAAAAATGAAGTATGCGAATGTACCAAATGTAATTAAAGAAATTGCGATGATTATGATTTTCTTTTTTTCCATTTGATATGTGGATAAGTTGGATATAAATTCATACTACTTTAGTTCGTTTAGTAAAAATAATTTTGCAAGATTTTTTTTATTTACAATTAAAAATCTTCTTCTTATAAGGAACTTAATTTTTGAATTGTAGTGAAAGGATCAATTTTATATGTTACTCATAAGGTAAAAGGAACTTTGGAAAGACGCAAACGAAATGCAATGGTTTTCGTGCGTTTATTTTTGATAATCCTGCGTAAAATCTCTTACAAAGAAAACGGTGTATTAAAGGTTAAATTTGGTGACATTCTTGATATCGTAAGTAAGTATTCGCAATTTACACTTATAGCAATTGCCGTTTTTCCATTAATTCTTCCAATTCCGTACCCACCTGGAATGCCAACGATGCTTTCAATTCCAGTTTTTGTTTTTATATTAAATGCCTTGATTGGAAGGAGAATTATTAAAATTCCAGAAAAAGTGAGGAAATTTTCCTTTAAAATTGATTCATTAAAAACTATCGTTGTTAAATCAGGCATCATTGTGACGATCCTTGCGAAAATTTCAAGAGGTGGCAGGGTAAGGTTTCTAGTTGATCCTCAAATGACAAAATTCCACGCATTTTTCATGCTGATAATGTGTACATTGATACTTATCCCATTTCCTGGGACAAACTACCTTCCATCGATTTCAATTTTTGTGATATCGCTTGGCGTGGTATTAACGGATGGAATTCTTGTTGGAATTGGTTATTTTATTGGCATTTCGGGAATTATTCTTGTTACGATGATTTTCTTCTTTGGTAAGGTTTTGATTGCAATTTTTATTAAGTTTGCAAAATATTTACTTTATTAATCAACACGCCTTAAGCATTAATCATGTGATACATACTATTCACTGCTTTTTCAAGTCCGCAATAAATTGATTCCCCAATAAGGAAGTGTCCAATATTAAAAAGTTCAATTTCGTTAATTTTTGTAAGATTTGTGATGTTGTTGTAATTTAGACCGTGTCCCGCGTGGCATTGCATTTCGAGTTTGGAAATCATTTTTGAAATTATGGTGATCCTTTCGAGTTCTTGGGACTGGAAAACACCGTTTGCGTTTGCATATTTTCCTGTGTGAATTTCAATAATATCAACGCCGATTTCCTTTGCAGTTGTGATGTGATTTTTGTCTGGATCAAGAAAAAGTGATACTAAAATTCCAGCATCTTTTAACTTCTGTGAGCATTTGGTAATTTTTTCTTTGTGAGTTATAACATCGAGTCCGGATTCTGTTGTCATTTCTTCGCGTTTTTCTGGTACGATACAAACGGAATATGGTTTATTTTTGATAGCAATTTCCGTCATTTCTTCTGTGCATGCTATTTCAAGGTTGATTTTTATAGGAGATTCTTTACATAGAGTTTCGACATCTGCATCGCGAATGTGTCTGCGATCTTCTCTTAAATGGATTGTTATAAGCTTAATACCATTGCAATTATTGATAATTTCAACTGCACGGTTAAGATTTGGGAATATGCCATCTCTTGCATTACGGATTGTTGCTATGTGATCAATATTAATTCCCAAAAACTTTTCTGAAGAAATAGTGCGTTGTTCAATTTGTTCTATCATTTTTTTAAAAAAATCTTGCAATTAAAAAAGTTGTGTCTTAATTTTTGTCAAGATATTTTAATATATGTTCAATACACTGCTTGGTAAAATAAAAGGTAAAATTAAATTTGGGAGAGCTGCGGAAATTTTTATCGCTATTGTGGCGATTATGATTTTTGTGGTATTTACTTCGTATATGGCACTTTCTGTGAAAAAGAATTCCGTAAATGCAAGTGGTACAAAGGAATTTTATGCACGATTTAACGATATCGATGGCATTTTGGTTGGCTCAAATGTTTCAATTTCTGGTTATAAAGTTGGTTCTGTGAAATCGTTAGACATCGATCCAATTAGTTACGATGTTAAAGTTGTAATTGAAATTACGGACAAAGTAAGTATTCCAAATGATACAATGGCCGCAGTAAGGACATCTGGAATTCTTGGTGGAAAATATATTGCTTTAATTCCGGGTGCAAGTGATGATTATCTCGAAAATGGAAAGGAAATTATATACACTCAGTCAGCTATCAATCTTGAAAATCTAATTGGTACATTTGTAAAAAAATAAAAAAATGATAATCGTATCTTTTGTTACAAATTTTTTATTTTTTACTTTGTGTTCAGTTTTGCTGTCTTTTAAGGGAAATGCTGCAATTTTGATGAGTGGATCTTCCACAGTATATCCATTTGCAACGGTTCTTGCTGAAGAATTTGCGTATAAAACAAATATTCAAACACCAATCGTTGAATCCATTGGAACTGGAGGGGGTTTTTCCGCGTTTTGTATGGGAAATGGTGTGAATTCGCCCGATATTGTGAACGCATCGCGTCCAATCAAAAAACTGGAACAAGTTCATTGTATGAAAAACGGTGTTTCATATACACCAGTTATAATTGGAATTGATGCAATAATTCTTGCAATGCATTCTAATAATGAAAAATCGGCGTTAATTCATTCATTAACTGATAGTGAAATTTTCAAAGCGTTTGCAAGGGAAGTTGTGATTGATGGAAAAATTGTTACAAATCCTTACGAAAAATGGAGCCAAATTAACCCAAAATTGCCGGATTTTGAAATAATAATATATGGTCCGCCTTCAACGTCTGGCACTCGTGATTCATTCACACAAATCGCCCTTGTTCAGTATTGTTCAAAAATGTTAGAATTTAAGGAAAAATATAAGGAAAAACTTGAGCAGGGCTGTTCTTTAATTAGAAATGACGGAAGATTTATTGAGTCTGGTGAAAATGATACATTTATTGTGCATAAAATTTCACTTCGCAAGGGCTCAATTGGCATATTTGGATATTCTCACTACATGGAAAACAAAACAAAGCTTCATGCTGTAAAAATTAATGGCGTGAACCCTAATTCGTATTCTATTTCAACAGGGCAGTACAAAATTTCTCGACCACTATTCCTTTACTTTAAAAATGCATCATTGCAAAATAATTTGGATCTTCAAAAATTCTTTAAGGAGGTTAAAAGTCCTGATGCCATTGGTTTTGGTGGATACTTGGAGTCTTACCATCTAATACCACTTGACAAACAATTTTTGGCTAACCATAAACTCAACGAAATTGACAGTAATTTAACTGAACTAAAAGATGTCTGAAGATACTGTAAAAGTTACCATTAATGGCACGGATCACCAAATTCAAAAAGGTTTGACCGTTCTTCAGGCTTGCAGAGATATTGCCGCCGTAGAAATTCCGCACTTTTGTTATCACGATCGCTTGTCAATTGCTGGAAATTGCAGAATGTGCCTTGTTGAAATTCAACCTGGTCCGCCAAAACCACAGGCTTCTTGTGCTATAAATGTTGCAGAGGGAATGATTGTGAATACGGAAAGTAATATGACCGTTGAAGCACGCAAAAATGTTATGCAATTCTTACTTGCAAATCACCCACTCGATTGCCCAATTTGTGACCAAGGTGGCGAGTGCGATTTACAGGATCAATCTGTAAAATATGGTTCATGCTCTTCAAAATTTGATGAATCTAAGCGTGCCGTTGAGGAGAAATCTATGGGTCCACTAATTAAAACCGCAATGACGCGTTGCATCCATTGTATGCGTTGCGTTCGCTTTATGGAAGAAGTTGCGGGAACTTCAGAAATTGGTTCATTTAACCGCGGAAATGATACTGAAGTGGCAACATTTTTGAACAAAAATATCACGAGTGAACTTTCTGGAAATATTATTGACCTTTGCCCAGTTGGAGCATTAACCGCAAAACCATACGCTTTCACATATCGTTCTTGGGAGTTAACAAAAATGCCATCAATTGATGTCATGGACTCACTTGGATCATCAATTCAAATTGATTCAAAAGGCAATAAAGTTGTGCGAATTTTACCTCGTCTAAATGAGGAAATCAATGAAGAATGGTTATCGGATCGCTCTCGTTTTTCTTGCGACGGACTTTCTGTGCAAAGAATTGATAAACCTTATATCAAAAAAAATGGGAAATTCGTCCCATCAACATGGGAAGATACTTTGGCGTTGCTCGCGGAAAAAATTTCACTTTCTGGTGAAAAATCGTGTGCTTTTGCTGGAAAATTTGCCGATGCTGAAAGTCTTTTTGCACTAAAAAAACTTTTCAATATTTTACACAGTAATTATACACAAATTAATGAAGACGGGGCAAAAATCCTGACACATCAACGCCAAAACTACATTCTTAATACTCCAATTGCCGAATTTGGAAACCTTAAGACACTACTAATCGTCAATTCTGACGTTCGTCAAGAAGCACCACTTTTAAATGCAAGAATTTTGCGTGCTGTCAAAAACGGTTGCAAAGTTTTTATTATTGGTGAAAAATTCAACGCAAATTATCAATTTACACACATTGGCAATGATAAATCGCTCTTAAATGATGTTCTTACGGAAAAATATCCTGAAATTTTTGATTACAAAACGGGAAAATCAGCGATTTTATTAGGTAGAAAGGCACTCATTGGCAAAGATGGCTATGCTATTCATAAAATTTGCCTTGAAATTGGTGAAAAAATGGGAAAAAATGCTTTTAATTTACTTCACGAAACAGCATCTGCGGTTGCTGGGCTTGATTTTGCATTTATTAACGAAGGCGGAATTGACGAAATTTACGAGAAAATCCAAAAAGGAGATATTAACCTCACGATTTTACTTGGCTCGGATGATATTGATTTTGCAAAAATCCGCAAATCATTTGTGGTCTACATAGGAACGCACGCCGATAAAGCAATAAAATTTGCCGATGTCGTCATTCCAAGTGAAGCCTACACCGAAAAATTTGCCCACTTCATCAATAATGAAGGTAAAATGCAATCGACTTTTAAAGCGGTTGAGTCCCCAAATGAAGCAAAAAATGATGATGAAATTATTCGTCTCATTGCGAAAAAAATGAGGATATCCCTACCTGAGTTCTCGCATATAATCACGCCAACTTCCGTTAATATTACTGGTGAAATTTCTGGTAAATTTACGATGCCACCCGTAGAATCTCGCTTTCGCGTTTGTTCGATTTCACGAAATTCCAAAACAATGCTTGAATGTGAAAAGCAGAGTATTTAAATAATTTACCACAAATTTTAGAAAAAATAGGTGAAAATCAATAAAATCAACATAATTGGTGGTGGAATTTCTGGTCTTGCACTTGGATTTTTTGCTAAAAAAGCAGGGCTTGATTTCACTATTTACGAAGCTTCGTCGAAATGCGGAGGCTTGATTTCAACACAAGTTCTTGAGGATTTTACTGGATTAATCCACCACGGACCTCATTTGGTAAGGCTTTCATCAGAGTTAGACGATGTTTTGCATACACTTTCTGTTGATTTTCTAACTGCGAAAAAAACTGGGCGATTTTTGCTCATTAATGACAAAGTTATACATATTTTACCAAATTTTAAACAATTTTTGGAGGTTTTGACCCATATTTTCAAAAAAAGAAAGAAAAATTATGCGTCTCTTAAGGATTTTGTCAGTCATCATTTTGGAAAAACAACGGCTGAAAGGCAAATTCAGGCGATTGTAAATGGAATTTTTGCGTGTGATGTTGATGAATTGCACGAAACGGCATTGAAATCACTATATTTTACAGAAAAACGTGCAATTTATTTCATTTTAAGGAAGTTTTTTGCGAAATTGCGTGCAAAATGGCAAAAAAATCAAATTATTCGCCCAATTATTCGCCCAATTTCTGGTTTTCAATCACTTATTGATGCACTTTTTGAAAATTTGCGTGAAAATATTGTTTTGAACCATAAAATTACCAAGATTGATGAAAATTGCATGAATTTTATCACAATTCCTGCGTATTGCGTCCCACAAGTTGAAGGAATTCCGCAAAATATTTATAAAATTTGTGACAAAATCCGCTATCAAACAATTTCAGTAGCAACGATTTTTACCTCAAAGCCAATCAAATTTGAAGGAATTGGCTGTCTTTCTAATGCCAAATCTGGGATTTTAGGCGTGCTGTTTAATTCTTCAGCATTTGCGGAAAAGTGTGATAAAATGCATTCGTACTCAATTTTTTACAAAAATTCCAGTACAAAAGTAGTGGATTTATGGTTTGAGAGCTTTTTTGACATAAAAATATTTCAATCGCATCATTTTGAATACAAAAATGCGATTCCGATACACGATTCATCCGTTCATCAGTTAATTTTAGAAAATGCTGGAAACGCATATGGGACAAAGATTTTTTCAAATTATTCAGGGCAAATTTCTGTGAGCGACATATTTTCCAATGCCAAAAAGGAGATCGAAAAATTCAAATACTAGATTCTTTGCAATTTATTGCGTATTAAATGCACGACGAAATTGATTGATGTCAAAAAAATAATAAATACCATAATTCCTGCTGAAGCGTATTCGATAAAGGCTTCTTGTGGGTCGCTCGTCCAAAGGAAAATTTGCAATGGGAGAGTTGTTGTTGCCTGATTAACGAGTGATGTTGGTGTTGTGCTAGAGAAAAATGCCATTCCAAGAATAATTAGTGGTGCAGTTTCGCCGGCGGCTCTTGCGATTGAAAGTAAAATTCCCGTGATAATTCGTGGCATTGAAAGTGGAAGTGTGACTATCATTGTTGCTTGAACGTTGCTAAGACCTAATGATAGTGCGGAGTCTTTGTATCCTTGGGGAACCATTGCCGCTGCATTATATGTTATCATAATAATCATGGGAAGGATTAAAAGCGAGAGGGCGATTCCTCCAACGAGAGCCGATCCCCTGTTGAATTCAAAAATATTTACGAAGATGTTTAAGACGATAATTCCGTATATAATCGATGGAATTGATGCTAAATTTTGAATGTTGACCTTTAAAATCGACTGAACTTTGCCATTTTGTAAAAATTCTGATATATAAAGACCGACTAAAATTCCAGCGGGGATCGTTAGTGCGATGAATATGAGGATGACATAAATTGAGCCAATTGTCGCACCTTTGATTCCAGAAATTTCTGGATAAATTGAATTATTGTTCTTGAAAAAATTCCAATTGAAGCCGGTTTTTATTAGATGATTTTCAACGGCATATAGTTTCAGTTTTTGGTAATCTTTTAACATTTCAGTGTTTTGAGAGTCTTTAGTTAGGAAATATTTTTTGAAGTCGTATTTGACTGGCGTCCAGAAGTCATTTGAATTTCTTGACTGATATTTTATCGATTTTGGAATGAAATTTTCAATTTTATTATGTTCAAGATTGTTTTTTATGAACAATTCAAGATTTTTTGAATAATGAATTTCGACGGATCGCAATGGTAAAATTGCGTTTTTTGTAATAGAAACGATGAATATTGCTAAAATAAAAAAACAAAATATAGCGGAAAACATTGAAAAACCTTGAAATATCAATGCTTTAAAGTATCTTCGTTTTAAAAATGAATTTTTTGTTGTAAGCATAACTTTCTGTTGTTCGAAGAGATATAAAGGCTGATTATTAAAAAGCAATAAAAAGTTTAAATTTGAATTGTTCCAACTTCTTCATTCTTTGTTAAATCTTTTAAAATTACACTGCCTTGTGCGGTTTCGCGTTCGCCAATTACGATTGCAAAAGAGTTTGGAATTAGCGAAAGTTTTTGAAGAGTTTTTCCAATTTTATTACGCTCAACTGGAATTTCTTGAAATGAGGCATATGAATATTCACCTTTAAGTTGTGCAATTAACGGGAAAACATTAAATTTTTCTGCTGTAAGAATGAAAATGTTTTGATGTGGGTTTTGTTCATCAAGAAGTAGCATTAGTCTTTCAATTCCGCCACCAAAGCCAATTGAATTTGTTTTCCTTCCGCCCATTTGCGAAACGAGGTTATCATATCTTCCGCCGCCAAGAACTGCTAAATTTTCGCCATTTTCGGCAATTGGTGCGATGAATTCGAAAATAACGCCAGTGTAGTAGTCTAGTCCGCGAACAAGTGTTTCATCGATTTCAAACTGTAGGTCTTCAACCGAATTGAGGAAATTTACAATCGCTTCAATGTGAGATTTATCATCACTTGAATGAAAATCTGAAATTTTTGGTACATTTTTAAGAAGGGGAATGTCTTGTGATTCCTTGCTATCAAGAATTCGTAGAGGGTTTTTTTCAAGTCGAACCTTACTTGTATCAGAAAGTTGCTCAAAGTGTTGTAAAAAATATTCCTTAACGGATAATGTGTATGGAATTTTTGCATCTCCAAGGTAATTCACCAGAAGTTTTGTTTTTCCAAGAACACCAAGATTGCGGAGGATTTCAATTGCAACAACGAAGGCAATTATATCTGAATTTTCGTTAAAACATTCGAAGTTTATTTGGTGAAATTCGCGATATCTGCCCTTTTTTGGGCGGTCGTAGCGGAAGATTTGCCCCCATGAGAAAAGTCGAAGTGGGGCGGGATATGAATTTAATTCGTGATTTTCTAAAAATGCACGCACAACACCAGCTGTGAATTCAGGGCGAAGTGCGAGATCTCTTCCACCCATATCCTCAAAGCGATAGAGTTCTTTGGAAACGGCATCAGATGTTTCGCCAATATTTCTTTCAAAAAGTGATGAATTTTCAAATGTTGGCGTTCGAATTGTGTTAAAATTGTGAGTTTTCCCAATTTTTGAGGCGACATTTATGATTTTCTCAAATTTATTCCACTCCGCAAGAAAGATATCCTGCGTTCCGCGTGGTTTTTTAAATTCTTCGCTATTGTTCATTTACATTTAAAGTAGTTACTTCATTTGCTACTTTGGAACTGGTATCGTGTTCTTCGTGAATTGTGCGAATTTCGCTTGTTAACTGTTCGTTGATGCCAGATTCAACCAAGTTGTAAGCAACTTTTATTGCGTTTGCAAAACCTTTTGCGTTACTTGAACCGTGGCTTTTTACCGTGATCCCATTTAATCCCAAGAACATTGCTCCGTTGTAATTGTTTGGATCAATTTTTTTATGAATTTTCTTAAAACATGGAAATGCGATTGCAACTGCGATTTTTCCTAAAATTGAACCCATGAGGTATTTCTTCATAAAAAATTTCATAGTCTTTCCAGAACCTTCCATTGTTTTCAAGACAACATTACCAGTGAATCCGTCCGTTACAATGACATTTGTTTTTCCGTGGTGAAGGGTGTCGCCTTCGATAAAGCCAGTGAAGTTTTTTGCTAAAGGCGAATTTTTAAAAAGTGTGTAAGCTTCTTGAACAAGTGCCGTACCCTTATATTCTTCGGTGCCGATGTTTAAAATTCCAACAGTTGGGTTTTCAATTTTAAATGCGGATTTCAAAAATGCTGAACCCATTATTCCAAATTCAAGAAAGTTTTGTGGTGAACATTCGGTATTGGCTCCCATATCAAGCAAGGCGGAAATTGATTGCATCGTTGGTATGACTGTGCAAATTGCTGGTCGTGTGATTTCTTCAATTGTGCGATAGTAAAGCTTGGAGAGGCTCATTAAAGCACCGGTGTTTCCAGAAGATACCGTTGCGTGTGTTCTTTTTTCTTGTGTTGCTTTAATTGCAAGGGACATTGAAGATTCTTTTTTGCGAACTGCAATGGAAACTTTGTCTTCGGATGTAATATCATCTGTGGATTCAAAGAATTCACAGCGGTGTTTTAGCGTTTTTTTTGCTTTTTTAATTACTGATTTTGAACCAAAGCAAGTGAAATACACTTCTAAATTGTGTTCAAGAGCGATTTTAATGCCTTCAATTGTTGATTTTGGTGCCTTATCGCCGCCCATGAGGTCTATTGCTAGTGTAATTTTCATGATTTTCAAAATATTTTTATCCTTAAAAAGGGCATTCTTTGGTTAAAATATTCAAAAGTCAATTAATTTATTTTCACCACCAATATTTTCCTACTAACAAATCACAATTAAGCGTCTTCTTAAGAAGTTAGCTTTTTATTGTTTGGTAATAATTACAAGATAAATTTTTTTCTTGATTTTTCTTATGGTGTAAAATAAGTGTGTATAGAATATTTATGTTACTAACAATGTTGCGGATTTTTTCGCCCAATTTCTTTACGGTTTTTCGTCTTGTGGCTTCAATTGTGATTGTACTTCTTTATATTGCCTTTGGTGTTAAATCATTTTCGGTTATATTACCACTGTATATTTTGGCGGCGATTTCAGATTATCTTGATGGTAAACTTGCAAGGAAGTATAATAAAATCACCAATTTTGGAAAATGTTTTGATATTATTGCGGATAAAGCCCTTGTTTTAGCGATCTTTATGATAGCAACCCACGCTGGATCTGTTCATTTATTTTTTTCATTTGCAATTTTATTTCGTGAATTTGCCGTTTCTGGTCTTCGAGAAGTTCTTGCTGCGGAAAACATTAAAATTCCGGCGAGTCGCCTTGGTAAGTGGAAAACAGGCTTTCAGATGACAACCTGCGGCTTTGCAATTGGAATGTATACTCCTTGGGCTTTGGCACTGTTAAATTGGACAGTTGTTTTGGCATTTGTGCCGTTGTATGTCACACAAATCACCTTTATTCTTCTTATTATTTCAACAATTTTGACAATTTGGTCGGGTTTAGAATACTTCAAGGGCTTTTTTAGAAATAATCACCAACAAATATGAAACATTTCTTAAGTATAAACCAACTTTCTGTTGAGGAAATAAAAAAAATTATTCAAGTTGCAATAAATGAAAAGTATGCAATGAAAATTGGAAGACCGCAATTTTCCGAAAGCCTTTCGGGGAAAGTTCTTGCGATGATATTTGAAAAGCCGTCAACTCGTACACGAATTTCGTTTGATCTTGCTATGCGTCAGCTCGGCGGAACGACAATGGTTTTGAACGCGAATGATATGCAGATTGGTCACGGGGAATCAATTTCTGATACCGCTAAAGTTATGTCCCGTTTTGTTGATGCCATTATGCTACGATGCCATGGAGAAGACAAACTTCTTGAACTTGCACAAAATTCAAGCATACCAGTCGCGAATGCACTTACGAATGAAAGTCACCCGTGTCAAATTCTTGCCGCAGCAATGACATTTCAAGAGCACGGAAAAATTCTTGAAAAATTGAAAATTACATGGGTTGGAGACTTCAACAATGTAACAAACTCTTATATTGAACTTGCGGAAAAGCTTGGCTTTGCTTTTGTGATTTCCAGCCCTGAAATTACAATAAAACAGAAAGAACAAGTGAGTGAAGCACAAAAATTCAATAAAAAGATTGTTTTTGAAAAAGATCCAAAAATTGCAGTTCAAAATACGGATATTATTGTTACCGATACTTGGGTTTCAATGGGCGATGGTTCCAAAGATTTAACAAAATTTTTACCATACCAAGTAAACACAGAACTTGCATCATATGCAAAGGAAAACTATTTATTTTCACACTGTCTTCCAGCACACAGGGGTGAAGAAATTACAAATGAAATTATTGACGGCAAAAATTCTATAGTATTTGATGAAGCAGAAAACAGACTCCATATTCAGAAAGCTATTTTGCTTTATATGTTTGATATTATCTAATCAATCATACTGGCAAACGGCTAATGCAATGACATTCGAACAATACATTGAAGACCATTCTTCAAGCCAAATGCGTGCGTACTTAACAGGCTATGCTGATGCCATTCACAATAATGCTTATTTTTTTGGCTCTTGCCCAAAGCGGTTGCAGTACCGCCCTTACAGCGAATATATGCAACATATTGATATTTATATTGCTCAAAAAACGAAAGATGATGGTACTAACAGGGAGATATTTCTTCAGAAGAATGTCGAACCATTTCTGACTGAAGTCATTTTGAAATATATTGATTGCGATAATCCAGAATCAATCCCATTGCAAGACGAATCAAAGCTCGTTCAGACTGAAATTCGCTCCGTTGCACGCGATATTTTACAAAAAACAAAAAAATACCAAACAATTGACGAACGCGAAATGGAGTTTCAGTATAATGAATATCTTGAACGCCTTAAAACGCCCACTAAAGAGGAAAAAGAAGCACACATTTTACACGCTAAACAAAATGCAAAAAAAACCACATCTTCTAAAGATATTTCAAAACCTATTGCCGAACGGTTAAGACAGCAATCTGAAGCAAAAAAAATTGAAACCTCAGATGAAATTGCGGCTGAAGCTAAAGCTAAAATTAACGAGAATAGTGATGAGCAAGAAGACACGGGGCGTGGTGTTATCGATGCCTTGAAAGATAAACTTTCTGAATTACCGTTTATTCACAAAGAAAAAAAAGTTGAAAAACAAATTGAGAGAAAGGTAGAAAAATCTACAGAAAAAGTGACAGAAGTGTCGACGGAAAAGTTATCGGAAAAGGTGGTCGACAAGGTGATAGAAAAACAGGATACAAAAGTTGAAAAAACAATCGATAATTCCGCTGGCTATCCAAAAGTTGATCTTTCCGTTCCAGAGTTAAAAATTCCAGAAAAATCAACTCCGCAAAAAATTGAAACAGTGAAAATTCAAACGCAGGAATACAAACTTGATTCAATGGATATTAACCTAGATAATCTTAACAATGCAAAACTTCCTTCAATTTAGCTTTCATAAAAACTCAAAAAACATTGCTAAAAACTTTAAGTTCGACAGTCGAAATTGCAAAGAAAACTCGATTTTCATCGCCCTTGAAACGGGTGATAGATCTGGTGTTGAGTTTATCAGTAACGCAATTTTAAATGGAGCAATTTGTGTTGTATCGCAAAGCGAAATTAATAACATTGATGACATTATCAATGTTCAACTGGAAGAATTTCCAAGTGATTTTTCAATTTTTGACGAAAAGAAATTCAATCTAATTGTTTCAGACACCCTTATCTTCATTCAAGATCTTGCACGGGAAAGGTTTAAAATGTTGCTATTAACGGGGATTAAAACCATTGCCGTAACAGGTTCAGTTGGAAAGACAACAACAAAGGAAATAATTGCCAATACACTAAGTCTCTACGGAAAAACGCACGCAAATTTTGGTAATTATAATAACCACATTGGTGTTCCAATTACAATTCTCAACTGCCCAATTGATGCAAGATTTCTTGTTCTTGAAATGGGAATGAACCATGTTGGAGAAATTAAAGAACTTGTGGAAATTGCTCCGTGTGATTTTAGAATAATCACAAATTCGAAGGAAAATCATGCTGGAAATTTTCAAAATGGACTTGATGGCGTTCTTGAAGCAAAATTTGAAATAATGGAAGGCGATCGTAAATTTGAACTTTTTATTGTGCACGAACTTTTTGAAAGATTCCAAAATGATGCGAAACTTGTTGAAAAATATTCTCAAAATCAGTTTCATATTTTAAACAAGGAGGCAGAAGTTTTGTACGAAGATGGTAATACGGCATTTATTTACAAAGATAAACCGTTCACACTGCCAGCAATTTATTCCAGTGCTCAAGTTCAAATGTTTTGCCTTTCAATTGCTTTAATGGAAAGCGTAATTGGGCAGGATATTTCATACATCGTTGTTCCACAATTGAAGGGAAGGGGAAATATTGTTTTGTGGAATAGTGTGAAAATTATTGATGAAAGCTACAATGCATCACCTTCTTCAATGAAAAATGCACTAGAGAATTTCAAAAAATTTGTTGGCTCAAAGCTTTGCATTCTTGGTGATATGCGTGAACTTGGAACAGATTCTGAAAGATTTCACCAAGAAATTGCAGAACACTTACAAGAGAGCGACTATATTTTAGTTGGCGAACATTTTGCGAGCGTTAAAATTGATGGAGCAAAATACTTCGAAAATTACGAATCGTTGAAGGTGTTTCTTGAAACTGATGGTGATTTTCTACAAGCTTATCAAAACATTTTAGTAAAAGCCTCAAATGGCACGCTTCTTTGGAAGTTATTTGATGATATTTTTAAATAAAACAATTGTGAAAAAAATTGCGATAACGGGCGGAATTGCTTCTGGGAAATCAACATTACTTAACAACTTTGCAACTAAATTTCCCGTTTTCAATTGCGATAATGCAATTAAACAAATCTATCAAAAAGAAGAAATTCTGGAAAAAATAAAAAAAACTTTTGCAATTGAGAACTTCTCCAAACCAGTATTACTCAAAATTCTTTTACAGCGGCCAGAAAATTTAAAAAAACTGGAAGCGATTTTGTATCCAGAACTTCACAAGTTGATGTTGGAATTTGAACGCCTTGCAAGAAAGAAATCCCACTCTGGGCAAATTAAATTAACATTTTTTGAAGTTCCGCTACTTTTTGAAAAAAATCTTTCGCATAAGTATGATAGCATTGTTGTTATTAAGTCGAATAAAATTCAAAGAAAGAAAAATTTTTTAAAACGCAGCGGAAAAGTTGAACAGAGTGCTGATGTATTTAATTTATTCAATAACATACAATGGAGTGACGCAAAAAGGTTTTCAATTGTACAAAATTTTCAATATCGCAGAAAAAAAACTTTACTTTACTTTCTTCCAGTGACACAAAAATGCGACATCAATTTTTACAGAAATGTACACACATTTAAAATTAAAAAGTGAATATTCAATTTGCAGTAGCACGCTTAAAATTAAATCTGCTGTTGCAATTGCAAAGAATTTTGGCATAAAAAGCCTTGCAATTTGTGACGATGGCAACCTTTTTGGCTCCCTTGAATTTGCAAATGAATGTGTAAAATATGACATCAAGCCAATTATTGGCGTAACAATGAAATTTCACACAAGTGACAAGGGAAATGAAAGAGAATTGGGCGAAATTTCACTTTTTGCAAAAAATCAAGAAGGTTATGAAAATATTTTGCAAATCACCAATTCAAATGAAGCAATTGATGGTTCTGGAATTTTACCATTGAAAACTCTTGAAAAATATCACAATGGAATTATTGTTATTTCACCAGTTGTTGATGTTTTAAAAATCACAAAAGGAATTTTCCAAAAAGGCGATATCTTTGCGGAAGTTTCTCGTTTCACAAATGAACCAAATGAAATTGAAAATGAAGCAAAATTAATTGAATTTGCTTGTGAAAATACAATTCCACTTGTTGCAACAAATCCATCATATTTTGAAAGTGAAGAATTTTTCCCATCACAAGATGCCCTTCTGTGCATAAAAACTGGAAGGTTCACCTTGGAGGAGGATCGTGAAATGTTCACACCAAATCACAATTTTAAAGTATCAGAAAAATTTGCAAAACTTTTCCACGATATTCCACACGCAGTTGAGCACACTAATTTCATTGCGGCAAAGTGCGATTATTATCCAAAACCATGTGCACCAATGATGCCAAAATTCGCCGACAATGAAGCATTCGAGCTTCAAACTCAGGCAAGGGAAGGGCTTGAAAAAAGACTTTCCGACATTGGAATGACAAAAGGCTTCACAAAAGAAGACTATACAAACAGACTTGAATACGAGATTGGTATTATTTCCAAAATGGGATTTGATGGTTACTTCCTAATAGTCTCAGATTTTATAAAATGGAGTAAGGCGAATGGCATTGCTGTTGGTCCTGGAAGAGGTTCTGGAGTTGGTAGTCTTGTTGCATATTCACTTTATATAACTGATCTTGATCCGCTTCGTTACGGTTTATTTTTTGAACGATTTCTTGATCCTGAAAGGGTATCGATGCCCGATTTTGATGTCGATTTTTGTCAGGAAGAGCGTCATAAAGTTATTGATTATGTTCAAGCTAAGTACGGAAGCGAAAAAGTTGCCGCAATTGTAACATTTGGAAGACTTCAAGCACGTGCCGTTTTAAAAGATGTTGGGCGAGTGCTTCAAGTTCCTTATGTTGTCGTTGATAGAATCTGCAAAATGGTTCCATTTAATCCCGTTGCACCAGTCACACTTTCGCAAGCAATTGAAATGGATAAAGATCTTCAAGAGCAAAAAGCTAGCGATGATATCATTGCTAATTTACTTGATATTGGAATGAATTTGGAAGGATTGGTTCGCCATACTTCAACGCACGCTGCGGGAATTATTATAAGCAATGAGGACTTGAGAAAATCTGTTCCATTGGTAAAATCGCACGATCAAGAACTTCCAGCCGTTGGATATTCAATGAAAATGGCGGAAATGGCTGGGCTTGTGAAATTCGATTTCCTTGGTTTAAAAACTTTAACAGTTATAAAAAAAGCGTGCATTTTGATTAAGGAAAATCACGGAGTTGAAATCACGCTTAATAAAATTCCACTTGATGACCCAAAAACATTTGAACTACTCCAAAATGGCTTAACAAAAGGAGTTTTCCAACTCGATGCCGCAATTCCACGCGATGCAATGAAGCAAATGAAGATTGATACAATTGATGATATAATTGCGTTGACATCACTGAATAGACCTGGTCCAATGGAAAATCTTCCATCGTTTATTTTGCGGAAAATTGGTAAGGAGAAAATTGATTATCCGCACCCATTATTTGAAAATGTTCTGAAGGGGACTTATGGAATTATAATTTATCAAGAACAGGTTATTAAAATTGCACAAGTTTTTGCGGGGTACAGCTTCAGCGAGGCTGATATGTTGCGTCGTGCTATGGGAAAAAAAGACAAAGATGAAATGGAAAGGCAGAAACTTCAATTTATCGAAGGAGCAAAAAAAAATTCAGTTCAAACAAAAAAAGCAGGGGAGATTTTTGCCCTTGTTGAAAAATTTGCAGGTTATGGATTTAACAAAGCACACGCTGCTGCGTATTCAGTTATTTCATTTCACACGGCGTATTTAAAGGCTCATTATCCGTTGGAATTTTATACTTCACTCCTAAATCTTGATATTGGAAATACGGATAACTTGAACATCTTTATTGCGGAGGCGAGGCAATCCGGTATTAAGTTTATCACGCCAAATGTTAATACATCTAGCACATTTTTCAAAATCGTTGAAGGCAAAATTGAATACGCACTTTCGGCTATCAAAGGTGTTGGTGAAATGGCGACTTTCCAAATTGAACAAGAAAGAAAGAATGGTAACTTTACAAATGTCTTTGATTTTGTCGAGCGTCTTGGTTCAAAATTTGCGAATAAAAAGGTTGTCGAAGGTTTGGCAAAGGCGGGAGGATTCTTAGATCTTCACCCTAATACAAACGAAATTTTACAAAACATTCAATCAATTCTTTCAGTTTCTGAAAAAAATAAGGGTGACGATTCGCAGTTTTCTCTTTTTGGAGACGCTGAAATTAAAACTCACCCAACATTGAAACGAGCGGAAAAATTTTCACCAAATGAAGCACTTTTGGCTGAATTTGAAGCGTTTGGATTCTATTTATCGTCCCATCCACTTACAAACTTCAGCAATAAAATTGAAAAGTATGACATAAAATCATTTATGCAGGTGAATGAAATGTTGCTTAACGACGAAAGTGAAATTTATGTGAAAATGGCAGGTGTGATTAGCATTTTAAAGCAAAGAAGTGGAATTCGAGGGCGTTTTGCCTTTTTGCATATTTCCGATCTCACAGGTGTGTTTGAAGTTGCAATTTTTAAAGATGATATTATAGAAAAAAATCGTGATATTATAGAAGTTGGAAAGGTTGTGGTTATGAATGTTTCTGCCTCAAAAAATGAGTCAGGAAATGCAAGATTAATCGTCAACGATATTTCTTCAATTGAAGATGATCGCAAAATTCAAGAATTTAATGGTAGTGCACCAAAAAAATTCTGGCAGAAAAATTCTGAGAAAAAAGCCGATATTCCAAGAATAATTAGCAATGCAAAGTTTGAGACACAAAATAATAATCAAATGCAAGGGCAAATTCAATCCCAGAAAAAATCTGATACCGTTGATATATCAATTTTACACTCACGCAAAATGGAAGTTTATAGCGATGACATTAATCATTTGCTGGAAATAAAAAAATTTAGTCACGGAGAAACAAAGATTTCAATTATAATAAACGGATTTATAGTTGAAATAGGCTCTTTCACGGTGCCAATGGATTTTGTTCGAAAATTAGGCGAAAAAGCAAAGATTTAACAATAGTCATTGAAAAAGTTACCTCCAATGTGGTCCTTCAAACCAAGCTGCAAGGCTATGTCTTATACCTTTTGTGACGGGATTCGCCTTGTGGTGGAACATTGGTGGAAAAAATATTATCGTGCCCTGTTCTCTTATTTCATTTTGAGGAAGTGGAATCATTCCGGGTTCAACGATTTCAAGATTACCTCCTTCATAGGTTGTTGGGTCAGAAAGCTGAACTATGCACGAAAGTTTGCGATGAAAATCATTTGTACTTTTCCAAATCACATCCTGATGAACTTTGTATTCTCCAAGATATGCCGAATCATATTCAGCAAGTTGAATAAAATCGAGCTTTGTTATATGAAAATTCCAGAAATCAAGGTTTGCTCGCATTCCCGTTTTCCAAATTGCATCAAAAAGATGATTAAATTTTGAATTGGTATTTTGAAGAAATTGTGTACGTGACTTTCGAATGGCGTCGTCTTGAACCATGTTAACATTATCGCCAACTTTTGCCGTATGCACTTCCAAATCTGAAGCATCACCAAGAATTTGTTGACAAATTTCCTTAGGCAAATACGACTTAAAGTAACAATATTCGTGCTTCATAAAAATAACTACTATAGTAAATAAAAATATTTACGCCATTCCAATTGTCAAGCAATTGTCAAGAATAAAACTCTTGACTACTCAAAACCATCACTGTAAAAATTACACTTCATAAGTAATATTCAATAAGGCAATATGCAATGGAATTTAGAACAAGCGGTTGAACTTTCAAAAAAACCTCTTTTTGATGTAATATTTCAAGCAAGGCAAGTACATTGTGAAAATCATAATCCAAATGAAGTTGAAATTGCGACATTATGTTCGATAAAAACTGGCTCATGCCCTGAAGATTGTAAGTATTGCCCACAGTCTGCACATCACAATACTGGTCTTGAAAAGCAACCGCTTATGGTGAAAGAAGAAATTCTTCAGCACGCCATTGAAGCAAAAAATGCTGGAGCAACAAGGTTTTGTATGGGTGCGGCTTGGCGTCGTCTTCACGCAAATGATACCGACAAAATGTGTGAAATAATTTCTGCGGTGAAGGATCTAGGAATTGAAACATGTGCGACATTTGGCACTATTACGAAGGAGCAAGCAATTTCAATGAAAAATGCAGGGCTAGATTATTACAATCACAACTTAGATACGTCAGAGGAATTTTATGATAAAATTATAACAACTCGCCCTTACAGTGAACGCCTTGAAACGCTGGATTACGTCGCCGATGCAGGAATTAATATTTGTTGCGGTGGAATTGTTGGAATGGGTGAAACCTTTGAAGATCGCCTTAAAATGCTCGTAACTCTTTCAAAACTCAAACGACAACCAGACTCCATTCCAATTAATATGCTTGTGAAAGCAAAAGGAACACCACTTGAGCACGCAAAAGATGTTGACCCATTTGAATATATCCGCCTTGTGGCAATTACTCGAATAATGTTTCCAAAGGCGTTTGTTCGTCTTTCAGCGGGGCGATTCAATATGAGCGAAGAAATGCAAGCAATGTGTTTTATGGCTGGTGCAAATTCAATTTTTTATGGTGAAAAACTTCTGACAACACCAAATAACGATGCTAATACAGATTTAGAACTCCTCAAAAAACTTGATTTACGCCAAATGGTGAAGGCGTAGCAAGGAATTGATAACACTAAAAAATCTTGACTTATTATAAGTTGTGCCTTGTTAGAATTTTTATTATTTTTACAAATATATGTCCGTCAACGAAAGAATTAAAGAATTAGGAATTGTAATTCCACAGGCGTCAAAACCAATTGCAAATTATGTTGGAGCTAGAAAAGTTGGAAATAGAATTTATATTTCAGGGCAGTTGCCTTTGGAAAACGGTCAGTTGAAATATATTGGAAAGGTTGGAAAGGAAATTTCAATACAAGATGCCGTAAAAGCAGCAGAACTTTGTGCGATTAACATTTTATCGCAACTTTCTGCTATCCTTTCAAGCGATCTTGACTCGATTGAATCGTGTGTAAAACTTGGAATTTTTGTCAATGCTATTCCTGAATTTGAGGATCACTCAATCGTTGCAAATGGTGCTTCAGATTTAATCGTGAACATTTTTGGAGACGTTGGAATTCACGCAAGAGCAGCTGTTGGAGTTGCCTCACTACCAAAAAATGTCGCTGTTGAAGTTGAAGCAATTTTTATTGTGCGGTAAATTTCGATTGCAACAATCGATTAAAAACTGGAAATAAAAAAAAATAGTTTGTTCTACTGTACTATAACACGATAACAAACTATTTTTTTATTTTAGTTCTCTTGGCAATGCTTTTTTAACTTGATTTTTTAATTATAAGAAATTGATACAATGTATCTTTCTATAAGCTATGATTATTTCCTATAAAAACAACAAGCCAACGATTGATGGTTCGGCGTTTATTGCACAAAATGCTGTTATTTCTGGAAGTGTGATTATCGGTGCCAATGTTGGAATTTGGTACGGCTGCACTTTAAGGGGTGACATCGCCACGATTGAAGTTGGTGAAAATAGCAATATCCAAGATGGAACGGTCATTCATGGGACAAGAGCCAACCACGCACAAAATAAAACTGGGGACACACCCGCAAACACAACAATCGGGAAAAATGTAACCATTGGTCATAATTGTATAATCCACGCGGCAACGGTTGAGGATGAGGCTTTTATTGGCATGGGTTCGATCATGATGGATCTTTCGCGAGTTGAAAAACACGGAATGCTTGCTGCTGGTTCAGTTCTTTCGCCAAAAAAAGTTGTGAAAACTGGCGAACTATGGGCGGGAGTACCAGCAAAATTCTTTAGAATGCTCACACAAGAAGAAATTGATTACATCAAAACCTCGGCGGATAACTACCGCATTCTTGCGATGGAATATAAGAATGAGAGTTTTGAGGTTAAAATATAATATATCATAAAACTTATCATCAAATTTACGAATGCATTGCACTCGTAAATATAAATACCGTAAACCTTCCAGTTCAAACCTAATAAACCCTTTTCTTTGGTGGAACGGCGTGCATTTGGTCGGTTAGTGGGGTTAAAACGACATCGCGGTAAGCAAATTCGTGTGAAGCATCTTTTTGAATTGCAATCATTGTGTGTTTCATCCAGTTTATGTCGTCGCGGTCTTGGAAGTCATCACGAGCTTGTGCCCCACGAGATTCCTTGCGATTTAAAGCCCCTTTAATCGTTGCAATTGCTTGGTATAAAAGGTTGTGAAGTTCAAATGCTTCGACAAGATCCGTATTCCAGATAAGCGAACGGTCACGAACGGAGACATCATCAAACATTTTAAATACATCTTCCATTTTTTTGATACCAATTTCAAGGGAATCGTTTGTTCTGAAAACAGCGGCGTGTTTTTGCATGATTTCTTGCATCGCTTTGCGGATTTCAGCGACGGTGTATTTGCCGTCTGCTTTGCGGATTGAGTCAAATCTTGCAATAGCTTCGTCAATTTTATTTTGTGGAATATGATCAACGGAGCGTGTGTCATTTTTGAGGATTTCACCAGCACGAATTGCAGCAGCACGACCAAAAACTACGAGGTCAAGCAATGAATTTGAACCCAAACGATTTGCACCGTGTACTGAAACGCAGGCAGCTTCACCGATTGCCATCAATCCTTTTACTGCTTCAAGTTTTCCGTCTTTTATTTGAACAACTTCACCGTGTAAATTCGTTGGAATTCCGCCCATATTGTAATGGACTGTTGGTAGAATTGGGATTGGTTCTTTTGTAATATCAACACCAGCAAAGATTTTTGCCGATTCTGTAATTCCTGGAAGGCGTTCTGCTAATGTTTTGGAATCAATATGATGAAGTACGAGGTGGACGTGATCTTTTTTGTCACCACAACCACGACCTTCATTAATTTCGACTGTAATTGCACGGGAAACGACATCACGCGATGCTAAATCTTTGACTTTTGGAGCATATTTTTCCATAAATCTTTCGCCATTGGCATTGATTAAATATCCGCCTTCGCCTCTTGCACCTTCTGTAATTAAACAACCTGAACCGTAAATTCCTGTTGGGTGAAATTGTACGAACTCCATATCCTGCATTTGAAAGCCGTGGCGTGCAAACATTCCGCCACCGTCCCCAGTACAAGTGTGAGCAGATGTGCAAGAAGAGTATGCTCTTCCGTAACCACCCGTTGCAAGAACAACAATTTTTGCTTCAAAAATGTGAAGTTCGCCGCTTGCTAAATCCCAAGCAAGGCAACCAACGCACTCCTTTGCATCGTTAAATATTAAATCTGTTGTGAAGTATTCAATGAAAAACTTTGCATTATGTTTAAGAGATTGTTGGTAAAGTGTGTGTAAAATTGCGTGTCCAGTACGATCCGCAGCGGCACAAGTTCTTTGAGCTGGCTTTCCTTCGCCATATTCAGTAGTCATTCCACCAAATGGGCGTTGATAAATTTCACCTTTTTCGTTTCGTGAAAATGGAACTCCATAATGTTCGAGTTCAACAACTGCCTGTGGTGCAGTTTTACACATATATTCAATTGCGTCTTGGTCACCAAGCCAATCGGAGCCTTTTATTGTGTCAAAAGCGTGCCAACGCCAGTCATCTTCACCCATATTTCCAAGAGCAGCCGAAATTCCACCTTGTGCGGCAACGGTGTGTGAACGAGTTGGAAAAACTTTTGAAATGCAGGCAACATTTATGCCTTTTTCTGCCATTCCAAATGTTGCTCTAAGACCAGCACCACCAGCTCCAACAACGATGACATCAAATGAATGTTTGTGAATTTTATAACTTTTTGCAATAGCCATTTTCGGTAAAAAACATATATCCCCAGCATTATTTGTGTGTTTTATATGTCAAGTGAAAGTTGTTCTAGGGTATTGACAAAATAAATATCAATAGAATTGATTGCCAAGTACGATATATTTGAAATATTAGTTAGTCAAGCTAATGGTGCTAAAAATATCACCGGTTCATCAAAAACTTCTTGACACACTTAAAATGCTTATAATATATTTATTTTATAACAAAGTGTTAATATATGCTGTCTCTTTCTGAAAAAAGATCTTTAATTACAGGTGCAACAAGTGGTATTGGTGCCGAAATTCTTACAAAATTTCATAGCCTTGGTGCAAAATGTGTTGCTTCAGGAACAAATGATATCAAGCTTGCGGAAATTGAGGCTCTTGGAATTTTAGCGAAAAAATGTAATATTGGAAACGCTTCAGAAATTGAAGAACTTGTGAAATTTACCGAAGAAACCCTTGGTGGAATTGATATTTTAGTTTGTAATGCGGGAATTACGAAGGATAACCTCCTTATGACAATGAAAGAATCTGAATGGGATGATGTTATTAATGTGAACTTGAAATCGGCATTTATTTTTTCCAAAGCAGTTGTTAGAAAAATGATAAAACAACGCTCTGGCAGAATTATTTTCATTTCGTCCGTTGTTGCATTCACTGGAAATAAAGGGCAGGCGAATTATGTTGCTTCAAAAGCAGGGTTGACAGGTATGGCAAAGTCTCTTTCAAACGAAGTCGGTTCCCGCGGAATTACAGTGAATTGTGTTGCTCCGGGGTTTATCCAAACACCAATGACACATTCATTGTCCGAAGCTCACGCTGAAAAAATGAAGGAACAAATTGCCCTTGGAAGGTTTGGTAGCCCGCAGGATATCGCAAACGCAGTGGCATTTTTAGCATCCAACGAAGCTTCTTATATTACAGGGACGACTTTGCATGTAAATGGCGGAATGTTTTAGGAAAAAATGTCATCAGAACTTATCGCATTTGGAATAATAATAAAAAGCGTATGTGGTTTGGCATCCAAAGTATCAAATAATATCACGGAATGGAAAATTGCAAAGTTAAACAAAGAAAAAGAGTTAAAACTTGCACTTTATGATATTTTGCCACAGGTAATCGCATTGCCTCGTGATGAGAGAGAATTTTTCATTACATCTTTCTATCCACAACTTCTGCAATACTCCAATTATCACGCATTTTCAAAAGATACCAAAGATGCAATATTATCATCTTATGCACAAATACACCCAGATATAGAAGCGAATAACCTTGAAGTAACCGATGACAACTTTCAACAGCTATATAAACTTGTGGATTCTCACCAAGCTGAACGCAGAGTAGAAATTAAAAAATTGATTGAAAAGTGTATTATTCATATTGAATCTGGAAAGGCTTTGTCGATAAAAACAGTAAATTTTATACAAGAATTAACTGACAGCGATTTGGCTTTTTTGAAGCAATATGTAATACCATTTATTGATATGAATAATAAGTGTCTTTTATTGCATGATGATAAGAAGAATTTTGCAGATGTGTATGCCAACTTAAATGTCTTTTCTAGTATTATGTCAGACAATTACTCAAAGCCAGATAACGACCATACACATGTCCGGATTCCACTACACAGCGTTCCTAATTTTACCATCACAGTGGAGAAAGCAGTTGCAATGACAGTGCAAAAAGTTCATCGCCACATTTACGAACTGGCAACAGTTTGCGACACCTTGCCATTAAGCGACGAGCAGAGAATAATATTGGTTAACCTCTAATTAATTTCCCTTGAATTTTCAAAAACTGCTTCCTTAATGCTAGGAATAGTTTATCATTCACAATATGTCACTTCTTTCGCATTCGGTTGCATATAAACCGTTTTCTTACCCTTGGGCTTACGATGCTTGGCAACAACAACAACGAATTCACTGGCTTCCGGAAGAAGTTCCCATGGCAGATGACATTCGTGACTGGAAGTCTCGCTTAACGCCGTCCGAAAAAAACCTTTGCACTCAACTTTTTAGGTTCTTCACTCAAGCTGATATTGAGGTAAATAACTGTTATATGACAAAATATTCACAGGTATTTGCTCCAACGGAAATCAAAATGATGCTTTCCGCATTTTCAAATATGGAAACAATTCACATTGCGGCTTATTCTCACTTAATTGATACACTTGGAATGCCTGAAGGAATTTATGAGGAATTTCTTCACTATAAAGAAATGAGAGACAAATACGACTATATGCACAAATTTGGTGTTGAGACAAAAGCTGGAATTGCAAAAACTCTTGCCGTCTTTGGAGCCTTCACTGAAGGAGTTCAGCTTTATGCAACATTTGCAATTTTACTCAATTTTCAACGCTTCAATAAAATGAAGGGTATGGGGCAAATTATTACATGGTCAGTTCGTGATGAATCCCTTCATACAGCTTCAATTATTAAGCTTTTCAGAACATTCATTCAGGAAGAACCTGATATTTGGACTGAAGACCTTAAGAGTGATATTTACGAAGCATGTGCGACAATCGTCCACTTTGAAGATGCATTTATCGACCTTGCATTTTCAATAGGTGATGACATTCAAGGTATAACTTCACGCGAAGTTAAACGCTATATTCGATACATTGCCGACCGTCGTCTTAATCAACTTGGATTGAAAGAAATTTATATGATTGAAGAAAATCCGCTTCCATGGATGGACGATATTCTTAATGGTGTTGAACACACCAATTTCTTTGAAAACAGGGTAACTGAGTATTCAAAAGCAGCGACAAAAGGACAATGGTCCGATGTCTTTGGTGCTTCATCAGAGGAAATTTTTGGATAAAATACAAAAAAATTCAAAAAACTTGTGAAACATTCAAAAAACCCTTGACAATTAAAATTTCATGGTTTTGTGAAGTCAGTCGCATTTGTGCGAGCGCGTAGCTCAGTTGGTAGAGCGCATCACTTTTAATGATGTTGTCGTGGGTTCGATTCCCACCGCGCTCACCAGTTTCATATTTAAAATCCTCCTAGTTGCAACGACAATTTTGTCGCTTGGCTGGCTCGTGTTTATTTATTTTATACACCATTCGTATTACCTCGCCTCTGCGTTGCAGTGCAATTCCCACCGCGCTCACCAGTCAGTTTAAATAAAGGTGTTGCATACTAAACTTCCACTTTAATTCCAGCATAGAAAAACCTTCCACGAACTGGTCCCCATGAATTTACATTATCAATTTCGGTTTCATTTTTACGCACAATAAGTTGCGAAGAAGTGCGAACTTGAAGGTAATCAAAAATGTTATCAACACCAAAGAAAATCTTGTGTTTTTTGGTTAGCTCCTTTGTGAAGTTGAAGTCAAAAATGAAGTAATCGGGGGAAAATCTTTCAATTTTTTCACCAGAAAGATTGTAAATGTTGCCGTAAAATGCTTGTAAATCACTCTTTCCAAAGTAAGTTCCGCTGAAGTTAAAAATATTACCTCCGTAGCGTTTTGTAATTTTACTTGAAAACTTATATTCAGGTCTTGCAAGCATTAAATAGCCAGATTCAAGGTTTGAAAGGTCATTCCAGTATTTCTCCCCCGCAAATGTTATGAAAAATGTTTGACTGGCAAAAATCGTTGCATCAAAGCCAATGCCTTGGTTTTTGTAAAATCCTCCAAGAGTCTTAAACTGTGCAGTTGAACCTCCTTCTCCTAATATCAATGCGGCAATATTTGAAATTTTGTTGTAATTATAGTTTAAATTTATGTGGAAATTGTCATACACAAATGTTGTGTTATACGAAAAATTCAAGCTTTCTGTCGGTTTTTTTATAGTTCGATCTAGTGATGTCAAATCAACTGTAATCAGTTCGTGATTCCGTTCAAACGAGCTAGATGGCGTTTCAAAGGCATTACCTGCTGAAAATGTTGAAATGATATTTTTATTATGATGAAAGTTCACTTTTCCACGAACAATGGGCAAAAGACCAAACTGCGAGTGCTTGGAAATTCTGTTTGAAAGTTCAAAGTCAACTTTTTCGCTCGTGTAATTTGCTTGTGCAAGGTGTGAAAGTGTTGAATATGAATAACCATCAGGGTTTTTAAGCGAAACGGAATCGTTTGTGATGTTTGAAGAGAGGGTTTGATACTGGTAGTCTCCGCCAATTTTGAAATCTATTTTTCCAAAGTGAAATTTGCGGGCTAAAGTTCCAAAAATATTAACTTCATCTGCCTTATACTTATTTCCAGAATAAAAGTTATCTCTTTTGAGAATTGAAGCAATTCCACCGCCAATGTATTTTTTCGTTTCAATTGAAGAAAGTGTTGCAAAGCGTGTGTTGTTTACTTCCTCCAAAAGACCACCCGTTCCTTGATTCCAAGTTTCAATTGTACCATCTGGAAGTTTGTATGAATCGGTGCTAATTCCGCCTGCATTAAGAAAATTAAATGGATTGCCACTGGTATTTGTTTTATCGTTGATAACAGACCCGCCTTGTCTTTGATTTTGTGAGAAATCAAACCGTGTGTTGACTTTTATGTCGTCATTTTTAAATTGATGTGCAAGGGTGGCAAAGTTATTATTCATCTTTGGGCTTTCAGCGATGCCATCGTTGTTAGCATCAATTGCATTTTGCCCATTTGTTGAAAGTTGAAGCATTATACCGGAGTTTTTATTAATTTTTTTGGTTGCAACAAGGCTGGAATTGTAGTTATTATAACTGCCGAAACTTCCTGAAATTGAAGCAGAATTGTTTTCTATTTTCAGTGTTTGGATTTCAATTGAGCCCGCAACAGAAGAAGGGCTTGTTCCGCTGGAAGCCGCACCCTTGTTCACTTTTAAGCTTTGAATTCCGCCAGAGGAAAAAAATTGCGAGACATCAAGCGAAGATTCGGGGATATAAATGCCATCAACAAAAATTGATGTGTAGTAAAATGGAAGTTGATTAATTGAAACACCTGTGTGTCCACCTGAATCCTGAAGGTTTTTCTGATATTCAACCGAAGAAATGCCGTCGATTGTATTCAAGGCGTTTTGTGCAGCAGGTTTGCTTTCCAAAAATGATTTATTAAAGGAAATTGTGTCTGGATTATGCGAATTTATTGTTCCAAGTGGCATTTCTTCGTATTTTTTCCCCGTAATTTTAATGATATCGCGTGAAAATGAAATTTGTTGGTTTGAAATGAGGAGGAAAACTATTAACAAAAGCGTTTTGAACATAACGAATAAACTATTTATTTTTGATAATTGAGAACCGATTATCAAATGTCAAGAACTTTAAGGGAGTTTTTTTGAAAAAACTTGACAATCCCTCTTTCTTGTGTATATGTGTCAGTTATATATTATTGAAATAATGACAGCAAAAACCGGATTTGTTCAAGTTGATATGCTGTTTGGAGGTTTGACGCGTCCACCGACGGTCTTTGGTGTAACATACACATATGTTCTTGTAAATATGATGATTAGTATGGTATACTTCGTTATGCGTTCTGATTTCAAAGTTGTGATTATAGCTCTTGCAATTCATGGAATAGCGTATCTTGTCTGTAAAAAGGAACCACTATTGATTGAGTTGTTTATAAATAAACAGGCGAATTTTTCTAAGTGTCGTAATAAGGCACATTTTAATTACAAAAACTCTTATGATTTCTATTAATGTCTACGATAACCGTTGAAAATGTGCATAAATATTATGGTAAAAACCATGTAATTAAGGGAATTAATTTTACGATTAATACTGGTGAAATTATTGGAATTCTTGGACCAAATGGTGCTGGAAAAACTACATCATTTTATATGATAGTTGGAATTACGACGGTTAGTGATGGGAAAATTTTACTCGATGGTCAAGATATTACGCAAATTCCAATGCATGAACGCGGAAAGCTTGGAATTGGGTACCTTCCACAAGAACCATCGATTTTTCGTGGCTTAAATGTTGAGGATAATATTATGGCGATTCTTGAATTTGTTGAAAAAGATAAAGAAAAAAGAAATGCACGATTGCAAGAGCTCCTTGAGGAGTTTGGTATAGAAAAGTTGCGAAAGCAAAGTTCCATTTCGCTTTCAGGTGGGGAGAGACGCCGTCTTGAAATCGCAAGATTACTTGCCTTGAATCCAAAATTTGTATTTCTTGATGAACCATTCGCAGGTGTTGACCCCGTTTCGGTTGCGGAAATTAATAATATGATTTTGCGTTTAAAGGCAAAAAATATTGGTGTTGTGATTACAGATCACAATGTACGTGAAACTCTGAAAATTACAGACAGAACATACATTGTTTATAATGGCTCGGTTTTAACGGAAGGAAGTGAAGCTGAAATTCTTTCGCACGAAGATACAAAAAGATACTACCTTGGTGAGAATTTTCAGTAGGCGATATCCTGTTAAGTTGTTCGCAAGTTTTTGAGCATTACGAGTCATCTTCGTTGGATATGAAGGACTATGCAATTATTGTGACAGTTATTGAACCCATTTTTTATTTAAAATCTCTTCAAGATTGTAGTAATCACGCTTCTCCTTAACCATTAAATGGATTAGTGTATTTGCAAATGGAAGTTCAACTGCGACCCAACCATCTTTTGCATCTCCATCTGTTATGCAGTGGTATCCAAGATTTTTTGCAAATTCAATAACCTTTTCAGAAAGTGCAAATGAGTGAATTGAATTAAGTGATGTTGCAATTATAACATTTTCAGCAATATAATCCTTCATTATAAATATTTCTATATCAAAGGCTTTGTTGTCCGAAAGAATTTGTTCCAGTTGTTTTGTGTATATTGACATTAAGATGTAAAAACTTCTTTTATTCTCTTCGTAGCAATTTTATTAAACTCTTCCTTGTGCGAGAATATATATTCTTCAACAATTTTTGAAGAGATTGATAGAATGTGATTTTTGGTTTTATTTTCAAGAAATATTTCAAGACCATCAATGGAATTTTTCATACCGTTATTAATGGTTCTGCGGATGTATGTAATGCGTTCCTTGCTTGCCTCGGAAATAGTTTTAGCAACTTTGTGTGCATTGAGAACATAAATATTTGAACTTGCCTCTGATAATTCCTTATTTGAACGCTCCAAAAGTTCTTCTGAAATAGTTTTTTCGGAGTAAATATCGTTTAAATACGAAGAAATGCTGATTTTATAATTGTGAATTATTGTTAAAAATGATGAACGAAGTGTACTCCATACGATGATGATAAACACAAAGAAAGAAAACGCAACCCAAAATGTTGGTGAAATTTCTAGCGACATTCCAAAAATTTCCATATATGACTTAATGAAGTTAAAATATTTAAGTGCACTTAAGTTTTTATTGTCAAGTTTTTTATCAATTTTTCCTTGACAAAACAAATAAAAGGTCAAAGACAAAATGTGCACTTGGGTACATTCTTAAGTTCAACTGGCTAGGATGGAAACATAGCAACCAAATCTTATGATGTAGGTCAAGTGCACTTTAAGTCGTAAAATATATCTCAATTTAATGTCGTACATTGTTCTTGCAAGGAAGTATCGCCCGCAGAACTTTCAGCAATTAAAAGGTCAGGAAGTTCTTGTGCAAACAATTACAAACGGCTTTTTACATAACAAACTTCATCATGCTTATTTACTAACGGGAATCCGTGGAATTGGTAAAACAACAACAGCAAGGATTATAGCAAAAACACTAAATTGCTCGAATTTATATCGTGATAATGAAAAAATTACACCGTGTGAAGAGTGTCCGAATTGTAAATCAGCAAACAATGGTTCACACCCTGATATTTTAGAATTCGACGCTGCAAGTAACACCGGAATTGATGATATCAGGACAATGCTTGAGGGCATAAACTATATCCCAGCACTGGGGAAATATCGAATTTTCATCGTAGATGAAGTCCATATGCTTTCAACTAAAGCGTTTAATTCATTACTTAAAACACTTGAAGAGCCACCTTCTGGCGTTATTTTTATTTTCGCAACAACGGAATTGCAAAAAGTTCCCGTTACAATTCTTTCGAGGTGTCAAAAATTTGTTTTATCACCACTTTCGCTTTCTGCAATGGTTGAGCACTTGCGTTCGGTCTCTGAAAAGGAGGGGATAAAAATTTCAACAGAAGCACTGGAATTGATTGCTGCAAAATCATCAGGCTCTGTGCGTGATGCCCTTTCAATGCTGGATCAAGCTTCGATGCGTTCTCCAGATGTTGAGATCACTGAAGAGCTTATTGAAGCAATGCTTGGACTCGTTTCCAAAGGTGACATCGTTAATCTTTTTAACGCAGTTTTGGATGGAAATTCTGACGAAGTTCTGCAATGTCTTCGTAAAATTAAAAATCAAGGCGTTACTGAGGGATCAATTTTAGAAGAATTTCTGGCGTGTCTTTATGATGAAATTCAACAAAGGATTAAACAAAATCAACACTATTCAAATCTTTTGCGATTGTGGAATATTTTTCTTCCAGCAACGCAAGATCTTTCTTATGTATTTAATAAGTATGCAATTTTGGAAATTATCTTCCTTAAAGCGTTACATATATACGCATCGCCTTCAGTTGAAAACCTTGTGAATGGAATTTCTGAAGGGAAGATTTTGGAAATACTTAAGCTTTTTCCTGATGCAAATCCTCAACCTCAGGCTTTGGTACAGAAAAGTTAAGACACACAAGATACACCTCTTTTGATTCCTTCCTTGATGCCTTTGGCTTAAAGATATGAACATTTTGAAAAAAATTGCGTAATGCAACAAGGTGCTCATCAAGTCCTTCGCCTTGAAAAACTTTTGAAACGAATGTTCCTCCTGTGACTAAATTCGCTAAAACGAATTGCATTTCAATTTCAAGAACGTACATAATGCGAAGGTGATCGACAGTTTTCATACCAGTTGTGTTTGGGGAAATATCGCTGACGATTGCATCAAATTTCTTACTATCGTTTAAATCAATTGCTTGTTTTTGGATATCATCTTCAAGGAAGTCTCCTTGTAAAAAAACTGCTCCAGCAAGTTGTTCAGTTGGAAGAAGATCGATTCCTATAACCTTTTTCTTCGTGAATTTTACTAACATTTCAGACCAAGATCCAGGAGCACAGCCTAAATCCAAAACTGAAGAATATTGGTTTATTATATCAAATTTTTCCTGAATTTCAAGCAATTTGAAGGCACTTCTTGCACGGTAGCCAAATGCTTTGGATTTTTGTGTGAACGGGTCATTTATGTGGCGAGACATCCATTTTCGTGAAGAGCTTGTAAGCTTTCGATTCTTGACGAAATCAGATTGTACACGCACAACTTCGTGTGAGCCCTCAATTTTAAATGTCTTGAGAATAACGCTTGGTTTTTTCGTGGTTTTTTTTTCTTTCATTTCTTAATTAACAATAGCACCTTCTAATCCTTTTTCTGCAATAAATTCTTCTTCGTCAAATTTACCTGTAACATCAACTTCGATAACAACCCTTCTGTTAAAGGCTTCACCAACGCCATCTCTTGTAGTCACGCTGTTGTAATCTTCTCCAAAAAGAACTTTTTGAACTTTTTCTTTAGCAATTCCGCGTTTGATTAAAGCTTCAAGTGTTGCGGTTGCGCGTTTTTCAGAAAGAACTTTGTTGTAATCTCTGGAAGAAGTTCTATCTGTGAAACCAAGGACGGTGATTTTGTAGTCGTCGTAATCTCTTGTGAATTCGATTGCTTTGTTGACAGAATATACGGCACTGGCATCTAATGCAAATGAACCGACGTCGTAGTAGACAGCAAATGATTTGTGGTTGTCGTATTTTAAAACGGCTTTATCTTCAAATTCATCGCTATATTTTGCGTAATGGCTTGATTTTTCATGTGGTTTTACGTCTTCACCAAGAACAATGTTGATATTATTCACAACTGCACCACGAGAAGTAACCGTTGATTCGCTATCAATTGGTAGTGATGATTCTTGTTTACTTGGTTCATTCATTGAGCCAAATTTGCCTTCAACCATTCCAATTGATTGAAAGTAGGCCATACCACAGATGGTTTTTTGTGAATATATTCTGTTTTTTGCTTCAATTAACATACAGTCGAAGCTTGATTGCATTTGTGCGACGATATTTGGCATATCTTTAAGAACGTCGGTTCGACTTTTGACATTTTCAAGGATTTTTCTTTGGGATGTGATGATGGCTTTTTTGTCGAGTGGAATATCAAATGAATTTTCTGTTTCGAACATTACATCGTTTCCACTAATCGCAGTTGCACCTTTGGCTTTGAGGAGTTGGGCATCGCTTGTGAGATTTTTTGCGGTAAAGATTTCGGCGTATTGGTTATAATATTTTCCGAGTTCTTTTAAGTATGTGGAGTAATATTCGTTTGAGGTGTGCAGGGAGTTTACTGCTCGTGATGGATTTGGTTGTGAATAGTTGCCTGTGTTTCCAAGTGGGTATGGTTGGTATTGTGCTTGTGGAGTTTGTGAAGGTGTGATTTCTGGTATCATTGATTGTGATTGGTTTTCTCCTGCACTGGTGTATTGATTATTAATTTTTTCTATGGCTTTTTTATCACCAGGAATGTATGGCATTATGTTTGGATTTCGTGGTTTATCTGGTTTTAAGCCAAATGCACTGTAAGCTTTTTGTGCGTAGTAGTCTGAACCAAAACTGCGGACGCAACTGCTGAATATTAGTGATATTGTGAGGCAGCTTGCGATGTAATTTGTTGAGATATTTGTTATGCCATAAATTAGTTTGTTACTAAATTTCATGTGTCTCCTGTAAAAAGTTTAAAAAACTATTGTTCAAGTAAAACCATTTTTCAATTTTGCAAGAAAAATTTTGAACCTATTGCTTAATTGGTTTATTTTGCTTGCTTGGTTGAATTTTGGATGTAGACTCGTGCTGGCATTGTGGAAATGATTTCTGATGGATCTTGAGGATGTTCGGTGTGTTGTGGTTGATTGGCAACTTTTTGTGCGTAATATTCCGAATTGCGAGTTTCAATACAACCAGTAAGGAAGGCAAAACATAGGAAAAAGTATTGGAGTGAGTATTTCATATGTTAGTGAACAATTATTCAATTAAAAAACCTAGGATTTCGTTTTGCAAGAAGTTTTTTGGGAATTGTTCGGAAACTATTTCCCTTGCAATTTAAAAACCCACTTTTAATCTAGATTTAAACTTAAATTTGAGACAAAATGGCAGCAGAAAGTAACGCTACGCATAACGATATTAAATCGATTGGAATTGTTGAAGAAATGAAAACATCGTACCTTGATTACGCGATGAGTGTTATAGTTTCGCGTGCTTTGCCAGATGCTCGTGACGGACTGAAACCCGTTCACCGCCGAATTTTGTACGCAATGTATGAATCGGGAACACATTACAACAAGCCTTACAGAAAATCGGCAAGGATTGTCGGGGAAGTTATGGGTAAATATCACCCACATGGAGACACCGCCATCTATGATTCCCTTGCAAGAATGGCACAGGATTTCTCCCTTCGCCTTCCGTTAATAAATGGGCAAGGTAACTTTGGTTCGATAGACGGCGATAGCCCTGCTGCCATGCGTTACACCGAGGTTAAACTTGAAAGAGTTACTCATTCAATGCTAGACGACATTGACAAACAAACAGTTCCGTTTATTTTAAACTATGATGGTTCAGAAACGGAACCAGCGGTTCTTCCAACTCGCTTTCCGAATCTTTACGCAAATGGTTCTGAAGGAATTGCAGTTGGTATGGCAACATCAATTCCGCCGCACAACTTAGGCGAACTTCTTGAAGCGACAATTGCGATTATTCACAATCCTGAAATTACAATTGATGAATTAATGGTTATCGTTCCAGCACCAGATTTCCCTACTGGGGCATACATTATCCGTAATTCCGGAATTTCAAAAGCAATGCACACGGGTTATGGAGCGATTAAAATTCGCTCAAAGGCAACAACGGAAATAATGAAAAACGGTAAAGGTGTTATTATTATAACAGAAATTCCGTATCAAGTTAATAAGGCGAGTTTGATCGAAACTATTGCGGATCTTGTTAAGGAGAAAAAAATCGATGGAATTACCGAAATACGCGATGAATCTAACAAAGATGGTATTCGAATTGTGATTGAAACACGAAAAGATGCTAACGCTGAAGTAATTCTGAACCAAATTTACAAATTCACACAAGCGGAAATGAACTTTTCGGCAAACATTTTAGCTTTGTTGAATGGTCGCCCTGAACATATGAACTTGAAGAAGGCACTTGTTGCATTTATTGATTTTCGTGCTGATGTTATTACAAAACGAACGCAATATTTACTTAACAAAGTTAAGGATAAAGCACACATTTTAATTGGTCTTTGTGTTGCTGTGGATTTCATCGATGAAGTTGTGCGTGTAATTCGTGCAAGTAAAGATACCGCTGAAGCTCGCAATTCATTGCTTTCAACAACATGGAATGCTAATAAAGTTACGGATTTGATTTCCCTTGTGAGCGACCGCCGAAATGAAATTATTAACGAGCAATTCAAATTCACAGAAGAGCAGGTTCGTGCAATTTTAGAAATGAGACTTGCGAAGTTAACAGGTTTAGAACGCGATTCAATTGTTAAAGAATTGATGACACTTGCCGATGATATTCATAAGTACACTGAAATTTTGACGGATAATGTCGTTTTCACAAAATTGATGATTGACGAACTTGTTGAAGTGAAGGATCGTTTTGCAACACCAAGAAGAAGTGAAATTCTTGATGATGCCGACGAAATTGATATGGAATCTCTGATTAAAAAGGAGGACATCGTCGTTTCCTATACGACAAACGGCTACATCAAACGCTCATCTCTTTCTGAATACAACACTCAAAAACGCGGTGGAAAGGGTAAAATTACAATGAAAACAAACGAAGAAGACACAATTGCACAGACATTCCTTGCAAATACTCACACAGATATTCTATTTTTCACGAATATTGGAAGGGTGTACAAATTAAAAGGATACAAAATTCCTGAAGGTTCATTCCAAAGTAAGGGCAGGGCGATTGTCAACCTTTTAAGTATGCAAGCTGGAGAAGCTGTTTCAAACTTTTTGGCAATTCCTGAATCTGGCGACGAGCAAATTAACCTGATATTTTCAACAAAAAATGGAATGATACGCCGTTCCGACCTTGAAGATTTTCAAACGGTAAATGCTAATGGTAAAATCGCAATTTCCCTTGATGAAGGCGATACACTTGTAAACGTTCAAATTGCAGATAACTCCCAACATATCCTTCTTGCATCAAAAATGGGTCAGGCAATTCGTTTCCCAGTTGAATCTATTAGGGTAATAAAATCGCGAAATTCCCAAGGTGTGACGGGTATGCGTCTTGAAAATTTAGACGAAGTTGTTTCAATGAGCATAATCAACAACCAAGGCAATGCAAGTGAAGAACAGCTTGAACAATTCCTTTCAATAACTCAAGGCACTAGAGCAAAAATCCTTACAATGAATCAGGATCAACTTGCAACACTTTCTCGCACAACAAATCTGCCTGTGGAACAAATAATTGCCCTTGCACAAAAAGAAGAATTCTTGCTAACTATCACTGAAAATGGCTTTGGAAAAAGGACATCAACACACGAATACCGAATTACTCACCGCGGTGGAAAGGGTGTGAAGAACATCATCACAAGTAAGCGAAACGGCTTTGTGAGCGAATCATTCATTGCACAAAATGAAAACGATATAATAATTGCATCGTCTTCTGGAAAAATCGTTCGTTGCAATGCTGGTGGAGTTTCTATCACTGGAAGATCCGCACAGGGTGTGAAAATTATTGCACTCGAGGTAGGAGAAAAGGTCACATCCGTGACAAAAGTCGATGGTTCAAGTGAAGATGACATCGATTTAGAATCAGAGCTAAACGCTCCAGAAACAACTAATACAGAATTATGAAATTAAAGACTCCGCGTGTTTTATTCCCGCTTTTTATGGCACTATTTATGGCATTTTTTATGTCATTTATGATGGTTGCCGTTAATATTGGCTTTATTTCAAACTTTTTGTTTATTTGGATGAAATCCTTCATAATGGGCTTTTTTACGGCATTTCCAGTGGCGTTTTTTGTTGCACCAATGGTTCAGAAAATTGTTGCGAGAATTTGCAAATAAGGCTTGCATTTGCGTGAAAATTGTGCTATAGTTGTTTATATTATAGTTTATATATGCATCAGTATCGCACACCACGGTTATCCAGATTTTTCCCAACATCGTTTTGTAAAAATAACAAGCCAGCGGTGAAGGTTAATGTTTCAAAACTTAAGTCTTCACAAATGGAATCGCTGACATCATTACAAAACCATGTTGGGAAAAAGAACCTTGCTATATATAATTCGCAATTTTCTAAGTGCTATGCGAAGCACGTGACTGAAGTAAAGCACGTGACTGAAGTAAAGCACGTGCGTGAAGTAAACCACGTGCTTGAAGTAAACCACGTGCTTGAAGTAACCTTTGGTGGTAAATATGCTATTGCGGCACACAGTAAAAAGATGTTCAGATGAATTTTTTCGGCAAACTTGTGGAATACAATTGCCCTAGTCTTTTTTCAAGGTCGGGAATTGTGCTTCCACTTGTAAAGCCAATTTTGCATACTTGCTGACCTTTACGGTCGGGAAGATATTCGTTCGTGATATAATAAACAATCACACTATCGTTCATACTACTTCTGCAAGCCTTTTGCAAGTAGGTAAGTTAAGTAGACTGAGTGACCTGTTGCACCTTTTGTGACGCGAGGATCTGAACCACCTTTACCATCATAAGCAACACCAGCGATATCCATATGTGCCCATTTTGTGTTCATTCCATCTTCACAATTCACGAAGCGTGCAAGAAATTGACCAGCGGTGATTGTTCCAGCACCACGACCATTGCCGACATTTTTCATATCCGCGACGGAAGAGTCGATCATTTTATCATACTTTTCGTGCAATGGAAGACGCCATACAGCATCACCAGATTGTTTTGCCGCAAGTTCAATTTTTGTTGAAATTTCGTCATCGTTAGACATATATCCAGCAAAAATATCAGCAAGGGCAACGGTTACAGCACCAGTTAATGTTGCATAGTTCACCATATATTTTGGTTTGTAGTTCTTTTGTGCGTAATAAAGAACGTCTCCAAGAACAAGGCGACCTTCGGCATCAGTGTTTAAAACTTCGACAGTTTGTCCAGACATTGACTTCAAGACATCACCTGGGCGATAAGCACGAGCGTCTACAAGGTTTTCAACAAGTCCAACTAATGCAACGACATTCACGCGGAGCTTCATTTTGGAAATAATCCGAAGCGATGTAAATGCGACGGCAGAGCCTCCCATATCGATTTTCATATCCTCCATTCCGTTTGCGGGTTTAATAGAAAGACCTCCGGAATCAAAGCAGACGCCTTTTCCAACAAGGGCGATGTCAAATTCGTTTTTCATTGAATTGCCTTTGTATTCCATCACAACCATTTTGGATTCATTCTGCCCAGCACGACCAACAGCCACAAGCATTCCCATTCCAAGTTCCTCCATTTCTTTTGCTGAAACAACGCGAACCGTGACATTTTCGTCGAATGCTTCGGTGATCATTCCTGAATATGAAACAGGGTTGAGATCCGTTGAAGGATAGTTCACTAAATGTCTTGCGATCATTATGTTTTTAACAACATGGATGATTTCTTGAACGTCTTCGTTTGAAAGAGACTCAACGCTGACTTCCTTCAAGCTTGGTTCTTTGCCTTCGATTTTCTTCGAGAAGAAATCGTTGAAGCGGTAGTTCCTTAAAGCAAGACCTTGCACCACTTGGATTTGAGTCTCGTTTTTGAATTTTGGCATAAGAAGATTTACCGACTGAATTTTCCTTCCATTCACGACATTGCAAATTTCAGCGCCGAGTTCCTGCTGGTCAGAAACTTCTTTCGCATCGATATCCTTTTTGGAAAGGTGAATTATGTACTGGCGGTCTCCAACGATAGCATATCCGCTTTGCCCGACTTTACCTTCAAAGGACGGCAAAAGGGCAAGGGTTTTCAAAATCGCTTCGGAATCTTTCGGGAGGAACTTTGCGAGATCCTCCTTAAAAGTAACATTTTCCAGAACAATAACCGTTACAGAAACGGGGTTATTTGAAAGATGAATTTTTGGCAGGTATTTCACTGCCTTTTGTTGAAAATCACTAAATTTCATTTTTTGGTTTTTAAGTTGTTATTAATCTCTTCTGCGATCTTTCTCTGCCAATGCTTTGTTGACCACTAATGATTGTATATGTTATTTTTTTTATTTACACCACCCATTTGCACCTTACTTTATAATAAAATTATTGTTTTTTTCTTGAATTAGCAACACTTTTGGTTGCCAGTTTTTTGCCTCCTCTCGCTTGATCTCACAATAAGCACACACGATGATTCTGTCACCTTTCTGGACAAGCCTCGCCGCCGCACCGTTAATGCAAACTTCGCCTTTTTCTTCAACGGGTATTGTATAAGTTGAAAATCTTTCACCGTTGTTGATGTTGTAAATTTCGACTTTTTGGTATGCTAAAATTCCTGCTTCCTCTAAAAGGTTTTTATCGATAAAAATCGATCCCTCGTAAGTGAGTTCGGAATTTGTGACGACCGCCCTGTGCAATTTTGCTTGCAAAACTGTGATTTTCATAGTGGCTTAATAATAGTTTTTCCAATTAAACCTTGCAAAACTTGTGGAATGGTAATTGTGCCGTCTTCGTTTTGATAATTCTCCAATATCGCGACGAGCGTTCTTCCGACCGCCAAACTTGAACCATTAAGGGTGTGTAGGAATGTTGTTTCTTTTTCGCCGGCTTTTTTGTAGCGTGCCTGCATTCTGCGTGCTTGAAATGAACCCGTGTTTGAAATTGATGAAATTTCGCGATATTTGTTTTGCGATGGTATCCAAACTTCGATATCGTAGGTTTTTTGAGCAGTAGCACTAATATCGCCACTACATAGTAGTACAACGCGATAAGGAAGTTCGAGTTTTTGAAGAATGCCTTCCGCAGTTTGGAGCATTTTTTCGTGCTCGATTTTGGAATTGTTTTCGCTTGCAATTGTGACAAGTTCGACTTTGAGAAACTGATGCTGGCGAATCATTCCGACGGTATCTTTGCCCGTTGAACCAGCTTCGCTACGAAAGCATGGGGTGGCGGCTGTCATACGGATTGGAAGTTCAAATTCTTGGAGAATTTTCCCTGAAACCATATTGGTGAGTGAAATTTCGGATGTTGAAATGAGGTATCTGCCGTCCGTTGTTTTGAAGAAATCCTCTTCGAATTTCGGCAGTTGTCCTGTTCCAAAGCACGCATTGGAATTGACTAAAAGCGGCGGAGAAACCTCTTCGTATCCTGCATCGCAGTTGTGTTCGAGCATGAAATTTTTAAGGGTGCGTTCTAATTTAGCAAGGTCTCCTTTGAGGTAAACAAATCGCGAACCAGAAACAATTGCCGCTGTTTCAAAATCCATTTGTTTGAGTTCAACGCCAAGTTCATTGTGTGCTTTTGGCGTGAAGGAAAATTGGCGTGGAATTCCCCATTTTTTGATTTCAATATTGGAATTTTCATCTAAACCTGTTGGCACTCCTTCTTCAAGGGCGTTTGGCACGAATGAAAGAATTTCGGAGATTTTTTCTTCAACTTTGGTAAGTTCAACAAGAATTTCAGGCAATTGTTCTTTGATTTGGTTGGATTCCGCCATAAGGCTTTCGGTATTTTGTTTTTGTGCCATTAATGCACCGATTTCCTTTGCGATTTTGTTACGCCGTGCTTGTATTTTTTCAGATTGTTCGATTAACTTCAAGCGTGACGATTCAAGACTTTCGATCTGTGTGAAATCAAAGGCAAATACGCGTTTTTTCCACGATTGCTCTAAAATTTGTTTATTCTGTAAAAACCACTTTGCACTCAGCATGCAATCATTAAAATTTATGAAAAACTATATGCTGCGGTGTTTTTTGTTTGTCAAGGAAAATTTTTGTCCGTAAATTTGCATTACACAAATTATGAAGAAAATTATAAAGAATATCGTTATATTAAACCACACGAATTCAATGCCAAAAATTGAGGATTTTATTACGCATGGCAGTGAATTTTGGAGTGATTCTTGGAAGTTTTCGAATGTCTGTGAGTGATTGAAAAATTTATTGTTAAATGAACAAGAAGCGACGCCAAATTGAACAAATTTATGATAAACCGCAAGTAAAAAACCGCCAAATGGAAGAACTATTTTAAGAAAATTGATAGTGCGTGATTTGTTTAAGACTATAGAAAAAAAGAAAAATATCGACAAAACGAAGTATGTCCATCGCTCAACCTTACAAAGAATGCACGGTTCAAAGTGTAGAAACTTTTCTAATAGAAATGATGTAATAAAAATTACAAATAGAAAAAAAGATAAAAAAAAGTGAAATTTTTGCATAAAAAGACTTGACAGATAAAATTTTAGATTGTGAATAACGTTCAAACATTTTTTTTAAAGTAGGTATGTCAAAAAATCAAGGAGGAATTGTTCAATATGTTGACTTCCATCAAGAAGTTGCAGTGAAAATCATTTCAGAAAAAAAATCAACAAAATTAAAAAAACCTTCTGCATCGGTAATTCTTAATAAAGTCGACTCCATAGAAAGTGCTCCAAAAAAAGAGCAAAAAGCCGCAGTTGTTCAATTAATTCAACCAAAAGTAGAGGAAAAACTTAAAGTTCAGCCTGTAAAAAAGTCTGTAACGAAATCTGTTAAGCCTGTAAAAATTGTAAAAAAAGCAAAATCTGTTACAAAAATATCAGTAAAGTCTGCGGTTAAAACTGTGGCAAAAGCGGAGGTAAAAGCAGAGGTAAAAGCGGAAGAAAAAATAGTAGAAGTGCCAGTGAAAAGCAATGTAATTCATGCATTTTTTGAAAAAAATAAGGCATTTTATGACATCAAAAGCATCTTGCTAAACGAAATAGAATCAAAAATTGTGATTTTTAAAGATGACACGAATGAAAAAATTCATAAAAAAGCCATGACCGCGATCATCAAGGCGTTAAAATCCAAAAGGAAATTCAAACTTGAAGTTGCATCTTTGGCTTCTTAATTGACAATGTTAATTGATAGCCACGCACACATTTCGTATTTTGAAAAATCAGAGCAACTTGAAATAATCAAAAATGCATTTGAAGGTGGCGTGCGTATCATCAATAATATTTCGACCGAAGTGCGAAAATTTGAGGAACTTCTTTCCTCGTGTCACGATCTCCCAAACATTTATTGCACAATAGGAACGCACCCTTGCAATGTTCAAGATGAGCCTGACATCACGCGAAAAACCTTGGTTGACTTTGTAAAAAAGCACAAAAAAATTATTGGTATTGGTGAAACGGGTCTTGATTTCTTCCACGACGACACACATAAAGCATTACAAATTCGCCAGCTATGGGAACATATTTTTGCCGCCGCCGAAGTACAAAAGCCGATAATTATTCACACAAGAAACGCCGATGATGCGACTTTGGAAATTCTCTCGAGTGCAAGGAAACAATTTGGCGATGCTTTGAAAATTTTAATACATTGTTTCACTGGCAGCCCGGAATTTTGTGCACAATTGCTTGAAATTGGGTGCTATATGTCATTCAGTGGCATCGTAACATTTAAAAATGCGAAAGATATTCAAAATTCGATGGTTATGACTCCAAAAAATCGCCTTCTTATTGAAACCGACAGCCCATTTTTAGCACCAGAACCAATGCGTGGAAGGAAAAATCAACCTGCGTTTGTGAAATATGTTGCACAAAAAGTTGCAAATTTAAGAGATGAATCATTCGAAGACGTTGTTCGGGTTACTTCTCAAAATTTTTGCGAACTTTTCGATGTCAATGTATGAAAATCTTGAATTTTAATCACGATATTCTCGTATTTTTCAGGTGAAATTTGTTCACCAGTAAGCCATGCGTAAATATCCCAATCAGACTCATAAATGAACTCGGAGTAAGTGTTTAAAAATTCTTCGTCCATATTTGATATATCATTTCGGGCAAAGTGTCCAAGTAGTATATCGGTTTCTTTGCAGCCGCGATGCCAAGATTTATGGACTAGTTCTCGCAGAAAATCTTCACGCTTTTTCATTTGTTACAGACAAAAATTCCTGGTAAATTTTTACCCTCGAGCCATTCAAGAAATGCACCGCCACCAGTTGAAATGTATGTCATAGATTGCTTTAGACCAAAGTTTGTGATAGCAGAAACGACATCTCCGCCACCAATTATCGAGGAAATTTTTCCAAGTGTGGTGTATTTTGCGACGATTCGTGCAACCGATTCTGTGCCACATGAGAATGTCTTCATTTCAAATGCACCAAGTGGACCATTCCAGACAATATTTTCAACCTGATTTGCGATATTTTCAATTTCAGATTCAAGACATACGTCAACAATAATATCATTTTCTTCAACATTGTTGATACTTTTCACGCGAATTTCGGCACCGTTTTTGAACTCTTTTGCTGTAATGACAAATTGTGGCAGAATAATTTGGCAGTTGGAATTTTTTGCTTTTTGTATAATTTCAAGGCAGGATTGTGCAAATTCTGCTTCAAATAGTGATTTTCCGATGCAAAAACCTTGTGCATACAGGAAAGTATTTGCCATTCCGCCGCCAAGAATAATATATTTTGCTTTGTGAATGAGGTTATTTAGGAGGTCAATTTTCGTGGAAACCTTTGAACCGCCGATGATTGCACAAATTGAGTCTTTTGATGTTCCTTTGAGGATTTTTTCGATATTTTCAATTTCTTTTTGAAGGAGTAGCCCTGCGTAAACTGGTGTGTATGGAGCGATGCCTGAAATTGAGGCGTGGGCTCGATGGGAAGCCCCAAATGCGTCGTTGATGTAAAAATCAGCAATGTTTGCGAGGGATTTTGCGAGATCTTGATCGTTTTGTTCTTCGCCGGCGAAAAATCTAATGTTTTCTATGAGAATAATTTTTGCATCACTTTTGTGGAAATTTTCGAGCGATTGCAGTTCGACTTTTTGTCCATAAACGCTTTCTAATTCGTGGATTATATTTGAAAGTGACATTTCTTGCACAAATTTGCCTTTTGGTCTTCCAAAATGGGCGATAACTATTACTTGCGTTGCTCCGTTTTCAAGTGCGTATTTGATGGTTTGAAACGATTCAACGATGCGTGCGTTATCTTGAACGATGCCATTTGCGATTGGAACATTGATGTCGGTGCGAATTGCTACGGTTTTACCGTGAAGATTTAGCTCTTGAATGAGTTTGTATCTAGCCTTCATACGGAAATATTATGAAGCTTTTTCAAGCTTTTCCTCTTCGATTGTTATCACGCATGTGTTGTTGATGAAGCGAATAAAACCAGAAACAATGACGATTGCATGGTCTCTCTTTGCTGAATCAAGCATTTTAATTGTACCGTTTTTAAGTCCAGAAAGAAGGGGAATGTGATCCGGTAGAAGTGTGATTTCACCAGAAATCGACGGCATTGTAACGGATGTAATTTCACCGTGAAATTTAATTCCATTCTTACTAACCACCTTTAGTTGGATAGATTTTTGAGCCATATGATTGTATAATATATTAAACCTTTGTTATTGATAAAACTGTAATATTGAAAAATCAATAAAATAAATGAAAAAAATACAAGAAAGTAGACAAAGACAATTCCCGCCTGAAGACGACTGACGGCAGTTGCACAAAACTTCACGAACGAGACAAATCCGTGCGGTATAATTCCATCAACAATTTTTTCAACAACTTTAATGAGGAAATTGCTCAAACGAAAGAGGGGTTTTACAAAAATTGCAGAATATATTTCATCGAAGTAATACTTTCTTTGCAAGATAATTTTTATCGGGTAAATTTTACTGCCAAAAGAGCGGACTTGCATCGGGAATTTAATGTACAAAACATAAGCAAGTGTGATTGCAATTAGAGAGAGAACTGATGGAAGATATTTTATAAACGGCGAAATATGATGCATTTTTTCAACAGTTTCGTGCGAAATATGTATTGCTCCGTGCCAGAAATCCGATTCTAAAATGTGAAATCTATGCCCAAAGTAACCTGCGCAAATTGAAAAAATTGCAAGAATAAAGAGTGGAATTAACATTGAACTTGGTGATTCATGCGGGTGATTATGTGGATCTCCGCGATACCTTCCGTGAAACACGAGTGCGATGAGCCTCCATGAATAAAAACTTGTCAAAAATGCGGCAATAATTCCAAGAACAAATGCGTAATTTCCGTGCGTTGAATGCGAAGCAAACGCTGCTTCAAGAATTGCATCTTTGGAGAAGTACCCTGAAAGCGGGTAAAGCCCTGCGATGGCTATCGATCCCACCATTAGCATCGCGAATGTAAATGGGATTTTTTTGGCAAGTCCACCCATTTTGAAAATATTTTGTTCGTGGTGACAAGCGTGAATGACGGAACCTGCTCCAAGAAAAAGCAATGCTTTGAAGAATGCGTGCGTCACAAGGTGAAACATTGCTGCCGTTGGAGCAAGAACTCCAATCGCAAAAAACATATAACCAAGTTGGCTACATGTTGAATAGGCGATGATTTTCTTGATGTCAGTTTGCACAAGTGCGATCGTTGCTGCAAAAATTGCCGTCGTTGCACCAATGTATGTGATGAATTGCTGTAAGAATAGTGAATTTTCAACAAATATCCAGCATTTAGCCATAAGAAAAACTCCAGCGGTGACCATTGTTGCCGCATGAATTAACGCCGAAACGGGAGTAGGACCCTCCATTGCGTCTGGAAGCCACACATGAAGAAAAAGTTGTGCAGATTTCCCCATTGCTCCAAGAAATAATAACACACCTACAAGCGTTACGACATCGATATCAAACCCAGCGACTCTAAGAGTTTCCCCAGTGAAGTATGTACTTGAAATTCCTTCCTCAATTTGCGGGAAAATATCGACAAAAGTTAGCGTTCCAAATGTGTAGTATATTAAACAAACACCACACGCCATAAAAACATCTGCGACGCGATTTGTTATAAATGCTTTTATTGAAGCCAAATTTGCCGATTCCTTCTTAAACCAAAAACCGATAAGCAAATACGAACATAGCCCAACACCTTCCCACCCAAGGAAAAGCTGAAGAAAGTCGCGAGATGTCACAAGAATGACCATGAAGAATGTGAAGAGGGATAAGTACGAAAAAAACCTTTGTCTATAAGGGTCTGCGTGCATATATCCGATTGAATAAATGTGGACGACACTCGAAACAAGTGTAACGACAAAAAGCATTACTGCTGTTATGGAATCGATTGAAATTGCAATTGTAGATTGAAATCTGTCGAGCATAATCCAATCAACAATCTTAATATCATAAGAAACTCCATACTTGACAGATTCAAAACATATAATTCCGGAACAAATTGTCGCACACACTACCAAAAATGACGATATTGTTTCTGCAAATATCGCCTTTGAGCGAAGTAATAAAATGCCGGCAATAAATGCACCAAGTAACGGTGCAAAGAAGGCTATGTATGGCAAAGAATGTGGTAAAAAACCGTGTAAATTCATCTGTTAAATTGAAATAATCGCATAAGTAATATATAAGTAAAATTATGAAATTTAATTTTCAAGAAAATTTTAAAAAAGCTTAAATTAGGGTAATTATACCAAAATGACACTAAAATAAATTTGCTTTTTTCTTCCTTAAATATAATTTATTCCCTTGACTTTTTTCAAATATTCATAGCATGAATCATTCTTACGAAGTCATTAATTTTATATTTTTACTATGTCTAATAGCATTTTTGATACACCAGATGGTCGTAAATCTGCATTTATGATGTTATACAAAGAGCAAAAATACGACATTGTAGAAATTGCAAACAAGCTTGATATTAAGGTTGGGACATCTCAATCAATGCCAGATGACATATTGGGCTTTATTCGTTATAAAAATAATCAATTTGAAATTGTTGTTAATAACAACAAAAAAATTGACGAACCAATGACAAATGCAAGAATACAAACAACAATTGCACACGAAGTAGCACACTGGATTTATGATTATGATGAAATGCTGAATAATCAAAAAATATTTTGTGAAAGCATAAATGATATATTTGACGACCCAGTTGAAAGCAGGGCTATAAAAGTTGCAACAAACATTATTTTAGGCATTAGCAATCCTTTAATATAAAACATGGCAGACTTTAATCCTGAAAGTTTTAATGATAGTAAGGATACGACTTCCTCGGAGGGTGCTTCAAATGTAGAAAAAAAATCAAAAGCTTGGAGTAATGCTTTTTCACACTGGGTTGACTTCGGAAAACTGCAAAAAGGTATTTTCACGGATTTTATTGAGTGGTCTATTAAAGCATTATTTACCTTGCTTGCATTTATCATTCTTTCATCTTGTTGTTATATTTTTATCATTATTTATTGCGGAGATTTGAAAGAAATAAAAGAGCTTTTATCACAAATTGGAAGTATTATTATTTCTTTTGGTGGTTGGGCAACCGCCTCAATTCTTGCAATCAAACAAAAGAGATAGCTATTTCTTCCAATTCGTAGCCTTTTCAAGCACTTCACTAAAACTTAATTTTGTTGTCAGTTTTTCTGCGCCCCTGCCTTTTGGATTGTGAACTTCACCTTTTTTGATGTTTGGTTTTTTTGTTTTAGTTTGTGGTTTTTTATTTTGTGATATATTATTTTTCATAAAGAACTACTATAAGGGAGAGATTTGATGTAATTTTCCATAAACTCCCAGTCTGGTTCGCCTTGTGGAGTTTGTGGGAGTTTAATTTGCAAACTTTTTAACCTTTCTTGTGAAGCTTTTCTTCCGTAATGAAAACGATATTGCTCTAAATTTAAAATGGTGGTTAAAAACATCGCAATAAATTTATTTAAAGGAAATTTAGGTTTTAATTTTTCCACATGATCGCTTGCGGAGAAATCTTTTACTTGATAACTTGCATAGCCAAGAACAGCTGAGTCAACAGTAATGACATTACCATATTCTGTTTTGATATTATAAAAACCATCACAACCATTGTTTGTTGCCTTTGTTGTAATATATGGATATTTTCCACTTCCAGATTCTTGTAAAATTTTTACTGGCGTAGTTTTTGTGCCAACAACATCAAACAACTTCTCCTCAATTTTAAAACTCTTCCAATTTTTAATATCCAACTCAAATTTTTTATTAAGTAAGTTGTGGTGCAAAGGTTTTTTAATTTCTGTTTTATTGACATATTCGGGAATTTTATTAGGAATTTTGGTATTACCAAGCCTTTTTGGCGTTACCTGCCTACCATAAAGATATTTATATTTTTCTTGTTGTATAAGAAGTGTAAAATACAACATTTCTTGTTTTGTAAAATCTTTTTTTGGTTTTAAAACAAGACAATTATCATCTATACAACAATCATAATCGTGATAAAATGCAGAACAAATTGCACCAGTATTTGCAACAGAAATTACATTTCTATAAAATGATTCAATATTATAAAATCCATACAAACCATTATTTTCTCCACTTGAGGAAATCAAGGGAGTTCCAAAATTACCTTCATTTTTTATTAAATTGCTTTTATCGTGATAACATCTTTGTCCATAATTTATATCAAAACAATCATTTAATATCATAATTCATTCAAAAACTTAAACCCAGCAAAATTACGAATGGTTTTTATAAAGTCTGCTTCCGTTAATTTTGAATAATCAGTCTGCATATAAGCTTCTGCACACCATTCATCGTTATAATTAACTTCTTTTTTCACACTTAAGCCATCAATTGCATCGTTATCTCTGTATGTTTTTAACCACTTTTCTTTAATTAAATTCCATTTCTTATTAAAATCCACCCTGCCTTTGTTTTTCTTTTTAATAAACCCATCGTCTTTAAAATATCCAAAAAATGTTTTTTTACTTGAATCATGTGGTTTACCAGTTTCAAAAACAACAATGCAAGTTGTTGCATTTACAGGGCTAAACAATTCATCTGGCATTGAGAAAACGGCTTTTAATGTATGCTTTTGAAAAAGCCTTTCTCTAACAACTAAAGCCTTTTTATCACTTGATGTTGCACAGCTGGTTTGAACGATTGCCACACAAATTCCATTTGCTTGTATAATATCGCAAGCATTTTCTATAAATTCAAGCTGCCCATCTTCATTTATGTCGTACGGTGGATTTAAAAAAGCAACATTGGGTTTTAAATTTGTTATTATTTTTTTATCTTCTTCAACAAAGCAATTACCTTGATATATGTTTGACTTGCCATCACCTGCCATAATCATGTTTGTGCAAGCAAAACAAAACATATCAGACCTTAATTCCATTCCAATTAACTGCTCTTGTTTGATTTTTCTTTTTTGTTCGCTTGTTATTGCTTTTAATAACATATTTTGCATAGCAGAAACTAAAAAACCCCCAGTTCCACAGCAAGGATCAAAAACAACACTTGAAACATTTAACTCGGCGATCTCACAAAAAAATTCAGTAATATGTTGCGGAGTTAAGACTAAACCAGTTTTTTGATCAGATGGAGCGTATCTAATAAATTCCTTATAAAATCTTCCAAGTACATCATAACCTTTTTCGCCGTGCTTTAACAATGGATATATTTCCTTTTCAAGATTATTATAAATTATATCTCTTATGACATAATTATTCTTTTCCTCTTTTTCTTTGTTAGCTTTTATTTTTTCATTTATCGATAAAGAATAGCCAAGTATCTTGCGATATTCATGCAAGATTTTATTCCTTCTTTTTTCTTCAATGCTATTGCTTTCCAATACATTGTCTACCGCATCTATAATTTTTTCTGATAAATTTTTGGGGTTTGGGATTATTTTTTCTTCATCGTTTTTATCCTTTATTTTTAACTGAGAATATTCATTGTAAGATTTTTTAAATCCATCATTTTGCAATGCCAATAATATTGCACTCACAAGCGTGCATCGTTCATATTCTGGAATTGCATACGATTGAAACATATCATTTAATTCAATTGCAGTTCTTGTTATGTTTAAACTCTCTATTGCTATTGCATTTTCCTCATCTTTTGCTATTTTTATATAATCATATATCGATAGCAACTCTCTTGCATTTTGTTCTTCAAATATATTGCAATTTTTTTTAAAAAAGAAATTTGAAACCTTTAAATCTTTCTCATTTTGCCCACTTACAGCAATTGCAACTACATTAAAATTTATTTGCAAAAATCTTGCATAATGCAAAGCTCCATCAACGGCATAATCAATTGGCTTGTCTTTATTTAAAGTTTCGTGTTTTAAATTATCCGCCTTACATTCAATTATAATAATAAAATCAGGCAAATCATCAAAACTGATAATAAATTCAGGAAATCCAATTTTTCCACTACCTTTTTTAGATGCTGTTGATAAAAGTTTTTTTACAATAGGATTCGCACTTTTTTGCTCTTCCATTTTTCTTATATTTTTGAAAAGTGGGTCACCTTTAAAGTGATTTCTAACAATATTTTCAGTTATTCTTTCATTCATGCCCTCTTGTTACTAGTTAATTCAACATATTTAAGCCTTCCATCAAAAGATGAAGTGAAAACATCAAACTTATTTTGTGAGTTGAGTTGCCTTTGATTATATCTAAAAGTCATATCATTCAAATAACGGTTTGTATGTTTTTTTGAAATCCAGTGATGTGTTCCATTTACTGTGCGTTTTACAATAGACCAAAACCCTTCAACTGTATTCGTATGAACTTTAAAAACAACTCTTCCGTCAATGTCAAGTTCATTTTTTACATACTCATTTGCAGAGTGTTTTACGCTTTTATGCTTGTAATTATTGCGTAAATCATTATAAGCGTGGTAGCTATCCGTTACGATAACAGACTTTTCTTTTACATTTGAACCAATTTTAGGCAAAAGGTTTTCTTTATTTGCATTGTCTATAACGAAAGCCTTTGCTTGCTTGGTGTCTCTATTAACTAAACCAATAATGGCTGTTTTTTGCGATGTGAATTTTTTATCTTTGTGTTTGTTAGAATCCGAACCACCAACATAACACTCGTCAACTTCAACTGTCCCGCCAAACATATTTTGCTTTTGGCTTCCATTTAAAACCTCACGAAGTCTATGCAACATAAACCACGCAGATTTTTGGCTTATACCAAGTTCTTTACCAAGTTGATTGCTTGAAATTCCTTTTGCGGAGCAGGTTAAAAAGTAAATAGCCATAAACCACTTGTCAAGCCCAAGTTTTGAACCTTCAAACACAGTTCCAACTTTTATTGAAAACTTATTATTACATTTTGAGCATTTATAACGACCATCTTTTACAACACAAACTTTCTTATGATTACAATATACACACTGAACTTTACCATTAAATCTTTTTTCAATAAGGAATTTTTCACATTGTTTTTCTGTTCCAAATTTTTTTGTAAATTCCAAAATATTTTTAAACTCAAACATACATTCCTTATCATTTCTATACTTAATTATATAATGCCGAATTGAAAAAGTCAAGAAAAAAGTGTCATCTTGGTATAATTACCTAAATTAGAAAATAATTCTTGACAAATAAATTTTCGCGTTTTTTAGAGGGGCAATGTTGGGGCGTGGCCAAGCGGTAAGGCAACGGTTTTTGGTGTCGTCATCGCAGGTTCGAATCCTGCCGCCCCAACCAAAAAACTTAAGCGTGAATGTAAATTAATTCAAGAAATATGGCAAAAAAAGGCGGAGTTGTTAATATCAAACTCGTTAGCACTGGTAAAAAAGCAGATGGAGAATTCACTGGGTACTTCTACGTTATCCAAAAAAATACTCGTAATATTACCGAAAAAATGGAATTCAGGAAATATGACCCTGTAATTCGTCAGCATGTAATATTTAAGGAGCAAAAACTCGTCTACAAAGCTTCATGAAGTACAAACGCGTACTTTATAAAATCTCTGGCGAGGCTCTAATGGGCGATGGCTCATCAGGTTCGTACGATATTGTCACAATGAAATCTATTGCAAATGATATCAAAAATGCTCATTCAATGGGTGTTGAACTTTGCCTTGTTGTTGGTGGTGGAAATATTTACCGTGGTATTTACGGCGAAAAAATTGGTATGGAGCGTTCCGTAGCTGATTATATGGGCATGCTTGCAACTGTAATGAATGCACTCGCTCTTCAAAATGTTTTGGAAAATATTGGTGTTGAAGCAAGGGTTCAATCCGCAATTCCAATAGCATCCGTTTGTGAACCATACATTCGCAGAAGGGCTATTCGCCACCTTGAAAAAGGTCGTGTTGTAATTTGTGCCGCTGGAACTGGAAACCCATTTTTTACAACTGATACCGCTGCAATTTTACGTGCGATGGAACTCAACTGCGAGTGCCTAATCAAAGGTACAAGTGTTGATGGAATTTATTCTGAAGACCCGAAGAAATCCAAAACCGCAACGCGTTTTGAACATATAACATATCAGGAACTCATTGAAAAGAACCTCAAAGTAATGGATATGTCCGCCGTTTCACTTGCACGAGACAACAAAATTCCAATCAAAGTCTTTTCAATAAATCAAGAAAACGCTCTTTCAAATATTCTTTCAAATAAAACAAGATACACACTCGTTTCTGAATAATCAATGCGAACAAAGCCGCATTTCAATTATCGGATTTTCCTGTAAAAATGAACGGCTGGAGTTCCCCATGAAAATTGCATTTTTTGCGAACCAATGTGCTCGAAATTTGTTTGATCATCCATATAGCGAATGACATAAATCACAATAGCATCCTTTTTCAAAAGTTGGAATTGAGTATCAAGGTACGCTTGGATTTCCTTGTCTTTTGTTGGGTGATTTGCAAAAATGACATCGGCGTTGGTGAAGTCGTAATTTAAAAAACTTTCGTTGATGAAATTGATTTTTTTTACAAGACCGATGCTCAATTTTGAAAGAATTTTTTTGTTTTCAAGGGATTTTTCGTATAATGGCTTCATAAACTCAATTCCGTTGATTTCCTCAAAAAGACCAAGTAATGAGCAGGAGATTGCGACATTCCCTATGCCGGAACCAAGGTCGTAAAAAACCTTTGCCTTTGCTGTATACTGCTTAACCCATTCATGAAACATCATTTCGCGTACGGTTGAAAAGAGAGTTTCTCCATAAAGTACGAGGTCAATCATATGCCCAATTTTTTCGTCTTTTTTATGGAATTCTTTGGAATACTTACTTAAATCGTATCCATTTTGTTCTGAAAAAATTTCGTCAAATACATTTCTTGCTATCATTGGGTGCACCATAGAATCTTTAAACAATAAGTAACATTTTAAAAACAGTGCTTTGTTATGTCAAGGAAAATGTGAAAATAAAAAAAATATCTTGTTATCGTGTGCTATCACAGTGGAACAAACTATTTTTTTTATTTTCCCCGTTTCATGATTTTGGGAATTATGGACTTTAGAATTTTAGCCAACGGTTTTAATAATATTTTCGATTGAAATGCACTCGCAGTCTGGGAGCATTTTCTTGGCGATATTAGTTAAAACGGATTTTGCACCGATTTCTATCACTCGTTCGATACCTTGTTCTTTGGCAAAATACATAGTTTCTCTCCAGCGAACATTTCCGTGAACTTGGGCGATTAGTAAATCCTTGATGATTTCTGGGTCATTTTCAGGCTTTGCTGTTATGTTGGCAATAACGCTTGGCTTGGGTGGTGAGATCTGGAGATCTTTAATTTTTCCTGCAAGGTTTTTTGCCGCGGATTCCATGAATGGTGAATGAAATGGTCCTGAAACTGGAAGTTTTATTACCCGTTTAATTCCAAGTTCTTTTGAATGAATTATCGCCCTATCGATAGCTTCAATTGATCCACTTATAACAATCTGTTCGTCCGAGTTATCATTTGCAATTACTAAAACATCTCCGTTGCGAGTTTCTTTGATCAACCTTTGAACCGTCTCAATATCCGAACCAAGAACTGCCGCCATTGAACCTTTCCCATTAGGGCAGGATTCCAGCATAAACTTTCCTCGATATTTTAAAATTTTTGCCGTTTCAGAAAGGCTAATTGCACCAGCTGCACACAGAGCTGAATATTCTCCGAGTGAATGACCAGCGACAAACGAAATTTTGGAAATATCAAGACCTTGTTCTTGTTGGAGGACTCTCAAAAGTGCGATTGATGTCACCATTAATGCCGGCTGGGTATTTGATGTGATTTTAAGTTCGTCCTCTGGTCCTTCAAAAATGATTTTTGAAAGATTAAACCCCAACGCTTCATCAACTTCTGCAAAAGTTTCACGTGCAATTTGAAAGTTTTCGTAAACTTCTTTGCCCATTCCAACATACTGCGAACCCTGACCAGGGAAGGTTAACATCGTTTTTTTATCCATCATTTTTTCCATTTTTAATACCTCACAATAGTAGAAAATATTTTTTTCAAGTGTTTTTCTCAAAAACTGGTAAAAAATACTTGATTTATGAAAAATACACTATTAAGTTATAGTGAGTTACAGTTTTAAATTCTATGGAGTACAGTAATAACGAAAAACATGCAGAGAGAAAAGTAAAAGAAGACATACTGCAAAAAGCGAGGATTCTTAAAAGTGTAGAGAATGTTTTAAGTGAAATTCAAAAAATTAAACCTAGTGACAATGACAATGACAATACAGCCTACTTTGAAGCTATTTATAAGAAGTACATAGGCACTTTCACTGCAGAGCACAAGACAGCGTTCAATAAATATTTTACTCAAAATCCTATTCAACTAGAACAATTTAAAAAGTTTGCCACAACATGGGGACCTTGGAAGCGAGGGCTTGCCATTGGTGTTGGTGTTCTTGGACCTCTAGCAAGCATTGCAGCCATACTCGGTAGTGAGCATTCCACTTTATTTGATAATAACTTCACACCCACTGATAAAAACCTCGTAATAATATGTTCCATCCTCCTTGTTATTGCGTTAGTCATGGCTTTTATTATTGCAAATAAAACACCAAATAAGAAGGAATTTCAGCAAATTCTTGAAGACGCAAAGGCGGGAGCGGAGGAGATCGTTAAGGATAACCCAGCAGATAAACCAATAGAAGAGAAAGACAAAAGCGAGAAAAAAGATGAAGAAAAAATGAAAAACGACAGCAATGATACTCAAACTCCACCTCAAACTCAGACTGTACCCACACAAACTCCACCTCAAACACAGACTGGCAGCAATGTTCAGAATGGTTTTGGTAATAGTGGTTGGGACAATGGACAGACTGAAAGGGCAAGATTGGATAATCTTGAGTCAAAGGCAAGAATGGATCATCTTGCCTTTGAGTCAAAGGCAAGAATGGATAATCATGCGGCAATCGCAATCGCAAGATTGGATCGTCTTTCATGTTATAACAGGTGTTGCTATGGTTACTCAAATCAAAATTCAAAAAATAGAGGCATTTCTGATGATGAATATGATGATGATGATCTATCAACTGATGCTGGACACGATGATGACTCGAAGTCAATAAGTTCAAATGACCCACGACGGCTGGACACTAATAATATCAATGATAATACGTCAATTATTTCCGGTGCTGAGTTCACTGAGCGAAATCTGAAACAGTATAATAATCAACTGAAGAAGGCTCCAGCAAAACGAAAAGGAGACAAAGACAACCCATTTATCCGAGTCCCAATCAAACCCGGAGAGGAGACAATATTCCACGGACACGAAGTACCACCTCGTCGTTAATAAGCACCGTTCTCAAATAATATCAACAAACGCAATAATTTCCCCCCGCTCCGCAAAAAGATGCTCCTCGGAAGAAATAATGCTAATACCCTGCGTTTCCTTTGTAACATTGTTTGCAATTTTCATTTCCCATTTTCGTTCAGATTTTGTGAGCTCTTCAACCAGTTTTGGCATATCGTGAGGAGCCACAAACAGCGCATATTGCCCTTTTTCTTTCATTTTTTTCATCGAATTTTTTTGATAAAAACCCAAAAATGTTGTGTTTATAAGGTTCACGCCAAGGAGAGTCGCCCCTGCAACTAAAGCACAAGCACCCGGAACAACAAAAATTTCAACGCCCGCCTTTCGCACCATTTGAACGAGATCGTAGCCGGGGTCACAAACAAGCGGAGTTCCGGCATCGCTTACTAACGCAACGGAATTTTCCCGCGTAATGTTGAGAAAATGCGTCAATTTTCCTTTGTGAGCGTGTTCGTTGCAAATCAGCAATTGTTTTCTATCGATGCCATGAAATTGGAGTAGGGCGTTTGTTTTTCTGGTGTCTTCACACAGAACAAATTCGGCTTCCTTAAGAACTTTTAACGCGTGAAGTGTTATATCGAGCTTGTTTCCAATTGGCGTTGAAACGATATAAAGCCCGTTTTTGAGTGGTATATTCAGGAGCTCGCTCGCTTTTTCGCTAATCATTTTATTAAATTTTCTATAAATTGTTTTTTATTTGCCGATTTCATAATCGATGTACCAATTAAAAAGCAGGTGCAACCTTGTTCGTGAATTTTATTTATATCTTCGCGATTCTCAATTCCGCTTTCACAAACGGGAACGCGACCGCTTTCAAACTCTTTCATAAGGTTTGTCGTGTTTTCGTGGTTGATTTCAAAATTCCGCAAGTTCCGATTATTAATTCCAATTAAAGGGGATTTTGTAAATTTTTGTGCTTTTTCTAGTTCCATTTCATCGTGAACTTCGACAATGACATCCAGCCCGAGTGAAAAGGCAATTTGTTCGAATTCGGACATTTGACCTCCTTCTAAAATGGAGGTTATGAGCAAAATGGCATCGGCACCTATATGCTTACTTTCGTAAATCTGAAATTCGTCGATTATGAAATCTTTGCGTAAAATTGGAATTGTTGAATTTTCTTTTGCGATTTGCATGTTTTGATTACTTCCAAAGAAGAATTTTTCATCGGTGAGAACGGAAATGCAAGTTGCTCCGCCGGCTTCATACTCTTCCGCCGTTTTTGCGACATCAAGATTTGCAACAATCAATCCTTTTGATGGCGAGCCTTTTTTTATTTCCGCGATTATACTTTTTTCATTGCGGAAGTGTTTTTCTAGAATTGCTTTTGTAAAACCACGTGTTTTTTTTGCTAACAGCATGTTTTGTGGTGAAATATTTTTTATTGCACTTGCAATTATATCTTTCTTATATTCAACAATTGTGGAAAGTATGTCCATAGTATTTTTATTTCACTAATGAAGTTAGGATTTTTAATCTGCGTTCTTTTAATGTCAAGCGTTTATAACGCTTCTGCTGAAAAATCAATTCCAATAAAAGAGGAAGTTGATTTGACTGGAAAAACGGAAAAGAAGGGCTTCTTTTCAAAGCTGATTGAAAAAGTGAACATTTTTTCTGATAAAACTGAAGAAGTAACTGACGCTCAAACCGAGAAAGCAAAGAAAATCAATCCCGCGGAAAGGTTTCCAGATCCATTTTTTTACGATGCCGTGTATCAAAAAAAAGACAACACGACAGTTCCAATATGGCTGTATAATGATAAAACAAATTATGAAAACAATCACATCCCGATGCTTTTTCATTATAAATATATAATAGATGACATTTTTTCAATTATGAGAGACCCTGAAAGGACGGCGGAAATCATTTTATTAATTGATACTCTTGCAAAAAGGAACGATGTAAATTTAAACAAGCAGGATAAATTTGGAAATACTTTACTTCATTACGCAATTCGTTATAATAATAAAGCAATATTTCATCAGCTTTTGGAAACGAATGGTGTGAATCCGAATGTCTGCAATTATTCGTATATCTGCCCAATTCATTTGGCGGTTTATAAGCAAGATTCAGATGAAATTTCACAACTTGTGAACTATGGTGCGGATTTAAAATATTCAAATGACCGTTTTGAAATGCCAATTATAATTGCAATTAGATTACACTACTACACAGCAATTTACACGCTAGCAAGGAAACATAAGGAAAGAGGCACTTCCATTAATGAAATTGATTACATCATATTTAGTACAAAACAAGCAGGATTGCCAGATCTTACCATTGAACTTTATGAATTTTTTATGCTCGATCGCGAACTTGGAGAGTGATATAGGTTCAAAAGTATTTTTTATAAAATTTCCTTGACAATAAAAAAATGAAGTTTTACTAGGAAAATAAATATTAATGTTGTAAGAGAAATCATGTCAAGAATTCTTCAGTCTAAATCCAAGATATCAAGGAAATATGGTGTTAATTTGTGGGGAAAAGCAAATGATGCTTTTAACAAAAAGCCTTACATACCTGGTCAACATGGTGGCAAAGTTATGAGAATAGCAAAAACTTACCGCAAACAACTTGTGGAAAAAAACAAAATGCGTTTCTTCCACGTACTTACTGAAAGACAATTCGCAAACATTGTACGTGCTTCAATTGCATCGCGTCATAACTCGACAGAAACTCTTTTGCAGTCTTTAAACACTCTTCTTTCGACGACTCTTTTTTCATCTGGAATGTTTGCTACAATATTTTTTGGAAAACAGTTGATTAGTCACGGACATGTTCTTGTGAATGGTGTAAGAGTTAAATCACACACATTTAGAGTACAAGTTGGAGATGTTATTACATTTACAGAAAAACTTAGGGCAAATTCTCAAGTGAAGGCTTACCTTGAAGCTCATACGCCAGTTCCACCTGCTTACTTAAAAATTGATGTTTCTGCTTTCAAAATTGAAGTAATTTCATTACCTGATTCCACAACGACAAAATATCCTTGTGAAATGCAGCCAAGCGTCGTAATTGAATATTACTCTGCTTAATATGAAAGGTGTAATTAAAAGGGCTGTAACATCGCCCAAGGCAAAGGCTCTTTGGTTAATACAAAATACCTCCATAACATTTAGACAAATTGCTAATTTTTGTTTGATTCACGAACTCGAAGTAAAATCAATTGCTGATGGTATAATGTCTGCTTCTTTGCGTGGGAAAAATCCCATTTTAGAGGGCGAAGTCACTCAAGAACAAATTGCCGAATGTGAGAAAAATCCTGAAAAAAACCTTATAGTTCAAGGATACAATCTTAGCGAAGATCTTTCAATAAAGGTTAAGAATAAAACATATGTTAGCGTTGCAAAGCGTCAAAATAAACCATCTGCTGTTTTGTGGTTACATAAGAATATTGTTGGAATTACACCAAAAGAAATCCGCTCAATCACGGGTGCTACAAGTCAAATGATTGAAGCCATCATTGCTGGAACGCATCGTATGATAAGCGATCTTTCACCAAAAGATCCAGTTTCTCTAGGAATTTGTACGCAGACCCAACTCAACGCTTTAATGCAAAAAATAAAAGACAAAAAATAATGCGTAATACTGACAAATCCTACCAAGCTACTTTGGTAGTTTTGTTTTATTTTGTGATATATAATATCATTTTTTTCGATATTTTTCCCATAATTTTTTGTTTCTTTCTTTTCCGTCTTTATAAAAAAAAAGATACAATCGCATCATTTTCAGACAAATTCTGCATTAAGTTTTTCTACAAAATTTTTTTGCCAAGCAAGCATTACGAAGTTTGGTTTCACGCAGCATCGGTTGGAGAATTGCGTTCGCTTGATTTCCTAATAAAAAAAAATATTCGTGAGAAAAAAAGAATTTTAATTACCACGACAACAATAAAATCCGCAGAAATTGCACAAAAATATGACGCACGCTATGTCAATTATAATTTTCTTCCGCTCGATTTGTTATTATTTCAAATATTATTTTTTCTGAAAAATCGCACAAAGAAAATTATAATTGCCGATAGTGAAATCTGGATTAACTTTTTTACGGTCGCTCGCATTTTTAATGTGCGAATTATTTTGTTCAATGCTAGAATTTCCCGATCCTCACAAGCAAGATGGCAAATTTTTCCACAACTTTTGAAATTTATACTCCAATCCGTTGATATCATTATGCCTCAGAGTATTTCCGAGCGTGACTTTTTTGCAAAATTTCATCACAATATACGATATTTTGGCAATCTGAAAATGCTTAACCTTAATACGGATAAAAATTTTACATTGAACGAAATTATTTCAGATTTTTCTCATAATATCGATGAAAATGGTGAAAAACGATTGAAAAAAATTTTGTGTGTGATTAGCACTCACGAAGGGGAGGATGAATCTATCATTACAACAATTTCAAATTTTCAAAATCAATTTGATATAATATATTCCCCTCGCCATCAACATCGATGTCAAAATATTTCAAATATATTGCATAAAAGTGGCATTTCAAACGCGTTGTTTTCGAATATGACCGACAAAAATGATGTAAATAATGGCAAAAAGTGTTTGATCATCGATTCAATTGGTATGCTCGATCATATTTTTTCCGTGTCCGAAATTGCTATATTTGGCGGGGCTTTTTTGCCGCATTTAAAGGGTCACAACATTATGGAACCCGCTGCGTTTGCTTGCAAAATTATTACAGGCAATTATGTGGAAACATTTGATGAAATAGTGCGAGAAATGCTGAAAAAAAATGCAATTTTACAATGCGACCTTGAAAATCTTGCAAATGCAATAAATAATGCGGCTGCAAATGGAGAAATGGGGCAAAATGCGAAGGAATATATTGCACAAAGTATGACAAATATGCAACAAGTTTTGGATTTTATCGAGAATTGCTAGAGTTTTCCCAAGTTTTCCGCTAAATTTTGCGATTTTGCGATTGCACTGCTTATTGCGTCCGAAATTATGCCGTTCAATGCTCCATTTTTTCTAAAAAACTCAATCCCAGCCTCAGTTGTTCCACCTTTTGATGCAACATTTTGCACTGCTTCAAAAAATGATAAATTTGGGTTGTGTTTCATGTATACGCAAGCATTTTCAAACAAATTGAGTACGATTTTGCGACCATCCTCTTCGGGAAAAAGCGATGTGGAGTTTGCAAAGAATGCGTTCATAATTTCAAAGACAAATCCAATTCCAGAACCGTATATTCCCGTGAAATAATTAATTTCATCATCATTTTTACACGTAATGAGCGAGTTTTTGCCAAATAAATTCTTGATTTCTTCCATAGAATTCTCTTCAATGTTATGGGCGTTGTATGCTAAAAAACTATTGCCAAATTCAAATGCAAGGCTTGGCATTATGCGAAAAACCTTACTGGTGTTGAATAGTGTGCAAATTTTTTCTGTCGTTGTGCCTGCTAAAACGGAAATAAAAATGGTGCGTTCATCGTAAATTTTTGGTAAATTTTGTGCGACATCTTGAACGTGCTGGGGTTTGCATCCAAGGAAAATGTGCGTGTAAATTCCATTTAATTGTCCGTAAGAATTTACGCAAGTGTAGTTTTCAATTGATGAATTTGGTGAATAAATTTCAATGATCGCTTCACTTTCTAGTGATTTCTTGAGAGTTTTCAAGAATGCTTTGCTGATTTTTGAGAGTGAAATGACGAGGATTCTCATAAAATTTAGTAAATAATGAGCAATATATTTATTAGAATTATGCAAATCAAGGTATTTATTACTAGATCCGAAATAATTTGACTTTAAAAAATCATCATATGTATACTTTTATCAAAACTTTTTTATACACAATGAAAAAATTAATTATCTCTACTATCGCTCTTTGCGTTTTAGCATCATGTTCTGAGCAAATCATCAAAGTGAATCCAAAAGCTATTGGGGATTTACCGTCCACCATGCCTTCAAGTGTAAAATGGTCACATTTCTTTATTCACGGTATTGGTCAAACAAGTCACTTCAATGGTGCACAAGTTTGCCAAGGAGGACAAGTCGACTTCGTTGGAACAAGATTTGGTGGTTGGCAGCTTCTTGCATCGGCAATAACATGGAACATCTACACACCAAGAGAAGTTAGCGTTTACTGTTCTTCAAAGTAGGCGGTAATTGATTTTTATTATAAAGTGCGGTAAGTCGCACTTTATTTATTATAAATTTATGCAAATACACAAATCATCTGCTGATATTATAAAGAGCTATGACGCTTTTATTGTTGATGTGTGGGGTGTAATTCATTCTGGCGGCGTTCTTTTTCCTAATGTTCAAAACGCGATGAAAGCAATGATGGCACGCGGATTTGTTTTATTACTGTCGAATGCTCCGCGAAAAGCAAAAAAAGTTGCCTCGTTTTTGGCTGGAATTGGAATTGAAAAAGGTGTGCATTATAACGCAATTTTGACATCAGGCGAAGCTTTTACTTTACACGCAAGGAAATTAGGATATAAAACAGTTTTTTACATTGGTCCTGAAAGGGATTGTGATATTTTTAATCAAGACTTATCCGACGATCTCTCACAAGATATTTCTTATGAAATAGTGATTACGCAAAATATTGAAGACGCTTTTGACGATGCAATCGTTACAGGTTTAACCGATGTTTACGATATTTCGAAAGATCTTCCAGTTCTTGAAAAATTACTTAAAAAAGGTGCAACTCTTTCTTGTATAAACCCTGATATTGTTGTGCGAAATGCCAAAGGTGAGCAAGAACTTTGTGCTGGTGCACTTGCCAAGGAGTACGAAAAAATGGGCGGAAATGTGCAGTATTTTGGGAAACCTTATAGTGAAATTTATAAAATTGCAATGGAATTCCTGCCAAAAAACAGCAAAATTTTGGCAATTGGCGATGGTATGGAAACCGATATAATTGGTGCGAATAATGTTAAAATCGATTGTGCTTTGTGTAAAACTGGAATTCATGAAAAGGATATTTTGCGGTGTGGAATCGATGATTTTCTTATGGAATTTACACAAAAACCAACATTTGTCATCGAAATGTTATGATAGCATTCAAGCATTCCTTCGTTAAAACTCCCTATGGTTCCGCATTAATTGGAATTAATGAAGGAAGAGTTTGCTCATTTTTATTTTTAACTGGTGAAAAAGAAAAAATATTGAACTTTTTCCACAAGAAGTTCCTAAATTCCGTTGAGGTTGTCAGTCAAGAGTTTCAGGAATTTGCAGATGCAATATTTAAAAATCGTACGAAATTTCTTGAAAAAAGCGTGCCAAATATTGTACTATATGGCACTGAATTTCAGAAAAAAGTTTGGATAGAATTAGCAAAGCTTCACGAAGTTATTTCATATCAAGAACTTGCAAAAAGAATTGGAGCAGAAAAATCAGTGCGAGCAGTAGCATCCGCCGTTGCAAAAAACCCAATTCATTATGCAATTCCTTGTCATTTGGTGATTAAAAGCTGTGGTAGTATTGGAAAATATGCTGGCGGCGTTGAATTAAAGCAAAGATTAATCGCCGACTCTAACGGTCTATAGTCTGTTTAGCGGATTTTACAACCTTTGGCTTTGGTGAGTGAACATTTTCACCAGCACCACGCATAAATAAAAGGTAGTCGGCATCAAGGAAAAATCGCTTTGGAATTGACCTTCTCAAGATAAGCTCAACTTCAAACTTAATAGAATCCGATGTGAAATCTTCAGGCTCAAATGGAACGAGACCAAGTTCGCACGCGGCACGAAAAACACGAACATCAATGCCAATTTCGGGTATATCAAACGCTAAATTGAGAAACATATTGGAAATTTTTCGCCCCAAACCATTGAATTTTAGCAACCGCCAGCGTTCCCTTGGAACAATACCAGAATATTCAATTTCAAGCTTATAAATGGCGTTCCAAATGGTTTCAGCCATAGTCCAACGCATTCTGGTAATTCCGCAGTCCTCAAAAAGCGTGACGAGGTTCGCATCGCTTGGGAATCGTGCAAAAAATGCTTGAGTTGATTGAAAGTTTAGGATTTCGTGTGGATATTTGTTAAAAATGCGTGGAAGCATATTAAAGCCGTTTTGCTTGTGGAAAAACGCTTCAATGAATGCAACAACTTCACCATATTGACGCCAAATCATCCAGTATTCGTCAGTTTGAAAACGTTTTGTGCGAGCAGCTCGAACATCATCATCGGAAACGTCCATTTTATCTGCGTATTCGGGATAGCTTTTTTTGAAAAGTTCAAGGAAAATTCGGTAAGACTGCTGATATGATTTAAAAATTGTGTCGTTTCCTTGTGAATAGACGAAGTCTGTAACAGATTCCTTGCCATAAGAATATTCAATGCCTTCACGAACCTGAGACTCCCCAGCATTTCCTTCAATTCCTTGCATAAATTAATCCTATAATTTTCATAATTGTTTTTATTGTAATTGCGAAAATATTTGCTAGAAAATACGAAGATTTCATCTGTTAAAAAGATAATTACAAATTGTTAGTCAATTTGATTATTTGATATGTCAAGTTTTTCCAATTACCCCTTATAAAAAAACAGAATACCATATCCAACGATTAAAGCTGGGACTATTCCGTAAAGTGTTGCAATTAACGCTTGTTTCGGTTGCATAGCAATTGCCGGCATAAGGGCATCTCCATCATTTGCTATTGCGTTTGAAACCTGTGCCGCGAATGGAACTAATCCGTTGATGTAAAATGTTGTAACGATAATTTGGGGTCCGCACCCTGGTATCAATCCAACAACCATCGCAGCAAGTGGCACATAGTAAATATTGGCATTGATAAACCCTGCGACATCAAAATTTGTTAAGGCAAAAATTGTTTTATACGTCAACATACCGATGAAAATCCACGAAATAATAAATGATGTTTCAATGATAACCTTATTTACTGTGCCGTGAGTGCATGTTTTACAGTGGGAATCTTCACATAAATGATGTGGATTTTTGAACATCCATAACATAAGTGTGAGTATAATTCCAATATAGGCGAAATCTACTTGAATGTTGTGTGAAATTATTTTGGGAAAGAAGTAAAAAATTCCGTTTATTATAAATAAGCAGAGCCATATCGCCGTTAGCCACTTTGGAAGGCTGCTTTTTTGTGCTGGAATTGTACTTAACCCTTCTTTTGGTTTAGCGAATTTATTTTTTGAACGCAGATCGTAGAAGAAATCGATTAAATACCCTGTAATAGTTGCTGTGATTGTGGAAATAATGAATAATATTACTGCCATTTCGGGTTTTTTTTGAATGAGTAAAATTGCGGCGTCGCCCATTGTGGCACTTAAAGTTGCAACCATTGCACCAAATGTTACATATCCTTTTGCGTAGTTTGTGACGACGATGATTGCTCCTCCACAACCTGGGAGAACGCCAAGTAGTGATGCTACGGGAACTTGAAGCTTTTGGTGATTTTTAAGGAATCGGACTAGTGAATTTTGAGTGTAGTATTCGAAGAAGTAAATTATTAAAAGGGTTATTGTTACGAAAATTCCAACTCCGATATAACTATCGTAAATTGCTTCGTAAATCAACGCTGGTTGATTTTTTAAAGAAAATACAAAAAAAAGAATAAAGAGTAACTTGATGGTGTAATTTTTAATAATCTTTGGCATATTAAATGCAAGTTAATAGATGATAATCAATATCATATATTACTAATTTACATGTCAAGAAAAAAGTTATACTTCCGCAAATTTCACTTCACCGCCAACGATTGTCATAACTGCCTTGCCTTTTACTTTTCTCCCGCCAAATGGTGAATTTTTACTTCTGCTGACGAATTTTTCGGGTTCAATTGTCCATTCGTGGTTAAGGTCAATCACGGTGAAATCTGCACGTTTTCCAACTTCTAAAGTTCCTCCATCAAAATTGACAATTTCTGCCGCACGCCATGTCATTTTTGAAAGTAAGTTGTTCAAGCCAATCCTTCCAGCGTGGTAAAATTCTAAAGCAATAGGTAACATTGTTTCAACGCCAACGATTCCAAACGGTGCCTTTTCCATTCCTTGGGATTTCTCTTCTGCTGAATGTGGGGCGTGATCCGTCGCGATTGCATCAATTGTGCCATCGCAAAGCGCTTGCTGCAGGGCTTCGATATCTGATTTTGAGCGAAGTGGCGGGTTCATTTTGGCATTTGTGCCGTGCGTCAAAATTTCCTCGTCCGTCAAAACCAAATGGTGTGGTGAAACTTCACAGGTGATATTTAAGCCTTCTTTTTTTGCGGATTTAATTGCATTAAGTGCCTCCCGAGTTGAAACATGTAAAACATGATATTTTCCGCCAAATTCACGAAGGAGTTCGATGTCTCGCTGAACAATTATTGATTCTGATGAGTTTGGAATTCCAACTAAACCTAATTGGCGACTTACACTTCCTTCGTTCATACACCCATGATTTGAAAGGTTGAGATCCTCCGCGTGTTGTGCGATTACATACCCAGATTTCTGCGAAAATTCCATAACTTGACGCATAATGTGTGAGTTCATCACGGGAAGTCCGTCGTCTGTGAATCCGCAGACTATTGGGTGATTTGCGAGTTCTTCAAAGTTTGTAAATTCAGTTCCGCCAAGCCCTTTTGTGATTGAAGCATATGCTAAAACATTGCAATGTGCGTGGGCTTTTGAATGCTCGTAAAGGTAGTCAAGAGTTTCGATGGAATCCAGCGTTGGTTTAGTATTTGGCTGGCAAACAACCGTGGTAATTCCCCCGCGAACAGCAGAAAGCGAACCGGTTTCAATGTCCTCCTTTTGTGGTTGACCAGGGTCTCTGAAATGCACTTGAATGTCGATTAATCCCGCTGAAACAACATTGCCTTTGCAGTCAATAACCTCACCACCGCCAGCGTAATTTCCCTGACCAATATTGGTTATTTTCCCATTTTCAAAAGTTATGAAGCCGTGGAAATCTTTTTTTGTTTTGTCGCAAATAATGCGTGCGTTATTCAGGGTTTTCATTTTTATATTGCATTAAATTGCTTCTTTACATCTTCCGGAACCATTCTTCCATTTTTAATTATTTTATAACTCAACCACAAAAATTTGTCAACAAGTCGGTATATTGAAATTTCACTTGGAAGACCTTCAACGGTAACGGTTATAGGATCTTTTATATCGCCGCCAAGGTATTTCGTAATGAAGTCGTCGACTGCTTTTTTTGTATCCTTAAAATTGCCATTCATTGAACTTTTACTCACTCCTGTATAATGTGAAATCACCACCCTCACATTATTGTCGTAAATTGGCGAAGTCTTGCTTTTGTCATTCACTTCGTTATTCCAGTGACACAACTTTGATTCCAGTGATAGCAACTGATTTGATTTATAGTCTCCACCATATTTTTTGTATTGTCTACCAGATATCACCCAGTCAAAATCCTTCACAAAACTCTCAAGTTGAACATCTTTCATTCCAGCACTATACATTTTATTCAATACAACAACCTTCGCCATTTTGGAAAAGTTTCCTTCATTGTCCTTCTTAAACATACAATACAACGCCTTGTCATAATCAACATATTCCGCATAACCACCCCAAACATTGTTGTAAAATGAAATAAGTATGTCGAGATTTTTCTTGTTTTTGCCTTTTATTAGTTGAATATAGCTCATAGAATATTACATATTAATTACATATTAATTACATCATTTTAAAAAATCAATTGCTTTCCTGTGAAAAATGTGCTATTGTTAAATAAAACTAACGAAAAGATATGAATATATATTTTCCAATCGCTGAAATTAATGCGAATTTATACTTAATTATCGCAATTGGGCTTCTTGCTGGCGTGCTTTCGAATATTTTTGGAATTGGTGGTGGTTTCATTGCAACGCCGTTTTTGGTTGCAATTGGAGTTCCACCATACATCGCGACTGCGTGTGCGACGCAGCAGATTATCGGGTCATCGCTGATGGGAGTCCTGACGCGTCTTAAGCCCGTCGCCGTTGATTTTAAACTTGCTGGTGTTATGGCATTTTTTGGACTTTTTGGCTCATATTTAGGCGTTGTAATCGTTCAAAAACTTAAAACAATGGGCTATGTCGATGTCTTGATATCAATTGCGTATGTTGTTGTGATGACAACAACGGGTTTGAGCATTCTGTTTCAAATGTCTGCGAATAAAAATCTTGGAAATGTTGGTATTGATGAGCGAAAGTCGTTTGCGGAACGCTTGCCTTTTAAGTTTTATTTTAAAAAGTCGGAACAGAGAATTAGTGTAATGTTTCTTGGAATTTTGGGTTTTATTGTTGGGATTTTGACCGGAATTATGGGGATTGGTGGTGGATTTATTATGGTGCCGATAATGACATATACCCTAAAACTCAATAAGAATATTATTATCGGGACATCGTTAATGCAGATTTTTATCATAACGGTTTTTGTTACGGCAATGAATGTTTTTAAGACGGAATCACTTGATTTACTTCTGGGGAGTAATTTGATTGTGGGTGGTGTTTTAGGTTCATTTATTGGAAGTATAATTGCAAAAAAGTTGAAATTTGATTCTATAAATTTTTTACTTGCAATATTAATTCTTTCGGTTTCTGTTTTCTTTGCATTTAACCTTTTAAAAACACCCAGCAAGCAGGAAATGTTTACGCTGGAGTTCATATCACAAGAATAATAATTTGAATTTAGTTCCCGTATGAAGCGTTACGCATTTGATAATGGTAAATTACATTTGGAAAATATGCAAATGCCAATCCTTGAAAAATCGCATGTTTTAATTCAAAATATTGCATCGGGTGTGAATTTCCTTGATAGAGAATCTATGAAGTATGATGATTTTATCAATAACACAAAGCATCTTGGTTTTGAAGGTGTTGGAATTGTGAAAGATATACATCCTTCTTGTGTTCGAAAATGGCAAGAAGGGCAAAGGGTTTGCTATGCGACATCATTTGGTGCTGGTTCTTTTGCTGAAATGACATCAATTAATGAACATTTTCTTATTCCCATTCCAGATTATATTTCAAACGAACAGGCGGCAACGATTTTTAAGGGTTTAACGGCACACATGCTCCTTTTCAGAAGCTATCTTCTTCGGAAAAGTGATACAATTGGTTTAACATCACCAACATCGGGAGTTGGCTCATATGTTGCACAATGGGCGTCGTTTTCTGGTGTTAAAACTGTTGGTTTGGTTATGAATGAGGCACATAAATCAACAGCAATTTCAAATGGGTGTGAATCTGTATATTCTTGCAGTGAATCTGAAAATTTTATTGCCCATGTTAAGAAAATTTCAACTGGTGGGCTTGGATGTAATATTTTTTATGACTCCCTTGGTTTAAAAGCTTATCCTGTTGGGATAAAATCCCTTGCTCCGTTTGGAACATATATGCACTTTGGTGCGTTGACTGGGGAGATTGAAAAAATTTCACCAAAACATTTACAAAAAAAAGCATTATTCTTTACAACTCCATCAGTGTTTTATTCCAAAGCAAACAATGCGGAGCTGATTTTAACAGCAAATATGATTTTTGCAGGAATTCGTGATGGAGCACTTCGTCCGAGTATTAAAACTTATAAAGCTAAAGATCTTGCTTCCGCATTGCACGACATCGGGAAGGTTGCGGGAAATAAAGTGATTATGTGGAGTTAGGTTTATATTGAATATGAACTTGATTGATATCCACTTCCTTTGAAAGCACCATCAACAATCTTATCAACGAGTAATATCGGAATTCTTTTTAATCTTGCACCAACTTCCACATCCTTTCTCAAGTTGTCATCCTTACCCCTTCCTGTGAAAAGTCCGTTTGTCTTTGCTATTTCTTGGTAGTGAAGCGAGAGTCTTCTAGCAATGTGATTATGTGCCTGTGTATTATATTTGCTGTCTTTATATTGATCTCCAACTCCACCATTATTGATAGCAAAGTGAATTACACTTTTTATGAATTCTTGATTATTAAGGATTTTCTTTACATTGCTTTCACTGAAATTGCCCTTCAGTTTGTGGTCTTTCCACAATGCTTCCCATTTGTTACCTTTAAAATATTTCTCCGTTTTTTTGATAGCACTTTCTAGTGTTCCAACAATATTTTGTACAATATCTGCATGTCTTTGTTTTTCACCGTATACCCTAATTGCAGATCTCTCTTTTTCCACTATATGTTCTATCTGATAGAGATTTGTGTTTTGGTATAAAGTTCCTACTCCTCCAAATACAATCCCTCTGTACTCAATGCGTCTTAACCTCTCCTCCCGCTTTGTTCTTTTCACATCCAACTCCCTCTCCCTCTGCTCCTTCTCCTTCTCCAACTCCCTCTCCCTCTGCTCATTCTCCAACCTCAACCTTTCATTCTCCCTCTGCTCCTTCTCCTTCTCCAACTCCCTCTCCCTCTGCTCCTTCTCCTTCTCCTTCTCCTTCTCCAACTCCCTCTCCCTCTGCTCATTATCCACCTTCTCCTTCTCCAACCTCAACCTTTCATTCTTCTCATTCTCCTCCAACTCCCTTTGCTCATTATCCACCTTCTCCTTCTCCAACCTCAACCTTTCAATCTCCGCCGCCTCATTCTCCTTCAAATCATCCCTCTGCTTCGCCAACCTCAACCTTTCAATCTCCAAATCCGCCGCCTCCTTCTGCTTCGCCAACTCCCTTTGCTCATTATCCACCTTCTCCTTCTCCAACCTCAACCTTTCAATCGCCCTCTGCTGATTCGCCTCCTCCTCCTTCTGCTTCACCAACAAATCCGCCAACCTTTCAATCTCCTCCTTCTGCTTCACCAACAAATCCGCCTTCTCCTTCTGCTTATTCTCCGCCGCCGCCTCCAACTCCTCCTTCTGCTTCACCAACAAATCCGCCAACCTTTCAATCTCCAACCTCAAATCATCACTCTCCCCCCTCAACAAATCATTCTCCAACCTCAACCTTTCAATCTCCCTCTGCTTCTCCAAATCCGCCAACCTCAAATCTTCCTTCTCCACAATCAACAAAGCATTATTAATCGCCAACCTTTCAATCTCCTTCTGCTGCTTCGCCAACCTTTTCGCCAACTCCTTCTGCCGCTTCGCCATCTCCAAATTCTTCTCCTTCTGCTCAATCTCCCTCTGCTTCTGCTCCCTCTCCCTCTGCTTCTGCTGCTCATTCGCCGCCTCCAACTCCTTCTGCTTCTCCAACAACTTCACATTCAAATCATCAATCTCCGCCGCCGCCTTCCGCTCAATCTCCCTCTGCTTCGCCAACCTTTTCGCCAACTCCTTCTGCTGCTTCGCCATCTACAAATTCTTCTCCTTCTGCTCAATCTCCCTCTGCTTCTGCTCATTCTCCAACAAATCCGCCTTCTCCTTCAAATCATCAATCACCTTCTGCTCATTCGCCAACTTCTCCTTCAAATCATCAATCACCTTCTGCTGATTCGCCAACAAATCCGCCTTATCCTTCAAATCATCAATCGCCCTCTGCTCATTCTCCAACCTTTTCTCCAAATCCGCCTTCTCCATCTCCCTCTGCTCCTTCGCCGCCGCCTCCAACTCCCTCTGCTTATTCTCCGCCGCCAACGCCTCAGTAAAATCTTTGTGCAGTGTTTTAATCTCTTCGAGCACTGAAGCATTTATGAAGTGTAACCCTTTGAAGTTTATTTTAGGATTAATTTGTTTAGCATTATTAATTTTGCCTTTCACAACATTTATTGTCTCTAGTAATTTATTACGCAATTGTTTTACTTCGGCAACTGCCCCTTCCACAACAGCACTCCCTTTGTTGGCAAATTTCTCAATCTCCTTCAGATTCTCAATCTCCTTCAGAATATCCTCCATTTCCTCTAGCGTAAACCCTCTTGGTTTCTCATAGTTATTTACAAACGGATCACGCTCACTCGTAAGTAGTCCAATTCTATCTCCTTTGTTACATTTACACGATGCAATCTTTTTTGAACCCACTTCATTAAATGGGTAGTAATATTTTGCACCCGTCTTCTTGCCCTCTTTAATAATACTATAGACATAACGACCATTCGCGTTATCAACTTCCTCTATTTCAAGTGTCACTTTGCCATCTTTGCCACCTCCTATATCCGACAACATTAAATCTTCGGCAGCTTTGGCATCTTCGGCAGCTTTGGCCACAACTTGATCACCACTTAATCCGACTGCCACAAGTTGACCAAGTGCCCCAAGGTGTGTATCATACAATCTCAAAGACTCGCATATGTGGTTTGTCACTTTTACTGTTTCTTTATCTTTTGCTTCGTTTGCTTCTTTTGCTTCGTTTGCTTCTTTTGCTTCGTTTATAAATTTTGTAATGTTATCATTAATCCCAACTTGCTTTTCTTTAATTTGTTTCTGAAAATCTCGAAGAAATTCCTGATATCCCCCTAAGTTCTTTTCTTTCAAAGCAGTCATATGCTCCGTTAATGTATTAATCATCGCCTTATAAGCGTGTTCTTTACCAATTACCGTACTAAACTTATCAAAACGCTCTGCTGCTTTGTTTAAGTTTTCTATCAGTCCTATTTTTGCCTTATAAAAACTTGTAACACCTGTGTTTGCATCACTAACAGTAGCTTTCATTTCCTCTGTTGCCTTTGTCAAGCCTTTGATAAACGTTTCACCATCTTTTGTTTCTTTTGTTGGAATGTTAACATCAAATGTGACCATTGTCTTATCTGGTTTGCCGGTATTAATGCCAATGACACCAATGTTATCTGGTTTGAAATCGGCGGTGATGAGGGAATCCAGTGTGAATTTTATTAACTTTTTGTATCTTTCTTTGTTTTGCTCTTCGTTTTCGTTTCCGTTTCCGTCTTTTACAATTCCAAACCATTCTTTTATCTGTTTTGACGTAAATGCCCCTTTTTCGATATTTTCCATCTTTTGTGAGTATTCCTCTTCAAGTTGAGCACTCAACTCCTTGTATTTCTTGTAATCTTTATCGAGATCCTTCATTGCAAAACCGGCAATATCCATTATTACATTTGCCGTTGGAATGGTTTTTGGGTTCTTTAGTTTGCCAATATTAACAATCGCATATTGACTTAGGTCTATTTGACTTAGGTCTGCATTATGTGCACATTTTTCTGTAAAATTTTCCGCATTACATCTAATGTCGTCGTAAATGTCTTTACAACTTTTTTGTTTTTGTTGAACACCATTCTGTGCTGTATCGTTATAATCCCTATTATTCAAAAAAGACATTGCGTCTACAATCCATTTGTAGTGTATATCATTTCGTTTAGTTGGACCATTCTTCTCTGTTGTGCATTGAAAGGCATTAATTAATGTTTTACGAACATTCTGTAGTGTTTTGTAAGAAGCACCAGTGGATTGCTGTCGCTTATCAAGATATTTCTCTTCCAAATCATTACTTTTAACAGTATTTTTTTTTCGCACTCCTTCGAGTACTTTTTTGTGTTCCAATGCCTCTCTATATTTGAGAGCGTATTGCATTTCCACGAAGCTTTGTCTACATCCTTCAAGATTCTTTGTCAATAAAGCTGTCTCATTCTGGAATTCTTTCGTCCTTCTATTTAGATGTACCCCTTCATGTGTACGCAAAAGTTTCTGTGCATTGTTAATGTAGTCTTGAGATTTAAACACGTTAATGTTCTCCTCATGACCATGAATAAACTCATCAGCATTCTTGATATCCTTATTTATCAATTCATCACTACTGATTGGATCGTCTTTCACGTCAATTTCTTCGTGCAACTTTTTTAATGCACCAAATGCCGCTAATATTTTATCGCTTGTCGTCTGATCTAATGATGTCGTGAATTTTTTGTCGAGTTTTTCTTTTTCTTTTGTCCAATCAGAAAATGTACTAACTATTGATGCGTTTTTTGAGTTCTTGGCACTTGCGGGAGGCTGACTGAGAATGCTGCTACTTTTAGAAGATGATTGGTGTTGTATAATATTACTAAAATCACCTTCACGCTTCTTTTTTTCCTTATCTTCTCTCTTTTTTTGTTCATCTGGATCTATAATAAAGTCATTCACTAAACTGCATGCCAATTCCTTAATTTTCTCTTGTAAGACCTTTTTAACAGCGGCACCATCAAATTTCTTGTCATTAATTGCCTTCTTTAGCAAACCATCAAGTGTTGCTTTATTAGCATCGTACTGTTCTTGAATCTTTTTTTTGTCTTCATCTTTTTTAAACTCTTTGAGATTGGCAACTTCTGTATAGTCGTTGTCATTATAAGCCGTTGTTAAACAGATGGTCGTTTTCCAGTCATTGTCTCTGGCAAAAAACAAATGCTCTGGTCTAAAGTTTTTATCCATCGTTCTAAGGCTGAGGATTTTTGCTAGTGCATCATTTAGGTTTCCGCATTTAACATTGCCAATTTGTCGCTCGATATCATTAAGTTCGTACTCAATTATTCTTAAGTCTCCGTCATTTTGTATCTTTTGATTTAAAACTGCGTCCAATTTATCGTTCAACATTGCAGCATATCTTTCGCAAGCAAGCATTGTGCGAACGCCGTTATCCGAAATTCCGCAAAACATTTTACTATTGTCATTCAATGTAACGATGAAGTTTGTATTTCGTGCTGTTTCAACGGTGTTGTATCCCACTGCGAACTTGATGTCGTCAAGTCCTGTAATTTTCTTGACATTCAATTGATTTTCAAAGTGTTCATTCAAACGGACTATCAATTTCTCCTTTGCTCGTTCTTTTTCTTCTAGTAAGTCGTCAACTTCTTTCTTATCTTGTTCCTGACCTTGTTTATCATTACCATCCCACAATGCCAACCGTTTTGCTTGTGCGATAACGGTCGCTCGATCGTTCTCAAGCTGCAACTGCATTAAGCGTAGCTCCCTTGTGTCTTCAAGCACTCCCTTACGAAATTTATCACCTTCTCCACGAAGCGTGTCCGTGCTTTTATATGCCGTTTGAATCTGCTCTACAAGCTTTTGAATTTTTCCCTTTATTCGCTCAACAATACCCTTTCCATCTTGATTTGAAACTTTATACTTTTCCCATATAACATTCACATCCTTGTTTGTGAAAAACACTTGTTCGATTTGTTTGTTTTCAACTTGCTTATTGGGGTCAACAGGCAATGAAGATCTCATATTAGCCAAGATTGTTTGAGTTTCTGATCGATGATTATCATTGGACAATATTACACTACTTAATAGCCGCTTCTTCGCAGACGAATTATCACCTCTCATAATCATGCTTTTTTATTATCACCAAAATTCACTCTCTATGAAGATCAATACTTGCTACTTCAAAACTTAAAATATTATTAGCAGTTACGCAACTTTATTCACAGCAAAATGTTTTTATTTATCAAGAAAAATGTTTGAAATTTTTATTTTTTTTAACGGGAGTGTAGTGCCAGTATTTTCTTTGAATTTTCTTCTTGATTATTGAAGATTCTTTGCTGAAAAAGTTTAAATAAATTGTTTTATTGTTCTTTTATTATGCAAAAAAATGGGCGAAAAATTTCCTATTGTGGTAGGGTAGGGTCGTTTTCTCATGAGGCGTCACTTTCGATGTTTGAAAACGCGGAATATGTTCCATTTAATACATTTGCAAAGGCAATTGAAGCGGTGATTCAAAATGAATGTGATTATGTGGTGATTCCAATCGAAAATTCAACTGCGGGAAGGGTTGCAGAAATTCACAATCTTCTTCCGGAAATGAATTTATTTATTGTTAAGGAAAAAATTTTATCAATTTCGCATAATTTTTATTCGCTAAATTCACAAATTACACTTGATGACATAAAATTTGTCGAATCTCACCCGCAAGCTTTAATGCAATGTTCAAACTTTATTGAAAAAATACAGGCGGAAGAAGTTCACGCACTTAATACGGCAATTGCAGCGGAAAACCTTGTAAATTCTGGCAAAACAACCACGGGTGTGATATGTTCAAAAATTGCGGGAAATCACTATAATTTGCACCTTTTGGCGAGTAATATTCAAAATAAAAGTAACAATTACACAACATTCATCGCCGTTGGAAAGAAGGCTGTTGATGCGTCTTTTATGCAGAATTTTCTTCATCCCATTACATGTGTAATTTTTAAACTTGGTAATCACACTGGTGGAATTTACAACGCTCTTGGTTGTTTTGCGAATAATGGTGTAAATCTTTTGAAGTTGGAAAGTTATATTCCAACTGGAACTGAAGTGAATGAAGCACAATTTTTTGTGATATTTGAGGGTTCAAATGAGAATAGTAATGTTAAAAATGCACTTGAAATGTTGCAAGAATGTACGACTGAAATCAAAAACTTTGGTTCATATAACGGAGACGCAAAGAGGTTTTATTAAAAACAATGTTTTTAGCGATGTTTTAAAAAAAATAAAAAATAGTTTGTTATCGTCCGCTATAACACTCAAACATAAATTTTGTGTTTATTTTTGGAAATCTCCAAGGAATTTTATTTCCCATTCAAGTTGGATTCCGGTTTTTTCAAAAACGGCGTGGCGAATTGTTTCGCCTAGGGTGAATATGTCCCGAGCTGTTGCATTGCCGGTGTTAATTAGGAAATTTGAATGTTTTTCTGATACCTTTGCTCCACCTACTTCAAATTTGTGGGCGTTAGCTTCCTGAATTAATTGCCAAGCACTTCTGTTGTTTGAATTTGGAGATTTCGGGTTTGTGAAAGTGCTGCCGCCAGTGCGAACATTAGATGGTTGTGCTTCGAGCCTTTTTTGGACGAAATTTTTAATAGTTTCTTGGACTTTTGCTTGAGTTGAAATGACGCCGTTGATTGTTGCGGAAAGTATTATTGAGTTTTTTGGGAGTTGTGCGTGGCGGTAGGAATGTGGAATTGCGTTTTTGTTGATGTTTGCAATTTGACCATCTTGAAGAATGATTTCGATGGATTCGAGGATTTCGAATATTTCTCCGCCAAAACAGCCAGCGTTCATAGCGATGTTTCCGCCGATAGTCCCGGGGATTGTTGCAAGAAATTCCATACCGGAAATACCTTTTTCTTGCATAATCTGGGCGAGTGTGGAATCAAGGCAGGCGGTTCCGACTTTGAATGATGTTTCTGAAATTTGTTCAATTTTGGAAAAAGCGGAGCCAAGTTTGATTATACACGGTTGGATTTCATCGTCCGATATTAAGAGGTTTGATGTGTTGCCTATTACGAAGAAATCATCGAATTGTTGGAAGACGGATTTGATGTCTTCAATGGAGGAAACTCTGACGAAATTCTTTGCATTACCACCGACGCGAAACCATGTCAGTGGTGCAAGTTTGATGTTATTTTGTAGTTTTAGCATATTTTATGCGGCACCTAAATTAAATTCGTAAACTTGTGTTTGTCTGTTTTGTGAGCCATTGGTATCCTTAATGAGTTCTTGTTGTGTGCTATTTTTAATTGGCATTGAGTAAGTTGGGTGGTATTGCATTTGTTGGAATTGCATGGAGTCTCTATCTATAACCCAGTATTTTGTGCGATACTTAAGGGAGGCGTCGTTATCAACAAGGTGAATGATGTCGTACATTTTTTGTGTGACTTCGATGATCTCGAATATGTCATCTGCACCTTTGTTCGTTGCGGAAAATTGTTGCATTTTTTGTCTTACGCCGCGTAATTGGAATAGAGCGGTGAGTTCGTCGTTTTCAGAACCGATGCAACGGTATACGATTTGGTTTGGAATTGATGTTTTGATATCGATGTTTCGTTGGTCATTTGTGCAAGAAACGATGTATGAGCAGAATTTTTGAGTTTCATCGTCAAGGTATGTAATACAACATTGTTGGCAAATATATCCACTTTTTGGGTTGGAAAATGATGCGGTCATAGCGTAATTTTCGGCGGTGTAATGTTCAAGAAGGGCAACGGCTTCTTTGGAATTTTCGCATTTTTTGAACGCATCAACATACTGTTGTGGCAGTGGAAAGCCGGCAATCATCAACATTATATTTTTTTGATTATTGATGAAAAGTTTTTCAAATCCGTGTTCTTGATTTTCACATTTATTCGCAATAACAAGTGAGAACTTGTCGTGAATTATATTTGTAATGAGTGACATCCTACTTTAAAGAAAAAAACATTGATAGACTTGTATATTTGAAATATATAAATGTCAAGGAAATATTTTTTATGAGACTTCAGAAGTTAAAATAATATTATCCTTATCAAGATGTAGAACTTTAAATAACTTCACCAACTGCTTTCATTATTTCCTCGAATAAATCTTCGGATTTTGCCTTATATTTTGGCTCCCCTTTGACATAAATCAAGTGATTGCCAGAACCTGCACCAGTTACGCCAATATCCGATTCGCGTGCTTCTCCTAATCCGTTCACAACGCATCCTAAAATTGAAATACGAATTGGTTTTACAATTAACTCCGTTGCTTTTTCAATTTTTGCAACAAGGGAAATGACATCGAATTGTTGCCTTGCACAAGATGGACACGACACAATATTTACGCCGCGGTTACGAATTCCAAGGCTTTTGAGAATCCTCCATCCAGCATTAACTTCTTCAACAACATCGGCCGAAAGTGAAATACGAATAGTATCGCCAATTCCTGCTAAAAGTAATGAACCAACGCCAATTGCTGATTTCACAATGCCAGATGAGGCTGGACCTGCCTCGGTAACACCTAAATGGAATGGGTAGTTGCATAGTTTTGAAAGCTTCGTGTAAGCTTCGTGCATCATAATAACATCACTGGCTTTTACGGATATTTTGAAGTTTGTGAAGTCGTTGTCTTCAAGAATTTTGATTGATTCAAGTGCGGATTCAACCATTGCATCAGCACATGGTTCGTGATATTTTTGCAGCATTTTTTCTTCAAGTGAGCCAACATTTACACCCAGACGAATTGAGCATCCGTAATCCTTTGCTGCCTTGATTATATCAAGTGCGTGTTCTTTCTTTACGAGAGTTCCCGGATTGATTCGTAAGCATGCTGCTCCGTTTTGTGCAGCTTCAACGCCACGCATGTGGTGAAAGTGGATATCTGCGACTAATGGAACGGGCGAATTTGTGGCAATTTCTTTAAAAGCGGTTGCGGATTCGCGATCTGGGACTGAAACACGCATAATATCTACGCCAGCTTCAAAGCAGCGGTTGATTTGTTCAAGAGTTGCTTTAATATCCGTTGTTTTGGAGTTGGTCATTGATTGAATTGAAATCAAATTATTGTTTCCAACTGTTAAATTTCCAACGTTTGCAAGGCTTGTTTGGCGGCGAAGTATCATACTTTACATATCAATTATTAAATAATTGCCTTCATTTTTTAAAAGTCAAATGACAATCTCTCCGCGAAAATTTTTCTGATTTGCATATTTGCCGCACATTGCAAAGGTTTTATCGCATGCTTGTAGAATTGAGATATTGTTGCCAACTTTTACAAATGATGGGATATTTTCAAAGAAAAACACTTCGGAATCGGTGATATCGCGTATTTGTAATGATTTTGTGAAGTTTGTGTTCGAAATTGTTGCAATGCCATTTGTGTAGAAAGCGATTGGTGGTGTATTTTTTAAAATTACTGAAGATTTTTTTACTTCGATAATCTCTTTATTTGTGGAAAAATTTCCAGCGTTCAGACCGCATTGTTTTGAGCAAAATATTGCTTTGCATTTTTTTGTGTATCTTTGTAAGACGGGTTCTTTGAATTTGTAAGTTTCGTCCTGAATTATAATGGTAAATTCTGTTGTTTTTGTGGAAAATGCACAGATTTTTCCGGAAAGAATTATTGTATCGCCACCTATATTGCCCTTACTTGAAAGTCTTCGCAGAATTGCTTTTTGTCCCATAAGAAGTTCGGAAATTATTGCGGGAGAATTGATTGTTTCTGAAAAAATCATGCGGATTTCAACTGAACTGCCAGTGAGATTTCCCGTGAAATTCATTGCTGATATTTCAAATTCCATTGGTTTAAATTCATTGTTAAAATAATTGATGGAATTTTGTGTATTGTTCCAAAACATTCCATTTGTTTCGAGTAATAATATTGTATTCATAATTGTTTTTATAAAACTTCCACCATCTCAATATCTTGTACTTCAAATGCACTCATGCCTTTCATTGAAAAAACGATTGAATCGGTGTTGAATCTTAAATGTTGGAAAAATTCGCACGAAACTGTGATTTTTTGGGAGGGGTTTTCGCTGGATATTTCGTCTGTGAAATAAATTTCTCCGGTTTGGAAATTCACTTGATATCCTGAAATGAGAAGTGCGTCATCTTTGAAAACTTGTACAGTGCCATTTTTTGGTTTTGTGATTTTCCATGACTTGAAAATGTTGTTAAATGAAATGATTTTCTGAATTTGAAAGGTTTTTGAATTAATTCTTATTGCTTCTGTATTTTTAATTGAACAATCTGATGGATCGTACATTTTGAATGAGTACATTTTGCCTTGGACGATATGGAAAAAATCTTCAAAAAGGGAAATTTGTTCGGAGCGTTTAATTGCCTTAAAGAGTGAATAAATTTTGAGAGAATTCGTGATGCTTTTGCGAAATTCAGTGCCGGATTGCATTCTGCTTACACTTGTGACATATTGCACTTTTTTGTCGAAGAAGGAAACGAGTTCTTCTGGAAATTGGATGTCAAGAAAGGCGGATTGTTGTGTCATGGGAAAAAGAAAATTTCTTATGACAAAATAACTGAATTATAATGTGGAAGCGGTTATGTTTTGCGTAGAGTGGATATTTTTCAGGCAAAAGATAATCTTGACAAATGCAATTTCTGGTTTATACAATAAACCCTGTTTTATGGTTATTAATAAATTCAATAATAAATTATGGCAAAAAATTCGTCTATCATTTCAGATGATGCCGTTATGGCTTCTTATGGAAAAATGTACCTTACTCGCAGATTTGAAGAAAAGGCTGGGCAGATGTATGGTATGGGTAAAATTGCAGGCTTTTGCCATTTATATATTGGGCAGGAGGCAGTCGTTGCTGGTGTCTACGCTTCAATAAGTTCGGAAGATCAAGTAATAACAAGTTATCGCGACCACGCACATCCAATTTTTGCGGGAACTGATCCAAAATTCATTATGGCTGAGCTTTTTGGGAAATCTACGGGTGTTTCTCGTGGAAAAGGTGGTTCGATGCACATTTTTGACCTTGAAAGAAACTTTTTTGGTGGGCATGGAATCGTTGGAGCACAAGTTCCAATTGGGGCAGGGCTTGCCTTTGCGAATAAGTATAAAAAAAATCGTTCGCTTTCTGTGACATTTATGGGAGATGGTGCATTTCATCAAGGGCAAGTTTATGAATCGTTTAACATGGCAGCTCTTTGGAAATTGCCCGTAATTTTTCTCGTTGAAAACAATGGCTATGCAATGGGGACATCAGTTGCGAGAGGCTCTTCCGTTGAGGATCTTCATAAACGCGGCGATGGTTTTAATATTGCCAATGCAAAGGTTGATGGTATGGACATTTTTGCTACAAAAAAAGCAATGGATGTTGCCGTTGAATATGTGCGTGCGGGAAATGGTCCCTACCTTTTGGAGGTTAAAACATATCGCTATCGTGGACATTCAATGTCGGATCCTGCTACATACAGAACAAAAGATGAGTTGAATAATATGAAGGAAAATCACGATCCAATCGTGAATTTACAACAGTACATCATTAATGAAAAGCTTGCCAAGATGGAAGATCTTGAGAAAATCCACGCTGAAGCAAATAAAAAAATGAATGAAGTAATAGAATTCGCTGAAAATTCACCACAACCAGAGGAATTTGAATTATACACGGATGTTTATAAGTAGACTATCAAGATTGCGATTACTAAGATCGTCGCTAACAATCAAAAGGAAGATAATGCTAGGGAGGATTAGGTTTTTTTTTCAAAACCTTTCGTTCACACACAGGTTGTTTGTTGCATTTATTTGGCTTTTGCGTGTGATTTTCACACCAATTGTTCTTGTGATTGGCATTATTAGCGTAATTCATTACTATCTTGAAGAATTCGTTCATCGCTTTCAAAGAGTACGAGGATACTTTGACACAAGATATTCTATCCGAAAGCTGAATGTAGTTGCCACTGGTGGAACGGGAGGACATTTATTCCCTGCACTGAACTTTGCAATGCAATCTAGTAGTGCACAAAGAATGGGGTTAATTTCAGATTCAAAAGCCATTTCTATAATTCTGAAGAGATACAAGGTGAGAAATAAAACGATAAATAATATAATTTATTGTGGCGAAGGAAAAATTCGCTGGCTTTTCCTTCCAATTATTCCCTTAAAGCAAAGTTTCAAATCCCTTTTGTTATTTATCCTTTCGATGATAAAATCTTTCTTCCAATTTTTTATATACGGTTTTTTTTTGAGGAAAATTGTAGGTTTTGGGGGATATGCTTCATTTCCAACGCTTTTTTGGGGAGTAGTCTTCCGCAAACAAGTTTTTATACACGAACAAAATGCTGTGTTTGGTAAAGTAAATTTTCTTTTTCTAATTTTTGCGAAGAAAATCTTTACATTTATTCCAATTGAAACACCGCTTCGTAATGTTTACAATGTTGGAATGCCTCTTTCAAATGCAATTGAGCTTGGAGGAAGGTTTGTCAAAAGGCAAAAAACTGAAATATTGAACATTTTGATAATATCCGGAACGAATGCCGGTGCGGAATCTGTTAAGTCAATTTTACCAGCAGTAATTAATTTTAGCAAGAAACATAAGGATATCCATGTGATGCATCAAGCTTCTGGAAGTGTTGCAGTTGAACTTGAGGAAAGGTACAAAAAGCATGGAATTTCGTACGATATCAAGCCATTTTTTGAAAATATTCACGAAATCCTTCCACAAGTTAGCCTTGCAATATCACGCTCGGGAGCATCATCAATCGCGGATTTACTCGCATTTGGTGTGCCAACAATATTTGTTCCATTGAAGACATCTGCGGATAATCATCAAGTAAAAAATGCAAATTGGGTTGTAAATAATAATCTTGGTTTTCTACATAAGCCGTGGGAATCGAATTCGTATAGCCTTACGGCACTTATGAATCTTTGCGTTTCAGAATCTTTTTCTGGGCAGATGTCACGCCTTGCACAACTTGCAATAAAGCGAAATGCCAATGCAGCAATGTTTAGCGAAATTTTTCGAAATCACGAAGAAGATTATTACGCTTGATTACTCCATACATTTACCTTGCATTGTGACAAAAAATGTGCTATTATGTGATATCTAATTAATTTTCATATATGCAATCAACGACAAACAACACGGTAAATTCCTCATTTTTAAACTGGCGTCTTATTGATAGTACAATTCAAGATAATACGTGTTCAATGAATATTGCTCAAAAAGATTTAAAGTATAATGTTTCTGCTACACAAAATAACACGACTCGTCATTTTTCCATTCCAATGCATGTTTATAAACATTCCTTCATTCCAATTGAAATCTGCAACTGGCCACAATTACAACGTGTTACTTTTGAAGTAGAACAAGGTACGGTTGTGAAAATTCTAGATTGTAAGCCAACATTGCATATTGAAGGTTTGGAAAAACAAGAACCTGTAATATGTCATTCACAAATTGCGTGCTTGCATTACGGAATAATTAATTCAAAAGAAAATAGTGCGAAACTTTTGCAAATAAAAAGCATTGGTCATTCTAAATGAATGTTGTAGCACTGATTTATCGGGCTATGTATTGTTGTAATAATGGTTTGACACCCTGAAAATTCAATTATTGAGTGAAGAAGTTCTTGGTTTTTCTCATCAATTTTTGCAGTTATGTCGTCTAGTAAAATTACAACGCCGTTGTGGCTTTTTTTGGCGAAATATCCTGTTCCAATTGAAACAAATGAACCAAGTAATTTCTGTTGACCAGACGACGCATAACACGAGTTTCTTCCGTTAAATGTTAGCAAATATTCAACATCATTCATACTGATAGAGCTCCTGTTTTGCACTTTGTCGGAGTCTCTTGCGGTGAGTAAATCTTTTGCGATTTGCTGTTCGATGGAGGAAAATGTTTCCTTATTTTTGAGCATTGAAACATAACAGTTTTCTATGTCAATTGTGTGCTTTATATCAATCTTGGTGAAAAATTCTGCGATTTTTTGTATAAAAATAAGGCGATTGAAGAAAATAACTGTTAAGTTTTGTGAAATTTGTTCCTCAATGGAGTTAAGCCATGTTTTATTGCCACTTAAATGAAGGATTTTAAGCCTTTCAGAATATAAATCGCGGCATTTATTCAGTAGAGTTTCGTGGTTTGGAAATAGTGCAAGGCATAGTTTATCAAAAAATGTTCGAGCCTGTGAGTTTGTCGCAAGGGAAAGTTCGTGATTTGGTGTGAATAGTACGGGGCAAACAAGCTTTTTTAGTTGGCTTTGAGTGATTTTTTCGGAATCAATTTCTAGTGTTTTTTTGTCTCCGTTGTGTTTGATGAAGATGTTGCTCGAAACATTTTCGTTGGAAGATTCTGCCATAATTTCAAAAATACCAATGCCGTTGCGAATTATTTCGTCATTGCTTGCACGAAAGGAATTTTGACCGTTGAGCATTGAAATTGCTTCCAAAATGGTCGTTTTCCCGCAACCGTTTTCCCCGTGAATGTAAGTAATCTTTTCAAAACTGAACCTGTTTAAGGTGAAGCATCGGAAATTTTGCAGGGTTATTTGGGTGAGCATTATTTTTCAATTTTTAAACCACCCTCTCACACACACCCTTAACCAAATTCCGCACACGCAAAATGTACGATTTCCTTTCAATTTGTGAAAGAGTACCCCTTGCATCAAGTAAATTCAGCGTGTTTGAGCACAAAAGAGCGAGTTCGTAAGCGGGTTCTGGAAGGTTTTTCTTAATGAGTTTTTCGCATTCTATTTCAGTTTTTTGGAAAATGTCAAACAGTTGTTCAACATTGGATTCTTCTTTGTAATAATGGCACATTTGGCGTTCTTTTTCGTAAAAAAGGTCGCGATATTTCATTTTTTCGCTCCATTGAATGTCAAAAATGCTATCGACATTCTGCACATACATCGCAATTCTTTCCAATCCATAAGTGATTTCCAGTGGTGTGACTTTTAATTTTATGCCGCCAATTTGTTGCATATATGTCCACTGTGAGACCTCCATTCCATCGAGCCAGATTTCTGAACCAAGACCGGAAGCTCCAATTGAAGGGTTCTCCCAGTTATCTTCAAGGAATGTTATGTCGTGGTTTTCTGTTTGAATGCCGATTTCTTTCAAAGATTGAAAGTAAAGTGCTTGTGCATTTAGCGGAAATGGTTTTAAAAGAACTTGAAATTGGAAATATCCTGAAAGGCGATTTGGGTTTTGAGCATAACGCCCGTCCGTTTGTCTTCGGCAAAATTGCGAATAACAGACAGACCATTCGTCGTTTTTTAAGGCGTAAAGTGCAGTGTGTGGCGAAAGCGTGCCAGCACCGATATTGCAATCGTAACCTTCCAACACCGTGCAACCATTTTTTGACCAAAATGCCTTTAAGTTGGTAATAATTTCTTGAAAATACATTTATAATCCATAATTTTCCTCAATTTCCATAATTTTTTTCAAAATGTCAAGGGTAAACTAGGGCTTGACATTTTAATTTTTATAATTTATTCGAAAATTGATATATAAATATTGCCCGCGTGGTGGAATGGTAGACACGACGGATTCAAAATCCGTTGCACATTGCGTGCGTGGCGGTTCGAGTCCGCCCGCGGGTACCAATCACAATACTAAAGAAACTTTAATTGTTATCTTTGTTTCCAGATATGTTTTTTGTGAACTTTACCTTATGAATTTTGTGTGAATCGGCATCGATAACTTCCAAAATATAGTCTCCGCATTGGTGTGTGTCTCCGATTTTTGGGATTTTATGTGCGATGTGTATAACAAGACCTGCAATTGTTGAAACGCCGGAAGTCGCTTGAAGTTCGATATTGGTTTTTTTGGAAAAGTCGCGGATTAAAACCATTCCATCGCAGACAATTGAACCGTCTTCGAGTGTTTTTATTTCCTCTTCGTTGTGAATTTCATCATGTTCATCTTCAATATCGCCGACAATTTCTTCAACGATATCTTCAAGTGTAACAATTCCAAGAACCGTACCATATTCATCAACGACAATTGCCATATGGTTTTTTGTCTTTTTAAATTCCGTTAACTGTGCCAATAGTGTTGTTTCGCTTGAAGCGTATTGTGGCTTCATTAAAATTCCAAGGACATCTTCCAGAGTTGGACTTTCATTGCATGATTTTAATGTGAAGAAGTCGCGAAAATGCAAAATTCCGATAACCTTGTCTGGGTCTCCATCGTAAACGGGAAGCCTTGTGTGGCTTGATTCAATGCATCTTGCTTCAATTTCTTCAAATGTAATTTGCGAAAAATCGATCATATCAATATCCTTTTTATGAGTGATTACCGAGTGAAGCTTTAATTCACTGAGGTCTAAAACTCCTCCAAGCATTTCTTTGTCGCGTTGGATTACCGAACCGCGAGAGTGATAAAATTCAATTTCACTGCGAAGGGAGTCCTTTGCTGTCATGATTTCATATTGTTTTGATTCGTGAACGCCAAAAATTTTGAGAGTTAGCTTTGTCAAACCATTGATAACCCAAATTAACGGTGCAAAAACTTTGAGCATAACGTAGTAAGTATCAGCAATTGCAAGGACAATGCGTTCAGGGTTACGAATTGCGATTGTTTTTGGTGAAATTTCCGAGAAAATTAGTATCATAAATGTCATAATGGTAGCGGCAATTTCCATCGCGTATTCTTGTAATCCTGGGGTATTTTTTGAATATTCAAGTGCGATGTAAGCTGCAATTGATGATGCGAATGTATTCAGAGCATTGTTTCCAAATAAAATAAGTGAAAGAAGGCTTTCTTTGTTGTCAAAAATGTATAGCAATCTTTTAACCTTTGTCGTTTTACGAAGTTTGTAAAATTTGCTAGCAGAGCAACTTGTGAAACCAGTTTCTGAAAGGGAGAAGAAAGCGGAAGCTCCTAAAAGGAGAAAAAGGATTACTATTTCGTAAACCAAACTGGGGCCCATAAAAAAGTAAAATTATATTTTATAATATAACTTGTTATGAATGAATGAAAAACGATTTGTCAAGGAAAATAATATCTTGCTAGGCAACTAATAATAATCTTTTATAAAAAACCATTGCATTGTCATCAAAAATGTGCTATTATTAAATAATAATAAATTATTTATATACTTTTATGCAAACAATAACTGATGCTGTAGCGAAATGCTGCACATGGTGTTTTACGAGAACAAATGCACAAGTTCAACCAGCTCCACTAAATCAACCAGCTCAATCAAATACGCGTCTGGATCAAATCATACGTGCTAACGCAGCGGATGAAGCTAAATGGACCAATAATGGTAACAACAGCTGGACATATAATGGTGATACTGGAATGCTGATGGTTCCAAATCATATTCAATCCACTGCAACGAAAATTTCAGCACCAAATGCGACTTCTGTTAATATAGATAACTGTCCACTCATCAAGGAAGCTTCATCACCAAATGCGAACGTCTTTCATCTAAAAAACTGTCCACTCCTCGAGAAAGCTTCATCAGCAAATGCGAGAATCTTGAATATAATAAACTGTAAAAACACTAAGGAAATTTCAACACCAAATGTGTATGCTGTTCATCTAAATGACGTTCCACAAGGAGCTGTCAAATCTTGTATTAACAGTATACAAAACGCACAAGAACTTAAGTTTTCTATAACACAACCAGGCACTAACAAAAGGGATATTACCGAAGGGGTTAAAAAGTGTATACTTAAAGAGCGTTATAGTAAACAAGCAAAATTTAAAGTGGCACTGAAGTTCACCGATAATACAATGCTAAATTCAGATGTTAAATTCACAATATTGCAGTACTTACCCACAGATGATATTGCAAAGTGTTCACAACTAACTAAGGCAGAAAGTAGCATCGAATGTAATGCTGCGATACAGACATTGCGCAAGCATGACGAGGCATTTAATCACATTTTCTCTATTAGATAAGCTGCCACCCCCAAACAAAAAAAATGCTTTGGGGTGGTTGTGCTTGGCAAGCATTTTATTTTGGAAATTACCTGAACGGCAAATTTTCCCTTGACATTTTATTTTTGCCGTTTTGGTTTATTGCGATTTTTAGTCCCAATCAAAAATGTTTTCCAGTACAAATCTTTCTTATATAGCTGAAGTCTACACGAAGTTTGCTCAAAACCCTTCATCCGTTGCACAATCTTGGCAGGAATACTTCAAAGAAAACCCTGAGGATGTCGAATTAATTAAGGGTGAGCTTCAAAAAACGCCTTGGAATCGCAATAAAATTTCCATTATTGGGAATAAAAACGAGCTTTCATCTCTTCCAACTGAAGAACAGAATGAAAAACCTAAAGATTCAAAAAAAGAGACAAAAAAAGAAGAAAAACCAAGCGATACACAGTTTATTAAAGTTCGTGATAAATCCAATGTTCGTCACGCTTTTAGACACTTTGGGCACTTGGCTGCGAATTTGGATCCACTCGGTTTTAAAAAACCTTACTTTCATCAAGCAATTCAAGATGTCATCAGGGAATCTGGCGAACCAAATGAGAAAGAAAAACTTTACATTGGCAATGTTGGCTATGAAATTACGCATATAAAAAATCCCGAAGAATACAAATGGCTTGAAACTCAAATTGAATCAAATGTCTTTGTAACAACGAAAAATGAGAAAATCACTGGCTTTGAAATGATGCTGCGTGCGGAAATTTTTGAACAGACAATCCACAAAAAATTCCCCGGTGCAAAAAGGTTTTCAATCGAAGGAGCGGAATCTACAATTGTTGCACTGGAATCTATTATGCTTGAAGCAAGCAATGGCGAAGCGAAGGAAGTTATTCTAGGAATGGCACACCGTGGGCGTTTAAATACTTTAGTTCACACGACTGGCAAGCCATACCACGCAATTTTTTCAGAATTTGCAGGTGTTTATTCAATTCCCGAAGGAACGCCGGGTTCTGGAGATGTGAAATATCACCTTGGTTATGCAAAAACTCGCACACTTTTAAACGGTAAAGAACTTTATGTTACACTCACACCAAATCCATCACACTTGGAAGCTGTAAACCCTGTTGTTATGGGGCGTGCAAGGGCAAGACAGGATGAATCTGGCAATACAAATGCAACTCTACCGATTTTAATTCACGGAGACGCAGCCATGGCAGGGCAGGGCATCGTTTACGAATGTTTTCAAATGGCGAACTTACAAGGCTATGGCGTTGGTGGAACAATTCACATTGCTGTTAATAATCAAGTTGGTTTTACGGCTGTGCAATCTGAAGGGCTTTCGGGTCAATATTGCACTGATGTTGCAAAGGTGATTGATGCTCCTATTTTTCACGTGAATGGAAATGATATTGATGAAGTTATTAAAGTTGCAAAAATTGCCGTTCTTTATCGTCAAACTTTCAAAAAAGATGTTGTAATAGAAGTCTTTGCATACAGGAAGTATGGTCACAATGAAGGCGATGAACCATTTTTCACACAACCTGTTATGTATGAAAAAATCAAGCAAATGGTTACACCAGCACAAGTTTATAAATCCAAAATTCAACACGAATTTGATTCTAAAGTACTTGAAGAACTGGAAGCAAAAATTCATACTGAAATTGAAGCAGAATTTGAGAAATCTAAAACATACAAACCAACGGAAGCTGACTGGCTGAAGGGAAAATGGTCGGATATCAAAATTCTAAACGATGCAAAAGAATTTTTTGCCTTCAAACAAACAAAAATTTCACAAACAATTTTTGATAAAGTCGGCGGAGCAATTTCCCGCGTACCTGATAATTTTGAAATCAACCCGAAAATTCGCAAACTTTTAGAAACACGCCAAAAAGCACTACTTTCAGGCAAGGATATTGACTGGGGAACCGCAGAATTGCTTGCTTATGGTTCACTTACTTTGGAAGGGCACAATGTCCGTTTAAGCGGTGAAGATTGCGAGCGTGGAACATTTTCGCACAGACATTCTGTTTATATTGATCAAAAAGACGGAAAAAAATATTACCCACTTAACAACATTGAAGAAGGGCAGGCGAAATATTATGTCTATAACTCGCTTCTTTCGGAATTTGGTGTCCTTGGATACGAATACGGTTATGCAATGAATGACCCAAAAAATCTTGTCATTTGGGAAGGGCAATTTGGTGATTTTTCCAACGGAGCAGCGACAATTTACGACCAATTTATTTCTTCTGGTGAAGATAAGTGGTTGCGTATGAACGGACTTGTAAACCTTTTACCACATGGGTTTGAAGGTCAAGGTCCTGAACACTCATCGGCTCGTTTAGAAAGATTCCTTGCCTATTGTGCACAAAACAATATCATCGTTGCAAATTGCACAACGCCAGCGAATTTATTCCATATTTTACGCCGTCAAGTAAAAATGCCATTCAGAAAGCCACTAATAATTATGTCACCAAAATCGCTTTTACGCCATCCGCTCGTTGTTTCAACTGGCAAGGATTTCACACAAGGCGAATTTAGAGAAATAATTGCTGAAGACAATTTCGGTGCAAAGAAAATCGTCATTACAAGCGGAAAGGTTTATTACGATCTTCTTGCCGAACGCGATGCCCGTAAATCTGATGTCGCAATCATTAGAATCGAGCAATATTATCCATTTAATTCTGAATTCCTTCAGTCGATCATTGCACAATTTAAGAGCGTGCAAGAAATCGCTTGGCTTCAAGAGGAGCCGAAAAATATGGGAGCTTGGTCATTTATCCGTGATTACCTGCAAGAATGCACAACATTACCTGTGAAGTTTTGTGGCAGAAAAGCTTCGCCCTCGCCCGCAACTGGATTTGCTTCAGTGCATGCAAAAGAACAAAAGGCGATCGTTGATGAAGCACTTTCTGACCCAAAAAATACCAGAGGTGCATTGCTTTAGTTTGAGTTTGAAAAAGCTACAAGAATCGCATCGATGGTGTTGTATAGCTTCGTATATGTTTGAAATACCATGTGATAAATTGCGAAATTGAATCGACGGCATCATCATGTTTTCCATTTGGGAATTCGAATAGTTCGTCGAAAACCTCTTGCGAAATTTTTGTTGAAAATAGGACTTCACCCGATTCAATATACGAAATACACGAAAGAAAGCGAACTTCTTTTGAAAGATTGACTTTTATTGGAACGATTTGTTCGCCAAATTCTCGATTCATATTTTGAATAAGGCTAATTCCACTACCTTTATCTTCAATTAACATTTTATAAATCCGATATTTTTCAAACAATTTTCGCAAAAATGCAACAAGATCGTTGAATTCCAGCTTTTTGCAAACGACATCAACAAGTGCTAAAGTTGCTTTTTCATTAACCATGACTTCCGTCCAAATGGAAATTGCTGTAAAATCGTTATGTTCACCGGATTTAAACGCACTATCTACACTGATAAACACGCCAATATCTGTTGAAATTTCTTCGTGCCATAAATGAATTTGTGATTTTTTTAGAAATCCGCAGCCAGTATTATTTGGAGATTGTTGATATTGTGCGTTGAAGTGGTATTGACCCATTTGTTTTTTAATGTCGTGTAAAATTGGGAGATCTTCCATTTCTGGGTTAAGGGCGTCACCTTTTCTTCTGTAAGGTTCGTCGTTTTTTGCAATTGCTGGAAGGCAAACGATGTGCCAATCGTTTATTTCTTGAAGGAGTTGATCTTCAATTTTGTTTTCAGTTAGTCTGCCGATTATGTCATCGGCGTGTAGCCTTTGCATTACGATGATGATTTTACCATCTTTTTTGCTATTAAGACGCGAAAAAAATGTGTTGGAGAGCCAGTCGAATGTTTTCTCTCGATATTTCTTATTTCCAATATTCACAGGTTTTTGTGGGTCATCTGCGATTAAAATATCGCCGCCTTCGCCTGTTAAACTTCCGTTAATTGATGTTGCAAGGCGAAATCCGCCTGTGGTTGTTGCAAATTTTCTTTTGGAATTTACATCATTTTTGATGATGACATTTGGAAAGCCTTCTTTAAACCATTGTTCGTTTAAAATTGTGCGTGTATCAATTGAAAGTTTTTCTGCAAGGGGCATTGCGTAGCTTGCAACTATGACTTTTTGTGATGAATTTTGAGACAAAACCCATGCGGGAAAGGCGGTTGAAATGCAAAGAGATTTCATGTATCGTGGTGGCATGCAAACGATTAGTTTTTTAATTTTACCGTAATAAACTTTTATAAGAATTTCGCAGAGGAAGTCTATGTGCCAATTGGGAATAAGATTGTGTGCTGGTGAAAGAGTGGTAAAACTTCGTTGAAAAAATGCTTTGAAATCGTTATATTCCGACTGACGCTGTATTGGGCGATAAAATAAATAGCAATGCTTTCTGGATTTCATAAAATAAATAAATGTAGTGTACTGCTGGAGTTTTATTGTGGAAGCTGGAATAATCATAAAAATATTGACTTGAATATTGACTTTTTATTGAAAGAAAAAGCTTGACATTTAATTTGAAATATTGTTTTTATGAGCGGTTCTTTTATGATATTACGAAGATATGAAGGTTTTTCATCGCAACATTTTGTTTCCCCTGCAAAAACTAAGGGGTATTACATTGATGGAATTTGCCGTTGTTCTTACTTTACTTGGGGTAATTAGCACTGGAATTTATATTTCATATGATTTCTTTATTAAAAGGACGAAGACCACAAAAACGATGATTGAAATGAAGGATTATCGTAAAGGTTTTGAATCATTTCATTCAGTTTATGGTGCGTTTCCGGGGGATATCACCTCCGCCTCAAGAAGGATTGATGATTCGATGATCGATGGAAATGGTGATGGCAAAATTGCCACAGAAATGGAGCAAAATGCCTTCTGGCCACACATGAGCTATTCAAAGATTATTGCAAAACCAACGGGCGGAAAATATGAAAATGTTGCAACGAATGTTAGTCCAAAAATTGATGTAAATCTTCCAAGATTGCAAGACAGTGATGACATTGCAATTGGAGTTGTATACAACACGCCATCTGGTATGCGTGCAAACTCGTACGTTCTTGGTGGAATTGATGGTAGGGCTGTTACACTTCCACGCTTTAGTGTTGATGAAGTGCAAATTATGGATCAAAAATTTGATGATGGAAACCCAATAACGGGCGGTGTTATGTGTGGTAAAGGTCTTCAATCTGCAACTTTAACAGCGTGTAACTATTTACAGGCGACGACTCAAAGCGATGCAGGTGTTTTTATTCCTTTTACAACGCAAACAACTGATAGCACGAACTCGTGTCCTGCACAATCTGTGCAAATTTCTCAGCAACTTGTGGTGAATGCTCCAGCAATTCCAATGAATGCTACGCAAACGTATAATTGTCGAGATATCAACCCAAATTATTCTGGAACATATTCACTTACATGTACTCAGCTTCAAAATAGTGCTAATGTCGTGATTGGTTATTCAATCGCCGTTGGTGGTGCTTCGTGTTCGTTAAAAGTGTGTCCAGCACCATTACGTTCTTCTATATCAAATGCGGCTTCTGTAGAAAGTGTATCTGTACAAGCTGGACAACCTCTTTCTTACACATGTAATTCGGGGTATTATAACTCAAAATCTCTTTGTTCGCCGAATTTAACAACTGATGCTGCGGTTTTGAGTCCAGCGCCAACTTGTACAACAACACCAATTGGAACTTCTGGAAATATTCCTATTTATGGTGCAGATTCACTTCAGGATTCAGGTCGTAAATTTAACGATGCAGGAACAACATTATATGACATAATTTCCGCAAGCAAAGTTTATAATCTCTTTGGTTCGACGACAAATAGTCAAAATTATTTATCAAAATACGGTACACAAAATTCCGGCGTTGCTCAAAGTTTGGTCTACGACAACGGGACATCAGTTGGCATTGGAACGGCTTCACCAAATGCAAATGCAGTGTTAGAACTTAATTCCACAAACAAAGGTTTGTTGCTTCCAAGAATGACAACGGTGCAGATGAATGCTGTTTCCCCTGTTGCTGGAATGGTGATTTATAACACTGATATCAAGGCGATGTATCAACATAACGGAACAGATTGGATTCAGATTGGTGCTGGTGGTGGCTCTTCGATAACAATTCCAGCAACGCCGGTAAATGCAGTTTTGAAAACAGATGGTTCAGCACTAAAAGCAACATCAATCACTGATAATGCGACGTCGGTTAATATTGGTACAAATGTTGGTATAGGCTCTGGAGCAACCGCCCCAGCTGTAAGCCTTGCAATTAACGACAACAACACTGGTCTTTCGGCAACAGCTGGTCCAAGCAATGTTCTTCAGTTTTACACAAACAACGCTTCAAGTCAAAAAATACAAGCAATGTCTGTTTCAACTGCTGGCGTTGGCATCGGCTCTGGAGCATACGCCCCAATGGTAGACCTTGCAATTAAAGACAACTACACCGGAATTTCAACAACGGCAGCTGCCGCTACAACTTCTTCCATTTTAAATTTTGGCGTGAAAACAAATTCATCTACACTTGCCAAAATACAAGCAATGTCTGTTTCAGCTGTTGGTGTTGGTATAGGCTCTGGAGCAACCGCCCCAGCTGTAAGCCTTGCAATTAACGACAACAATACTGGTCTTTCGGCAACAGCTGGTGCAAGCAATAATCTTTACTTTTACACAAACAACGCTTCAAGTGCAAAAACAAATGTAATGTCTCTAAGTACAAAAGGGCTACTTGTAACTCCTACATCGGGAGTTGGAACAATGGCACTACAACTTGGAAATTCAAGCACTGGTATTGGTAATCTTAACACAACTGGCATTAATGGATTAAGTGATAAACTACAGTTTTATGCGAATAGTACGACGACACCCGTAGTTGCCATTAATGCGAATGGTCAAATGGGCATCGGCTCTGGAGCAAACGCCCCTAATCTCACACTTGCAATTAACGACAACTACACCGGAATTTCAACAACGGCAGCTGCCGCTTCAACTTCTTCCATTTTAAATTTTGGCGTGAAAACAAATTCATCTGCAAGTGCCACAACAAATGTAATATCTCTAAGTACAAAAGGGCTACAGTTGCTTGATGCGACAGCTGCGGAAACTGTACTAGCGGCAGACAAAGGAACAATTTATTACGACACAACGGTAAATGCACTAAAACTCTACAACGGAACCGCTTGGCAGACGATGCAAACAGTTCCAATTGGTGGAAGTAGCTTTTGGCTTTCATCAATTGATAAATCCAACAATCCAACATCAACAATTTCTTATGGTTCCGATATTTCCGTCAATGGAATGCTTGTTGGCCGTGGTGGCAATGGAATTTCTTCGAATATGGCAATTGGTAATTCTGCTCTTCAGTATAACATCATAGGTGCATACAACGCGGCAATTGGTAATGGTGCTCTTCAGTATAACACCACAGGTTCTGGTAACGCGGCAATTGGTTATAATGCCCTTCAGTATAACACCACAGGTGCATACAACGCGGCACTTGGTAATTCTGCCCTTATGTATAACACAACAGGTTCTGGTAACGCGGCAATTGGTTATAATGCCCTTTATGGTAACACCACAGGTAATAATAACGCGGCAATTGGTTATGGTGCTCTTCAGTATAACACCACAGGTTCTGATAACGCGGCAATTGGTGAGGGTGCTCTTTATTCTAACACAACAGGTACATACAACACGGCAATTGGTATGTATGCCCTTAATTCTAACACCACAGGTGATAATAACACGGCAATTGGTAATGGTGCTGGAAATAACCTTGCTGGTGTGTTGAGTAACACTGCTGGCTCAAATAATGTTTTTCTTGGAGCAAATTCCATTGGAGAATCTGAAACGCAAAGTAATACCATTACAATGGGTAATGGGAATATTGCAAAATTCCGAATTCCAGCCCTTGGTTTTTCAATTTTGAAAGAGAGTGATACAAAGGCATGGATGACAGTTCCAAAGGGAGAAACTATTAGTGCATTAACATACACCGACATAACAATTGGAGCGATTGAAAAGGGTTATGCCGAAGGAACAATTTATTACGACACAACGGTAAATGCACTAAAACTCTACAACGGAACCGCTTGGCAGACGATGGCAACTGGAATAATTCCACAAAAATTAAACGCAGTTTTGATATCCGATAACGCTGGCGGTGTGACGACTGGTGCATTATACGACAACGGTACAAATGTTGGCATCGGCTCTGGAGCCGCTGACCCACAAATATCCCTTGCAATTAACGATGACTACACCGGAATTTCAACAACGGCAGCTGATACTACAACTTCGTCCATTTTAAATTTTGGCGTGAAAGCAAATTCATCTACACTTGCCACAACAAATGTAATGTCTGTTTCAACTGCTGGAATGCTTGTAACTCCAATTGCAGGTATAGCACTACACATTGGAGAGTATGCAACTGGTATTGGCAGTGCTAACTACACATCTACCGCAGGATTAACAACCGCTCTTAATTTCTTTGTTAATGATGCTAGCACTCCAAGAATGACGCTTAATGCGAATGGTCAAATGGGTATAGGCTCTGGAGCCGCTGACCCACAAATATCACTTGCAATTAACGACAACTACACCGGAATTTCGGCAACAATTGGTGCAAGCAATGTTCTTCAGTTTTACACAAACAACACTTCAACTGACACAACAAATGTAATGTCTCTAAGTACAAAAGGGCTACAGTTGCTTAATGCGACAGCTGCGGAAACTGTACTAGAGGCAGACAAAGGAACAATTTACTACGACACAACGGTAAATGCACTAAAACTCTACAACGGAACCGCTTGGCAGACGATGCAAACAGTTCCAATTGGTGGAAGTAGCTTTTGGCTTGCATCAACTGATACATCCAACAATCCAACATCAACAATTTCTTATGGTTCCGATATTTCCGTCAATGGAATGCTTGTTGGCCGTGGTAAGAATGGAATTGCTTCGAATATGGCAATTGGTGTATCTGCCCTTCAGAGTAACACCACAGGTGATAATAACACGGCAATTGGTAATCGTGCTCTTCAGTATAACACCACAGGTGCATACAACGCGGCACTTGGTACTGGTGCCCTTAGGGCCAACACCACAGGTGGTAGTAACGCGGCAATTGGTACTTCTGCTCTTTATTCTAACACCACAGGTTCTGATAACGCGGCAATGGGTCATGGTGCTCTTTCTTCTAACACCACAGGTTCTGATAACACGGCAATTGGTTATGGTGCCCTTATATATAACACAACAGGTTCTGGTAACACGGCAATTGGTTATGGTGCTGGAAGTGACCTTGCTGGTGTGTTGAGTACCACTACTGGCTCAAATAATGTTTTTCTTGGAGCAAATTCCACTGGAGAATCTAAAACGCAAAAGAACACGATAACACTTGATTCTACTACTGATTCGACCCTTGATACGATACAAAAATTCCGAATTCCAGCCCTTGGTTTTTCAATTTTGAAAGATAGTAATGCCATCACGGCGATGACAGTTCCAACTGGAGGAACTATTAGTGCATTAACATACACCGACCCAACAACTGGAGTGGCTCTAAAGGGTTATGCCGAAGGAACAATTTATTACGACACAACGGCAAAGGCACTAAAACTCTATAACGGAACCGCTTGGCAGACGATGACAATTGGAACAATTCCAACAATTCCAGCAACGCCGAATGCAGTTTTGAAAACAGATGGTTCAGCACTAAAAGCAACATCAATCACTGATGATGGGACGTCGGTTAATATTGGTACAAATGTTGGTATCGGCCCTGGAGCAAACGAGCCAGCTGTAAGACTTGCAATTAACGACAACTACACCGGAATTTCAGCAACGGCAGCTGCCGCTACAACTTCTTCCATTTTAAATTTTGGCGTGAAAGCAAATTCATCTACACTTGCCACAACAAATGTAATGTCTGTTTCAGCTGCTGGAATGTTGTTAACTCCTGTGAAAGCGTCATCAACAATCAACCTTCAAATTGGTGATTATACAACTGGTATTGGTAATGGTAATTATACAACAATTTCTGGACTCACAAATACTCTTGATTTCTTTGTTAATGATACTAGCATTCCAAAAATGACGCTTAATGCGAATGGAGAACTAACTGTAGGAACTCTTAAGCCAAGCTCATTAACTGTTACTGGAACAACATCACTAGCTGGCTTAACCGCAACATCAATCAGCAGTTCTGGAACTCTTACTGTTACTGGTGATTCAACTTTAACAGGACTCCTCAAAGCAAACGGTGGCTTAACTGTTACTGGAACAACATCACTAGCTGGCTTAACTGTTGGAACGGCGGCAGTAGTGGGAACGGCAGTAGGAATAACCCCTGTATTACAGGCAGCAGACCCAACGGGCAATCTTACAGTATATGGAACAACATCACTAGCTGGCTTAACTGTTACTGGAACATCGAATAATCCATTCGCCGTGACAGCAACTGGAGTAGTTACAACAGCTGGCTTAACCGCAACTGGGGCAGTTGCTGCAAACGCTGGCTTAACTGTTACTGGAACATCGGGTAATCCATTCACCGTGACAGCAGCTGGAGTAGTTACAACAGCTGGCTTAACTGCATCTGCCTTGGCAATTAGTGGAACTTCAACATTCACAGGTTTACTCACCGCATCCGCTGGGGTGAAATTCCTGACAAAAACTCTGACAGAAACAGCAAGTGGCTACTTAACTTATGGCGGCGGTAAAATATTCACAAGTAACGATGTGGTTGAGTGTACTATCTCGAGTTTAACTGGTGCTGTTGGTGCAGTTGCGCTTGGCTCGGGATACGCAGCTGGGTGTGTTACAGCTTCATCAGGTACAGTGCCATCAACGACATTACTTAATTTAACATCAATCCCAGTTATCGCAGCTGGTGGTGGTAATGCGAATAGTTGGACAACTTGGTCATATTGGTTTTTAGCTACGTTTAATATTGACGGAGCAAAACTTTCTAATTTTGATGCAACAAAGTCAACATTTTCTGTAATGCTTGATGGTTCACCGAGTGCAAACTATTCATGTAGTGCAAACCCTTCTTCTTCTACAGTATTTATGGTGATGTGCGTAAATAATGTGTCGGGTACTTACTATACAATTGGAACTGTACCGTTAAATCATAAACTTCGCGTTGTCATCACACCATACAAATAATAGAAAAATATATGCTTTTGCTTTTTGCCTTAATGGATGCACCGATTTTTGTGAAGGTGATGATTTTATTCCTTATCACCCTTGCTGTTTTCACGATTGGGCTTGCTGCCGAACGCTTTGCAATTCTTTCCTTTCAGGAAAAGGCTTCGCGTGAATTTGAAAAAGAATTTAATTCGGGCGAAATGCTGGATGTTATTTTTAATAAGCTTTCGAATAAGGCAAAAATCCACGCACCATTGGCTCGAATTTTTTTCGTTGGAATGAAGGAGTTGACGCAAAGTAATATTCGTTCGATAGATTTTGCGGAAGCCTATGCGGAGGATGTTAAGCGAAATATTCGGGTTCGAATGCTGTCGATGACATCAATTGAGCAAAGCCATATTGCACTTGAAATGAAAGGTGGAATATCGTTTCTTGTGGCGGTTGCGGTTGTTGCACCATTGCTTGGTCTTCTTGGGACGCTGTACGGATTAATGCATAATATTCATGATTTCTCTTCGCCGGTTACTTATGACGCAATTTCTGGAATTTATGCTTCCATTTCGAGTTCAGTTGTTGCTCTTTTGGTGAGTGTAATTGCAATTGCGACATACAACACAATCGTTGCAAAAATTAATAATGATACGATGGAGCACGATATTTTTGGTGTGAAAGTTTCAAATATCCTTTCACGAGAACTAGATTTCATAACCACAAACGCACATCAACGCAAGGCAATTAGTATGAAAAAGGAGCCGTCGTAAAATTTCCTTGACAAATTTCCTCAACTATTTTTATAGTCAGTAATTGATTATTCTTATATGTTTATCCAAACGGAGGAAACGCCAAATCCCCTTTCTTTGAAATTTTTGCTTAATATTGAAATTGCACCAAGTGGTTACTGTGCTTCGTTTGCGAAAAATGGCGATATGAATGCCACACCTGATTTTATAAAAGATATTCTGACGATTGATTCAGTTGTAAATGTGACAGCTTTTTCGCAGTTTGTAACGGTTTTGGTTGATGAACAGTCCGTTTGGGGAATTGTTAAGCCGGAGGTTATACATATTTTATTGGAGCACGCACAGTCAAAGGGATTGGTAGGATTGGTGAATGATTCTGGCGGTGATGGTCCAAGTGAAAAGCGTGAATTTTCTGGCATTGAAAAGGAAATTGTTGATTTAATTGAGGAAAGGGTGCGTCCAGCGGTTGAAATGGATGGCGGTGATATTGAATTTGTTCGTTTTGATGAAGAAACTGGGATTGTTTATGTAAAAATGAAGGGTTCGTGTGATGGATGTCCTTCGTCATCGGCAACTTTAAATGTAGGAATTAAGCGGATGTTGGAATATTATGTGCCGGAAGTCGTTGATGTGCAGCAAGTTTAAGATTGTTGATAAAAATCTTTCATAATACCAACAATGCATTTTGGAACGAATTGGGATATGTCTCCGCCAAGTTCGGCGATGGATTTTATCATTCTTGATGAAACGAAGTGCATGTCGTCTTTTGCTGGGAGGAAGACGGTTTCAATTTTATTATTAAGCCTTGAATTGACGCATGACATTTGAAATTCGTATTCAAAGTCTGAAATGGCACGCAGTCCCCGTATTATTACTCCTGAATTGCTTTGCGACATAAAATCTACAAGAAGACCTTCAAAAATAACAACTTCGGCTCGAATATTAAATTCTACTAGTGCTTTTTGGATATTTTCCACGCGTTTTTCTGGGGAAAATATGCTGATTTTGTTATTATTTTTTGCAACGGCGATGGTAATTTCACCAAAGATCTTCCGTGCTTTTGTAATGATGTCGATGTGTCCAAGGGTGATTGGATCAAATGTTCCTGCATAAACCGCTTTCATTGTTCTGTTGAAAATAATTTTTCTATTTTTTCTGTGATATTGGTGAAGACTTCTTCGTAAGTGTTATTTGCGTTGATTACTTGGACATTGTGTGATTCTTGAAATTTTTCTGCGAATTGCAAAAATCCGTCGCGAATTTGCGTGATTTCGTTGAGCTCTTTGCTGTCGTAAGAGTCGAATCCTTTGAAACGAACGCCTTCCATGCGTTCAAGAATTGCTTGTGGTGGCATATCAAGGATTATTGTTAAATCGGGGGTGATTGGTGATATGATATTTTGTAGTGTGGTTAAGATTTCGTTAGGTACTTTCCTGAGAATACCTTGATATACAAATGTTGAGGCAAAATATCGGTCACATACGACTGAAATTCCGGAAGTGAGCATTGGAATGATTTTGGAAGTGATATGTTCATTTCGTGATGCCATAAAAAGCATTACTTCAGTGATGGGGTTGATGTTCTTGCCGTTACCAAAGATTAGTTCGCGGATTTGTTCTCCAAAAATTGTTCCGCCGGGTTCGCGTGTTGTGATGTGTTTGATGCCTTTTTCACGCAGGAAATTTGCGATTTTTTTAATTTGAGTACTCTTTCCTGTGAAGTCGCATCCTTCAATTACGATAAACTTGCTATTCATAAGTACGAATTTTTGTCTTACAAAAAGGTATTTTTTTTAAATGCAAGGTTTTTGTTGTGATTTGGCAATTGATTGATGTTTGAACGGAATTTATTTGGTGCTTTGTACGGCGAAGAATAGTTTGATTTCGTCGTGTATGCTTTTTGCGATTTGGTTACATATTTCGTTTGAAACCCTTCGTTCGCTGACATATTGAGCGACGGTTTGCGTTTGTTGAAGTGTTAAATCTGCGGATTGGATAATGGTATTGCGTGTTTTTAAGTTATCTTCGCATGTGAGTGAGTAATTTATGACGATGTCGATAGTTTTATTGACGGAGAAGCGTGCACTTGAAAGACCAGAGTAGATGGTTTTTTTCTGGATTCCGATGTCAATAGTGCATTTGTGCATCGGGTTGTGCGTGGTGAAGAGTCGTTGCAGTTCTGAATTTATTATGCTAAATTCTTCCTTATATTCCTGCGTTGAAAGTGTTGTTGTGATTTCGGCTTGGTATAATGGGCTGTTTAAGTCGATTGAAGTGCACGATGTGAGCAAAATGCAGAAAATCGTGCAAACAAACCCCTTGTGTGACCATTTATATAACATGGAAAATGACATTGATGAATGGAATTTTGCCGTGTGAGTATTTCATAGATTTGGCGATTGTGTGGTCAATAGTTTTTTCGATAGTTTTTTTCGATTGTGAGATATTTTCGAAATTTACTAACAATTCGGTGATTTCTGAGCGTAGGGCTTTTTGAAATTCTTTGATTTCTTCTTGTTTTTTAGAATCAAAGACGCCGTAATGTTCGATTATTGGTTGGCATGTGAGTTTTCCGCTCGAAGTTACGATGCAGACGCAGGAAATCATGCCGCCGTAAGCGATTGCTTTGCGTTCTTTGAATATTGAGCTTTCGAGGTTTTCAAAGCGGGAGCCGTCGACGCATAAATATCCGCTGTAGACGGAGTCGATTTTCTTTACGCCGTCTTTACCAATTTCGATGACATCGCCGTTTTTTGGGCGAATTGATTTCATTCCAAGGGATTTTCCGAATTCACTGTGTTCCATTATGTGATACTGTTCGCCGTGGACGGGAATTAGGTTTTGTGGTTTTAAAAGTGAGTACATTTTTTTGAGCTCGCCGCGGTTTGGGTGTCCTGAAACGTGGACTTCGTGGTCGCGTTCTGTGAAAATGTTGATGTCTCTTTGGACAAATTTGTTGAATACTTCGTAAATTGCTTTGTCATTTCCGGGAATGATTTTTGATGAGAAGATAACGGAATCACCTTTGTGTAGTTTGATGTGTGGGTGTTCTTTGCTGGCAATTTTGGAGAGTGCGGCTCTTTCTTCGCCTTGGCAGCCTGTGCAGAGAATTAACGATTGTTCGGGTTTGATGCCGCTTGCATCTTTTTGATCGATAAATTCTGGGCAGTTTTGGAAGTAGCCGATTTTTAGCCCGATGTCGGTAATTCTGCGAAGGGAGAAGCCTGAAAGAATAAGTTTTCTTCCAGTTTTTCTTGCGATGTTGGCGATGGTTTGGACTCTGGCCAAGTTTGATGCAAATGTTGTAATGACAACTCTGCCTTTTTGTTCGTTGACAAGTTTGGTCATCGATTTTTCTAGGTCGCCTTCGCTTCCTGAAAAGCCTTCTTGTGAAATGTTTGTGGAATCGCAAAGAATGGTGTGAACGCCTTCTTTGCCGAGTTCTTTAAGGCGTTTGTAATCGCTTTCTTGTCCAACGACGGGTGATTTATCGAATTTCCAGTCGCCAGTGTGAACGATTTTGCCCCATTTGGAATCTAAAACGATTGCTTTCATTTCGGGAACGGAGTGTGTGAGACCGACGAATTCGATTGCAAAAGTGCCGATATTCACTTTTTTCATCTCTGGGTGAATTGTGATGATGTCGGGTTTGTCTCGAATTTTGATGTCGGAAAATTTGTTTAAGATAAATTCTCTTCCAAGTGGGGTTGCGTAGATTTTTGGTCGACCAATTCCCTCCCAAAGGTGGGCGATAGCACCGACATGATCTTCGTGGATATGTGTCAGGATTAATGCTGCGATTCGAATGTTGTTGTCTGTGATGAATTTGTAGTCGGGAACGATGATATCAACGCCCGGAATTGATTCGCTTGCAAAGCCGATGCCGCAGTCGATGGCGATCCATTTACCTTCTTTATAGTAAAGGTTGAAGTTCATGCCGATTTCATTGCAGCCACCAAGTGGAACGAAGTATATGCTATCAGGGTTTGATAAAAATGGGAGTGTTTTCATTTATTGTTTGTTTGAGGGTTGCTTTGTTGTTGAGGTGGGTTGTGGTTTTTGAGAAAATGATTCGGGTTGTGGTTTAGATTGCCCTAGTGTTGCCATACTGAATGCACTGTGTTCAGACAGTTCTAAACTTTTTGTTTCTATTATTGGTTGTTTTGCACTTTGAGTATTTTGGTTTGTATTTGCCATACCACAGTTAATAATTTGTACTTTATTTATTTTATCATCTTTTTGTTTTGTAAAGTCAACTGTAAATATTGCTACAAATATCGCAACAAGAACAATACTCCAACTTCCTACGCATAAATAATACGACCCATTAGCATTTCGTTCATTTTGCATTCTGCGTTTTGCATGTTCATCTATTGTGTCTTTATTTGGATATCCATTAAATACTGCATTTATTTCTAATTTCAAATTTTTATCGGAATTTACATAGACGCCTACTAAAAATACTATAGAAATAGTTGATAGTATAACAGCTATGACAGGTAACGCATACAAAAATTTGCATATGTTATATTCCAGAGATTGATATATCACGAAAAATATTAGCGTTAATATACCAATATTGAATGTGAATAGCTGACGATAAAGCGTAATAACTGTTTGAAAACGCATATCGTTAATATGCCTTGCTCTTTCAAATGTGAACTTGTTTTGCTCTAATTCAAACTCCTTATCTTCCATTTCTTACGAATGAATCTGCATTTTATCAACTGCCATAGCAGCCTCTTTGATTGCTTCGTTGAGAGTAGGGTGGGCGTGGCAAGTTCTTGCGATGTCCTCTGCGGATGCAGAAAATTCCATTCCAACAACAACTTCGTGGATTATATCCCCAGCACCGCGTGAAATTATGTGGCAGCCAAGAACCTTATCGGTTTTTTTACATGAAAGGATTTTTACAAATCCTTCGGTGTCGTCAACTGCTTTTGCACGAGAGTTTGCCATCATACTAAATTTTCCAACTTTGTATTCAACGCCCGCGATGTTCAGCTCTTCTTCAGTTTTCCCAACGGATGCAACTTCTGGGTGGGTATAAATAACGGAAGGAATGGTGTCGTAATTGATATGCCCATACTTTCCAGCTAAGATTTCGGCAAGAGCAAGACCTTCATCACCTGCTTTGTGTGCAAGCATTGGACCAGGTATAACATCGCCAACGGCATAAATGTTTGGCACATTTGTTTGGAATCTTTTGTTCGTTTCGATTACTCCACGCGGATTAATATTAACGCCAGCATTTTCAAGTCCAAGACCTTTTGTGAAGGCACGCCTTCCGATTGCAACGAGTACGACATCGGCTTCAATTTTGGATTTTGTTCCGTCAGAAACGGATTCAATGGTAACAATTACACCGTTTGTAGATTTTTCAACTGCGGTGACTTTTGTTTGCATTGTGAATTTTAACCCCTGTTTTTCAAGGATTTTCTTGAAGTTTTTGGATATTTCTTCGTCCATTGTTGGTGTAATTTTTGGTAGGAACTCAATGACTTCAACTTGAGATCCAAGTCTTGAATAAACCGATCCAAGTTCAAGACCGATAACTCCAGCACCAATTACGATCATTTTTTTTGGTATGGATTTCAATTCCAAGGCACCAGTTGATGAAACAATTTTTTCTTCATCGATTATAACATTTGGAAGTGGAGTTACTTCGGAGCCCGTTGCTATTACGAAATTTTTTGCTTGAATTTCTTCGGTTGAGCCGTCAGGTTTTTTTACGATTACGGTGTTTGAATCTTTAAATGTTGCAAAGCCGACTATGTGAGTGACTTTGTTTTTTTTGAAAAGACCAGCGATTCCGCTTGTTAAGTGGGAGATAATCGTTGCTTTTTTCTCCATTAATTTTGGGAAATTTATTGAAACTGATCCAGAAAAGAGACCATCTTCAATTAAGTGATTTGATGATTGATATTTTTCGGAAAATTCAAGTAATGTTTTTGATGGTATACATCCGACATTTAAGCAAGTGCCGCCAAGTGTGGGGCGAGATTCAACACATGCGACTTTTAGACCAAGTTGACCAGCTTTAATTGCACAGACATACCCTCCTGGACCTGCACCTATAATAATAACATCAAACATAATTTGGGATAATAATTAACTAATTTATTGAATATCTTCGAGGAACCAAGTGCTGGTGCCGTTGATTGTGCGGGAAATATAAAGTGTTTCAGTGACTGATACAGGTGTGATTTTTGAACCTTCGATAACCTCACCTTCTTGATTTTCCTTGAAGACGATTTGTTCGGATTTTATTTGTGCGACGATGTTTATCATTTTGCCAGCAATTGCGATGTCTATGATTTCAATATCATTGATTTTTTGTAGGAAAACATTATGTTCTTTGTAAGTTTTAGGCTTTGAAATTACATTGACTGACTCTTCTTCTCCATTTTCCGTTTCGTTTGGCACTGAGTTGGTGATTGAGTTTGACATTGCAAGGGATTGCTTTTTTATTTTTTCAGCAAGTTTGATTTCAACTGCGAAATTTGTAATAACAAAATTGCTGTCTTCAATTGTCTTCATTAGATCTTCATAAATCTGGGAGATATCCTGTTTGATTAAAGAAAGGCGTAAGTTGGGATTTAGGGCGAAAATGGCGTCGTAGACTGCGTGAAGCGGGGGTTTGATATGAACTTTTTCACTGGTTACAATCGTCGCGAGTTCCTGTTGTTTTGTTTTTTTTTCGGAAGTTTTTCCAAGTGTTGTGACTTTAAGTTGATCTTCGGGAATTATTTGGACAATTCCATTTTTTTGGAAATCTTTTTTAATAAACGACTGTTCAGCACTGCCATTGATGACATTTCGTAGTTTCCAAAGTAAAAAAGCTGCGATAACAGCAAAAATTATTACATCTACTGGCATATTTTCTCTCAAAATTATAAACTTAAAAGTTTGCTTTTATTTTCAAATGTCAAGAAAAAAATACCGTTAAGGGCGCCGATTAAATATTACTTGCAAATGCATCATTTTTGTGCTATACTGTTTATGAAATTAGTCAACCTTGCTTTATGCTACACTTGGCAATATTAATGTTCCTGCTTGGGAATTTTTCCAGAAGTTTATCGTTTGCAAACACACTCTATGTCGATAAAAATGAAATAAAAATTGATGCATCATTTAAAGGTGATGTGATTAATGTTTATGGAATTCAGGAGGATGGTGGAAATACTATCGCTGTTTTAAAAGGGAAAAAAGCGACATACTTTGTTCAGAAAAAGGATAAAAAGATGGGTATCTGGCTTAAAGGAGAAAAGCGTATATTTAAAAATATATACAGATATTACAGTATTTTTTCGGAAGTTTCGCTTGATGTCTTGAATATTCCGTATCTTTTAAAACCATTTGAAATTGGTGTTGAAAACATTAGTTTGTCAAATAATTCAATAAAGGATATAATTGAAGCGTTTGAATACAAGGACGCACTTTTTAAGAAAAAAATTCTTGATGGACTTTTTGCCGAAAACTACAATAAACAAATTTCAACACCAGAAAGGTTGATATATGCACAGTTTTATATACCGCAGAATATTCCAGAAGGGGATTATGTGATTTCAGTCTATACAATTCTTGATGGAGAAATTCAGTCGATTAGCAACATTCCGATTTATATCAAACAAGCAGGGCTTTTGAAATTTATTAAATCAACGGCGAGTGAAAATAAAACATTATACTTCGCACTTAGCTTTGGCTTTTCTGTTGGAATGGCATTTCTTGGATATATTTTGTTAAGTGGAAAATTGCTTGCAAATATTAAAATCAATAAGCTAAAAAGGCGTAAAAAGAGAGTAAACGAAAGAAGTCCATCACCCGTGTTGATTGCAATATCAGTTGCGACTGTGGTTGAAGTTGTTCCACGCAAAAGAGGAAGACCCAGAAAGGTTAAAAGTGAAACCGTTGATGATTTCATTAAAAATGATTGAAAATAAAAAATAACGCCTTAAGGAGGAGAAAAATAAACTTCTTATGATTCGCATTCTTTTGGCGTTTGTGCTAACGATAGCAAATGTTTTTGCGGGAATTGTTCCTGCGATACTGTTTATTTTGCTTTTTCTTTACGATGGAATTCATATTGCACATTTTGATACCCTGCTTTTTGGTATAAAAATTTTACTTTCATTTGTGAGTTTTGTTTTCTGCTCGTATATTGTTCTTGATATAATTTTTGGTTTTTCGCTTTTTTCTAAAACAAGAAAAATGCATTCGTATAAGTTGAATACAAGGTATGGAAAGCTTTGTGGAGAAGTATTTAACGCAATAAAGTTGTTATTTAATATTCCAAAGGCAAACTTATTGATTTTAGAAAGTGCGGAAGAAAAAGTTTATACAATTGCTTCTATGAATAGAAGTTTTATCTGTATAACAACGGGAATGCTTGATTCGATTAACATAAAGTCGCAGAATCCAGAAGAGTTTTGTGAACTTTTGAAGGCAATGTTAGCACGAAAGGCTATTTTTCTTGCGGAGGGTGATTATTTGAGCCAAGCGATATTTGAAATGAATGGCTCTGTTACAAAGGTTGTAAAGTGGGTGAATTCTCTGTTTTTTAACATTATTGGTAAAATTTTGGGAATAATTCCGGTTGTTGGTGTTTTTTTTGCGAAAATTTGTTATTTTTTTAATAAAATTATTGAACTTCTTGTTGATGGCGTCAATTTTGTACTGCTTTTGATTTACAGATTTTTTACGATCATTCTTACATCAAAAGATGAGAAATATTACGATACCAAAGCCGCTGAAGCACTTGGTGGGGAAATTGTTGCAAAGGCGTTGAGTTTTACGCAAAAGGCTGATTATAAAATTTTTTCAACATCGGCAAACATTCATAAACGCATTAAAAAAGTTGCAAAGATTGTAAAAAAAGAACATTTTACAATTAGTGATTCCATACAAAAGGGAACTGTTTCTTTTATGATAGTAATGCTGTTTGTTTCATTTGCATTTTTTGCGTATGAAGTTAAAATTTGGAAGGTTTATGATTTTTTTGGTAAAATTTTGCAAAACCATTGATTTTTTATCTTGATTTTTTATTTCTTGTGATAAAAATGGTGTATACAAAAGTAATTTCGTGAAATGTCTACTAAGAAAATTTTAGATCTCGCTTCGAATAAGAATCTTGATATTTTCTTTAAAACTGCACAGGAGCAAATGCAAAATAAGGGATATTTTGTAGCAAAGTTTGATGAAATCGCCGCGATGGCACGATCTGGCTCACTTTGGCCGATGACATTTGGTCTTGCTTGTTGTGCTGTTGAAATGATGCACACCGCTGCTGCAAGATACGATCTTGACCGCTACGGTGCGGTTTTTCGTCCATCGCCGAGGCAGTCTGATGTCATGATAGTTGCTGGAACTCTTACGAATAAAATGGCACCGGCATTAAGAAAAGTTTACGATCAAATGTCCAATCCAAAGTATGTCATATCAATGGGTTCTTGTGCGAATGGCGGGGGATATTACCATTATTCCTACTCTGTTGTTCGTGGATGCGACCGCATTGTTCCTGTTGATATCTATGTTCCGGGGTGTCCGCCGACTGCTGAAGCCTTACTTCATGGGCTTTTATTGCTCCAAAAGAAGATTATGCGTGAGGCGAAAATTTAGGATATACTAAATTTGATATTGGTAAGTTTTATATATAATCCATTCCTCTTTTTGTTAGGATTCTTCCGCGTGGAGTTCTTTGAAGGAAGCCAAGTTGCATAAGGTATGGCTCAATAATGTCTTCAATTGAACCCCTGTCTTCACTTAATCCCGCGGAAATTGTTTCAATTCCAACTGGACCACCGTTGTAATTATTTGCAATGTAGCGAATGTAGCGAATGTCGTTGGAATCAAGACCGCTTGGGTCAATATTTAAAATATCCAAGGCTTTTCGTGAAGCAAGACCGTCTAAAATGCCATCGTTGCAAATTTCTGCGTAATCTCGCACTCTTCGCAAAAGACGCAGGGCAATTCTTGGGGTTCCCCTTGCTCTTATGGAAATTTCGTCGCACGCATCGCGTGATATTTCAAACCCCATTTTATTTGCTGCATTATTTGCAACATGTGCAAGATCTTTAGATGAGTAGAATTCTAAGTGACAGACTATCCCGAAGCGAGAACGCAGCGGAGTTGAAAGGAGACCGAAGCGTGTGGTTGCACCGATTAAAGTGAAGGGTGGAATGTTGATTTTTACAGATCGTGCCGATGGTCCTTCGCCAATCAAAATATCAACGGTATTATCTTCCATTGCGGAATAAAGCATTTCCTCAACAGCGATATTAAGGCGATGAATTTCGTCGATAAAAAATACATCGTTTTTTTGAATATTTGTTAGCATGGCGGCAAGATCCCCAGCTTTCGTAATAATTGGACCAGAGGTTGACTTAAACCCAACGCCAAGTTCCTTTGCGATGATGCCAGCAAGGGTCGTTTTACCAAGCCCTGGTGGACCATAAAACAGAGTGTGATCCATTGCGTCTCCGCGTTTTTTTGTTGCTTGTAATGCAATTGAAATTTGATCCTTTAAATGTTCCTGACCAATGAAGTCATCTAAAGCTTGCGGGCGAATTGAAATAACTTCAAAATCATCTTCAATAAACGGTGCCTTTGTTAGCATTTTTTAATAAATATTTTTAACATTTCTTCTGATTCCAAGCATATTACGGATTTCGAAGATAAATATAACGCCGTATGCCAAAATGTATCTTGTCAAGGAAATTATAGGCGATAGATGTCTAAATATAGAAAATTTATTGACATATTGTTTACTTCAATTTTTGAATTTATGCAAGAATTTCTCTCATCAATTTTAACGATTTCTTGCCCCTAGATTCTTCAATGCCGGAGGAAATATCAATCATATCCGCAAATTTCAGAGCTTCCTGAATATTGTCCGCGTTAATTCCACCTGCTAAAAAAAATGGTTTTGATGTAAAACTTTCAATGTTTTTTGCAAATGAAAAATCGCGTTTTTCACCGGAGCCTGAATTTTTCCCGTCAAAAAGGAAGTATTTGCAGAACTCGTATTTTGTGAAGTCGTCGCGAGAGAAAACTTCGCCCTCAAATGCCTTGATAACCCTTTTGTCGCCAATTAATTCCTGTGGAACTTCGCCGTGAATTTGGATAAAATCCACACGATTTGCGTTTAAAACTATGGAAATTTCTTCAATTGTTGCTTCCTTAAAAACGGCGACTGTATTTTTGATATTTTCAAGGTGAAGGCTGGTGAATTGTCTTAAATCTAAGTTTCGTGGTGAATGTTTGTGAAAAACAAAGCCAACGAAATCAATTGTATTTTCTGTGCAAAAATCAATGTGGATTTGCTCTTTTATGCCGCAAAACTTGATTTTTGGTCGGATTTTGAGCATTATTCCCATTCAATAGTTGCTGGCGGTTTGGAAGTTATGTCGTAAGTAACGCGATTTATACCCTTGACATTATTCACGATTCTTGTTGAAATTTCAAGTAAATCAGCTATTTCAAATGGGAAAACTTGTGCCGTCATGCCATCTTCGGAAGTTATCGCCCTTAAAGCAAGAACGAATTCGTATGTGCGTCCATCGCCCATAACACCAACCGTTTTGCACGGTAAAAGAACGGAAAATGCTTGCCAGATTTTCTCATAAAGTCCTTTTTCGTGAAGGAAGTCTATATAAATTTTATCTGCATTTTGCAGAATTTCAACCTTTTCTGGGGTAACTTCGCCAAGAATGCGAATTCCAAGACCTGGGCCTGGAAACGGGTGGCGGTATATCACTTTTTTTTCCATACCAAGTTCCTCTCCTAACAGTCGAACTTCATCTTTGAAAAGTTCGCGAAGCGGTTCACATAGTTCCATTTTCATATCCTTTGGAAGTCCGCCAACATTGTGGTGGGATTTTATCGTTTGAGCTAATCCATCAGATCCAGCAGATTCAATGACATCTGGGTAAATTGTTCCTTGGACGAGGAATTTTGCGTTGCTATATTTTTTGGAAAATTCTTGAAAATGTTCAATGAAAAGTCGCCCGATTGTTTTGCGTTTTTGCTCGGGGTCGGAAATTCCTGAAAGTTCGCGTAAAAATTGTGCCTTTGCATCAATTATGTGAATGTCAGGGAATGTCGCCTTGATTTGTTCAACTTCCCCTTTGCGAAGGAGACCGGTATCAACCAAAACGCAGATTAACTGTTCGCCGATTGCTTCCCGTACAAGCTTTGCAGCGACTGCGGAATCAACGCCACCAGAAAGTCCGCAGATTGTCATTTCTTTGCCAATTTGTGCTTTAATTTTTGCAATTTCTTCGTTTTTATATTTACTCATAGTCCATTCCTGTTTGCATTTGGAAATGTCTACAACGAAATGTTGTAAAATCTCGCGTCCGTATTCAGTGTGGGTGACTTCAGGGTGAAATTGTATGCCATAGAACTTTTTTTCTTCGTTTGCAATAACTGCACACGGGGCATTTTGAGTTTTCGCTAGTATATCAAACCCTTGTGGGAGTTGTGTAACGGAATCGCCGTGGCTCATCCAAACTGTGATTTTATCATCAAGATTTAATGATAAAAGTGGATTTTTTTTAACAATACTTAATGCGGATTTTCCAAATTCCCTTACTCCGTGGTTTTCAACTTTGCCGCCCAAAATTTTTGCCATTAATTGTTGACCGTAACATATTCCTAAAATTGGTAACCCTGCTTCAAAAATGTTTGCGTCAATTGTTGGTGCGTTTTCTTCGAGTGTTGAATATGGTGAGCCTGAAAGAATTATGCATTTTGTTTCTGCCGTAATTGATTGCATTGCCTTGCTGGGTGGTACAATTATTGAATAAACGCTCATTTCACGCACACGGCGTGCAATTAATTTTGTGACTTGTGAACCAAAATCGATTATGAGACAGGTGTGCATTTTTATTTTGTTTTATTTATTTTCTCTTCCTTTGCTTCAAACGAGCCACGCAAAACGATGTATGGAAGACCAATTACGGTTGTTGTGGTTGTTGTTAAAATGGCAATTATTACTTTATCTGAAAATATTGTACCATGTTTCATATTCCAAACAAGGCATGACAGCATAAAAACCCCAACAATAACTAAATACCATTTTGCTATGTTGAAGGCTAGTTGACCATACTGATGCTTTTTATTGTGATCGTCAGCTTCCCTTTGCTCTGGACTTAATGGAATTGCTTGTGCCATTTCCACGAAATTTTCTATACGAGATGGCATTCTTATTCTTGGACCATCTGGCGTTATTGGAGATGGCGTTCTTTTAATTTCCTGTTCCATCTTCATATTTTGCAAAATATTTATTCAAACCAATTTCGGCTGCCTGTTTGATGTCTTCATCGTCAATTATCGCATTGTAACCTTTTTTTATTGCGTTTTTCCATGGAGCGTTATCGTGTGTTATGTTGCTTAATTTCTTACCATTAGAATTGCCATACATTTTAAAAACTGCACCAAGGATCCTGTGAACATCATCATCAGTTGGCTCTACTGTCATTGCAAACATTGTGCTATTTGTTGAATATTCCGTTATATCAAATTTTGGTTGCGTTTTAAATTCGTGGTAAAGCGATGGAATAACTGGTCCATCGTTCCAAGCTTGAATTGATTCATCAAATAGTTTTTCGTCCTTTCTGTTTAAATACCAAGCGTAGGAAATGTATACAAGCTTTAAAAGCTTCATGAAGTCAAGCTTTTTACCGGCCTGTTTGTGCATATATATAAAATAATTCGCGATTTGCTGCGGCGTGTATTTAGCTGACATACTTTTTATATAAAAGTTATTTTTTTTGATAGCTTTTTATTTGTGAAATGTCAAGAAGAAAAATATCTTGTTATCGTGTGATAGTACAATATAACGAACTATTTTTTATTTTTAAATTGTTAGTTCAAACCAGCCGATGTCCCAGTATGTAAAGGTATTTTTGCATTTTAATAGCACTTCCTTGCTTAAAGTATTATTACGATTGCTATCGAGTTTTAATCCGCATAGGTGAATGTTTTTGAGCGTGATAAAGGCATTTTCGCGATACCTTTTCCTTTCAAGAAGTTTGATATCTTTTGGGAGACTTTCTAGGGTTGGAAGTGAAAAATGTGGGATTTGGATAATATTGTAAATTTCGTGAAGACTTCCGTTGAGTGGTATTGCGAAAATAAATGTACCATTTTTTGCGAGTAATGATCTAATGTTTGCAAGCGTTTGGTTAAAATCTTGTGCCCATTGGAGGGACATTGATGATGTGATTATATCGAATTTTTGGTTAAAATTTAGTCGTGAGTTGAAATCGGTGTATTGTGTTTGGGAAAATTGTTGTGCAATTAAAAGGGAATTGTTGTTTGAATCGATTTGGAGGATTTTTTCTGATGAAAACCCTTTTTCTATAAGCTTTTGAGCGATAAATCCTGTGCCAGAGCCTATGTCTAAAATTGAAGATGTGTTACTTGTTTGGATAAATCCGACAAGTTTAGTTGCGATGATTTTTTGTAAAATGGCGTTTTGTGCGTAGTTTAATGATGGATTTTTTGTGGATTTCATAGGCTGGCGTTCACAATTGCCGTTATTTTTTGAATGCACTCTGCATATTCTTTTTCGGGGATAGAATCGTAGACGACACCAGCACCAGCTTGAGTGTATAGCATTCCGTTTTTGATCAAAACCGAGCGAAGGACGATGCAAGTTTGAAGAATTTCAGAGGAAATATATCCAACTGTGCCAGCGTAGAAGTCTCTGCTGATATTTTCAATTTCGGAAATGATTTGCATTGCACGGATTTTTGGGGCTCCAGAGAGTGTGCCGGCAGGAAGTCCAGATTTAAGGATGTCGACCATATCAAAATCGGGCGACTTTTCCCCTTTAACTGTGGAGCTTATGTGCATTACATGGGAATATTTTTCGATTTCCATTTGCTTTTCGACGTAAACTTTACTTGCAACTTTGCCGATGTCGTTTCGTCCAAGATCAAGGAGCATTAAGTGTTCGGATATTTCTTTTTTGTCTGAAAGGAGGGTTTTAGCGTTGAGTTCGTCTTCTGTTTCGTTTGTTCCGCGTTTGATAGTCCCAGCTAGTGGGCGAAGGGTTATTTCATTATTTTGGCAATTGATTAGCATTTCGGGGCTGGCTCCTATTAAGTTGTATTGTTCTCCATTATTATTTGAGGAAAAATAGAACATATAAGGCGATGGATTTATTTCCTTTAATTTATTGTAAAACTCTATTGGATGTTTGGAGTATTTTTTGTAAAACCGAATTGATGGTACGATTTGGAATATGTCGCCTTTTTTGATGTATGAAATTGATTTTTTAACCATATTGCAGTAATCATCTTTTGTGATGTTTGAGTGAAAGCCAATGTTTTCGTGGAAATGTCCTGTAAGTTCTGCTTCATCATTGTTTTGGATTTCTTGAAAATTTGCCGTATTTTGAATTTTTTCGAAAATTTCAACAATGTTATCCTCCTTGATAAAGATCGAAACAATGTGAACAAGATTTGCTTCGTTTTCAATAATTATTAAATTTTTTGGGAGGAACATTATTCCTTCGGGTATTAACTGTGTTGACTGGCAGTGGATTGATGGTTCGATTATTCGAACGAGATTGTATGGTAAAAATCCGAAAAGTGAACCAATCATTGGTAAATCTGGATGTAAAAGATACGAAAGTTCGCTGATGGCGGTTTGAATATCGTCAAGAATTGTTGTTCCGGAAAATGAAAAGTGTTCCCCAAAAGCAAGAATTGAATATTTCCCCTTTCTAGCGGAATTTGTCGCAGATTCAAGAAAGCAGAAGGTTTGCCCTGTGCGTTCCATTTCTGGAATAAGTTTAATTGGTATTTCATTTGCCGTGCAGGGGAATTCTGTGTTTGCAAAATCCGTGCTTAAATATGTTTTAACCTTTGTAGAAAATTGTTTGAAATTTAAAGATTTCATTTTTATTATAAATACAAGTTAATTCACATATTTTCAGATGCAAAAAAAATCAAGTAAAAATCTTCAGAATATTCATTGCGTCATTTTGGCGGCTGGAATGGGGACGAGAATGAAGTCTAAAAAGAGTAAAGTGTTACATGAAATCAGTGGAAAGCCAATGATTGAAATCGTTTTAGATGTTGCACGCTCTGTTGCGAGTAAAATCACGATTGTTGCTTCGCAGGAAAATTTTGCTGATATTTCGACACTTTTGAAGTTGAATCAGGAGTTAAATCAAGAATGTATGGAAAGTATTGTGATTCAGAATGAGCGTCTTGGAACTGGGCACGCTGTTGCCGTGGCAATTACCGAAATTGAGGAATCTGTGGCGGAAAAAGTGCTGATTTTATACGGCGATACTCCACTGATAACACAAGAAACGATTGAAAGTATGGTATTGGAAAGGAATGATATAACATTTCTTGGCTTTGAAGATCTTGATGTGACAAATCAATATGGAAGGCTTGTTGTTGATGAAAATTCTGCGATATTGCATCAAAATCAACGCGGGAGATTATTCGAAATTGTGGAATATAAAGATGCAACACCAGAACAAAGGCAAGTCACGATTTGTAATTCAGGAGTCGTATGCGTGTCAAAATCAACATTAATTAATGCAATTAAAAAACTTCAGCCTTCGAAAATTACGGGTGAATATTATTTAACGGATATAGTTGCAATTGCAGGCGATGGAGGTGAAAAGTGTGGCTTTCTACGATGCGATAAAGCTGAAGTGCTTGGGGTTAATTCGCGTGAAGACCTTGCTATAGTTGACAAAGCTATGCAAAAAATAATAAAATTGTTTCATATGCAAAATGGTGTGACATTCCTGCTTCCAAAAACCAGCTATGTCTTTATTGGAACTAAGATTGGACAAGATGTCACAATTCAGCCGAATTGCTTTATTGGGAGAAATGTTGAAATCAAGGATTGTGTGGAAATTCGTTCGTGTAGTTATATTGAAGGGTGCGTTGTGGAATCTGGTGCCTTTGTTGGACCTTTTGCCAGAATTCGACCGAACACGATTATTGAAGAAAATGTTGGAATTGGTAATTTTGTGGAGGTTAAAAATTCTAAAATCGGCAAGCAAACAAAAGCTGGACACCTTTCTTACATTGGAGACTGTGAAATAGGTGAAAATGTGAATATTGGTGCGGGAACGATTTTCTGTAATTACAATGGTTTTGAAAAATTTCAGTCAATAGTTGGTGATGGTGTTTTTGTTGGTTCGAATTCGACGATCATCTCTCCCGTTGAAATTGCAAAAGGAACGATTGTTGCCGCAGGTTCGGTTGTAACGAAATCAACGGGAGACAATTCTCTTGTCATTGCTCGCTCTGAGCAAACTGAAATTCTAAATGGAGGTGAGAAATTTCGTGAAAGGTATGGAAAGTAGTGGAACGCTTACAACGCCAATTGTCTCTTCCTTAAAATTGCTACTTCCGTAAGAAGAGTGAAATTGCGATAATTGCAGATGGTGTAATGCCTTCAATGCTTATTGCATCGGCAAGGGTGTGTGGGCGGAATTTTTCTAGCTTTTCAATGACCTCACTTGAAAGCGATTGAATTTTGTGAAAATCAATGCTATGTGGAATTATAACCTTTTCGCGTTCTTGGATTATTTTTGCATCTTGTGCTTGTCGTTCAAGGTATGGTGAGTATTTGGCTGTAATTGTAACGGATTCTTGAATTTCGATGGGGAAATTTTCAAATTCTGGAAATATTTTTTTTATTTCATTCGCACCCATAAGTGGGTGGGAGAGTAAATTTATGCCGTTTTTGCGAATGCCGTCTTTGGCAATTTCAATTCCAAATGTTGCAAGTTCGTTTGGAGTATGCCACTTGTTTTGTAAAATTGTAAAAAGTTCGTCAAAATATTTTTTTTTATTTTGAAAGATTTCTGTTCTTTTTTTGCATGAGCTTCCAAGCTCGATAGCGTAAGGTGTGAGTCTGAAGTCGGCGTTGTCAGAGCGGACGGAAATTCGGTGTTCGCATCTTGATGTGAACATTCGGTATGGCTCGGTGATACCTTTTGTTGTGAGATCGTTGATCATCACACCAATATAACTTTCTGTTCGGGAAAGAATAAATGGCGATTTGCCAAGGACAATTTGTGCGGCGTTGATTCCAGCGATAATTCCTTGACCGGCAGCCTCTTCGTAGCCAGTCGTGCCATTTATTTGACCAGCGAAAAATAGGTTTTTTATTTTTTTTGTCTCAAGAGTTGGGAAAAGTTCTTGTGGGTTAATGTAGTCGTATTCGATTGCATAGCCTGCTTGTGAAATTTTGGCGTTTTCTAAACCTTTAATTTTATTGATAAATTGTTGCTGAACAACGAGTGGCATTGCGGTTGAAATCCCTGCTGGATAAACGATGTTTGAATCTAAACCTTCGATTTCAAGGAAAATTCTGTGGGCGGGGTTTTCGGGGAAACGGATTGTTTTATCTTCGATTGATGGGCAATATCTTGGACCTTTCGCCTCGATCTCTTTGGTGTAAATTGGGGATAATTCTTTGTTTTGAAATAAAATTTCGTGTGCGGATTCGTTCGTGGAGGTTATTGCGCAGGGAATTTGTTCAATGGAAATTTCTGTGTTGACAAAGGAAAGTGGGCGAGGCGGTGTATCGCCTTTTTGGACTTCAAGTTGTGAGAAGTTGATTGTATCGCGAAAAATTCGCGGCGGTGTGCCGGTTTTGAGTCGTCCAAGTTTGAATCCAAATCGAGCCAGTGTTTTTGAAAGACCATAACTTGCCGGTTCGCCGACTCTGCCTGCGGGGATTCGTTCTTTTCCGAGTAAAATCATACCAGAAAGAAATGTTCCGGTTGTTAAAACGATGGTTTTACCAGAAATTTCCGTTCCATCTGTAAGAATTATGCCGCGAATTTCGTCGTTTTTAAGTTTAATGTCTTCGACTTGAGCGATAATGATATCAAGGTTTGTGCATGTTTTTAGGTGTTTTTTTGCGGAATTGTGGTAGAGTTTTCTGTCGGTTTGGGCACGAGGTCCCCAGACTGCGGGACCTTTGGTTTCGTTTAAAATTTTTGAGTGGATAGTGGAGTCGTCTGTTAATTTACCCATAATTCCGCCGAGTGCGTCGATTTCGCGAACGATAATTCCCTTTCCAACTCCGCCAATTGAAGGATTGCACGACATTTGACCAAGGTTTTTTTCGTCAAGGGTAATTAATGCAACGCTTTGATGCGAACTTTCGAGCATTTGGGAGGCGATCCACGCTGCTTCAATTCCAGCATGTCCGCCGCCAATGATTATGCAATCGTAGTATTTCATTACAAAATATCAATTTTATCGACGACCATGGAAACGAGGGCGAAGTCTTGTTTTTCAGATTTTGATATATCATCGACAAGTTTTGTGAAGAGTGCGATTTGTTTTTGTTTGTCATCTTGCCATTTTGTTTTGTCGGATGAATAATTTTCGCAAAATCTTTGAATGAGATTGCAGTAGTTTGCGTAAAGTTTAAGCTCTAGTTCGCGAACGGCGTTTTTGTGCAGAACGGATTCAACGGGGATTTTTGCGATCCATTTGGAAAGTTGTGGAATTGTAAGGTCCTCGTAAAGCGAGTAATACGCGGCAATTTGTGATTCGAATGTGTTCGAATTTTGGTTCTGTACGATAATTTGGAATAATTGCATTTTTTCGATAGTTATTGCAATGTTGAGTGCGATTTCTTGTGGAATGCCTTTTTCTTCAAGGGTTTTATGTCTTGATTGTATACCTGTTATAGACGGATTTTTTAAGGCAAAATCTTCAATTTCCTTGATGCAGGGGATCATGTTTTCAACCATCTCCGTGATTGGAAGGGGTGCGAAGTGTTGGCTTAACAGTATGTGAATGCATTTGTAAATAAAGCTGTTGATATTTGCAAAAAGTTCGACTTGAACTTGGTATGGTATTTGAAAATCAATGGATTCGATTTCCTTCCAAATTTGTCTGAGAGAGAAAATTTCACGAATTACAACATAAGCACGGATAACATCACAAGGTTTGCATTGGCGGGCTTCTAAAATGCTATTCATGAAGGTAATTCCAACACGCCCTATAATTGAATTGTTAACAGATGTTGCAACGATTTCCTTTGCAAGTTTGTGGTTGATGATTTCTTCTCGAAACCTTTCTTGCATCTGTTTTGGGAAGTAGTTGAGGAGATCTTGTTCGAAATATTTTTCACTTATGAGTGAAGATTTGAGGAGTTCTTGGTAAAGGTAGATTTTGCTGTAAGCAAAAAGAACACAAAGTTCTGGTCGTGTGAGGTAATCTTTGGATTTTTTTCTTATTTGCATTTCATCGCTTGATGGTAAAAATTCATTTTCACGGTCAAGATTGGCGAAAATTTCGAGCTTCTTCATTAAGGATTCTTGGTCGTCAATTTTTACTTGCTGGTTGAATGAAGTGATTGTTATTGCTTGTGTTTGAAGGTAGTTGTTGCGTAAAACGAGGCGTTCGACTTCGGGTGTCATTTCTTCAAGCAACTTATTGCGTTCGGCGAGGGAAAGCTTGCTGTCGCTGACTAATTTATTTAAGACGATTTTCACATTTACTTCAACATCCGAGCAGTTAACTCCAGCGGAGTTGTCCATAGCATCGGTGTTAATTCTTCCGCCGTTTTGTGCGTATTCGACTCTGCCGTGTTGAGTAAAGCCTAAATTTCCGCCTTCGCCAATGACGAGTGCGCGTAAATCCTTGCCGTTAATACGAATAGCGTTGTTGGCTTTGTCTCCAACTTCGCTGTTTTTTTCTTCAGATGACTTGACATAAGTACCAATTCCGCCGTTCCAAAGAAGGTCGCATTTAGCTTTTAAGACAGCGATTATGAGATCGTTTGGGGAGGTTTCGTCGATATTAATTTCAAGTAGTGATTTAATTTCGGGTGTTAATTTGCATATTTTTGCAGTGCGTTCGAAAACCATTGCACCTTGTGAAAGAACGGACTTGTTGTAATCTGCCCAAGTGGAGCGTGGTAAATTGAACATTCTTTCTCTTTCGATAAAGGATTTTTCTGTGTCGGGGTTTGGGTCGATGAAAATGTGCATGTGGTTGAATGCGGCAATCAGCTTTGTTTTGCGTGAAAGTATCATTCCGTTGCCAAAGACATCGCCAGACATATCGCCTATTCCAACGCAGGTGAAATCTTGAATTTGTGGGTCGCGGTTGAGTTCCATCATGTGTCTGCGGACGGCTATCCAGCTGCCTTTTGCTGTTATTCCCATTTTTTTATGGTCGTAGCCATTGGAACCACCAGAAGCGAAGGCGTCTCCAAGCCAGAAGTTGTATTGGGCGGAGATAGAGTTTGCTATATCAGAAAATGTTGCGGTGCCTTTGTCTGCGGCAACGACAAAATATGGGTCTTCGTCGTCCCATTTGATAACGCCTTGTATGGTTTTTATTTCATTGGAAACAATGTTGTCAGCTAAATCAAGGCAGGCACAAAGGAATTTTTTGTAACATTCTTTGCCAAATGAAAGGTAGTCTTCTTTTGAAAGGGTGGAGACATCTTTAGTTATAACAAATCCGCCTTTTGAGCCAACTGGAACAATTACTGCATTTTTGGTGTTTTGAGCCTTTACGAGTCCTAAAACTTCAGTTCTGAAATCGTTTGGGCGGTCGCTCCAGCGGAGTCCTCCCCTTGCAACCTTTCCAAAGCGAAGGTGTAATGCTTCAAATTCTGGTGAATATACGAAGATTTCTCTAAATGGAATAGGTTTTGGAAGGTTTGGAACGGATGAGCAGTCGAATTTGACAGAAATGTACTCCTTATTTAAAAAGAAGTTTGTGCGAACGGTGACCTGTATTGTGCGGTAAAGTTGGCGAAGGATTGTGTCTTCGGTTATGTCCATTATTTGGGCGTAGAGTTCCGATGTTTTGGCGTGGATTGCATCGAGTGTGGATTGTCTTTCGCCTGAAAACGATGGGTCGAATTTTGTGTAAAAATATTCCAAAATCTTTTTAATCATTTTTGGGTTTTTGGCAAAAACCGTGCTGATTGTTTCTTCTGGGAAGGAGAATTGTATTTGTTTGAAGTATTGAATGTATGTTCTTAATAGGGATATATCGCGAACGGTTGTTTGTGATGTTATTGCAAGGGTGTTAATGGTGGTGTATGGTAGAGTGCCGGCGAGGGATTCTTCCATTGCAGAAACAAATTCGTTGTTGCTTTTAAGGCTTATTGTTGTTTTCACGCTTAGTGTGCCTGATATGTCGTAGATGTATGAAGATACTTTGTCATTTTTGATAGCGAATGGATTTTCGCTGTTGGCAATTATTCCGCAATTTTCAAGAGCACGGATTATGCTGTGTAAATTTAGTTGTTTTTGTGAGTAAATTTTGATAGAAATGCTTGTTGGAGCGTTTTCTGATGTATTATCTTTGGTTTCTTCGTCGACAAAAATTATGCAATTTTTTGCTTGAGTGAGTTTTTCGAGGTTGAGTAAATCGTGTGCGATTTCTTCAATTGTGTGCCCAGAAAGGTACCCAAGGGTGAAGGAGTTTTCGTATTTTTCAACGATAGATTGAGCATTTGTGATGGACATTTTTTTGAGCGATGCGATAAGTGCTTCTTCTGAATGTTCGCATTCTTTAATTATTTTATGGAAATTTTGCATCATATACCGCTTATGTGATTAAATCTTGATTTTTATAAAAACCTGTTTTAGAAAAGTCAATTGAATTATTTTATGAATGGTAAGATGAAGCTTTTGTTAAACTTTTTGTTGTTTCAGTTGTTAATTGTGTCAATGAATGTTTGTGCACAGGATATTGTAAAAAATGATTTGCAGGAGGATCTTGGAATTTATAAAAAGCAGGTAAATACTGCCGTGAGAAAGAAGGTGATAAAAGCGTATTCTATGGGGCATGATTCCAGATTTAAAATCTTTCCCTTTATGGAAAATGGAGTTTATGAAGTTGTTTCACTTTATGACAACACGACATATATCGAATTTGATGCTGATGAAAAGGTTCAGTCAATTACAAATCCAAAGGATTCCTCGTGGCAGTTATTTTCAAAGGAAAATAAGCTGTTTATTCAACCTGTTGCTTCAGATGCTGATACTCAGATGACGGTTATGACGGGCAAACGCACTTACTTTTTTGAAATGTATGCAAAGGAGCCAAAGAAAGACTTTGATGACAATTATACATTTTATTATCAATTTAACTACCCAAGTGAAGAAGAGCAAAAAACGATTAGAAGATATTCAAAATCTATTTTGCCAGATATCGCGATTAACCCTGAAAAATATAACTTTAATTATACGGTGACAGGGCAGGATAGTCTTTATCCGCTGAAGATTTTTGACGATGGGGAGTTTACATATTTTGAATTTAAGGAAAGGGGCGGGGTGATTCCAGCGATATTCCTTGTTGATACGAATAATTATGAATCTTTGGTGAATTTTCGTATGGTGGGAAGTTATCTTGTTGTGGAGGCAGTTGCACCAAGGTTTACACTTCGAAACGGTGCGGATATTGTTTGTGTATTTAATGAAAATGTTTACATAAAACCACAAGTAAAGAACGGTTTCTTTGCAAAGACTGAATTAGGAAGGTAAGGGAGTAAAATATGAAAAAAATGGAGGAGAAAATGTATAAAATCAAAACGATTAAAGTTACGGAAAAGATTCTAAAGGCTCGTCAGAAGTTTCGTTCTTTTGTCGATCGCCGTTCGAACAATGAAAAGTTTCTTCTGTATTCCGGCGGTTCATTTGTGATAACACCACTGCTTGTGACAATCCTTCTAATTGCGAAGAATATTTTTTTTAATTTTTCAGAAACTAATCATCGAATTGTAGAAAAGATTACGCAAGAGCGTGTGAAATCCGCACAGATGACGCTGGACTTTTCTCAGTATCAAAATCATCAAAAAGTTCTTGACTTACAAAATCAGTATATAACCGATTACAGTTATATTAACTCGGGTAATATAATCGAGGAAAATCAGATAGAGTATTTATAAAAAAATGAAAGCGATGCTGATTCAAGTTGGGAAGTCGCCTATGCAAGCTGGCTTAGCTAAAAAGGATTTATGGATTTTAAAGCTTATTCCAAATGAAAAAATTTGGTTTGAATATTCGCAGGTTCATTGGGACGGCTCAAATTCGACAATTAAACAAATGGAATTGAATTTCTCGGATAGAAGCTCCGCTGTGCAATTTTGTAAGAAAAATGATGTTAAATTTACGGAAATTTCCCACAATTATAAGAAAATTGTGCCAAAGTCGTATGTTGAAACAATTATGAATTCTTGATATATGTACAACGAATTGAATATTTTTGCGAAAATTATTCGTGGTGAAGTGCCGTGTCGTATGGTTTTTGAGGACGATGCAGTGCTTGCATTTCGTGATATCTCGCCGCGTTGTGCGACGCATGTTTTGGTTGTTCCAAAAACACAATCGGTGACATTTGCAGATTTTGTGAAGAATCAGAGCCCAGAAGTTGTTGCACATTTTTTTAAAATGGTGGAACATATTGCAAGGGATGTCTTAAATCTTGAAAGCTTTCGCTTAAATGTGCATAATGGTGAAAATGAAGGGCAGGAGGTTCCGCATTTCCATATCCATATTTTGAGCAATTCTAAATCTTAATTCCTCAATTTCCATTTAAAAATTCCAATGCAGCTTTTGCACAGTTTTTTTCTGCGTCCTTTTTAGTTTGGGCAGTTCCTGTGAAGATTTTGTGCCTGATTGAAAGTTTTGCCGTGAAAAGGTTGTTTTCTTCGGAAATTGTATATTCTGGAAGCACTTTGAGATCCTTTTGGAAGTATTCTTGAATGGTGGATTTTGCGTCCTTTGGTGGGGTAATGTTGCGATGAATGTATGGTGTCCAGTATTCGATAATAATTTTCATTACGCAACTTATACTAGAATCGAGGAAAATTGCACCAATGATTGCCTCAATGGCGTCTTCGGAGACTTTGGCGGATTTGCAGTGTATGTCATTTTTTTGAGCAGTGGAGAAAATCACATGTTCAAGAAGTCCGATTTTTGTTGCGATATCAAAGCAGACCGTTCCACACACGAGGTGTGCGTGCCTTCGGGAAAGGTGTCCTTCGTCTTCGTTTGGGAATTTTAGAAAAAGTTCATTTGCTATGACAAAATTCAGGACTTTGTCCCCCAGTAATTCGAGTCTTTGATAGCTTGTAGTATTTTTGTTTTCTAATTTTTTGCTTGGGTGGGTAAGTGCTTCAATTAATAGAGATTTGTTGTTGAATGTGTAGTTGAGTTTTTGTTCTAGGATTTGTTGAGATTTAGATAACATTTTCCATTGTGCGTTTAATTTTCTTGATTCTGTTTAGCATCATTGTGCGTTTGAGCTCGGAGACGTACGATGTGATAGTTTTGCCTTGGAGATGGTCGATTTCGTGTTGGATACAAGTTGAAAAGAGACCGTCTGCGGTGATAACTTGCTCCTTGCCGTTTATGTCTAAAAATTTGACGGATATTTCTTTTGGGCGTGTGATTTCCACGAATTGGCTGGGAAATGAAAGGCAGCCTTCGTTGTAGACATTTGGCGTGTTGGAATTTGCGATTATTTCGGGGTTGATCATTATAAATTGTTCCATTTTTTTGTTATCTTTGGCTATCCATGAGATGTCAACGACGATGATGGTTTGTAAAACATTAACTTGGACGGCGGAAAGTCCGATTCCTTGGAAGTGGTACATTGTTTCGAGCATATCATTGCAGAGTTGTTGAGTTTCCTTTGTAATGCTTTCAACTGCGAGGGATTTTTGTTGTAAAATGGGGTTTGGTGCAACGACTAAACTAAGGATTGCCATATTATTTTTTTAATATACTGAATAAATGTTCGAATTTTTGCAACTTTTCTTGTGTTTTTGGGCTGTTAAATTCCCGTTCGAGTAGTATTTTTGCATTTTGTTTGATGTAATTTTGTGTGTCAATGGAATATTTGATGTTGCTTGTTGTGCCGTGTAGTGTGAGAGATGGGAGTGCTAATGAGTGGGAGCCTTTGGATGCGGAGATTGTGTAGTCGAGATTTTTATTATTAATATTGACTGTACCAAAGCCCGTGAGTTGGATTTCATCTTTTGTGGCAACGGTTTTGTCATTTGTTATTGTACCATTTTTGATGGTAAATTTGCCAAAGACATTGCCAATGTTGGATTTCTTTTCTGGTGAAATGTATTTGTTTGTGACGTTTCCTGAAAGGATTTGTTTGTAATCTTTTTTGATGTCGGATATGAAGTGGTCTGCGTCAAAGCCGTAAATTGTGACATTTTGTGATTGAAATGTGCTATTTCCGTTATTTTGTGTGAGTAATTCGCCAAATGTTGAACCGATTGCGGACAGTGTTATTTGCGAATTAAAGCGACCTTGTATGATTTGTTTTTGGTTGAAAAATTGAAGGATTTCGTGCATTTCGGTGTTGTTTGTGGCGATTGTTGTGGAAATTGATTGTAAAATATTATTTTTTCCGGAAATATTACTTTTAACTGTACTTTCGATGGAAACTTTGCCGCTAAATCCGTTGGTGTTGATTTTTGTGAATATTGAGTTTTTTTGTGATTGTATCGCGATCGTTGTGCGTTCGAATTTGTTACCTTTGAAGGTGATTTCGTTGATGGAGATCTGGCTTGTGATGGGGATTTTGCCAAGTGTCCAAATTTTTATTGGTGCGTTTGTTGTCTTTTGTGTTGTTTTTGTATCAACTTTAATAGGCAATGGTGTAGCAACTTGCGATTTTTCGGGTTCCTTTCCTCCGATGTAGTTGTCGATGTTGATTTTATCTGCGAGGATTTCAAGATTGATGGATTTATTTTTCTCAAATAAGTGGAGTATGGTGATGATATTTAGATTGCTGTCATCAATGTTTAGGCTGGAATTGCCCTTGATTGTACCGTTTTCAAATAAAAAATTTCCGTTTCCAGTAAGTGTGAAGCTTGGTGATTTAATTGATAAATCTTTGATTTCAAGATTTTTACCTTCTAAATTCACATTAAAAGAGAGATCTGTTGGTGATATTGCCTTTTTGATGGTAATATTTTTACTGATTACATTGAGTGTGATGCTTTCCAGTAAGATTGGGTTTTTTTTGTTAATTGTATATTTTCCTTCCGCGTTGATTGTTCCAATTTCTGATTCAAGAGCCAGATCAAGACTGCCTTTACCTTCGTTGAGAAGCTCCATTAAGCTTGAAGATTTTAGGTTTATTTTAAAGTCGTGTTCGTGGGATTTTCCGGAAATCTGTGCGTGAATATCGCCTTCAAAGTGGGGGATTGATATTGTTGCGTTGAGTTCTGTGATTTTGTGTATTTGACTATCCGTTTCGCATGTTTGATAGGAAATTTCGCTGTTGGTGATGCTTACATTGGAGACGGCGAAGCTTTTAAATTTAAGGATTTTGTTTAAGAATTTGTTCCATTTGCTGTCTTTTTTTTGCTGAACTTTAATGTCCTCTTTGGAATTGATTGGGGTGAAGAAATTGTATTTCCCGTGGCATTTGAGTAAATTTATTGTGCTTTGATTTATTGTGATATTTTTTATGACGAGTTTTTGGAAAATGAGTGGAATTATTGCGATTTTTATTTCGATTGTGTCTGCTGATAACACTTTTTGTATTTCCGTTTGAAACGATGGGTTGGTTATGTCAATATTATGTGCGATAATTCCAACAAATGGCAAGATTGAGATCCGTGCTTTGCCGTGAATTTTAATGTTTAGACCTGTTTTTTCAAAGATTTTTTGATTAATTTCTGGTGTTGATATGAATTTTTCGATTGGAATGAAGCGTGGAATTGTGAGGGCAAAAATGACTGATAGTGCGAGTATCCATAACATAATTTTGAGTATTGTATTGTGAAAAAATGATGTCAATTTGTAAAAGATGTTTTTAATGTTTGTTTTTGTATGGTCAAGTTTTGCCATTTAGAAAATGCTAATTGAGCTTATATTCTTTTTAAGTGTGCTTTTTTATTTGTCAATTTTTTTTAAAAAGTACTTGACAATTGTTTTTTTGAATGCCTTGTATTTAAACAAAATTGTTTTCCAAATTCATGAAAAAAATTATCCCCGTTATGGTTCTTTCTGCTTTTGCTTTCGCCTGCACCAAGAAAGAAGCTGTGAATAATCAGTCTGAAAAAGTTACAAACTCTGCTGCTTCTTCTAGTGAAAAATCTGCATCGTCTGTGAAGTCTTTGTCATCAAAAAGCTTTGTTTCTGACAGAGTATTTTATAAGTTTGACAACGCATTAGTTCAGGATAGTCATAAAGCTGATTTACGAGTGCAAGCAAAGTATATCAAAGAAAAACTTGCTGAAGATGCAAATCTCGAAGTAATCGTTGAAGGAAACTGTGATGAAAGAGGCGGTGTTGAGTACAACATGGTTCTTGGTCAAAAAAGAGCAGATTCCGTTAAAGATTTCTTAATTGCTGAAGGCGTTTCTGCTGAAAAAATTAAAACAGTGAGCTTTGGTAAAGAAAGAATTCTTGTTTCTGGTACAACTGCTGTTGCTTACTTGCAAAACAGGGCTGCTATTACAAAAATTGAGGCTAAATAATTGATATTGCGTGCAATATATCAATCTTCCAAACTCTGGGGACTTTTGCAGAGTAACGAACTCCGTCGATTCATCGTCTCAGTTTTTTACTCCAAAAGTTTCCAGATTCTCCGATGGTGAGATATCCATCGATTTTTCTGATTTTGATTTTTCTGCGAGGTCAAAAATTGCCATTGTGCAATCACTTTTCGCATCAGAATCCGCACTTGTTGAATTACTACTTGCAATTGATGTTGTGAATCGTAATACTGGAATTTTGCCAAACATTTTATTGACATACTTTTCATATGCAAGGCAGGATCGCGAAATTTCCCCGCAAGCACCAATATCCGCAAAGGTAATTGCCGATTTAATTTCATCACAGAAAATTGCGACAATTTCAATCGTTGAACCGCATTCTGCTCAAATACAAGGCTTTTTTAATAAGCCGTGCTTTAATATTTCACTTGAGGACTTTTTCGTCCATCATATTTTGCAACTTTTTAATGCATCAGATATTGTGATATGTGCAGCTGACATTGGCGGAGCAAAGTCTGCGAGGAAAATTTCTGAAAAAATCGGATGCACAAGTGCTATTGTTGAGAAAGTTCGTCCGCAGGCTGGCGTTTCGTTCGCGATGTCCTTGATTGGTAGTGTTTCTGGAAAAATATGCATTATTGTTGATGATATTATTGATACCGCGGGCACACTTTGCAACGCTGCTGATATGCTTATGGAGCACGGTGCGAAGTCAGTTATTGCGTGTGCGAGTCATGGAATATTTTCTGGTCAGGCATTTGAAAGGATTGAAAAGTCATCAATGGAGGCTGTTTTTGTGTCAAATACAATTTTCCGCGGGGATTCATCTGCTGGCACGGTTAAAATCAAGCCGATTAATGTTTCAAAGTTCGTTTTAAATGAATTTGAGCGTAGAATTTTGAATTTCTAAAAAATTATCCAACTTTTCTGATAACAATATCTCGTGTTTTCCCATTGAGCGTTACTTCTGCGACATCGTTGAGAGATAAATCTAGGATTGATCTTGCGATTGGTGAGTTGATTGAAATAATGCCTTTGGAAATGTCGGAGTCGTAATCTGAGAGGATTTGGAATGATTTTGTGGCGTTGTCGTCTTCAAATTCAATTTCAACGCGGCAGCCAAATGTTACTCTTTCAAAAATTTTTTCGGAGATATTGACAACGGTGTGGCTGGAAACTACTGATTCGAGCTCGTGGAGGCGGGATTCTATCATTCGTTGTTTTTCGCGAGCGGAGGCGTATTGTGCGTTTTCGCGAAGGTCGCCGTGGCTACGGGCAATTGCGATTTCTTCAGCGATAGCAGGGACTTGCTCGTTTTTAATCTGATCAATTTCTAAGAGCAGTGTGTGGTAGCATTCTGGTGTGAGAAATTTATTCATAATGTTGGGTGTTCAAATGTTTCGATTATCCTTTGGGACGATGAAAACTGTGTTCTCGAGGCTTTTTGTTACTAAAATTTGGCAGCCGAGTCTTGAGGTTTTTGTTAGTCCGAATGCTAAATCAAGCATGTCTTCTTCATCTTCTTTTGCTGGTGGGAGTTTTTCATAAACTTCCTGACTTTCAATTACGACATGGCATGTAGAGCATGCAAGTGAACCTTCGCAGGCACCTTCGAGTGGTATGTGATTTTGGTGGGCAACTTCTAGAATTGAAAGACCTTCTTCCGCGGCAACGGTTTTGAGTTCGCCGTTTGGTAGGCGAAAGTATAAATTAACCATATTTATTTTATCTAACAGATTTTTTCCGTCAAATGGGGATCTAATTGTGTATTTGTCAAGTTATTTTTGAAAAATATTGAAAATAAAGCTTGACAAATAAATTTCCTTTGAGGGAAATAAATCGATTAACTAAAAATAACTTGTTATAATTCTATATGAACAAAAGTGATTTGATTGATGCTATCGCATCTTCTGCTTCTTTGACAAAAGTCCAAGCTCATGCTGCACTTAATGGTGTTTTGGAGGCTGTAACTGCTAGCCTTAAGGGTGGTGTTTCTGTTACTCTTGTTGGCTTTGGAACATTTAAAGTAAATGCAAGGGCTGCAAGAACAGGGCGTAATCCTAAAACAGGTGCTGCAATTAAAATTGCTGCTAAACAATCTGTTTCTTTTGTTGCTGGTAAGGCTTTGAAAGATACTGTAAACGAAGCTAAGTAATATGCTGAGTTTTAAGGAATTACTGCTTGTACTTTTAATTATTCTTTTAGTTTTTGGTGCAGGCAGACTTCCTGCTGCGATAAAGCAGATAATACAGTCGATTAAGGATATTAAAAATTCTAAGTAAATTACAGATGATATGTCCAATCATTATCTGAATTACGCGGTTTATATTCTTGGATATTTT
>CAMAVJ010000003.1 GCA_945861725.1 Rickettsia typhi
CTTTCATGGGGCTCCAATTGAAGATTTTGATAAAAATCAACATTTTTTGGAAGGGAATTGCGAAATCTTGTTGCATTTGCATCAACAAAAAGCATTTCTTTGCGGTATCCATCGTAAAGAATTTTGACATCAATTTTTAAATTATGTGCAGCAAGAATACAGGCAATGTGTGGAATTGATATGTCGTCTTTAACATAAATAACGTCAATATTATGCTTGCGAAGGTATGAATAAGAGTTAATGAAGTGCATTTTAGCAAGGCAATCAAAGTAAAATCGTGTGAAAAATTTATTCTTATTTACAACTGTATACTTCCTAAATTCATATTCAGACATATAAACAACCAAGTCATGTTCAAGGTTCCTTTGAATGGCAAAAATCCACTCAAAAAAGAAAAAATTTGTCACTCTACGAAAAAATGGCTGAACTTTTTCGGAAAGCTCTTCAGTTGCATAATTATGCAATGATTTCATAAATACTTCGTCTTCTTTATTTGCAGAGAGAAACATCGCATTGACTCTCTTCTTTTTTTCTTTTTTAAAAAACATCAGATTTTTTCAGAAATAATTACTGCGGTTTGTGTAAATGCCTTCATTATTTTAAACTGAAGGGGTTGCATCTGGGAATTTTTTTCACCCGTTTCTTTGTGCTCAACTTCTTCTTGTATAAAGATTTTTATTTTTTCAAGAAGTTCTTCAATTTTTTTTTTATTTTCCAAAATAAATGTGTCGTGTGTGTTGTGATATTTTAAAATGTCTTGAAGTTGGGTAATTTGTTCTGTGTAATGCTCCTCAATAATGGTTTCCACCGCTTGAGTGCAAAGCATTGCAGTTGATGAAGATTCTTTCGCGGTAACATATCCCATCAATGATGCAAGGCGTGACCACAAAGATAGAAAGACAGTTTGTGGAACATTTAATTCTTTAGAGATTTTCTTAAAATATTCAAAGTGTTTGACTTCACAATCAAGCATTTCTTCTAAAAGCTCCTTGTTTTTTGTGGAATGTTTAATTTGTGCATTATAAATGTTCACCGCTCCCATTTCGCCTGCGTAATCAACACGAATCATAGATTTCACACTGCTTTCAAAATCTTTCGCAAAAAGGTGAGAGTATGACATATATAGCAAATTATTACCCTTGCCCTTGACTTGCAACGCCATGTTTAAGCGTTGGAACAGTTTGAAGATTCACATCCTGCATTCCACGGACATCTTTGGTTTGGAGATTTTTTAGTCCATCGATATTTTGAATAGGCATAACACTTTTGACAAGATTGCCTTGATCTACGGTGTCTTGAATTTTCTTGTCCACACCTTGTGAAACTGGTTTGTCAAAACCTGCTGTTTCACCAAAGCCTTTTGCAAAATGGATAGCATTAAGCTCCATTGGATTGCCTGCACTGTTCTGCTTTGCGGCATTTTCTGCTGATCGCAATGCATTTGATACAGCTTCACTTGGCCCACCGTCTGCCATATCCTTAAAAAAAGTTATACAACAACACAATTCTTATTTTTTCATTTTTCAAGGAAAATATTTGACAAAATTTTATTAATCTTTATTTCGTGAAAAATTGTTGGTACTATGAATGGTAATATTTGGCCGCCGTATTTTGGTGGCATTAATAAACAGGAGCGAGTTAATATCGTTCGAACTTCGGGCTCGTTTATCTTTGATGATGCAGAAAATAAGATATTTGATGGCATTTCTTCTTGGTGGTCGGTTTGTCATGGTTACAACCACCCACACATTGTTTCTCAAATGAAAAAGTGCCTTGAAACGATGCCACACATTATGTTTGCTGGAATCACGCACAATTACGCGGAAAAATTGGCAAAACAACTTTGTGATTTTTCCTTTGGAAATTTCCAAAAAACTTTTTTGTGCGATTCTGGTTCAGTTGCGGTTGAAGTCGCATTAAAGATAGCACTTCAATATTGGCAAGCTTTGAGGAAGTTGGAAAAGAAATATATTCTCTCATTTTCGGAATGCTATCACGGTGAAACATTTATGGCATCAACTGTTTCAAGCGACGAAACAAACTATCTTTCACAATACACAAACAATGTTTTGAATGTCAAACTGCCAAAAAATTCCGAAGAGTTGCGTGAATTTGAAGTATTTGTTTCAAAAAATCATAAGTATATTGCATGTTCAATAATTGAACCACTTGTTCAAGGAGCTTCTGGAATTAAGTTTTATTCTGCGGAAATTCTTCGTAAGATTTTTGAAATCGTGAAGAAGTATGAAATTTTATTCATCGATGACGAATGTGCAATGGGATTTTATAGAACTGGTCGCCGTTTTGCATTTGACCACGCAGAAATAAAACCTGATATAATTTGCATTGGAAAAGCTTTAACTGGCGGACACATTTCCCTTGCAGGCGTTTGTACGAATAATGAAATTTTTAACACAATTTGCACGGATGGATACTTTCGTCACGGACCAACATTTATGGCAAACCCACTTGCCTGCTCTGCGGCGTCTGCTTCAATTGAAATTTTCAACGAATTTAATTATGTCAACCACATTACAAAAATAACCGCCGTCTTTAATCAATGCAAGGTTACACTAAAGAAAAGTTTAAACTTAGACGTAAGAGTTTTTGGAGGAATACTCGCCGTTGAAATTAATGCAGAAAACGCTTTCATAAAAAGTTTCATCAAGGAAAACATTGTAAAGTTTAAGCTTTGGGTTCGCCCACTAGGAAAAACTCTCTACCTTATGCCGCCGCTTAATGTTGAAATCGATGATCTAGAAATCGCCGTCAAATCATTTGAAATGCTTGTGAAAAATTTACATACAATTTAAGTTCCGCCATCGTTTATCAATGTTTAACGTTCTTGTGTGCGATGATTAGGTATATTTTTATACTTGTCGTTTGTGGTTTTACGATTAAGGGATGGTAATACATTTTTCACCCATTTACAAGAAAAACTTTACCAAAAATAAAATCTTGACAAACCCGCTTTTGCCTTTCATAAAAAGTCTCGTTGTTTTTACTAAAATTTTTTTTATTATCGCTATGTCACATTTAATGAAAGGGAAGAAAGGCGTTATTATGGGTCTTGCTAACAAAATGTCAATTGCTTACGGCATTGCAAAATCATTGGTTGAAAATGGAGCAGAGGTAATCTTAACATATCAAGGTGAGGCATTATACAAAAGAGTTGTCCCAATTGCAGAAGAACTTGGCATCAAAACAATCATCGAATGTGATGTTTCAACGGACGAAAAAATCGCAGAAACATTCGCAGAAATTCACGCAAAAGAAGGAAACCTTGACTTTGTCGTTCATTCAATCGGATTCTCTGATAAAAACCAACTTCGTGGAAATTTTTACGACACAACACGCGAAAACTTCGCTATGACTATGGAGATTTCATGTTATTCCTTCATCGCGGTGTGTAAATATGCACAACCATATCTCAACGAAGGTGCTTCTATGCTTACTTTGACATACTACGGTGCAGAAAAATATATCCCACACTATAATGTAATGGGTGTTGCAAAGGCTGCTCTTGAAGCGTCAGTTCGCTACCTTTCTGTTGATTACGGTAAAAATGGAATGAGGGTAAATGCAATTTCAGCAGGACCAATTAAAACATTGGCGGCATCTGGCATTGGTGATTTTAAACTAATATTCAATTGGATGGAGGAAAACACACCTCTTAAACGAAACACAACGATTGAAGAAGTTGGTGGTACTGCTACTTATCTACTCTCGCATCTTGCCGCAGGTGTTACTGGAGAAGTTCTCCATGTCGATTCAGGATATCATGTTGTCGGCATGAAAATGGTTGATTAATTTTTAAATAATTAATGTCTTACGCATTTGGAATTGAAAAAATCAAAAAACTCCTTCCACACAGATACCCAATGCTTCTAATTGATAGAGTTAAAGACATTGTTCGCGGTAAAAGCATCGTCGCAATTAAAAATGTTACAGTAAACGAGGAGTTCTTCAATGGACACTTTCCTTCAAAGCCAGTTATGCCTGGTGTTTTAATTATCGAAGCGATGGCACAAGCTTCCGGACTTCTTGCCCTTGACACTATGGGCGATGATGTTACAGAAAATGCTTTAGTGTACTTTCTTTCAATTGAAAATGCAAAATTTAGAAAACCCGTAGAACCGGGTGATACGATTGAAATTCATTCAAAAATTTTAACCAACAAATCTTCAATTTGCAAGTTTGAATGTGAGGCTTTAGTTGATGGCAAAAAAGTTGCAGAAGCAACGATATGTGCCAAAGTTGTTCTATAATATATGAAAAACCTTAGTTATGAAGAATTTGTTAGTAAAATTCAAAATTCATTTAAGGGTAAAAAATTCACAATGACAACGCAGCGTGAAATAATCTTGCGTACAATATACGACTCCGAAGATCATCCTGATATCGACGAAATTTACCTTCGTTCGCGAAAATTTGACAATAAAATTGGCATTGCGACAGTTTATCGCACAGTTTCCGCCCTTGTTGAAATTGGTGTAATTGAGAAGCTTGACTTTAAAGACGGAAAGGCTCGTTATGAAGAATCGGCAACGTGTAAACACCACGATCACCTAATAGACATCGAAACCAATGAAGTACATGAATTCTTTAATGCTGAAATTGAAAAATTGAAACATAAAATTGCGATAGAACTTGGATATGAACTCATTTACCACCGATTGGATTTATATGGGAAAAAGATTAAAAAGTAAATTCTGCTAAGATCGGATAATGCAAACCAAGGCAAGCCAGTCAATGCAAATGATTGAAACGAAATTTAAGGATACATTTTCCGCAGTCAACCATTTGCGTACGGCAATATCTCACGGAAATACCATTCTTTTGTGTTCACATTCAGAACTTTCCTTAAAACCAATTCAGCGAATTTTGGAGGAGTATAATATTTCTGCAAATATTATTGAAACATTTTCTTCATCAAAGGCAAATCAAGTCAACATTTGTATATATCTCACACACAAATCCTTTTCCTATCAAAAAAACTTTTTTTTTACTGAAGAGCAAATTTTTGGGAAAGTTGTCGTTTCCGCAAAAAAGAAGAAAGATGTTGCTATTAAAAAGCAAATTTTGATTGCAAATGGCTTTGAAAAAGGAGATTTGGTCGTGCATAAAAAGCATGGAGTTGCCAAATTTGATGGACTCGCTTTAATTAAAAGCGGCGATAGAGAGTATGACACAGCAAAGCTTATTTATTCAGGCGGCGATGTTCTTTATGTCCCAATTTTTAATATTGATATTCTTTCAAAATATGGCTCACTTCCTGAGGATGCCAGTGTTGAATCGTTACTTGATAAGCTCAACGGTAATGGTTTTGCCACAAGAAGGGAAAGAGTTCGTAAGAATTTGCTTGAAATTGCTGGCAAGCTTGTTGAGGAAGCGGCACGAAGAAGATCAACAGAAGGATCGGTGTTTATTGAAAGTGATCTTACGAAAAAATTTGATGACCAATTTTTGTTTGTACTAACGGAAGATCAATCCCTCGCAATTGAGGATTGCAAGAGTGACCTTTCATCGGGAAATTTAATGGAACGATTAATTTGCGGAGATGTTGGATTTGGAAAGACTGAGGTTGCGATGCGATGTTCTGCATTAGTTGTTATGAGTGAAAGTTATCAAGGGCAAGTTTGTATAATTTGCCCAACGACCCTCCTTGCTCAACAGCATTATAAAACATTCCAAACTCGGTTTCATGGCGTTGATGTTAAAATTGCGAAAATCACACGCACAACGACGGCAAGGGAGCGAAGGCGGATTGTCGATATGATAAACTGCGGAGAAATTGATATTCTAATTGCAACCCACGCTGGGTTTAGCGAAGAAATTAAGTTCAAAAACCTTGAACTTCTTGTGATTGATGAAGAACAGCACTTTGGTGTTGCTCAAAAGGAAAAGATGAAAGAACGATTTAAGTGTCATGTGCTACTTCTTTCTGCAACGCCAATTCCACGAACCCTCCAAATGGGGCTTTCAGGAATTAAAGATATTTCAATTATTGCAACTCCTCCTTTTGATAGAATTCTTCCACAAACGCAAGTTATGGTTTTTGATTCAATGGTCCTTGCAAATGCTATAATTCGTGAAAAGGAGAGAGGCGGTCGAACATTTTTCGTTTGCCCAAGAGTCAGCGACTTAGAAGAGCAGAAGACGAGAATTTTGGGAATTACCGGCGGAACTGTTAATATTGGGATTGCACACGGGGGAATGCCTCCTGACGATTTGGAGAATGTTATGGAAAAATTTTATACAGGCGTTTATGATGTTCTTGTGACAACAAGCATCATTGAATCGGGGATTGACATTTCCTTTGCAAACACGATGATTTTATTTCGTGCGGAGATGTTTGGTTTGGCAGCACTTTATCAGCTTCGCGGAAGGGTTGGCAGGGGAAATGTTCAAAGTTTTGTTTATTTTGTCGTGAAAGATATTGATAGAATGACGGACAACGCAAAGCAAAGACTAAAAGCAATATCTTCAATTTCAAGCCTTGGCGAAGGAATGAAAATTTCCTTAAGCGACCTTGATATAAGAGGTTCGGGAAATATTGTTGGAAAGGAGCAAAGTGGAAAAATGAACGACGTTGGTGTAGAGCTTTATGAACAGATGCTTAAAGAGGCGGTTACTGAAGTAAAAAGTGATGTGAAAATCTTAGAAGAGGAAACTTGTGAAATCAAAATTAATATTCCATTTTTTATTCCAGAGGAATACATTCCGGATTTTTCCATCAGAATGCAGATTTATCGCCAAATTTCCGATATTTCATCAATTGAAGAGATGTTCATTGTTCAGGATGAAATCCTTGACAGATTTGGGAAAATTCCATTACCCGTTTTGAATCTTTTGGACATTATTAAGGTAAAAATCAAAGCAAATGCACTTCGTATAACTAAAGTTGAAGTTGGAATTAAGGGTGTAGTTCTTGCATTTTCACTAAAATTTGAAAAATTTGATGCAATTTTTAGTGCTATCACGAAACAGCCGCAATTCATCCAACTTAAAAGTGCTTCGTCAATTTTGTGTGTAAAGGATAGTGAAAATCTTCTACAAAAAACAAATGATGTATTAAAGTGGGTGGAGAACTTAAAATAAATAATCAAATTATTTATGAGTACTTTATAGTATCAAAAACGGCAAAAATGGTATGCTTATTATAAGTTTCCACAATGATTTAATTGGTGCCGCCTTATTAAGTTTGATTGTTGGAGCAAATATAGATCCGCTGCAATCAAGTTCAAGGGAAAGAATTCCATTTTTACTTGTGCCAAATGTGGTGAGCTTAATGGCATCTTTAATGACAGGAATTTCATTAAGAGTTTCCATTTTTGATGGTGTATAAAAAATTTTTGCCTTTATTGTCATCGTATCTGTGAAAATCTTTCCTGTGATGAATATCGTATGATTGGAATCTTGTATTTTGATATTTTTAAAGGAAATTTCATTGCCGCTTTGATGTAGCAAGATCTTGATTTTCTTTGTGTTGAATGCAATTTTGTCGTAATGTATATTAATGTTTTCAATTGCACCAGTCCACACAATAGCACCGCTTTGATTGTTATTTTGCTCTCCACTTGGTGATGCATTTGGTAATCGTTTAGCGTGAATTTTCATTGATCCCGATTTTACGATGTTTTCTGGATTAGAACTAATTGCGGCGATTAAAACGGATATATCTGGAATTTCGATAAACATTCCTTGTTCCAGAACTTCCTGCGATATACTCTTTTCAGCTTCTGGTATGAAATAGTGAAAACTGAGTATTTCAGAATCAATCAATGCTTTGTATATTTTATTTTTTCTAATGTTTAAATCTCCCGCAATGAAGGCTTCGACTTTATTATAAAGGATAACTTTATTTACCGCAAAATATAGCCTTAAATTTCCGATATCTCCGTGATGATTGCCATTGTCATTAGGTTTTGAATTTTGAAAAATCTGAAATTTTGAAAGAAATTTATGTATTTCAGGTGCATCAATTGAACTTCCTTTGAATTCCATTGAGTCATTTTCATATTTAAAAGCGAAGTTATTTTGTTTAAATTTAATTGCTGAAAGATTTATCCCTTCAAGTGTTCCAAGTATCGCGTTGAATTTGATGGATTTTGCGTTTATTTCTTCTCCATTATTGTTGTATCCGTGAATTCTCAATTCAAGATGTTGATAGTTATTTGATGGGATAATTTCCGTTTGAATATTTTGAATATCGAGATATTCGTTTTTAAGATTTACAAGGCTCATCTTGAGTGATGCATTATGATTTGATAACTTTTCAAAAAAAAGTGTTCCACTTGCTGGGGTTGTATTAAATTCGGTGTATAAGTTTGTAATATTCCCATTGGAAGAAATTTTCATACAGTGGTATGCATCGTCACAGAGTAAATCGATTTCTAAAGCCGTCTTGGCTGTAATATTGCCAGATATTGGAAATGATATTAAGTAGTTTTTTTTGAATATATCACTTAGGGATTTTACCGTGCCAATGGTGTTGAGTGTGATTTTTACCTTTGACTTTGCGATTTCAACGGTGGAATTTTTTAGATTATTTGCAGCAGATTTACCGCTTTCGAGAAAAACAGTGGTTTTGTTTGGTGTGATTTGCACCACGCCCAAAGCTTGTTCAATTTGGGCAAAATCTGGGTGATATTCAAAATTTGTATCATTGAATTTGATATCAATTTTCATATCATCGTTTTCCTTAATTGGTAAGTGAATTATACCATTTGCCGCCGTGACAGTGCCACTTTTGAGTGATTGTTCAAGATATTTGACCACCTCTTTAAGGGTTGTGGGCTTGATGTTTTTAGCGGATATAATATTGCGAATCTCCGAAATTGCGAGATTTTTTATGTCAAATTCTACTTCTGTTATGTTGGTGTTATGAAATTTATCTACATCACTGTGTGTGTTAATTTTTGTGTGAATACTGAGTGAAGCCGTTGCTTTTTCGTTGATGGTGAATGGTGAAACGATTAAAGATGTTGAATTTGCACTGGAAGAGCCAAATAAAGTTATACTTCCAAGTGATACAATTTCTTTTGTAATTATGCTTTGTGGAACCGTTGTATTTTGAAGGAAAATTTCAAAATTTGCGTTCCTTGTGTCTTTGGCATCAAATAAAATAAATCCCGTTGCGGCTTTGAAGTCTAAAAAATCTAGCCTATTTTCTGTGTACTTATGTAGTATGACTGATGGAATATTTTGGAATGATATTCGAAGTTTTTTTGAGTTAAGTGTAACTTTGAAGTTGTAGTGGTATTGTTTGGAATTTGCTTGAATGTATAAAATATACCCGCGTTGGTTAAGTTTGAGTGTGGAGTCGTCAAGATTAATTTTATTATTGTTTAAGTTGAGGATAAAATCCTTTATATCTACTTTTAATGACGGAATTAAGGAGTAGTATAATCGTGCAAGTGTGTGTGAGTTGTATGTACTTTGTGATTTTTGGGTTTGAATGTTCATTAGAAATTTTTCAACTGTAATACGGTAAAGCCTTCCGTGGATGACATCTGATAGTGAGAATGCGATGCGGGCGTTAAATCCTTCGATTTCAAAATCTTTTGCGTGGCGTTTGAAATGCGGAATTATTATTAAAATGTTTTCATTGTTGTTTTTATTGTTAATGGACGTTGAAATGTTTCCCGCTTGTACTTGTGCAATTGGTAAGATTGTATTTATTATATGTGTTGTTAGAGACGCCGCTCTGTCTGGATCCGTCTTTATTAGGGCAAAAAATAAAAAAAGTGCGATGGCGATAGCAAGAAATATTATACTTATAACCGTTAAAAGATGATAAGAGATATTTTTTATACAGGCAAGGGTTTTTGAGAGAGTGTAAGTGGAAATTTTACCTAATTTTTTTTTAATCATACACCATCCTCAACTCTTTTCAGTCTTTCAAAGATTACATTATTTGGGGCTTTCTTCAGCACGCCCTTCAGTTGTAAAATTGAATTTTGAAGAGATTCTTGGGCTTCGTCATCTTTTTTTTCACCAAAAATTGCAATCTCTTCAATGCGTGAGATCAAATAGTATTCTTGTAAATTGAGTTTACTGTAGGCATATTGAAGGTTTTGGTAAAGAGCTGCACTATTTTCTTTAGTGTTCTTTAATTCTTCTAACATTACAATTCCATCTTTAATTTCTTTTTCGCTTTCGAAGTTTTTGATCAAAAATATTGCATATTCTTGTGAAATGAAGTTGTTGTGTGAATATTCAATTGCTTTTTGAAAGTGCTGTTTGGCCTTACTATAATTTTTCATATTTGTGTAAATTATAGCGGCAGTTTCGTGGAAGTAAGGGTTGCTTGGGTTTGATGTTAGTAAGTTATTAATGTGTAAAAGTGCGGTTTCGTTTTTATTTTCAAGAAGATTTTGGTATGCAAGGTAGTAGGCTTTATATTCAGGGTGATTTAAAATTGTGTGAGTGTTGGTGTATATATTTGAATTTCCAGAGTGAGCAAGGATTTTGGCTTGAATAAGAAAGTGTCTCCTTTGGATATCTTCAGAGGCTTTAATTCCTTTGATTGGATTGCTTTTGAAATAGGATATTCGATCTGTAGTTAACGGGTGAGTTATGGAGTATTTATCAATGTCTTTCGCATACTTTCCTTGAATTGATTCGAGTTTTTTGAAAAGCTCGAGCATACCGTCGCTGGAAATTTCAGATTTTTTTAAAAATAACATTGCGTAGCGATCTGCCTCAGATTCTTGAGATCTGGAAAATGCAAGAAATTGGCGTTCTGCAATTTGTTGACCAAGCATCGTTGAAGCAATTGCGGCATTTGTTCCAGCATTTGTTGGTGACGTTGCAAGAATTCCAACACCAAGAAGTGTGGCAATGGCATAAGTTGCCATAGCTCTTTGCATACTAGGTTGTGATTTTACCAAATGTGCACCAACGATGTGCCCAAACTCGTGAGCTATTACCCCTTGAAGCATATTTGGTGTATTTGACGACTCAATTAATCCAGTGTTAACAAAAATGTTTTGACCACCATACACGAATGCGTTGATGGAGTTGTCTTTTACAATATAAAACTGTATTGCCTCACTGGAGGTTCCCCCTGATTGAAAAATGTGCGATGAAACTTCGTAAAGGTAATCTTCGATTTCGGCATCGCGTACAAGTTCAATTGCGTGCGAGTTAAAAGAAATGAGAAGAAGTATAAGCGAAAACCTCACAAAAGTTAAATATTTTTTTAAAGTAAAAAAGCTTACTTGAAAAAAATCAAGAAATATTTAACAATTTATATACCAAAATTTCTTTCCTGTTCATTATAAAAATCTACGGCGTTTTTAAGGTCATTTTCAGTAAAATCAGGCCAAAGAGTTTGGCAAAAGTAAAGTTCGGCGTAAATCATCTGCCAAATAAGAAAGTTACTCAACCTCCGTTTACCGCCGGTTCGAATTAAAAGATCGACATCTGGCGTTGAGTGATAAAGATTTTCAGAAACTGCCTCTGGTGTAATTTTACCATCAATTTGTTTGATTTTGTTTATTGAATCAATTATTTCTTGCCTTCCACTATAATTTAATGCAATGTTGAGTGTGAAAATAAACTGTTTTGGGGTGTGTTCGTCTATTTTTTTTATTTTCTCCTGAATTTTTTTTGGGAAAATGGTAAAATCACCAATACATGAAACAGCAATGTTTTCCTTCTGAAGTTTTTTAACATCGGAATCAAGGTATCGCTCTAGCATTGAAAAAAGATAATCGGTTTCATCTTTTGATCGACTATTGTTTTCTGCGGAAAAGGCGTAGACTGTTACAAAGGGGATTTCATACCGTTTTAAGACTTTACAAAGATTTATCAGTGTTTTTGCACCAGCTTCATGCCCTTTTTGTGTTGAAAGGTTTTTCTGTCTTGCCCACCTTCGGTTACCATCCATTATTATTGCAAGGTGTTTGATGTTGTGCATTGTTTTTTTTAATACATTGTAATGGTTATTTTTTAAAATTTTTATTTTTCAAGATTTATAAACGCAGAATAATATTTTGATATTTTTTAATCCTTGACAACTAACTTTGTGCAACTTAAAAATCTTCTGTTTGTTAAAAATGAATATGCAATCATCTGTAGTTGTTGGACTTCAATGGGGAGATGAAGGAAAAGGAAGGTTGTGGATTATCTTGCTCCAAATTACGATATAATATCTCGCTTTCAGGGTGGAAATAATGCCGGACACACAATAATGTTTAATGGTCAGACATACAAGTTGTCACTTATACCATCTGGTATTTTTTCCGGTAAAATTGCATATATTGGCTGTGGAGTTGTTATCGACCCTGCTGTTTTACTTGCCGAAATTGATTATCTTACAAAAGCAGGGTTTAACCCGAATGAATGTTTGAAAATTGCAGAAAATGTGCATGTGATTCTTGATTTACACAAAAAGCTAGATTCGGTTCACGAAGATGATTGTAAAAATCCTTGTAAAATTGGAACAACGAAGCGTGGTATTGGATACACATATCAGGATAAAGTTGCTAGAAGGGGAATTAGAATTTGTGATATTCCAAACAAAGATTACCTTAAGGCAAACATTGAGAACCTTTACAGGCATTCTGTTCACTTAGTAGAATACAATGACGCCGATGTTGTGCAAACTCTGAACGAGCTTGAAGCGTTTTATGTGCAAATTCACAAGATGCTTATTCATCCAGTGGAATTTATGAATGAAAACCTTGGGAAGACTGTTCTTTTTGAAGGAGCACAGGGTATTTTACTTGATGTCACATTTGGAACTTATCCTTTTGTAACATCATCAACGACACTTCCATCGCAATGTTTTGCTGGTTCGGGCTTTGGAAAGGCTCACACAAAGGCAATTTATGGAGTGACAAAAGCTTATTCAACAAGAGTTGGTGAAGGACCATTTCCCACGGAAGATTTTGATATACTTGGTGAAAATTTACAAATAACAGGAAAGGAATTTGGTACAGTTACAAAGCGTAAAAGAAGGTGCGGACCACTTGACCTAGTCGCTCTTAAATATGCCTGCGATGTTTCTGGCGTAACGGAGATAATCCTAACAAAAATTGATATCCTTGATTCATTAGAAAAAATTCCAGTTTGTGTTGAATATGAAACATTTGGGAAAGTGTTTCCTTTGTCAAAACTTGACCAAGAACACATTAAGGCAAAATATATTGAACTTGATGGATGGAACGTTCCAACAACTGGGATTGTGAATTACGATGAACTTCCAATACAGGCAAGGGAGTATGTTAATTTTATAGAAAACTACACAGGTGTAAGAATTACAATGGTTTCAAATGGACCAGAGAGAGATGAAATAATTTTGCGATAAATGCTTAACTTTTTACAAAAGATTTTTTTATTTTGTATTGTTGTATTCGGTGCGACATTTAATGCGTTTGCGGAAATATCATATCCTGAATATAAACTATTACAACTTCCTTCAAATGTCAACACGATATATCTTCAGGACGCCCTTCGTTACCTATCACTCACCGTCGCTGAGGAGCAAGTTATCGACGCAACATTTTCCGAAGATTCACAAACGAGATATAAACTTGTAACATTTCCAGATTCTGGAATAAGAGTTCTTATGATATACGATCAGATTAAGAATACGCAAATCATTAATTTTGCGAGTCTTAAAAGTAGCGAAAATTTGGTAAAATCTTTGAAGGTCGTTAATAGAAACCTTGTGCAAGGAAAACTTTTTCGCTTTCCAATTAGTGCGTATCACAATAGTATTTACAACGATGTTCGTCAAGAGGTAATTAAAAATGTTGTGAATGGTGCAATTGTGCAAATTAACACAATTGGCATAACTTCGGCATACGGAAGTCTTCTTGCAATTGAACTTTCTGAGCTTCAAAACCCTATCGAATCAATTTTGCATTTTGGAGCAACAAGGTTCACAACGCAGGATGCTCATAATTACATTACAAAAAAATTCAGTGGCGTTGTGCTGAATATATCGCACGAACAAGATATTAACCATCAAATTGATATGGGGCACAATATTGCATCTTTAACTCTTGATGAATATGTTATATGTGATTACAAAAAATGTTATGAAAAAATATATCAACAAAAAAGCTTTTCTAAAAAAATTCTTTTGAACCACATTTCTGCATTTCCGCATCAATATATTGCAATGTATCACGATTCACTTGTTAAAATACTATGATTTCCCTTACTTTAAAAAAAATTCTTTTATGGTTCCTTAAAATTATCAAATTCGTAATCTTTGGCTCAACAAAGAAAAATCACAGGAAAAGGGATTATATTTTAATCCCAATTTATGCAATTATCATCGCAACATTTGTTCGTTCAATTTTCTTTGATCACTTTCACGTTCCATCGGGATCGATGTTAAACACTCTTCAAATAGGTGATAAAATTGCCATATCAAAATCCTCATACGGATACAGCAGATATTCGTTCCCATTTGGTCTTGCACCAATTAATGGAAGAGTTATGCAAAAGCATAAACCTCAAAGGGGGGATATCATTGTTTTCAAGTTGCCATCAAACGGCAGAACAAATTATGTTAAGCGTTTGATTGGGCTCCCTGGTGATATAATTCGTATCAACAACGGTATTCTTGAGATTAATGGTAAAACCGTTAAAAGAATGAAAATTGAGGAAAATGCCGAATACTCAACATTCGTTGAAACACTTCCAAGTGGAGTGCGATACAATGTTCTTGAATACCGTGATGATGCGGCAGCTGACAATATGCCTCTGATATTCGTTCCGGAAGACCATTACTTTTTTATGGGGGATAATCGTGATAGATCGCAGGATAGTCGTTTTACCGACGTTGGATTTGTTCACGAAGAGCTTCTTTTGGGGAAGGTTAAACGCATCGTGATATCTTCACCAAATTCGCTGCTCAATCCATTTACATGGCACAATATTCGCGGTAGTAGAATTTGGAAAGACCCTTACAATCTCAACGATTAACGGAATACGTTATTGATGCGTTTGAAACTCACGTTATTGATGCGTTTGAAACTCTTTTATACTCTTGCTACGTGAAAATATGCATACATTTCACCTGTATTTGGTAAAATTTCACCATTGATAGCGTATTTTTCCACATATTCACTGATCTTTTCCTTAAATTTTTCAATAACTTCTTTGGTTATTTCAAACCGTACATCGTCCGCAGCACTGTGTTCAAGAAAAGTGTATTGACCAAAGATCCATTTTACACTGGGAAATAGCATCGCGGGGATTATGGGCTGAATTTTTTCCATCTTTTCAATAGATTTTTCGTTAAATTTAGCAGATGAGCCAGTTTTGTAATCATAAATTATTGCCGAACTTGGTGGAAAATCTTGAGAAATATCCATTCTATCTGGCTTTGCCATTAATGTAAACATTTCGCCGCAACATTCAATTTGCACACTAATGTTCTTAACTTCGACAGTAATATTTGTTGCAATTGCATCAGATTTATTTGCCGTCCCTGCCGTTGCCCTGCCCGTAATTTGTGCGATTTCTGTAAGGATTTGGATAATTTTATCGATATAAAACACCTTTATACCATTAAATTTGCCTTGGGCGAATGTCGCAAAGGCTTCGTTTGCGTATTTTATGAAGTCGAATGTTTTTGAGTTATTATGTTTGATGATCTCAATTGTTGTCTTTTCAAGTATTGAATGAATAGTGTTGCCGATTTCAAGGGATTTTTGCACACGATATGGAATTTCTTTCAGGTTTTTGATGTATTGGTAGTAAAATACAAGTGGGTTTTCGAATAACTTTTCAATTTGTGTCGCGGAAAGCGTCCTTGGCATTTCATGCTTTTTGATAGCAATCGTGCTGTGATACAATTTTTTTCCTTTCTGTAAATCTTCTTGTATTTCTTCAATTTGCAGAACTTCCATTTCAAATGGAGGGGTTGTACCCGTAAAAAATATCTGCTGAACGGAGCTTTTAACGAGTGTTTCAAGGATTTTGCCAGTTGTGGGTATTGTGGCAAAGTTGTAACATTTTCTCATTCCTTCGGAAAAAAGTATGTTTCCACTTGGTTTGGTTTCAAATGATGATGTTAGAATTATGTGGTCAAAACGCTGCAGTAATGACTCTCTTAAGTTGCAAATTTTTATACTCGTGGTAGATTTTTCTACTGGTTTTTCTTCCCAAATTTTCCATGATTTTGCTATATGTAGAATTACATTTTTTGGTATGCTATCAATGCTAATTTGATCGATGTCGTTTAAAAGGAAGTGTTTAAATTGGAAAAATGTGGCAATTGTGCCGTTGTTTATGCCGTTATTGGTTTGGAAGTATTTTTTATTTTCTTCTAAAAATGTAAAAATTGATTCAACTGTTTCTTTGGTAATTTTTTTCTTTTTTTGAAGAAAGTTGCCAATTTCATACCAGATGCGACTCGATGATTGATTTCCGCTGATGATTGTGGAAAGTATCTGTTTTTTTTCATTATTTATTTTATTATCCTCCGTTCTGACGATGTCCAAGACTGGAAGAATTTTTTCTGGTTTATTTTCAAGTAAGGCAATGAAGATCTTAATAAAAACATTACTTTCGATTGGTGTTGCAATGTTATGCTGATGTAAAATTTTGCTCGCGTTTAATTCAAGTGAAATACTTTTACTTAAAAGTTCGTCTTCGCAAATTATTCCGATTTTGTTATCATTGCTGAAGTGCAAACAATGATTTACAATGTTTGTGATAATCTTTTCTTCGGATTTGTCCATTTGTGAGTGGAATTTTTTTGCTTTTTGTCCAATTTCATATGGAACTTCGCTCAAAATATTGCTTATTTCAAGACTATGCAAGCCGTTAAAGCATTCGTCATTTTTTTCATAATTTTGAATAAAGACGGTTGTTTTTATATTAGTTTTTGCAGTTTTTGCGATCAAATTCCGTAAAATAGCAGATCTTCCAAAGTCGTGTAATATGAAAATCTCAGAATTGACATCATTTGTGTAGTGTTGAAGAATTACCTCTAGTGCTTTACCTTGGGAGGCATAATATGGAGTGGCGTCAGATTGTTTTAGCCACACATTCAACTTTTCCCAGACTTTCACAAATAAATTCAGGCTTATTTCTTTTTGTTGGGCAACATTTGCGGGGATTTTATCTAAAATGTCTCTTGGTTGAACGCCGTTAGCATAAAGATTTGGAATTTCTCCAATGGTGGATCTTGTAAAAGTTGCGATGTCGCTTTCGTTCTCCAGTCCACTTTCGAGTCGGTCAAATGCATTGGAAACAAGTTCAAAAACTTTTGCATATATTTTATTTCGAGATATTGGCATATTGTCAACTTTGTTATTAGCCTTCTCATCAACACTGTTTGATATCCCATCGCTTGCATTGTCGTCAATTTCTTTGCCATTGAGACCTTCGATTGAAATTATCGTTGGAAATGTTTTGCTTTTATCCCAAATTGCATTATCCATTTCGTGCGTAATTTCTTCTAAAATTGCGTTTTTAAGGGGTAAAATATATGATTTTTCTGGAACTATGATAACCGGATTGCACTGATTTTTAATTTGGTGTGCGATTATTTTAGCGGAATTTTCTAGAAAATTTGATGTAAAATTTAAAATTCGCATTAAATAATTGTATTACTGGTACTCTTCAGGATTTTTTTTAGCATCACTTGGAATGTTGCCATTGATAAGATTTACGGCAAGCACAAGTTCATTTGTTAGTTCGCTTTTTCCCACCTTGGTATCGATTTCCGCATCAATTCTTTCGTTAATGGCAATGAGCAATGTATTTTTGTTTGCAAGAAACTCCTTTGATATTTTAAGATTTCTAATTTTTGTGGCAAAATCTTTGGTAAATTTTTCCTGTTTTTCAGGTGCAAGTATATTTTTTTCTTCTGTGATTGCAAGAATCGTTATTGCTTTAGAATAAAGAGTTAGTGATGTTTCACCATCGGTGTTTATGCTAAGGATTTCTTCTAAAAGTTTGGGAAACGCCTCATACTGTTCTTTGGTGATTGTGATGTCGACAACTTGAATGAGTGAAAGGATTTCTAGCATTCCACTGGATGAGTTGTATACTTTTTCGAATTTTTTCAGTGCTTTTTCCTCTTCTTTTTGTGATAACTCTGTAACTGCGGAAAGGTATATTTTAAGGAGATCTTCATGTTTTGCACTCTGCTTCTTTGTAAAATATATGGTGAAAAATATTCCAATAAATATGAGGAATAAAAGTAGGGAAATCTTCTGAATATTCCTCTTAATAAATGGAAGGAATAAATCGGAAAAAAGAATGCCAAGGGGAATTTTTATTTTAGGAATTTTTACTTTCATTATTTTGCAAAAATGTATTTTTAGTGCTCTTAATTAAATTTGGAGGCCGAGAGCGGAATCGAACCGCTGGTAAAGGCTTTGCAGGCCCTTGCATTACCACTTTGCTACTCGGCCAGCAATTTAACTATTAATAGATTTTAAAAATAAGAAATCAAGGATTATTTTTTGAGAGTGCCTTATTGTCTTTGATTTATATGATAAATATTTCCCAATTTTTTCATTTCTAAACATTCCACTGAATTTGCTCAAATATATAATTTAACACCTACTTTGTCGAACGTCATTTTTGCCCAAGGCGTTGTTAATGGAGAGGAGAAAATCTCAGAAAAGTATAATCACACGCCAGAATAAATGAATGTGTTTCCAATAAAAATAGTCGGCTGCATAATATTGTGTGGTCTTCCTCCTCCTGTATTTTGAATATACTGGGTTTTATTTGTTGTTACGTTTGTGATTACCGAAGGTTTGTCTCCCGACATAATATTATTTAGTCCCCCAAATCCAAACTCACCAAATAATCTTGATGTCGTTCTGGCAATATCATGTGCGTGTGATGGAATTTCATCGACTGTTAAAGTATGGCTTTCTTCACCAATTGTTACACCAATTGAGCGATTAGCTGAGAAAGTTCCTCGCCCGATACTCGCATTAACTTTTGCCCTTGAATCTGGTAAGTTGAATGTCGCAATACCATCGCCAACACCAAACGCAGTGCCAATTAAAGTGAATAATGTGGAGTATGTCAACCTTGAAATAGCCTGACCATTACACAAAAGCCATTTTCCGTGGTCAACGCCTTGAGCGGACTGCTTGTAATCGCCAAGAATTGGCATTTCACCAGAAGCTGATGTTGTTGCCGTTGGTTTACCTTGTAGATCGTCATACTTTCCAGAAAAAAGATTGGGTTTATTTTGAAGACTGTTGTAATTACCGTCAAATAGTATTGGTTTATTTTGGATTGCAGTCACGCCTGATGTCGAATTCCAATCGGTGCATTGCCGTTCCGAATCTTCAACCCAAGAATTGTTGAGGAAGGCTTTGTAAGAATTCGCATTTTGAATGAAAAATCTCCATCCACTCTTGGGTTGAAAAAAATTCCAACCTTTACTTGAAGAATACAGACCGACATTATTTGATCTTTCTGGCTTTTCGAAACTTTCGGAAAATATATAAATATCCCCATCTTTTGCGTTAGTTGGTATGAAATTGAGGAAATCAATTGCACAACTAAAAATAAATGAATCAATTTTTAAAAGGCTTTCGTTGAGTATAATATCGGCCGATGCTTGATTTTGCAGAAGCATTTGTAGGGATAAATTATTTGTTTGCATAGTGAATATAAAAAATAAATATCACCATAAAATAAGGCTTTTGACAAATGGAAGCAGGTTTAATGAGTTAATCCATCGCACAAAATTTACTACCACCTTCTCAATCTTTTAAATTCAGTTGAGTTAAAATTTTAGAATATTTTGCGACATAATACAGGAATAATGACGACTAGTCGGATTTTATAAAGAATCTTTGTGCAACTCTTGCAAAATTTTGCACAGTTTCAACCGCCTTGTGTGAAAGTTGTAATCGTAATCGTACACTTCGGATTTTTCCCAAAAAATATTAGAAAGGTGAAGGATGTATTCTGCGTAATAAATTTTATGCCCGTGGGAAAGATATTGAATGACTTCAGGAAAATTATTCATTGAGTAATGTTTTTTGATAAATGGGAAATAATTTACCTTGAGAAAAACGATTTTTTCGGAAATTTTTGTGAATTTTGATAAATCGATGGAATTTATATAATGATTTGAAATATTTTTTAGAATTTGCACAAGTGTTTCATTTGTATTTAACTTGATAAAAAAAGAAGTGGAATTCATTATGTCATATTCAGCAAGGAATTCCATAAGAGATTTTTTCGACTTAAGGAAGTCTGCTTGAAATGGAAATTGTTCTGGCAAATATTCTTTTTTTGGCGATTGACCTTCTTGCATGAATTAGCTATTATTTAGTAAGTACATATGCACCAAAACACAATGGAAAATATTTTCAATAGAAAAATAATTTTTTTACGAAAAAAAAGAATTAATTTTGATAACTCTCTTTTTTTAAAAATTGAGGAAATGATTTTAGATGATATTTTAGATTATTTTTTAATTTTTGGAAATTTGGAGAAAATAAAAAAAATTCTTTTATTAAATTCAGAAAGCAGAATGATTAATTATATTAATTCGAATATTTTTAAAAATATGGAAATAATTAATTTTGATTTCCCAGAAAATGATTTAGATGGTATCAAACAATTTAATGAATTACCAAAAAAGGATTTGATCGTTGGAATCAATTCCTTTCATAATGTGAATTATTTGGGAAAGTATTTACAATCGGCGAATAATTGTTTAAGTGGTGGCGGTACATTTTGTGGGAATTTGTTTGGTGTTGGGAATTTGTCTGAATTAAAAAAAATTATTATTAAAAATGATGCTGAATTTTCGAAAAACATTTATCCAAGATTTAATCCAACGGTTTCACCAGAATCCATTTCGATGCTTTTGCAACAGTCAGGCTTTAGGGATATCGTTATTTCGCCGGAAAAAATTAATTTTGAATTTAATTCAAAAAATGCCCTTAATGATGCGATGGATTTTCTGAAAAATACCAACGAGAGAAATTACTTTTCACAAATGCAAAAAGGTGTGCCAAGTCGTAAAATATTTTTAGATAATATTTCAGAAAATATTATACTTGATTTTGATATTATCAAATTCTATTGTAGAAAATAATATTATAAGTGTAATTGTATATATGCGAATTATTTTTCTATTCTTCACAGCTGTTTTTTTGCTTTTTAAAACGCTGCCATTTGCTCACGCTGGGACGGCAATTGATGGGAATGAGTATGTTGCGAAAATTAACGCAAAGTTGCGTGAAATTTCGAGTGCAAGATTTGAATTTCAACAAACTGGTGCTGGTAAAACTGAAAAGGGTGTAATTTTTTATAAAAAAAATTATGGTCTTTTTATGAAATATCATACGATGCCCGTTACAGTTTTGGTCAATGATGGAGTAACAACATATTACGATTCAAAGTTAGAACAGAAGTCGCAAATGCCAACGCAAAAATCCGCAGCAAAAATTTTTACCGCACCTTTGGAAATTGGTGGCGATCTTTTTGAAATTGAAAAAATTGAGGAATTGCCTGAGGCGATTTTAATTCGTGCAACGATTAAAAATTTAAAAAATGAAGGAATATTTTCAATGTATTTTTCAAAAACGGATTTTGTTCTTCGCAGAATTGATATTGAATCGCCGGAAACTCATGAAAAAAGTCGAGTAGATTTGCACTCATATTCCTTTGTGAAAATTTCCAACGAACGCTTTAAAACAATCAATATTGATAAAAGTTTTTAAGTGAGTCAATGTATCAAAAAAGATTTGTCTAAAAAGATTTTGCTATTAATACCTTAAAAAGGTCGCCCATTTTTTCTGGAGCAATCAATCTTTCAATTCCTATAAGGTTTTCTGGCGTAATCAAACTCTTAATGCCATGTTCCACGAGGAACACCCCCTGTTTAAAAATCTCGGATCTAATATTATTTTTCGCAAATAATGATTGAAATAGTGGAAAATTTACGAGATGAGTGATATCCGCATTTCCGACATTCTTCAAAATATCTTTTATTTTGCGACCCTCATAAATTCCCTGCAATGTCGATGTATTTGGATTCTCCATAAATCCGTAATCCGCCGTTAAAAAGATAGATCTTGAATTGTTCATAATGTCCACAATATTATTTAAAATTTCAATGGTAGTTAATGGAATTTCGAAAAAATCATTTTTATTATTTTGGAAATATTTGGGAATTAATTCAATATTGTCGGAATTAATTTTAATTTGTTCATAAATAAAATCATTACTTGAATTATTTTTGGTCGTGACAACTATTTCGCAAAAATCATCTTCATTTTTTATAAATTGTTTAATTGGCAGTGAATCGAAAAATTCATTTGAGAAAAATACGAAAATATTTTCTTTATTATTTATAATATTTTTTTTACTTTCCTTAAATTCTGAAATATTTTTGAAAAATGATTTTTCCATTGTAATACTTTTTATAGTACTTTTTTGCATCTCCGTTAAATGTTCGGAAAACTCGATTGAATTAAATTTAATCTTTGGAATTAATTTTTTAATTTTATGGTTATTTATTTTTTCGAGTGAAATGATAAAATTTAAAATATCAAATGCGAACTTCCCAGTTCCGCCACCAAATTCGACGAAGTTAACTTCCCGTGCGTCGTTTGATATCGGTAAAATTTTATCAATGATGTAGCTTGCAAAAATTATCCCAAATGCGTTAGAAATTTCCGGCGCAGTAATAAAATCCCTTAAGATTGGGTTTTGTTTTGCGTAATATCCACGCCGCGGATGGCAGAGGGCGAGCGAAATAAACTCGTCAAGTGGAATAAAGCCGTGGATTTTTATGATATTTAATATATAATCATGCATATTATTTAAGTGCAAATTGCCCATTTGAATGTTTGCGATAAATTTTACTTTCTGTGAATATATAATCGAGCTGCACATCATGATGTTCGGCTGTGAAATCAATTTTTTGCATTTCAAATGCAACGCCAATTTTCAAGATTGATTTATTTTTGAGATATTTATCGTAAAAACCACCACCATAACCTATGCGGTAACAATTAGCATTAAATGCAACGAGTGGAATAAATATTATTTCAGGATTTATGGGATTTTTTTTAATTTTTGGACTAAATGTTTTATTTTCGAAAATTAAATTATACCTCTTAGGATTGTTTTTAAATTCACTTGAGTTAATTCTATTAATTGGCAAGTATTCATAAAATTGCATTGAATTATTTTGTATCTTTGGTAAAAAAATTTTATTTTGCGTTAAATAAAATAAATCGTGCAAAAATAGTTCATTATTTATTGGAAAATAAATGGCTATTTTTTTATTTCCAAAATTAACTGTTTGAATTATTTTTTTATTTATTAAATATGATTTCATTTTCCAAGAATTTTTAGTAATTCCTTTTCGATTATTTAGAATTATTTTTCGAATTATTTTTTTTTCCATAAATTATTCACAATTGATACTCAACTGAAACTTCGTCAAGAATATTCTTTAAAATACATTTTTGAATTTTTGCATTTATTGAAATAATTTGTGAATAATTTTTTTTTATTTTCTCACAAATTTCCTGTGCCATTTCTTCAATGTATTCAAAATGTTTTACAGAGGCAATTTCACGCACATTTTTTAGAATTAAATCATAATCAACTACTGAATTTTTTGTGAAATTGTAATTAATTAAAATTGATACGATGATTTTTGTTGGATTTTTTTTTTCATGTTCGTAAGTTCCAACGGATGCCATTATCGAGATGTTTTTCAGGGAAATTAGCATATATTTTTTTAAATTTAATTTTAATGCAAATTCAATGGCATTGGATTGCAAGAGTTTATTTTTGTATTTTCTTTTTCGCAAATAATATTATTTTTTGTTTTTGTAAATTGCATTAGGGAAAATGTACCGCGTCTTGATTTGGAATTTAACCATTGTAAAAAATTTTCCACTGTAATTTGGCGGATTTCACGATGATTTTTGTGGATTTTTTCGTAACACTCTTTGAAAGTCATGCGAATTTCCGTTGGAGACAATTCGTAGATTTCACTTGAAAAAATAAGGTATTGCTGCGTTTCCGTTGCGATTTTTTTCCAAACATTATAAAAGTTTTTTTTTTATCAATAAGCTCAGTTTCAAGATTTTTTATCGTCTGTAAAATTCCTTGCTTTTGTTCGGATGAAAAATTAAATGAGTGGCGAATTTTATTTCTTATGAACTGTTGGTCTGCATTTGTTAAGTCTTCGAACCACGTAAAGCCTTTCTCTTGCATAAATTGGGTAATTTGTGACTTATCTACTTCGTTAATCATTGGACGGAAAAACTCAATACCGCGGATATTGGAAATTTCCTGCATTGACGTCAACCCTTGTAAGCCCGTTCCACGCATTGAATTCATTAGGAATGTCTCAATTTTGTCATCAATGTGGTGGGCGATTGCAACGCTTTGGACGTCGTTTGATTTGCAATAATCTGTGATGAGTTGGTACCTTGCATTTCTTGCATTTTCTTCAATTCCGGATACAACTTTACCGTGAATCCATTCTAATATTGTGGATTTTACACCCCAAGATTTTACGATCTGTGCTGTTTTGTGTGCAACTTCTGATGAATTTTCTTGCAAATTGTGATCAACAATCAATGCGACGATTTGTTTATCTGGAAGGAGTTCGGAATAAAGCTTAACAAGAAACATACTATCAATTCCGCCAGAACACGCTATATAGACCGTTGTTTGACCTTCAGTGTAGCGTAGAATTTTTGCGATTAAACCTTGCATCTGTGTATCACTATGCAAAGTCGTTGTAAAATTTGACATCTTGATCGCCGATTGATTTTTCTGGAGTCATAATTGTTGCTTTGATAAAAATAACCGTTTCAATATTGTGAACGGATTTTGTATTGAATCCAAAGAGAAATTTAAGGTAAGGGATGTCTTTTAAGTAAGGTATGCCAGCGCGCTGTACAACGGTCTTTTCTTCATTAAATCCACCAATTACCATAATATCTCCGCTTCTTATGCGAAGTGTTGAATTAAGTTCTTTTTTTTCAATCATAGGAATTGAGTTTGTAATTTTTGAACCAGATGAGACGTTATTCAAACTTGAAAGGAATGCGGCGGCTGGGTCGTTTGCGTAATCAACAATGGAAGAAATTACTGGGTGAATATTCATTGTAATTTCTTCTTTTTCAATGTCGGCGGTTGCTTGGATTTCAAGTATCACACCAATTGGAACTGTTTGCATCGTACTTTGAACAATAATTGGATTTGTTGATGCCGATGTGCCACCAGACATGTTGATGTAAGAGTTTTGCAATTGAGGTTGGATTGAAAAATAGACATGGTCCTTTGCAAATGATAGTCTTGATTTTTGGTTATTCATAACATTTAATCGCGGGCTTGCAATTGCTTTAGTTGTTCCAAATGATTGTAAAAACTGAACAGCGGCAACCAATCCACCACCTGTTACTGTAAGTGCGAATGGTGTTTTGGAAATGCTTGATTGCGATGTCATAGAAAATGGTGCGTCAATTTTAAGACTTGTGCCATTAATGGTTCCGCCAAAATTAATTCCCGTTGAAAATTCGTCATTAAGTTGAACTTCAACAAGGCGGACCTCAACAAGGATTTGAGTTGTTGCAACTTTTTTTACTTTTTCAATATATTCTTCAATTTCTTTGTGAATAATTAGCGGAGCACGAAGTGTGACTACTCCCGCCTGTTTGTTGACTGAGTATGAAATATCTTTCTTTTGTGATACAATATATTTTAAGCCATTTTCAAACTGATCCCACATTGAATTGTTTTGGAATGAGTTCATTTGATTGGCAGAGCTTAGGAGGGATGTCATACTATTTGAACCAACTCCGCCGCCGTACATATTACTACCGCCGTAATTATTATTGCTATAACCAGCTTGGTTATTGTTGTAATTGCCCCCACCATATTGGTTTTGCATATTTTGACCACCAACCATTTGATTATTGTATGGGTTTGTATTTTGATTTCCACCCACTCCAGTGGACGAAGATGAGTTGTTTGTCGATGAATTCATGTTATCAATAAATGATACGCTGTAATATTTTGTAAATGATTTATTTGCCATAAACCTCACAACGTTGTTTTTTACCGAAATGTTTAATCGGGCAAGATCCGCCATTCTTTCAAGAACATCGGCAACTTGTGTGTTTTTAACTGAAAGAATAATAGATCCTTCAACCTCAGGATCGATCTCAACATCGATATTTGCAAGGTTACTCACTTCTATGATTGCGTCCTTAATTGAAACCGTTTCATCAATGCTGACGCTAATTCTTTTGGATCCAACTGAGCCCATTTGATCGGCAATGGATTTTTTTGTTTCAATTTCTTTTTTTACAACAGATTTTGCAATGTCTTCAATTTTTTCTTTAATGAACTGCTTGTTTTCGTAACGATTGAGGATTAATTTAGAATCAACTTCAGCGTGGTGCATTGTGCTACCATATTCTGGTGATAATTTTTTTCTATCATCCTTTTGTGCATCTTTTGTTTCGTGAAGATATTTTTCACGTGCACTTCCGTTTGTGGATGTTTTAATTTCGGGTGTTGTATTTTTTTTTACAGCACCTACCTTGGATGGCGGAGCTGTGTTTGGTTTTGCTACATAGTCAGTTTTTATCGAAGAATCAACTTGCGGCGTGTTAGGTAGAGAAATTAATGGTTGTGAGGTGATAGCTTCAACGGGCGTTTGTAATGTTGTTGGTGTGTTTACTAATGGTGTTTTTGATATCACTTCTGATGGTGGCGTAATATCTTCCGCCAATGCGTTGGAATATGTTCCTAAAAACACAAGTGATAGTATGCTAATAAATGGTAGTGGCAAAAACTTCATAAAAATTTCCAAATAAATATAATATAAACTGCTAGAAATATTGACGGCACAAAGGGATAGTGGAGATTTTTACCACATTTCCTTAGAAGGCCGTAAAGCACTCCGAACAATCCAGATAGGAACATAATTATTGCTACTTTTGAAAAATCAAGTAAAAAAAACAATATTTGAAATATTAAAACATCACCCATACCAAGGACTATAATTTGATTTCCCGTGAGTTTTTTCCTAATAAATTCATACCCAAATTTGAATATTAGTGGTAATGTTGCCATTATAAAAGACATAGTGGTAATTTCAAGCATATTATTCACATAAAGAAATGCGGAAAATAAAATTCCAAAAATCACAATATGAATGTTGTAAACAAACATTGTTTCAAAGTCGATAACTGAAGCGACGAACATTGTTGAAGTTAAAAGTGTGAATATTACTAAAGATTGGTGATCGTTTTTAAATAGTAAAAAATTTATTAAAAATGTTGAAGCGTAAATTAACTCCCAAATTGTATATTTAATGGAAATTTTTTGCCCGCAATTACTACACCTTCCCTTAGACGTGGTGTATCCACAAACTGGAATAAGATTGTAAAATGTGATTTTTGCTCCACAGGAATCGCAGTGTGAATTTTTGGATAAAAGCTTTTGATTGTTGCAAAATCTCAAGGAAATCGCGGTTAAAAATGAACCGATATACAGCCCAAAAACGACGACAATTAAGCAAGAAAAAATAAACATTGATTTTCATAAAAAACATTTCAAATATTCTAGGAAAATTCTAAACAAATTTTGCAACATAATTTTATGAAAAAAATAAAAAAATATCACGCCATAAATAATGGCAAAAATTACATTAAGACTCGCGGATTTGCATTGCTCGAAGTATTTATTGCCCTTCTTGTTATTACAACAATTGCCTCAACGATATTCCTTTCAGGGATAACGGTGAACAATTACGACAAGAGAAAAACAACAAATACGAGAATAAAATACATTCAAAAGATTTTAAATCAGCACATTGTAACTTATGGAAGGCTTCCGTGCCCTGTGAATCCAACATTTACACCGGCATCTGAAACTCTTGTAGGTGGCGTTTGTGCCTCACCAACTTCATTCAACTCCGGTACAACATATTATGGTGCAGTTCCAACCGATTCATTAAATATTTCAAGAGAATACCTTCAGGATGGTTGGGGTAATAAGATTATGTATATCGTACCTGCTGCTCTAACTTATAACAATACTATAAACAGGTCTGTTCTCTATTACAATAAAACTGGCGGTTCGGGATATCAAATTTCTGGCGTTTCACTTGGTGCGGCAACATATTCTTCAACGGATTTTGCCAATTATATTTCCACTTATTACAACAACGCAACGGCGGATGTGTTGGTTAACAATCGGAATATTTATGCACTATTGAGTTATGGAGATAATGGACTTGGAGCTTACACAATTTCAGGAACTCAAAATAGCTCAACTGGTGCAAATGCGACAACTGGGGAGGTGGTAAATATTTTAACGAACTCCAAAACAAGTAATAATTTTTACACCAACCAATCTAGTAACGGCCTTGGAAAGCTTGATGACATTTTATATTCAACCTCAATAAATGATATTGTTTCGAACAATCAATCAATGCTTTATTGCGATGCCAGTGCCAAGCCTGATAACTTAACTACCTTGCCCACTCCGTCTGGCGTTCCACATTACTCTGCGGGCTCACTTGTGCAATTTTTGCAAACGTGCGGCGTGTGTCCAGCTGTTTCTGGAACAAGGAGTTATGCTGAATGTCTCTCTGGTGGAAATTGGGGATCGATTATTTCACGAGCTTGCACTTGTTAAAAAAGTCTAAAATCGTTGATTAAGAACAGTAAATATCAGCTTCGGCCGATCTCCTTAATTTTAAACCATTAACAACTTTGTCGCCAGCATAAACCCAGCGTACGAACTCTTTGCGAATTGTTTTAAAATCTGATGGATTTTTCTTTACAACTTTCAAAAGGGTTGATTTTTCAAAATTTGCAACTCCAAGGTTGAATGTGAACGATGTCAATGCTGCAACTTGATTATTAGTGCAAATTGATCCAACATTTAAAATTACACAATTGTAGTAAATTTTAATATCAGCCTCAAACAACTCTTCGGCTTCTTCTTGCGTAATTTTCATTCCATCTGTAACATCTTTGGTGTGTCCATAACCTATCGTCCAAACATTGGCGGAATCTTTATAGGCTTCCAACCGCAGACCTTCGAATTTCTTAATAATATCGCACGCGATTTCAAATGACGATTTTTGAAATACAGTTTTTAGTATATTATCACCTTGTGTATCGCTTTTGATTTTATTTTTTGTGTCTTTGAGTGTGGTTTGATTCGGATTATCTTCAAAATTTAGTTTTTTTTTTGAAATTTAGGAGACTCTGGAAAGTTTCTTTTTTCAAAAGACCTACGAACAAACCAATAGGACATAACCGCTGAAAATTCGGCGAGAATGAGATCAAATATCACAAGATGATTTTCCAAAACTTCACCGTATTTCATAATTTTCATTGAAATGACGCACACGAGAATAAGGAGTATGTATGTAACGATCGGTCTTGTTGTGATTATAATAAAATTTGCGATATCGGCGAGTAATGAATTATTTTGCCACAATGCAGATGTTTTTATTGTAGCATCGGCGAATGCTTTATATTCTTCTGTATCGCTTTGCTTAAGTGATGCCTCTGTTTTGAATTCTTCCTGACTCGTTAAACCTTTTTGTGTTGCAAGTTGATTTTGTGATATAATTACACCTTGTTTTGCAAGTTCAATTTCTTTATCTGCTTGGATTTTTGCAATTTCAGTTTCGCATTTGGAATCCTGTTTGTGTTCGAGGTAATTTTGGATTCCACCAAAAAGTGCACCACCAAAGGTTGAAAGAAGAGATGTTATCATATACATTAGTTACGTTACAAGTTGCGTTAAAGCAACTTCTTACGAAATCAACTTATTTGTGTAAGCATTTTTTTAAATATTTATTCTCCAAATGTTACAACTTGGTTTAACAGCTCGCGGCGTCTTTGAATTTTCATTCGCAAATACTCCATTGGTCTTGCACCTTTCGTTTTATTGCAATGCCCACACAAAAGTTGATAGTTTTCAAAATAATCAGCCCCACCCTTTGCCTTTGGAATTATGTGATCAATTTCAAAATGATGGATTTCGAATATATCAGTGCAACCATTACACCTGCATTCTTGTTGTTTAAAGAGTCGATTTTTAATTCCCACTTTAGTTTCCGAAGTAATTTCTTCAATTTTAATATCCGTTCTTTGCAGTGGCTTTACAAGGTGAATAAAGTCCACGCCTTTTTCCTTAAATTTCAAACCTTGTTGACTATCGCTTTCAATGTGTCCATCGCCCTCAAGTCTTTCAACTAAAATTTCCACAGCTTTTTTTTCAATATCAATTCCAACCCACTTTCTTCCAAGTTGTTGAGCCGCAACACAAGTTGTTGCACAACCGCAGAAAGGGTCAAGCACTACACCACCTTTGGGGCAGGAAACTTTTATTATTCGGTGTAATAACGCCAATGGTTTTTGTGTTGGGTAACCCATACGCTCTTTAGCTTGTGAGTGCAGATATTGTATATTCCATACATCATTCATTGCAGTACCATCGGAATTTGATTTATCAACAATTCTGATATATTTAGATGTATTAATTTTTCCTTGTGCAATAAGGTCATCAACAATTTTTTTATTATATATTAATAATTGCAATCCATCTGCGACCTTGTTGACATTATACCCCTTATCTACAACTTTCTGCTGACTTTCAGCTGGTGTATCGTAAAGTTTATTAAAAAATATCCGTTTATGATTTTTAGAATAACACAAGATAACATCATGGTTTTTTTGAAAATAACTCGCTGCGTTAGTCCATTTGCGATAAGCCCAAACAATTTCATTCCTGAAATTATTTTTACCAAAAACGTAGTCCATCAGTGATTTAAGATAATGCGAAGCAGTTGGGTCGCAGTGAAGGTATATCGAGCCTGTATCTTTTAAAATTCGATGAAGTTCAATTAAGCGTTGTGCCATATATAAAATATAAGACATCATCGCCTTTCCATGTAATCCTTCAATTGATTCAATGAACTTCACAAGTGAGGGGTGAAGTTGTGTAAGAGTTTCAAGATGGGATTCATCAATGTCTTTCCATGTCCACATATCTTTAAACGAAGTACCAGCCGCCTTACTTCCAATTGCACCAGAATACATTCTTTTGGAATTGAATGGTGGGTCAAGGTAAATCAAGTCCGCAATTTCGGAATTCATTCCATGGAGAACGTAGAGGTTGTCATATGTGTATAGCGTGTTTTGAAATTCTGTACTTTGCATATATCAAACCATTTTACTTGGATCCATTACTTTGTCCCAGTCCGATTCTACAACTGTACCATTTTTTGCATCTTTTGTAACAAAGCCGAGTTCCGTTGCAGACTGTCTAAGTGTTGTTCCTTTTTTGTGGGCATTTTTTGCGATTTTAGCACAATTTTCATATCCCAAATAAGGATTTAGTGCCGTGACCAACATTAAAGATTGTTCTAAAAGTTTCTTAATTCGAGCCTCATTTGCAACAATTCCAACAAGACATTGGTCAATAAATGACGTAATACCATCTGAAAGCAAATTAATCGATTCAACAACGTTGCGAATTATCATTGGTCTAAAAACATTTAGTTCAAAATGTCCCTGCATTCCGCCCGTCGTTACTGCAACATTATTTCCAATCACTTGGCAGGCGATCATCGTAAGAGCTTCGCATTGTGTTGGATTCACCTTCCCCGGCATAATTGACGACCCAGGTTCGTTTTCCGGAAGTGAGAGTTCACCAAGCCCCGACCTTGGACCTGAGGCTAAAAAGCGAATGTCGTTCGCGATTTTCATTGTTGAACATGCCAGCGTGTTTAGCGAGCCGTGAAATTCAATAAGTTCATCACTCGTTGCCATTGCCATAAACTTTCCCTTTATTTTGTGGGAATAAAATCCAACCCTATCACCAAAATTTCCCATTCCACAACCAATTATTCCACCATCCTTTACTTTGAAAAATCCGTCCGAAGATAAAACTCTTGCCATTTCAACGTTGCCAAGTTTATTGTAAAAATCATCAAAACCAACAACTTTTGTAATGTTTTTTGCAAAAGTTTCGCTAAAGTCTGGGTGGGAGTTTAAGCCAGTTCCAACAGCAGTTCCACCTTGGGCTAAAACATGCACTTGAATTAGAGAGCGAGAAATATTTATACAAGCTGTTGAAATTTGAGCTTTATAACCAGAAAATTCTTGCCCAAGTGTTACGGGAGTGGCATCCTGCGTGTGAGTTCTTCCAATTTTCACAATGTGTGAAAATTCTTTTTCTTTTTTTGCAAGTTCGTTATTAAAGCGAATCAGCGTTGGTAAAAGTTTTTTGTACGTTAAAATAACGGTTGCGATATTCATTGCGGTTGGGAAGGTGTCGTTTGAAGATTGCCCTAAATTTACGTGATCGTTAGGGTGAATTGGAGATTTACCACCCTTTACACCGTTAACTTTCTCATTTGCAACGGAGGCAATCACCTCATTAATATTCATGTTTGTTTGAGTACCAGACCCCGTTTGCCAAACAACAAGTGGAAAATGATTTTCATAAAAGTTGTCAAAATCTCCCAGAATTACATCAACTGCTTCAACAATTTTATCCGCGATTTCTGGTGAAAACTTTTTAAATTCCGTTGAACTTGGGTCTTTTTGCATCAACTCTTTGTTTGTAATTGCTGCTGCTTTTTTTACGAAAAGCATCGCCTCGACAACTTCTTTTGGCATTTTATGACCGGCATTCGTGTTGCAAATTGGAAAATTTTGCATTGAACGCACAGTTTGTGCACCGTAGTGTTTGTCGTTTTGAACTTTTACCTCTCCCATCGTGTCGGACTCCACTCTAAATGACATACTTTTTACATAAATTATGGTAATTTGATAAAATATCTAAATTAGTTGTCAAGAAAAAATGACGGAAAAATAAAAAAAATAGTTCGTTATACCGTGATGGAACGCCATGGTGGAATACTTTTATTTGTTGAGACTTTACTTTATGTTTGACTTTTATAAAATTTATATAACATAACTTAAAATAGTTACTTATTATATTTTTATGATTATGGGAAATTTCTTCAGAATGTTACTTATTTTCTTCATCGCATCAATTCAACTCTCTGTTGCATTTGCCGATACAACTACGACACCTGCCACAGTAACACCCGGCGCGGCAATTAATGAGAAATTTCAAATGGCGGAAAATAATCCAGTTGGAAGGTCTCTTTGTAGGGGGTTAATTCTTGTTAAAACTTACATCGTTCCAGTGATAATACTTTTATGGATAATAACTGGTATTGGTTTTTTTATTGGGAAAATTTCTTGGGGTATAGTTATCGCACTCGCAGTTGGTTCAACTTTGGCAGTTTCTTCGAGTAAAATTGCAGCAAAGGTTGTTTATGGAGATTCGGATATAAAGGATGCGTGTGATTGTAGGTATGGCGTTAACTGCGAAAGTGCGTATGAGTAATAGCTTAGATGGCATTCACAATGTAATGGATGTTGTTTTATTAGTTTCAACATTACTTATTGCGTTTAAAATTTTAATTGAAAGATCATCTCTTGATGCCATTGTTGGAATTAATGCAATTTCATCGTGTGTAATGATATTTATGCTTTTTGCAAACAAAGAATTAAATTCCAACTTTATTGACGCAATTTTGATATTTTACATAACTTCGCAATTTGCGACGATAGTGTATACAAAGTTAAAGTATAAACAAGCCGTATATGACGAAGAAGAAGAATCCATTTAACACCTTTAATATACCAATGTCTTTAAATATTGACATAAAAACATTGGATTTCAAATATAAAACACTTTTGTCCGAAGGAGTGGTATCAAGTGACGTTGCTATGGATATTCCCAATTACTATAAAGCACTTAGAAACGATTTTTCACGAGGGGAGGAAATTTTAAAAATATACGAAATCGATCAGGGTAGCGTTCAACTTCCAGATGGCTTTCTTGAAAAAATAATCGACGGAATGGATATTAATGAATTGCAAAACCTTTCTGATGAAATTTACGAAGAAATAAAAGATATTATAGTTACTAAGGAAGTTTCTAAAGATTTTTCTATAAAATTCATGATGTACAAATATATTAACAAATCTTTTTTAGGTAATTGATGATAATTGAAAGGTATATAATTAAGCTTTTTTCTCAAAAACTATTAAGCACAATTTTAATATGTGCAATTGCATCATTTTTAGTTGATGGCGTTGGGAATGTTTCAAGATGCCTTGGTACCTGTAGCTTAAGTGCGGCCATATTAACATCGGTATATTCATCAATTTTGTTTATAGATAACGCAATATTTTTTATCGTAGCCATATCAACGGTATGGTTCACAATTTCACTTTCAAGAACAAATCAATTTGTGATAATAACGCTATACTCTAAAAAAAATACGATATTTGTAAAAAGCGTAGTGATTTGCGTGATATCTTTTTCAGTTATATATTTAACAATCTTTAGTTCAATACTAATCCCATCGATGAAAAATTATATATCTCAAAACGAGAACCATTCGAGTTCCAACATCGAAAAGATATGGATAAATGCACTTAAGGTAAATGATGGAATTGTTTCGGGAAATATATATTTTATTAAAAATGTTGAAAGTTACCTTTCTGGGTATAGGTCGGATTTGATATCAATTTACACAATATCTGGTGGATACCTCACGTCTTATCAAAAGTTCAACAGACCATTTTTAACATCAAGTGAAAATGGGTTTTTAATGTTTTTATTTCGCGGAGACGATGGTAAGACGAAAAGAAAAATTGCAAAAGATACATCAGTTAATGACATTAAGAAGGAATTTAAAAAGAATGGAGAGCAGGGTAGCGTAGGTTTGGCCGAGGGTATCGTCGTCGCCACAAGTAATCGTGGGTATAGTTACAATGATAAAGCTGATGCTAAAGTTGTCATACTGAAATCTCTTGAAAAGATTATTGGATTTTTTACAGCAATGATGATTGTTTTTAGTGAGTTTCCAATGTACCATCAAAGAGTTGGTGGCGATATTAGGTATGGAATGTTGAGAGTTATCTCATTTTGCATGACATCATACACAATTCCAGAAATACTCAAGATTGTTAATAATTATGGAAATGCTGGTTATGTTGCAAGTTTTACATGTGCATTGGCAATTTTATGCATATTCTTCAGTAGATTTGTCAAGCATCACAATTAGTTAACGCTTCCTGTTGAACTTTTAAACATTAACTCTCCAACGTTTGCAACCATCGCAGAATTGTCCGTGCAAAGCTCGACTGGTGGTGCACAAAACTTCATCGAATGTTTTAGACAAAAATCCACAAGTCCATCTCGTATAAATTGATTAGAGGCAACTCCACCACAAACTACAAAATTTCTGCCGTAAAAATTAAAATCTTTTGCACAATTTTCCAACCTATTGACTAAAATTCGAACAATTGTCGTTTGAAATGAAGCACAGATATCGGCAACATCTTGGGAAAGTTTAAGATTCTTACCAACACCCGCCGTGAGCTCACTTAGAATGAAGTCAACATCGGTTCCACGTGGAACACCGCTTTCATCAAAAACATTTTGTATTAACTTTAAAAATTCAGTCTTAATTCCACTAAGTGAAAAATTGTACGGATCCTTTCCAATAAGTGGAATTTTAAATTTATACCTTTTGCCATTTCCAAATTTTGCAATCGATTCAATTACAACACCACCTGGGTAGCCAAGTCCAATTGATTTTGAAAGTTTATCAAAAACCTCCCCGATACTATCATCAATCGTTTTTCCAAGAATTTTATAGCTGCAAACATCGTGAATGTCGTAAATAAATGTATGACCGCCCGATATCAACAGGCAAATGAAATTTTGCGAAACCCCGTGGGAGATATTACATGTAAATACGTGAGCGATGAGGTGGTTGACGGGAATCATTTTAACCATACCGCCAGTTTTAGCTCTAAGCCCAAATCCTAGCCTCAATCCGTTTGCAAACATAATTCCCGTCATCAAACTTCCAACGAGCCCGGGATGTGACGTATACGCTATTAAATCGACATCGTCCTTGCCAACGTTGGATTCAGTTAGGCACATCTTAAATAGATCTCCAATCTTCACAAGGTGATCCCTTGAGGCAATTTCTGGAACAACTCCGCCATAAATCTTATGGATATCAACTTGGGAAAATGTTTGCATTGAAAGAATTTTACCACAACTATATAAACAGATGGATGTTTCATCACAAGAAGTTTCTATCCCCAGTGTTATCATTTTTTTATTTTTTTATTTATTATTATATACTATATCTTGAATAAGAATAAGAATAATGTCTGTTCATTTGTTTGTAAGTTTATAAATATCAATGATATATATGTGTTTTTTTAAAAATTATGATATATATATGTTAAAAAAATGTTCATAAGTGATTTTTTTTGTTGATAATTGTTTATATGTTGTTGTAAAATTATTGTAGTATCTTAAAAATGAACAAGTTATGAACAGAATTTCAATACTTATTGTAAATTTATCGCTGATTTTTTTATGCTTTTTATTTTTTACAACATACAATGTCTTTTTTATTATTAAAAAAGACTCTATTGTAAAAATTCGCGGTGGAATGCCTTTGAACAAAGTTATCAACGAATTGCGTAGGGATTCCATTCTTAACCCTATGAATGAAAAGTTTTTTTTAAGAGCTACGGATGGAAGTGTTAAAGCTGGTCATTACAAAGCATTCAATGGTGAGACTATTTTTGATTTTGCAAGAAGAGTTGTAAGTGGTGAATCTGAAATGTGCATTGTAACATTCGTTCCTGGAAAAACAGTGAAGCAGTATGTTGAACAGATTAACTCCGATGACAACTTTTACGGTGATGTTAAAAGAATTCCATATGAAGGTAGCATTTTACCAGAAAGTTACAAGCATAAGTGCCAATCTCAAAGAGAAAAGGTTTTTGAATTTGCACAATATTCAATGAGTGAATTCGTGGACAATGCCCTAAGGGATTACGATTTCACGAAGTCTCATCTGAAAAGTAAATTTGACGTCCTTATTATGGCCTCCATTATTGAAAAAGAAACGGGAATTGTTGAGGAGATGTCAAAAATTTCTTCAGTTTTTCAAAATAGGATGAAAATTGGAATGAAGTTGCAAACTGACCCAACTGTAATTTACCAAGTTTCTAATGAGGTGGGTTTTTTAGAAAGAAGTTTAACGCTTGATGATTTAAAATCCCGCGGTGCTTGGAACACATACGTTATTTCGGGTCTACCATTGACACCAATATCAAACCCATCAAGGGAGGCGATTTTATCTGCGATGAACCCCGCAAAGACGGATTACCTATTCTTCGTTGCATCAAACAATGGAGGCGGTGGGCATGTTTTTGCAAAAACTTATGGAGAACATTTGAAAAATGTGGATGCGTATCGGAAATATATTTCGTAATTTTCACAATTATTTATTGGCAATTAAAAAGCTTTCAATTGATTTACTAACTTTTTTCATTAAATTTCCGCGAACTATTACATGTTCACTTGAGTGCATTTCTTCAAGAGATTTTGTATGGGACTTTATCGATTTATAAATTATTATACTAGATTGTGGTGCAACCACTGGGTCATCACTTGAATAGATTATCAACGCATTACATTTGATATTTGGAAGGATTTTTGCCGCCTCACTCATAAGATTTGATAGCTCAGCCATTGAGGAAAAGTGGTTTATTGCGTAGTTTGTTTTAGGAAAGTATGGTTTATCTATTATGTAGCTTTTGCCAGATTTTAAAAGCTTTTCAAGCGATCCATTTAACGCTTTTGCAAATTTTACAAAGTTGAATCTTATGTCGCAAAGTTTCAGTGCGGGGTTTATCGTAATAATAGATTTAATTGATTCATATTTATTTGCAAGTTTAAGGGCAATTAGTCCGCCAGTTGAAAATCCACATACATCAATTCTTTCGAAGTGTATTGAGAGTATTTTGTACGATATATCGCACGACTCCTCCCACTGAAATCTTGTTGTAGTTGCCATATCAAATGGCGAAGTTCCATGACCCTCCATTCTTACGCAGTAGCTTGAAGAGCCGGTGTTGTTCGTATATTCTTGTGCTATTTTAAGCATTTCTGCTGGCGAAGCTTTGTATCCGTGGATAAAAAGTGTAGCATTTTTATTCAATACAACGGATTGCGTTAGCAGTGATTTTGTAACAAATTTTGCCATTCCGTATTGGGCCTCAATTGAGTGTGGTGACTTTGTTAGTTCGTGTTTTCTAAGATAAATTTCATCAAGGTATGTTAAGCATTTTTTCATCAATTTAAAACTATCCAACGCTGTTGAGCTTTTTATTAAAGATTTGATATTTTTAAAGAAATACAATTCGTTTATAAATATTTTTGAGATATTTTCAATTCGAACGTCGTCGAAGTTTTCATATGTATGGAATTTCTCCAAAACGTATATAAAATTTCCTTCAATTTTTATACAACATTGGCGCTCCAGAAGTGATATTATTTTTTTTATTTTCAAATCGTTAGTGATGTGCTTTAGAATATCTTCGTCACGCAGTCCATCTTCATACCTTTGAATGTTGGAGTATTGTTTTAAATTTTGGACGCAGCAAATGATGTAATATGGTATTAAGTCAATTTTAATGTGTTTGTTTTCATTTAAAATCGCACACACGATATGTTCGTATGTTATATATGCGTGTTGGTATATTTCGTATGCAATTTTTGTGGAAATTGGCATTCTGTATTTTGATATATTATATTCCAGAGTTTTTTCGTTTTCAATGCCAAATATATCGAATAAATGTGATGGTTTTTCGGTATATTCTTTAATTTTTATTGGCTTGTGAATTTCAAGAGTGATGCGTGAATTTAGTAAAAGTGAGCCTTCAACTATAAATTCCTCCTCCAACCTTCTTGGTAGGGTTTTTGCAAATTTTTTTGCGAGCTTAAGAATTTTATTTTCTTTGTCTGGGTGAATTGGTGTATAACTTATCGTTACGGGAATTATACAAACGGGGTTCTTTATTGTTTTGTAAACGCCATCGACATCTCCATCAACATTCTCTTCTTCGAATATTTTTTTTTGTAACATTTCAGCTTTAATTGCCACAACTGAAGCACCAGTTTTAATTGAAAGTTTTGTTTCAAATATTCCATGAGTTATTTCGCGTTTTCTATCCTTAACCATCATACCTTCGGGGTATATCACCCAATTTGATTCACCACTTGCAATCGATTCGACAATTGTATCATCTCGGTTAAGTGCTGATGTTGACAGTGCTTTTAAGTTTGTGAGGTATTTACCAAGGTACGATGTGAATAGTGAGGAAAATGCAAGGGAGCGGCAGAATTTTAAATTTGGAGTTTGATTAAGAATGTATGGAATTATAAACGTTTCAGACCTCGTGAAGTGGTTTGGCGTGAATATGATTGAGGAATTTTGCGTAATATTTTCCAAACCTTTGACAGTTGAGTTGAGTTTTATCATCTTCTCAATAGTGAAGATTACTCTGTTTGTTATTCCAATTGTAAGGAATTCTTTAATTTTCATTTTAAAATTCCTTAATCATTTATTTGAGATTTTAATTCGAAGTTATCTACTTGGATTAGCTCATTACACAAAGCGTTGTAAGTTGTTATATCTTCAAATTCCGTCTGTGAAATTGTCTCATTTTTCAATGCCTCGCGTGGTGTTGCGTATCCTGATTTTTTTATTTTTCGTTCAATAATTTCCGCGACATCTTTGTGTAAGAATGCTGAAACCATTTTATGCATTTGTTCTGAGGGGTTTTTTGGAATAAATACCTCTTCGATTAAAATCGTATGGCTTTGTGTGTAATATTTTACAATATTTTCAATATTTTTCCACGATGTCTTTTTTTTCACAAGGCTTTTATTTGAAAATGCACCGCATAGTTTTAACACAGCCCCCGTGGCGTTATTTCTTTTGATATTTGTTGAAATATCGTTAAACGCTTCTTGAATTTTATAAAGATATAAGTCGCAGATATATTCAACAGTTGGAATTTCGTCTTTGTTAAAATTGTTGCTTGTGATTTTCTTTAAAACGGCAGAAATTAGCAACATATGTGATGCGATGTCGGCAAATCTTGATGATAGGAACTCTTTACGCTTCAACGTTCCTCCGTAAACAAGAAGAGCGTAGTCCGTTAGCGTTGCAAATCTTGCTGAAATATAATTCAATTTTGCGTTATATTTTTGAACAATATTTTTTTGTGATGGGCGTGAAAATCTTCCGGAAGTTGCACCAAGAAGAAGGGTTCTTGTGCAATTTGATGCAAATGAGTAAATGTGTCCCCATAAATTGTAGTCAAATTCTTTAATATGATTATTTTTAATTGCATGAACTTCGTTTAATAAGTAAGGATGGCAACGAATTACACCTTGACCAAACTGCAAAAGACTCCTTGTTAAAACATTTGCCCCCTCAACAGTTATTCCAATTGGTGAAGCAAGATACAGGTTTGCGAGTAAATTCTTTTCACCCATACAAATTGCCGATCCAGCCAAAATATCCATTCCGTGGTTAATTACATCCCTTGAATGTTCGGTTGCATGGTATTTAACAATCGCATTTGTTATTGATGGCGTGTGCCCAGAGCCCACTGCCGAAGCGACAAATGTTCGCATTGCATCAATTGCGTATGTTTTTGCAAACATATCGGCGATTTTTTCCTGAATTGCTTCGAATTTAATTAGTGGAAGTCCAAATTGTTTCCGAACTGATGCGTGAAATAGTGCAACATATGACGCCAATATTGAGCCACCATAAGAAATTGCCGGAAGGGAAATTCCTCTTCCAACGGCAAGACATTCCATTAGCATTTTCCATCCATTTCCAATTCCATCAATTCCACCTATTACACCATTTTCAACGTCAATAACAATATCTTTGCCCCAAAGTGGTGAGTTAATAAATGGAACGCCCATTGGTTTATGCCTCCTTCCTCGCGTTAATCCTTCAGATTTACCATCAATCAATGCACAAGTTATACCAGAATTGATGTGTGGTGGTAGAAGTTTTTGCGGATCGTTTAACTTAAATGCAAGACCAATAACGGTTGCAACTCCGCCAAGGGTTATGTATCTTTTTTGGAAATTTAATTTCACTTTAAGTGCCCCATTGGAGTCGCGAAATAGTTCGCCAGATGCACCAATTGAAGCAGCATCACTTCCAGCCGTTGGTTCAGTGAGTGCAAAACATGGAATATCCGTTCCATTTGCAAGGCGTGGAATGTAGAAATTCTTTTGTTTTGGTGTTCCGTATTTAAGAATTAATTCAGCGGGACCAAGTGAGTTTGGAACCATCACCGTTATTGACAAAACTTGGGAGCGTGTTGCTAACTTTGCTACTATTTTACTTTGAGCGAGTGGTGAAAACTCTAAACCTCCGTATCTTTTTGGGATAATCATTCCAAAAAACTTGTTTTTGCGAATATAATTCCATACCTCAAGTGGGAGGTCTTGCAATTCATGAATTTGTTGGTCTGTAACCATATTGCAAAGTTCTTCTACTTCGTTGTTCAAAAATTGATGCTCTTCTTCTGATATTTCATTGTACGGTTCTTTGAGAATTCGTGTAAAATCTGGCTTTCCCGTGAAAAACTCACCTTCAACCCAAACGGTGCCGGCATTAAGTGCGATTTCTTCTGTTTCAGAAATTTGTGGTAATAGGTTTTTTTTGCGAATTATTTTAAGTAATATTATACTAATTGTGTATCTTCTGATTGCGGGTATTAGTAAAATTAGTGATAGTGGGAGTGTGATATAGAGTGATTGTGGGTAAAAAGTCCACAAAAGTCCGTTTATTGTTATCGCAAGAACTACCCCAGAAAGGCGGTTGTATAGTGAAATAATACTAATTAGCGTGAGGAGGAGAGTCATTGACGAGATGATTTGAATTGATGTCATAAATTGTGTTAATTAATTTGTGTATGTCAAAAATGTGTTATAGATCAAATGTATCGTAAAACTTTGTATTACTCTTTGCAAGAATGCTGATTAATTGAGATGGCTCGAATCTTTTTCCTCGTTTGTGTGAAAGCTTTAGAAGTTTTTCATGAATTAATTTTGTTCCAATTGAGTCTGCATATTTTAAAATTCCACCGCGAAATGCTGGGAATCCGGCACCCATAATCATTGCCATATCAAGATAGTGCGGATTTTTAATGAAACCTTCTTCAAGAATTCTCGATGCCTCGTTTATCATAATCAAAGTTGTTCTTTCAACAATCTCTTCGTTGGAAATTTTTCTGATTTTTTTATTTATCACTCTTTTGTTTGGTTTGCCATTTTTGTAAAAACCTTCACCACTTTTTTTACCAAGAAGTTTAAGGTTTTTATATACATTTTCAAGAATATTTGATGGACGCATACGGTCTCCGTATGATGTATGCAAGATTTTTGCAACCTTATGACAAACATCAAGTCCAATTTCATCTGCGAGCTCAAAAGCTCCCATTGGCATACCAAATGCTTTGAGGATTTTGTCGATTTTGGAAATATCACCACAGTCTTCAAGACAAAGAAGGGCTTCATTCATAAACGGCAAAAGAATTCTGTTCACAACAAATCCGTTACAATCTCCAACTGGAATTGCAACTTTTCCACACCTTCTTGCAAGTTGCATAACCTTTGCGATAGCCTCTTGTGAGGAAAATTCCGTTGAAACAACTTCAACGAGTGGCATTTTGTTTACTGGGTTAAAAAAGTGCATTCCGACAACATTTTCCTTTCTTGAGAGTGGTTGTGCGATTTCTGTGACCCTTAGTGACGATGTATTTGTTGCAATTATACACGATTTTTTCACATTTTGCTCGATCTCTTGCAAAACTGCGTGCTTTATTGGCAAATCTTCAACGACAGCTTCAATTATAATATCGGAGGCATAAATTCCATTTACTTGCGTTGTTGATGTGATTTTAGAAATGTTGACATTAGCTTGGACATATGTGATTTTCTTTGACTTTACAAGGGATTTGTAGTATTCTTTCACTTGTTTAAAACCAAGTGCAAGTGCATTTTGATTAATATCCTTCATTCTTGTATGAATTCCAGCGAAGTTGAGTGCAAAGGCAATTCCCCCTCCCATAATTCCACTACCAACGATGCTTGCGGAGTTTATTGGGTCAACTGGTTGGTTAAATTCTTTTTTTAGTGCCTCGTTTGTAAAAAATAAAGTTACGAGATTTTTTGAAATATCGGTGTAGGCAAGTTTTGAAAATGCCCTTGCTTCAATTTCAAGACCTTTATTGGAACTTTTGTCATTTTTTTTGCAAGCGGCCTTCTTTAATGTTTTTTTTATTACGCAAATTGCGGAAAGTGGTGCTGGGTAAAAGCCTTTTGTTTTTTTCAGTACAGCTTTTTTTGCAAAATATAGGATAATGTCTGGAAAGTTTTTTTCAAAAAATGTTGGCTTGTATTTATTTTTAGCAATATATTCTTTTGCGGATTTTTCAATTGTTTTTTGAATGGTTAACAAAACACTTTCAGTAGAATTTTCGTGACAAAGTTCGTGTACGAGTTTTATTTTTTTTGCTTTTTTGCCATCAATTGATTTCCCTGTGAGGATTAGATCGATGGCGTTTGTTAATCCAACGACCCTTGGAAGGCGTTGCGTTCCACCAAATCCAGGAATGAATCCCAAATTGACCTCAGGCAGTGCAAGTTTTGTTTTTGTGTTTGTTGTTGCTATTCGAAAATCGCAAGCAAGGGCAAGCTCGAGCCCTCCTCCCATGCAAATTCCGTTAATTATTGCAAATGTTGGAATTTTGAGTTTTGCAATTTTATTTAAGATATTTTGTCCAATCGTTGCCTTTGAGAATGCATCAGATTCATTTGAAATGGTTTTAATTTCGTTGATATCGGCACCAGCTATAAAACAACCTTCTTTTGCGGATTCAAATATTACTGCAGAAATTGATTGATTTATTGACTTGTCCATTGATATATCTGAAAGTACCGAGTCAAGTTCTGTTATTGTTCGTGAGCAGAGTGTGTTTACTGATGCAGTTTTATTTTCAAATATTATGTGTAAATTTTTACCTTTTTTAATACATTGAATGTAGTTGAGATCGTTTCTTGTATTCATTTGCTTTCCAAAATAAATGTTGCACCTTGACCTCCTCCAATACAAAGAGTTGCAAGACCGTTTTGTAAACTCTTGCGTTTCAATTCTTTTAAAATGTGAAGAATTAGCCTTGTACCAGTTGCTCCAACTGGGTGACCAAGGGCGATTGCACCACCATTTGTGTTCAATTTATCCATATTCATTTCACCAAGTTTTGGATTTCCGTTAAGGTTTTTGTCAAAAAAAGTTTGCGAATCCATCGCCTTTACACACCCAAGAGCTTGTGCAGCAAACGCTTCATTGAGCTCAATTAGGTCAAAATCCTGAAGTGACATATTGTGTTTACGAAGAATTTTGTTTGTGGAAAAAACAGGACCAAGACCCATCCTTGTGTTGTCGCAACCTGCGAATGTGAAGTCTTTTATATACCCAAGAGGTTCAATTCCAATTTTGTTCGTGAATTCTTCGGATGCAAGAATTAAGCCGCATGCACCATCTGTGATTTGTGACGAATTTCCAACTGTAACAGATCCGTTGTTTTTTTCGAAAAATGGCTTTAATTTTGCAAGTGCAGATGGTGTTTGATTGTTGCGAATGCCGTCGTCGTTTAGAATCATCGCGTTTGTTTCTTTTGAAAATATTGCTAAAATTTCATTTGCAAAAACACCTTCAGAAGTTGCCCGTTCTGCTAAATTATGACTTCTTGCAGAAAACTCATCCTGTTCTTGTCTTGAAATTGCAAAATCGTTTGCGATATTTTCGGCGGTAAGTCCCATTATCAAATTACACACGGGGTCGGTTAATCCAAGTTTAAGACCAATTTCTGGAGAAAAGTTGTTTGGGCGAAATTTCAAAATGTTAAAAAGTTTTTCTTTGAAAGTGCGTGATTTAAAAATATTTTCAAAAATTGTTTGAGTTTCTTTTTTAAAAAACAACGGTATGTTGCTCATCGATTCAACACCAAGGGAAAAATACAAATGTGCTTCATTTGCACGAATTTTTGTAACAGCCTGTGCCGCGGCTTCCATTCCGGATGCACAGTTTCTGTGAACTGTGAAGGCGGGAATTGATTTATCTATTCCAGATTGAAGGGCGATTACCCTTGAAATGTTTGCTGCATTTGCAGGTTGAGAGACGTTGCCCGTGATAAATTCACCTATGTGCTTTCGGATGAATGGATATTTTGCACACATTTCACTTGTGATTGCGGTTCCAAGTTCAACTGCCGTTGTATCTTTTAAATTTCCACCAGATTTGATGAATGGTGTGCGAAGGCCATCAATAACGGCGACGCGTTCGTATGTATGAGTTCTTGTGTTTGTGGTGTTTGTTTTTATCCCTGCTTTTGCAATGTATTCTGGAATCATTGACTTCATAAAAATATGTATTAATAACATTTTGTAAAATAGAAAAGTCAAGAATTATCTTGCAAAATAAAATTGTATATATTATAAATAGTATGTTGCTAATTAAAAGTTGTAAAATGATATTTCAAATGTTGATTATCATACTAGGTTTTTTCTCACACGCTAAGTACGACGCTGGTGATGGTGGTATAAATTATGTGAAAAATCAAATTCTTTCTGACAACCTCGTTCGCAGAAACGATATTAATGTGAACAGAATTTTCATGAGCAAAGGTGATGACTACATTGATCTTGCGGAATACTTACTTATTCGTCAAGATGAAAGGAAAGTTCAGCACCATTCCAATAATTTGAATGGAAATATTTTATCGAAAAAAAGTTCTGACGAAAAAACGGGTATCAACCAAGATTTTTTTTACAAAGATGGATTTTATATGATGAAATCTGATTGGTCGACGATGCATGGAGTTGTTAGGGAGGATTGGTATTCTGTTGTAAATGGCTACCTTTCTGTTTGTAAAAAAATTGCACTACAGCCGAGTGGTTTTGCAATAAAATCTGGAGTTGTGCAAATTGGAACCGTTGCCAATTTGAAGGAAATTTGTAAAGAACTTGGAACAATTAAGGATAAAAATGAAAGTGAAATTGCTTCATACTTTATTCAACATTTTACGCCGTATATGGTTGGCGATGATGATGCTCGTGCAACAACTGGTATTTTTACGGGGTATTATTATCCAATGTTAAACGCGAGTAGGGAAAGAAGTGGGAAGTATCGTTATCCTATTTATAAAAAACCAAAAGATTTAACTCAAAGTTCGACTTCTTATACAAGGGAGGAAATTTCAAAAGGTGTACTTGATGGAAAGGGTTTGGAGATTTTCTGGGTTGATGATTACGTCGACCTATTCTTTCTTCATATTCAAGGGAGCGGTATGTTGAAATTACAAGAAGGTGGTTATGCACACGTTAAGTTTTCGGCGAAGAATAATCAACCATACGCTTCAATTGGGAAGTATATGACGGAAAGGAAGTATATTAAAAGAGGGGAGGACGCAAGGGAGTTTTTGCGTCACAACCCAAGGGTTGCAAACGAAATTATGAATGTGAATCAGTCATACATTTTTTTTGAGGAAAATCACGAGAAATCAGTGTTGGGTGCACACGGTTCGGAGTTGGTTGACGGAAGATCTTTGGCCGTTGACAACAAGTTTATTCCATACGGCTTAATGCTTTATTTGGACGCCAATGATGGGGCAAAAATTATGTTCTCGCAGGATACCGGTTCCGCAATTAAGGGCAAAATTCGTGGTGACATTTTTGTTGGAAAGGGCTTTGACGCTGGGGAAAAAGCTAAGAGAATTTACGCAAAGGGATTTGTGTATATCCTTGTGCATAAAAATCAGAAAATTGAGGTTATTTAGTGTTGACTTTTATTTATTTCAACACACTACTTTGGTTAAAAGATCATTTAAAGTTATGTCAAAAAAAATCAGTAGTAAAAATCAAATTACAGACGCTGCCTTGGAACAAGATCCCGATTCAATTCTAAAGTACATTAAACCGTTGATTGAAATTGGAAAAACTGATGGGTATATTACATATGATGACCTTAATAAGGCACTTCCAGTCAACTGTAGCGAAGAAGTTTATGTAACGGTAATATCGTTTCTTGAGGATTTCGATATCACTGTTTTAAAAACACCAAAAACATCATCTTCAGTAATTGAGCCAGAATCTGACGATGCCGTTGAACAAGTGGAGGACGAAGTTCTTTCAGGCGTTACGCAAAACGCGACGAATTTGTATATGACAAAAATGAGCAACATTCCGCTTCTTACGAAAGAAAGCGAAATAAGTATTGCTCGACGTATTGAGGATGGTAAAAATGGCATTTTGCAATCAACATTAAAAATTCCACATGCTTTAAATAAAATTATTGCGATTTACGATGAGGTTGTGAATGGGCAAATTCTTCTTCGTGATGTTATTGAAGTTGATGCACTGTATCGAGATCTTCACACCGTTGACGATGCTCTTATACAAAAAGATGGCATGGAAGGTGTTGATGAAAGTGAAGAAGAAGTTGAGGATTTTGACTCCGAAGATTTTGAAGAAATCGATGAAACAATTGCACAACTTGAAAATGAAGGTACGATTTCCGTTAGTGTAATGGAAAGGGCTTTGACTCAACACGTGACGACATGTCTTGGAAGGGCTATTGAAAAAATTCAGAAAGTTATGAGCATCGCAAGGGCAAATTCCCAAGATATTTCATCGCCAAGAGTTCTACTTTTATTGAATGATATTTATGACGAAGTAAAAGCTACAAGGTTAAACCAGAGTATTATTGGAAATATTTCTGCGGAAATTTTTGAAATCAATAAGTCAATTATTGAAATTGAAAAGGAAATTATTGATCTTTTTGAGCTGTATGGAATTAAAAGGGATATTATCTTTTCAAAGGTTTTATCACAACCAATTGATGACACAAAATGGCTTGAATCCGTGTTAAAATCTTCAAACAAGAATGTTGCCGAATGTGCATTAAAAAGCAAAGAAGCTTTGGAAAATATTGCAGAAAGAATTTTGTTTATTAAAAATAAACATACGATTATCGAAATTGCTGATTTCAAAACCCTTGTGGCCTCTGTTCAGAAAAATTCTCGAGACACTCAGAGGGCAAAAAAAGAAATGATTGAGGCGAATTTGCGTCTTGTTATTTCAATTGTTAAAAGGTATGGCAGTAAAAATGTTTCATTTTTGGATTTAGTCCAAGAGGGTAACATGGGTCTTATTAAGGCGGTTGATAAATTTGAGTACCGCCGTGGATGTAAGTTTTCAACATATGCAACGTGGTGGATTAAACAAGCTATTAACCGTGCAGCCATTGATCAAGGAAGGTTAATTAGGATTCCCGTCCATATGGTTGATGATGTTTCTAAAATGAATAAAATTATTCGCGACCTTCGAAAAAAACTTGATCGTGAGCCAACCGTTAAGGAGATTGCAAAAAAAATGTGCGTTGCTCCTGAAAAAATTGCGAAAATGCAAAGAATTGTGACCGATCCCGTTAGTTTGGAGGCTCCAATTGGGCACGATAACGATAACACATTTGGAGACTTTATTGAGGATAAATCCTCAACCTCGCCATTTCAAGCCGCCCTTGAGAAGGATTTAAAAAAGTTGACTAGAAAGCTCCTTTCAGAACTTACTCTACGCGAGGAGAGGGTTTTGCGGATGAGATTTGGAATTGATATGAATCGCGATCACACCCTTGAAGAGGTTGGCGAGCAATTTGATGTTACACGCGAAAGGGTTCGTCAAATTGAGGCAAAGGCCTTGAGGAAACTTCGTCACCCAATACGCTCAAGTTACCTAAAGGATTATATTAAAAGTGATACCGATGAGTAGTTTGATGAATAATTATTAATAATAAAATGATTGAGCAGGTTTTACAAAAAAGTCCATTTTTACAAGATTGCACAATAGTTACTGCGTTTTCTGAAGAAACGGTTTACTACTCTAGTCCGGAAAAAATTCATCAATTTTTGGATTTTCTCAAAGATTCTGGTGAATTTCAAATTTTGATTGATATTTGTGGTGTGCATTACCCTGCCAATATTAAGCCATTTGAAGTCGTTTATCATCTTCTTTCTATGACAAAAAATCAAAGAGTGAGGGTGATTGTTCAGTTAAATGAAGATGAAGAAATTCACACATCCGATGGCATTTATAGTTCCGCAAATTGGCTTGAAAGGGAAACTTATGATATGTATGGCATTGTTTTTTCGAATAGCAAAGATCTTCGTCGCATCTTGACTGACTACAACTTTGAAGGCTTTCCTCTTCGAAAAGATTTTCCATTAACGGGATTTACAGAAGTTCGTTACGACCCCGTTAAGGGCGAAATTGTTTATGAACAGGTTTCACTCGCACAGGATTACCGTGAATTTGATTTTAAGTCGAATTGGATTGGTCAAACGCTTGAGAAGAAAAAATAATTAGATAAAAATTATGAAATTATCGCTATTGCGTAGGGAGATTGATGAAATTGATTCGCAAATAGTTTCGCTTTTTGTCAAAAGATCGCAAATTGTGCATAAAGTTAAAGAATTAAAGGATTCCCGTGCGGAAAAATCTGGTGAATATCATCTTCATATAAAGCCTGATCGTGAATTTGATGTCATTGCAAATGTTTTAAATTTAGCAAAGGACTCGCTATTTTCGTGTAAGTTTTTCTTTCATACTTGGCGTGGAGTGATTTCTGCTTCAAATTTTTTAGAGCAAAATCTTTCATTGGTTGCCACTTGCGATGCTTCAAAATATTCACTTTTTGAATATTATGCGATGCAAAAGCAAGTTGAAATTGATAAAACTCAAGCTGCCTTTGCTAAAATTGAAACTAACGACGCTCATATTCTTGCATTCCATAAAAGTAATGCTGAGGCTTTTGAATTTCTAAAAAAATCGAAAAAAATAACAATTTTTGCGCAATCAAGTGGCGACACCTTCCTTTGTGGTAAAGTATTAACTCCGTATTTTGCAAGCCCTGCACTTGCTGTCACACTAAATCCATCGCAAATTGTAATTAACAAGGAAGCTGGTGTTTTTGCTTCCGAAAATATCGATGATATATGCCAAGCATCGTGTATTGGTGCATTCTATCCGTACTGGACGCCATCCGTAACTTCTGTATAATGCAAATTTTATGAAATTTGTCTTTATAAAGAGAGGTCGTGGGCGACATCGAATGTATGAAATTCTATGCCACGCTTGCGATTAATGCTTGAAAAAGTGGAGATGGTTTAAAAAATGATGATTGGAATTCTGGGTGGAATTGTACTCCAATAAAAAACTTGTGGGTAGGGATTTCAACTATTTCTGGTAAGTTGTCCTGTGATATTACTGAAAAATTCATGCCATTTTGTTCAAACTGTGCCTTATACGATGCATCAACTTCATAGCGATGGCGGTGTCTTTCGGAAAATTGTGCCCCGTAAATTTTATATGCAATAGATGATTTGTCGTGAATTTCAGCTGTATATAGACCAAGTCTCATTGTGCCACCAAGATCAGTTTTGTTGCATCGTTTTTCAATTTTTCCATCTTTTTCAAACTGCTCAATAATGTCAATCAACTTCGTTCCAAGCTTAATTTGACCAGATTCACCTGTTCCATGTGGAACAGATTCTATCCACTCTGCGGAACAGGCGTCGGCGATTTGCAGTTGGTTTCGTGCGAATTCCGTTACCATAACTTGCATTCCAAGGCAGATTCCAAGCGTGGGAATGTTGTTTGTGCGTAAAAATTCCGCCCATTTAATTTTACCTTCAATGCCGCGAATGCCAAATCCGCCGGGGATTATCGCACAATTTGCACCTTTTAAGTCGTCAATTGTGGGAGCTTGGCTATCGAAGTCTTCGGAATCTATCCAAACGATTTCGGGATATTTTCCAAATGAAACGCACGAATGTTCGAGTGATTCACAAATTGATTTGTAGGCGTCGGCGTGGTGCGTATATTTTCCTATGACGGCGATTGTGATTTTATTTTTTTCTTTTTTTGCATTTTGAAGTTTTACTGTATATTCCTTGAAGTGGTTGAGGTTTGGTTTTCTTTCTTCGGCGATTCCAAAGTGATCCAAAATCACCTTATGCATATCTTGCTCAAGGTACAGTGGCGGAATTTCATAAATTGACTTGACGTCTAGTCCTTCGAATACAGCTTCTTCGTTGACATTGCAAAATAGTGCAATTTTTTTCTTATTTTCCTTACCAATATGAACGGATGAGCGGCAAAGGATGGCATCAGGAGCAAGACCAATGGACATCAATTCCTTAACGGAGTGCTGCGTTGGCTTGGTTTTTATCTCCCTTGATGGGGCGAGGTATGGGACATAAGTTAAGTGTATTAGCATTGTTTTGTTTTTGTATTTCTGGCGAATTTGCCTTATTGTTTCAAAAAATGGCAGGGCTTCGATGTCACCAACCGTTCCACCGACTTCACAAATGATGAAATCCGCTTTTTCGGGATTATTTGTGATAAAATCCGACATAAGATTTGTGACGTGTGGGATCGTTTGCACCGTCTTTCCAAGATACTTCCCCTTTCTTTCATTTTGAATTAATTGCTGGTAGATTTTTCCAGATGTAATATTGCTTGCTTTTGATGTCATTATTCCCGTGAAGCGTTCGTAGTGTCCAAGGTCAAGGTCGCATTCTCCGCCGTCGTTTGTAACAAAAACCTCGCCGTGCTCGACTGGGTTCATTGTGCCAGGATCGATGTTTAGGTAGGGGTCAAGTTTTTTTAGGAAGACTGAATATCCCATTGATTTAAGAATTGCCCCGATTGAAGCGGTTGCTATACCTTTGCCAAGGGAGGAAACGACACCACCCGTGATGAAAATGAATCTTGCCATATTTTGTTTTTTTAAGTCAACAATGTTATTCGAGAAAATCAAGAAAAAAATACCTCGTTATATCACAGTAGAACAAACTATTTTTTTTATTTTATGAAAATAGAAAGATTTCCAACTTGGAAAGTAGAGTTTGATATTATTTAATAAATACTGGCAGTTATAGTTGTTTTGGATTTTCAATCAACTTTGGATGTTAAGAAGATTGTGTGAATTTACCCTTGGATGGTTTGAATGGAGTGTGATATTCTAATTATTGCTGAAGTTACAACGAGAAGAATACTAGTTTCTATGGCAAATGAGCCGATTATGTGTCCAAAATTTGGGTGAAATATTTGGTATTCGAATAAAGTTCCACTGAAAAATATTGAAAATATGCCAGTTGTTATGTACGCCGTAAGACCGCAGAATGTTAAGATGTTTAGTGTTCTTTTTGAAATAATCGTAATGCTATTTGCAACTTCGTAAATAATTATTCCAGAAGCAAGAAGTGCACCCGCTTGGAATCCACCGCCGGGCGTAGATTTCCCAAATATATGGATATAAAAAGAGAAGGCGATGCAGAGTATTAAAACAAATGATGATGCGAATTTTAAAAGAAATTTTTCAAAATGATTAAGATTCATTAACTAACCCTCGTTATATAATAATTTTCAATAACTTCATTCGTAAGGATTTCTTTTGCAATTCTTACTGCATCTTGAAGTGAAGATTCTTCGGTACCTTCGATTTCCAGAGTGAAAAGTTTTGCCGTTTCAATGGAAGTTAATTTAGAAAAATCTTGTGATTTTATCGCAGAAAGTATTTCCTTTGCTTCAACATTAAGAACGTCTTTCTTGAGTTGGACTCGAACTTCGTATTTCACTAACTTTTGTCTTTTAAGCTAAGCTTTTCAATTAAGCCGTAATAGCGTACTGAATCCCTTTTTTTGAGGTACGAAAGGAGTGATGCTCTTTTACCAAGTATGATAAGCAATCCTCTTCTTCCAGAGAAGTCTTTTTTGTTGATTTGAAGGTGTTTTGTAATTTGAACAACACGAGATGTCATCAAGGCAACCTGAACTTCAGGCGATCCGCTGTCATTCTGTGCAGTTCCAAAAGTTTTCTTTATTTCCGTTTTGGAAAGTTTATCAATAGCAATCATAGCAATCTCATCATTAACAGTCTTTTACTTTTAACGCAGAAACTTAATTGTCAAGTCTTTTTTGAAAAAAGCTCAAAAAAGCATAAATCGAGAAAAAACAAGACTTGCTTTTTAAAAATAAACAATTATCTTCTACCTTGTAAAAACTTAATTTGAGAAAAATGTTTGAATTTTTGAAAAAGGTTTATAAACCGCTTTATAAATCAAAGGGAAAAAATACCGACTTTGGCAATAACTTTGTAAAAATTTCAGATTACAACTCACTTGCTTTTATTGAAAAATTGCTACGAGACCTTGCCAAGTGGAAAATTATAACATTTGTTTCAATTCTTTTGTTAATTGGAATTTTGTGCTGTAATAAATTACCATCGCTTGGGCTTTATTCTCAAGATTTCATCGCAGAAATTGAAGTTGATGGTGTCATTGAAACGGACAAATTTCGTTCTAAAGTTTTAAAAGAACTTGCTGAAGACAAAAATCTTAAAGGTGTATTTTTGAAAATTAATTCCCCTGGTGGAACAATTACAGGAAGTGAGATTCTTTATGGAGAAATTAAAAAGATTTCAAATAAAATTCCCGTTTATGCTTTGATTTACGATCTTGGAGCTTCTGGCGGATATATGATTGCCCTTGGTGCGAATAAAATTTATTCCCACGAAACGAGTATAACTGGCTCAATTGGTGTTTTAATGCAAACACTTCAGTTCGAGGAACTTTCCAAGAAAGTTGGTGCTAGAATGAAAGTCTATCGTTCCGTTCCATTTAAGGCACAACCAGATCCCTTCGAAAAAACAACCCCAGAAGTTGATTTTTATATGCAAACTTCAATTGAAGAAAGTCATAAATTTTTTGCAAACCTAGTTGCAAAGGAAAGAAAATTCTCTGCTGAGGAAATTCTTAATGTTGCCAATGGAAAAATTTTTATGGGCAGCGAGGCATTGAAGCTTAAATTAATTGATGGCATTGCAGATGAACAATTTGTGAAATCAGCGTTAATGAAAAAAGTTGGCAAACTGGAGTTTGCAGAAGTTTCCCTTAAGAAAGAAGCTGACGAGGGCTTTGTTTCCCAAATTATTGATGACATTCTTAAGAAAAAAAGTAAGGAATCTTCAAAATCCAAAGTTATGGCAATAATGAAATAATAAATTAATCACGAGTATATATATGAACAGACCACGCACAGACAGAAGTAAAAATACGAAATTTAATTCGAAAGAAGGTAGGGGCGACGGAAGGCAAAACTTCAAAAATAATCGCTTTGAAAAGAAAGATTTTACAAAACCACGCCACGCCACAGAAAAGCCCGCACAAAATAATTCAAAAAAAGAATCGGTAAAATTCGATTTGAAAAAAATTAAGCTTAATGGAAATAAAACCATTTGCTCATTTGTGATTTTGACAGAACATGATTTTGAAAAGACGATTGATATTCTGCAAGACATTGCCTCAGAAAGTATTGAAAATATTATAATTTCCATACCTTTGGAAGAGTTCTCACAAACTGTTCATTTTATTGAGCAAAATCTTCAAAATGAGAAAGAAAAATTTACATTTATTTCATATTCCAAATCTACATCTGAATTAAAATCTCATAATAAGGCTTTTAAAATATACGAAAGTGATATATTTTTCGTTACAAACTCCTCAATGGCTCCAAGAGAATATTCAATTGAAATTCTGCGGAAATATCTTTCTCGTGAACATTCAGTTGCCGTAGTTCCGACGGTTTACAACGAAGATCTTGAAATTCAGAAATACTGTCTTCGTTTTCCATCTTTGATTACAAAATTAAAATGCCTTTTTGGATGTAAGAAAACCGAAGCAAAGCTTTGTATGATGGAGCGTGGAGATGTTGGATATTATAAAATCCACAGAACGGACATTAGCCTTTCGCAATCCGTTGTTGTAAATTCTGCAATATTTAAAGCGGTCAAAATGTTTCCAACGTATAGCAGAGACACAAAATGCTCAACTTTCTCATTCTACAAAAAACTTAGTAAATATGGAACAACTCTCTTTGTTCCAACCGCACGGTTTATTGAACTCAAACCACATAAACAAAAGTGTTGTTTTTTCTCAAAAGCGTGTTATTTTTTGAAAAATGTATTTTAACTCAACTGCGTTGCAAAAGAAATATTCTACAGAAATTACAAAATTGAGAGAATGCCACAGACCCATTTTCCTTGTGGGAATGATGGGCAGTGGAAAAAGCACTATAGGTAAAATTCTTGCGAATGTATCTGGTCTTAAATTCATTGAAATGGATGAAGTTATCGAAGAAGAGTCGGATATTTCAATAAAAGAAATGTTTGCACTTTACGGTGAAGCATTTTTTCGTGAAAAAGAAAAAGAATTACTTTTGGAAATTTGTGACGATAAAAATTCAGCAAATACCATTATTTCTTGCGGTGGTGGTGTTTTTGCAAACAACGAAAACATTGCAAAAATTGCCTTGTGTGGAATTTCAGTATTTTTAAATGTAAACTCAAGAATACTTGAAGAGAGACTTAAAAGTGATTTAAAACGCCCACTAATTAACGCACAGCAGTCTATTACGAAACTTCTTTCGGAACGAATACCATTTTATACACAGGCAAATATTATGGTTGACTTACAAACGCACAACTTGGAGCAAAACGCCGCCAAAGTTTTGGAAGAAATTTATAAGTATCTTCCATGATAAAACCCTCCAATATTGAATCAAAAATACGAATTTTTTCTTATATTGCACTTACGGCGATTATTATTCTAATAATTCGCATAATTTTTATTGACTGCCTTGGAATATATGAATATTTTACAAGGCACGATATTCCAAATAAAGACCTTATGCTTCGTCATAATATTGTTGACAGAAATGGCAATATTCTTGCCATAAGTGTGCCCGCGTATGAATTCCATATAAATCCCGCATTTATTATTGACATCGACATCGTTATTGAAAAAATTCGTGATATATTTCCAGAACTTGATGAGGCAAGACTCCATGAGCGCCTTAAGGGGCAGTCAAACGGGTGGTTTTTAATTAAGGACAACATCGCCCCTTCGCAAAAAAAAGAAATTGTTGACAAGGGCATTGAAGGGGCATTTTTTCGTGAATATTATACAAGATTTTATCCTTATGGAAATACATTTTCGCACATTATTGGATATACTTCAAAAATTGAAGAAAATGAGGAGGGAGTTAAGGGCGTTGAAAAAAGATTTAATCAGGAATTGTTGAATAAGGAAGTTCAACTTTCACTTGATGCCATGGTTCAAAGTATCGTTCGCGAGAATCTTCTAAAGACTTTGGAAAAATTTCAAGCAAAAGGTGCGATGGCTATCATTGTCGATCTTGAAACGCGTGAAATAATTTCTTCGGTTTCATTGCCGGATTTTAACCCCAATGGAACATTTAATCCAAACTCTCCTTCGCACGTTAATCAGCCATTTTCATCCGTTTTCAACCTTGGTTCTGTGTTTAAAATTTTTACGATATCCCTTGGTCTTCAAAATGGGTTTAAGCCAACGCAGATTTTACACTTGCCGCTTTCGATTCCTGTAAATAAGGATTTCTCCGTCAAAGACGACCATCGTTCAAGAGATGAAATGACATTAGAGGAAATTTTTGCTTTTTCTTCGAATGTCGGTGTTGCGTTTGTTGTACAAAAAGTTGGCTTTGATAAACAAAAGAAATTTTACGAGGATATTAAAATGTTTGAAAAACCAATTGTTGAACTTCCACTTGGTGAAATTGCAAAACCGATTTTCAAAAAAGGCAAATGGAGGGATGATATGCACTATACAACATCGTATGGTTATGGAGTTTCAGTTTCGCCAGCACATTTTATGCAAATGGCAGGCGGGCTTTCTTATGACGGAAAAATGACGCCACTCACAATCCTTAAGGGCAAAAATAAGTTCACAAAAATACCAGATCCTCAGGTCATTACGGATCAAAATATTCTCGATCTTCAGCAAATGCTTCGTTCCGTCGTCCAAATTGGAACGGCAAGAAGGGCAACAATTAACGGATATTCCGTTTGCGGAAAAACGGGAACTTCGGAAAAGTACGATCCATCAATTCGTGGATGGTCCGACAGAAAAAAATTCCTCTCGTTTTTTAGTGTATTCCCTTGTAATATCCCAAAATATGCAATGTATATCGCACTTGATGAACCATCAACTTCCAATGTTGCGTTTTTACAGGCGAGTAACACCGTCGTACAGACATCTTCAGATATAATCAAAGTCGTTGCACCAATTCTTGATATCAAACCTGATACACTGCCGGAAATTAAATCAGCTGAAGCGTTACCAGTGCAAGAAGTTGTAAAGCAAGCGTTATAAGACGCCGTCGTATACCATTATGTCGAAAACATCATCCTTGCTATCAAATATTTCCTCTTGAATTTTTTGGCACTTTAGCGTTGAAAGTGATCTTTCTAGAATTCTGAAAAAAGATTCTTCTTTTTCTGAGTGAGAAAACGACGAAATGCAACAAAATCCGAATGCAGCTCTTGAAATGGCAACGTAGTAAAGGCGGAGATCTTCTGCGAAAGTTTTTTCTTTTTCTATATCAATAATTTCTTGCATTTTTTTTCCTCGCTTTTTTTGCGATGAAAGGTATAGTATTATACCATTTTGAATTGATATAATATCATTTTTCGATCGCTCTCCATGGGCTTCAATGTAAATCACAATTGGGTATTCAAGCCCTTTTGATGAATGAATTGTTGTGCACGTGATTGCATTTGTATTGTTTGCTGAATTTTGAATTATGTGCGTTGCATCGGATGCTTCAAATTCTTGGATGAATTTTATGGGGTTGTATTGGTCGCAATTTGTCGCCGTTTTAAAGAAAGATTCCAGAATATTTTGTTCGTGCTTTGAATAGTTTTGTCCAAATTCTGCAAATATTCTTTTAAAAAAGATAAAGATGCCGTCATTATTTAAAATTTCTCGAAATTTTTCGATAACTACATTGACGGATGGAAATTTTTCGAGTAATAGATTATTTTCAATATTTTGTTGAAATTCGTGATGAAATTCCACTTCAAAATCATTTTCGTCTATGTTAAAAATTGGGCTCTTTAGTAGTCCGTAAAGTGAAAGATTGTCGTAACTGATGATGCAAAGTTTTAAAATTGCGATGAAATCTAATATGCAAAATGATTTTCTGTAATCGATTTTATCGCTGAATGAAATAGGAATTCTTGCTTGAAAAAAAGCATCTTTAAGTGCGGAAATTACTTTTCCAGACCTTTTTTTGAGTAAAATTGCAAAATCGCGTGGTTCAAGAATTTTATTGTGATACTTTTCGTGATTCACTTGCTTTCCAATAAGGCTTTTAACAAATTCAACGGTTTTTTGTGCGATGTAAGCGTATTCTTCATCAATTTTTTGATTTATTCGAATTATTTCAACAAAGCCATCGCGTAAGCCCTTATTTTGTTCAAAGTGTGAAATGTGTTTTTGTTCGTTATTTAAAAATGGTAAGTTATTTATGACATCCAAAACTGGTTGAGTTGTTCGAAACGATTTTGTTAAAAAATGTCTTTCAAGAAATTGTGAATATTTTGTATAAACTTCTTCCATAATTGTTGATTTTGCACCTTGGAATGAGTAAATTGTTTGTTTTGTATCGCCAACGATGAAAAGTGAGCTTTTTTCCATTCCGTAAGCCACCTGTTCTTCGATAAAGTGTGATAAAACTTGCCATTGGTACTCGTTAGTGTCTTGTGCTTCATCAACCAAAATGTGTGCAAATGTGCTGCCGAATTTGAAAATTGCGAAATCACGCAGTTCAGGATTTTCAAGAATTTCGAGTGCTTTGTGAATTAAGTCGTTAAATGTGTATTTCCTTAATTTTTTTTTTATTTTTTCAATTTCGGAAATAATTTCCCCAGCAATGTCGTTTAGTGCATAACATTTTTCAAATGTGATGATGTTTTGCAATTGGCTTTGTGAATTTTTTAGAAACTCTTTGTAGATAACATAATCCGTATTCTTCTTTGTTGATTTTCCAGCCAATATGCATAAATCTTCAACATCCTTGATTGCACTTGAATCGATCGCGAACTCTTCGTATTTTTTGGCGATTTCGTAAATTTTTGGAAGAGATTTTTCAAGAATAGATCCACCAACTGATTGTAACATTTCGGTTGGGATGCTTTGTAGGACATCGGAAAGTATTTTTTCTTTTGTTTGTGATGAACTTAGTGTGTCGCCTTCAAGTTCAAAAATTTCGCGAATCAATACAAGGCGATATTCCTTACTTGTATTGAGTTTGTGGTACTCTTTGTAAAATGATGCGATTATATTTGAAAATGCACTTGGAGAAATTTTGAAATCGGTGATAAACTTCTGAAATAATTTACTTGTAAGTAAGGCATTTTCAATCTCAAAGGATAGTTCGGCATCGGAATCGACAATTGTGTAGTCATACGGCATATTGAGTTCGTGCGTGAATGTATCAATAATTTCCTTACAAAGGGAGTGAAATGTTACAATTTTTGGCAGAGATTTTAAATTTGGAATATCTTTTTGAAGGCGATTTTGCATTTCGTCTCTTCCAGGGTTTGTGAATGTTATACATAAAATTGATGAAGGTTGGAATCCAGCTTCAATAATTTCTTTAATATGTTGAACAATGCTGTATGTTTTGCCAGAACCTGCGTTGGCGATAATAATCTTGCTTTTTATTTTACTCATAGTACTTTATTAAACCAGTTTTTACAGTTTTTTATTATGAGCGAATTAGAACTATTCGAATTTACAAAACAAGAAGAAAGTAGCATTGATGAATGTATTTGTGAAATTTCTGAAGTTATTTGGGAATTTCTTGCAAGTGGAATTAAAGGAGAAGCTGAAAAACAAGTTACAATTTTTGATATCATTTCTGAAATGCTTGGCGTTGAGCGTTCAAAGCCATTTCATTTTGCAATTGTTGGAGTAACGGAAATTGATGGAAAGGTTTCATTGAGGACAAACGAAGGCTCAATTTCAGAAAAATCTATAATGTTTTTAGAAAATCTTCTTCAAAATCAGATTGAATACTTTGAAAAAAATATTCCACAAGCTCTGGAACTTCGTTCCAAAGCAAGACAATTTTGCCTTGGTAGTGAATCTGGCGGCGGAATTGATATTAAAGATCTAACTTTATCAATTTAAGAAGAAAATGCTTGACTAATTGCATCGGGTAATTTTGTAAATAACAATCTTTTACGAAATATATGTCAATAAAATTGCCAATATACATGGACTACCAATCAACAACTCCGGTCGATCCTCGCGTTGCTGACGTAATCAATACAGAAATGCGTGAAGATTTTGGAAATCCTCACTCGAAAAGTCATTCTTTTGGTTGGATTGCTGAAGAAAAGGTTGAAATCGCAAGAAAACAAGTTGCATCTGTTATTAATGCAAATGAAAAGGAAATTATTTTCACATCAGGAGCGACGGAATCCAATAACATTGCAATTCATGGTCTTGCGGAATTTTATGGAAATTCAGAAAGAAATCACATAATTACTCTTGAAACTGAACATAAATGCGTAATTAACGCTGTGCGTCATCTTTCAACGAAGGGTTTTGAAGTCACATTTCTTCCAGTTCAACAAAATGGAATTGTTGATTTAGAACTTCTCAAAAAAACAATAACACCAAAAACATTGCTTGTTTCGGTAATGGGCGTAAATAATGAAATCGGAGTAATTCAACCGCTTGAGGAGATTGGGAAAATTACTCGTGCAAATGGAGTTTTCTTCCATACCGACCTTGCCCAAGCGTTTGGGAAGATTGAAATTGATGTTGAAAAAATGAACATTGATTTAGCCTCAATTTCATCACATAAAGTTTATGGACCAAAAGGAGTTGGAGCACTATTCGTTCGCAAAAAACCAAGGGTGCGTTTGGCTCCGCTTTTTCAAGGTGGTGGGCAAGAACGCGGACTTCGCTCGGGAACGCTTCCAACTCCACTTGTTGTTGGGTTTGGTTTGGCTTCTGAAATTGCCAAAAACGAAATGGAGGCGGATAATGCTCGCATAAGCAAACTTGCACAAAAAATGAAAAGCGAGATTCTGACGATGGAGGAAACCTACCTTAATGGCGATGAACACCAACGCATTACCGGCAACTTGAACATTTCATTTGCGTTTATTGAAGGGGAATCAATGTTAATGTCAATTTCTGACCTTGCCGTTTCTTCCGGTTCGGCTTGTACATCTGCAAGCTTGGAACCTTCGTATGTCATTCGTGCGTTAGGAGTTTCCGAAGAACTCGCACATACATCAATTCGCTTTGGAATTGGAAAATTCACCACCGAAGAAGAGGTGGATTACGCCATCGCCCTTGTGAAAAGCAAAGTTGCCAACCTGCGTGAACTTTCGCCACTGTGGGAAATGCACCAAGAGGGCATTGATATTTCGTCAATTAAATGGGATGAGCATTAGTATGGCGATAAATTGGAGCATTGTTGAAGCAATTGGCACTTGGTTTAGCGGAATAATTACCGCTGGAACTTTGCTGTTTATGTATGTGCAATATCACAACGAGAGAAAGGAGAGGTTGAAAAAGGAGGAGTTGGATAAGGATTATGAAATGTTGCAAGAAACATTGCTTGCAATTGACAAACACAATGATTGCTTATACCATCTTGTATTGGATATTGAAGTCGAAAATAAGGATAAATTAGATGCAGTGGATGAATGCATCAAGGAAAGCGCAGAATTGTTTCAAGGGAAAGTCAATGAAGCTTTGGAGCATATAAAATATTTTAAAAAGAGAGATTTAGCAAAAGGCGAGATATTGGAAACAAAACTTTTATCTTCATCGTCGTATGCGACATTTAAGTATTTAAGGGATACCGATTGTCTGCTATCGCGTCCGATGTTTAATCTTATGAGAAAAATACACCCTAAATGACCTACCTTGACCACAACGCAACCACCCAAATTGCACCGGAAATTTTGCAGAAAATGAACGAAATTTATGGATTGGGTTTTTTAAACCCTTCTTCGGTGCATAAATCTGGCAAAATTGCGAAAAAACACCTTTTGGAAGCCAAAAATCGCATTTTGAAGGCGTTAAATTGCCAAAATCCCTCAAATTACGACATAATCTTCACATCATCAGGCACAGAGGCAAACAATTTGGCATTGAGTGGCAAAAATTTCTATCGCTCGCCGTTTGAACACGAATCTGTTCGAAATTTACCAAATGGAAGCGACGAAATCGCTGAAAACTGTGAATTTTCGTCGATTATTTGGGCAAATAACATTACGGGCGTTGTGAATGATGTTGAAAACCTCAAAAAAACGAAATTTCTTCACACGGATGCCGTCCAATTCGCAGGAAAACGCAAAATTGACCTTTCCAGTGGCAAAATTGATGCAATTACGATTTCCGGACACAAAATTCACGCTCCTCACGGAATTGCCTGCTTGGTTTTTAGCAAATCCTACCCAATTTCGCCAATTGTGGTTGGAGGCTCCCAAAATGAAAGCCTTCACGCCGGAACTTATAATCTGCCGGCAATTGTTGCTCTTTCGCACGCTATTGAAATGGTGAATTGTGATGAATATTTGGAAAAATATCAAAATGACACACAAAAACTGAGGCAAAAACTGGAGGATTGTGTTCAAAGTCACGGGGGAGTTGTGATTGGAGTAGAATTTGACCGCATTTCCAATACATCATGCATTGCAAAAATTGGAATTCCAAGCACGGAGCAATTGATGATTTTTGACCAAAATGATATTTGCGTTTCCGCTGGTTCAGCTTGTTCGGCTGGAGTCGTTTCGAAATCCTATGTTTTACAGGCGATGAACCTTCCCGATGAAATTGTTTCGAGTGCGATAAGAGTTAGTGTTGGAATTTCAAACACGGAAAGCGAAATTGATGAATTTTGTAGGATTTGGAAGGGATTGTGAGTGAAATTTTGCAACACCACACTTTGTGTGCGTTGAGTATAAATTAAGTGAAAAATGGTGAGGTTTAATTAAAAAACACAACACAAGTTGCCGTTGCAACAACGCCAATTAGGGATATTGGAAGGAAGATCTTCCAACCAAGACGCATCAACTGGTCGAATCTGTAACGAGGCAATGCCGCACGAACCCAGATAAAAAAGAATAAAATTGCACAAATTTTAATAACCATCCAGAAAAATGGTGGAATAAATTCAAGTGCCTTACACGGTGCGAGCCATCCACCAAGAAAAAGGAGCGAAGTAAATGCGGACATTAAAATCATATTAATGTATTCCCCAATAAAAAAAGCAGCAAAGCCCATTGACGAATATTCTGTATTAAATCCACCAACGAGTTCCGCCTCCGCTTCTGGAAGATCAAAAGGATGGCGGTTAGTTTCCGCAAGAATTGAAATTAAGAATATTACAAAAAGCGGGAAAAGGGGTAAAATAAACCAGCGATCCGCTTGTGCGTGAACAATTGCATCGATATTCGCACTTCCAGATAACATTAAAACGCAAACGATAACGAGTCCCATCGAAACTTCATAGGATATCATTTGGCTTGCGGAACGAATTGCTCCAAAAAATGGATATTTAGAACCAGAGGCCCACCCGGCAATAATTATGCCGTAGACTCCAAGTGAAGAAATTGCAAGAAGGTAAAGTACGCCAAAGTTAACATTTGCTAGTGCTCCGCCTTCAAACATTGGAATCACTGCCCAAGCAAGCAATGCAAGGAAGAATGTTATCATTGGTGCTATCACAAATGTGTATTTATCCGCTTTATTTGGAATTACAATTTCCTTCAAGAGTAGTTTGATGCCATCAAGGATAGGTTGAAGTAGACCAAAAGGACCATTTACAGCTGGACCTGTTCTAAATTGCATCGATGCAATGATTTTCCGCTCGGCAAGCGTTAAGTATGCAAATGAGGCAAGCAATACCCCTATTGTTATGCCAATTTGTAAAATATTTGCCAGAATAAATTCAAACATTGAATAGGAAATTGTTATCCATAATTGATAAAGTACACTTTTTATTTTTTCAAGAAAAAGATTGCCTCGTTAATAACAAATGTATTGCAAATGTATTGACGGTGATGAGCATTTAAAGATTGCGATAGCGACACTTCTATTTGAAATAATTTCTTGACATTTATTTTTCTTTACGAATTTACTCAATTTATTATTTTAAATAAAGCTGTTTTTGTATGAATAGAAATCCTTTTAAGTCTATTAGACAACAGGTGGAAAAAAGTGAATTACCACCAGAAGAAATGCGTTCACGCTTCGAAACATTTATAACAAACCGCAAAAGAGTTACAAGGCTTGCATTTGTTCAATCCATCTTCCTTTATAGCACAATGCTCGCATCTGGTGAAGCGGAAGGTAAAACTCCGCAGGCAATAGGTCGAAATATCCTTGCAACAATCGTTTATTTCTACAAAACGGTTTTTTACGCGGATAGATACGGTGATACTCGTAAAACGCAAAAGCTTGATGAAAAATTCCTTCACTCTGTAATTCAAAACACAATTGAATCAATGCCGGCAATTGACACAACAATCCAAGGATTTCTTAAGCATCCATGGAAAATGGAAACACTTGATGGAACAATTGCTGCCATTCTTCGTTGTGGAACTTATGAGCTTATGTTTAATTCAAAAGTTGAAGCAAAAATTGTTATGAGTGAATACACGAATTTAACACACGCCTTCTTTGATGGACCAGAAATCGGTTTCATAAACGCATTGCTTGATAAAATTTCCCAGAACATTTAAAACACTCAATGAAGCACATTCTGATTTTGCGCATAAGCTTTATCTTGAGCCTCACACTTGGTGCCGTATTGATTTCTACCATAAACATTGCACACGCTTCGCAAGTTAGCTATAACCCGAACACTGGTTCGTACGAAGAAAGGGAAAGTACGGCAAATGTTGTGCGTAAAAGTGAAAGGCAACGCCTCTTTACGAATATGAAATCTGGTATACAAAAAATCACAAGCTCATCACCATTTTTACCATCCTTCTCACTTTACGGAGGCTTTTCTGGGTACCAAACAACATCTCAAAGCTCGCAATACCAAGACCCCACACAAAAACCAGCAACACAAACAATTCCAGCACAAACTTTGTTGAATGGAAATATGATGCTTGGACTGGAATTTATGTTGCCAATTACACAAAATATGAGCCTTGGTATTGGAGTACGCGACAATTTTGAAAGTTCAATATTCAACCAAACAGTCTCAAGTCAATCAAGGCAACCATTTGATGTACGCCTTAAAAGCACAGTTTATGGAAAGATTGCATATAAAATCAGTCGCGTTTCACTTTATTTCATAGGTGGAGTACAACCTTCTATAATTTCACTATACGATTCCGAGATCAAAGATGACACGAGCAACCCATGGACATCATTCAGTCCAAAGTCTCGCGCAAGTTACGCCCAAATTGGGAGTGCGTTTGGTTACACAACAAATGAATTTTTTGGATTAGGAATTGCCTATAAACTTTCTCCATCAACTTCTGTTTTTGTTGATGCAAACTACCTCGTTGTAAAAGGATGGAATCTCAATGGACTCGAGCATAATAGTCATGCCAACCAAATCAATGCCCTTCTTAAGGATAAACAATACGAAATCGTTCAAACGCGAGTTGGTCTCTCTTTCGATTTCATTGGATTTGCATTCAATTCTATATAAGGTATATTGATTTTAAGTGTCTAAATTTCAAGAATTTTGGTAATAATATACTTATTCCCCCTCGTCATTTTTGATTTTAGATATTTCTTGATTAAATTTTTTCACATCGTACCAATAACAACCAACGCAAGTGCCACGATATTTGCCATTTCCTGCCCACGCTCCTTTTGAAAATCCTAAAACTGTTGCGTCAAATCTTTGTTTCGTTGTACGACATACTTTGCAGTGTTGTTTTTTTGCATTATTCGCAGCCTTTGAAAGTGGCTGAAAATCCTCTAATGTTTGATTCTCGGGCTTTAAATTCTCATAGTCATCACGGTGTCCGTCTTTGTGGTCAACTTCCACATTGCCAATATCCAAAACTGCACACCTTTGAGAGGTAATTTGTTTAGCAATATCCTTTCTTATTCCTTTTTGAATTTGCTTTTTCGTATTAAGTCCAAAAAGTTGAATTGCAACAATAGAACCTTTTTCTACAAACCTTTCAACGATGTATATTTTGGCAAGGTTTCCATCGGATCTACACCAATCACCTCCATTGCCAAAGCTATTTAATTTTGCATATTTCCCTACGAACTCACTGGTAAAAACCTTTCTTGAGTTACCAGTTTCATCAGGTTTTGCGAGTTCAATAAAAAGAGCAGGCTTCCCACCTTGTTTAAATTTTATCATAGCTTTTTAAAATAGCTAAACCAACCGCCTTTGAAAGGTTAGGTGGTACTGCATTTCCAATTTGCACCAATTGTTTTGATTTCGTGCCTTGAAAAATGAAGTCATCGGGAAATGATTGTATTCTTGCACACTCACGAACGGTCAAAACTCGTGGAAGTTTTGGATGTATATTAACTCCGCCGTGGTTCTCCTTAATAGTACAAGAAGGCTCATTCCAAGGACATTTTTTCCAAGAATCGGAATAGTTTGCATAAAGCCCTTTACCTTCCTGAACTTCTAAAAGTCTTTTTTGCATTTCCTTTGTGTGCTTTGTTTTAATGTGATTAAATGCAATATTTTCCTCTTTGTGTATTAAATCCTCTATTGCATCTTTTGTGGTTTTATATTTACCATTTTTAACAATAGACTGTGGGTATAAAATCTTTTTACCAATTCTATTGCCAATAAATACAACCCTTTCCCTTTTTTGCGGAGTATTAAATTCAGCAGAGTTTAGTAAATGTGCTTGAATATCATAACCAATATTTTGGAAATCCTCTAAAATGCGTTTTTTTACCTTTCCGCCGTCCATTGAAAGCAAACCCTTAACATTTTCTAAAAAAATAAATTCAGGGTTTAGTGTTTTGACAATATCAAGAACCTCTAAATATAGTTTATTGCGTGGGTCGTTCATATCCCTTTTTCCCGACATTGAAAACCCTTGACAAGGAAAGCCACCAGCAACGATATTAAGTTTCCTTCCTTTCAATTCTTGTTTTATAGTGGCATATAACTCTTCTTTTGTTTCACTCTTTGTTATATCTCCATAAACAAACTTATGGTCAAAATTGTGCTTATATGTCTCACCAGCTTCTTTGAAGAAATCCAAGCCAGCCAAGACATTAATTCCTGCCAATTCAAGACCTTTTGAAATACCACCACAACCGCAGAATAAATCAATTGCAGTAATATCACTTTTTTTTGGTTTATTCCAAACACTTGAAATATCCGTAAAAGAAAACTCTTTGTTTATATTTGTCTTGCATAGCCCCGCAACGACATCAAAAAAACCATAATCATTATTATGAAGCTCGGGAATATGCACTAATTGATTTTTCATATTATGCGGAAATTAAATCTTTGTATGTTAGCTTTTTGAAAGCAATTTGTAAAAAATTAACAAATCTTGCACTATCAGAAAGTTCTTTTGTGTTGTATCTAAAAGACATTTCAGCAAGATATTTATTCGTGTGTTTTTTAGAAATCCAGTGGTGAGTTCCATTTATTGTTCTTTTGACCAAAGACCAAAACCCTTCTATTGAATTTGTGTGAATTTTGAAAGCAGTTTTTGCCTCAATTCTTACATATTCTCCAGCTGAATGCTTAACGCTTTTGTGAGCATAATTCTTTTTCAAATCTTTGTATGCGTGATAACTATCCGTAACGATTGTTGAGCCATTTTTCACATTCAAATTGATTTTAGGAAGTAAAAAGTCTTTTTCGTTTGAAGGAACTTTCATTGCTTTTACACAGCCAGTATCACGATTAACCATACCAAGTACCACTGTTTTTGGCTTTTCACAATTTTCTTTTTTATCTTTTGCGTGGCGATTACTCTCTGAACCTCCAATATACGCCTCATCAATTTCAGTAACGCCCTCAAATTCATTTTTGAACATCGCACCAACGCTTGCGTTCTTAATTCTTTGAAGCATAAACCAAGAAGTTTTTTGTGTAACGCCAATTTGTCTTGCAACGGCGTGTGAATTAACACCTTTTTTGTTTGAATTTGCAAGGTATATAACCATAAACCATTTTTTCAATGAAACTTTACTGTCATCAAAAATAGTATTTTTACGGATTGAAAACTCAAATTTACAATCATAGCAACGATTTTTCTTAAAATCTTTAAATTCATTAACATTGCAAGAAGAACAGTTGGGACATTTTTTGTTTTCACGATTTTCACCCCAAAACATATTCTTTAAAAAGTTATGGCAAAACTCTTCTGAATGAAAAAACTCCATTAAGTCAATTAGGTTTTTAAAAGTTTCCATATATTTTTTATTTATCTATTACATTATAATAATCACTATGTTTTTAAATGTCAAGCATTATTTCTTGTCTTAGGGGGAAGTAAGTTTAGTTTTGTGATTTTACTTGATTTTTCAATAAATATGTATACACATGTACATTACATAATAATAAATTATATGATAATAGATGATTTTTTAAGCGATGAGCAAAAAAATATATTTGATAAATTTAAAAATAGAATACCATTCCGTATTGTAGAGTTTGCAAATGCACTTGGTATAAATATTTTTCTTGATGATTTGCCCGAAAATATTTCAGGCAAAATTGAAAAAGATAATGACCAAAATTTTACAATCTATCTAAATAATAAACATTCAAGCACACGCCATATTTTTACTATTGCACATGAACTTGGGCATTATTTTAGACATCAAAAATATTTTGAAACAAATAATTCAATTGAAGAACCGCTTTATAACACATTTCAAAAAGATAGAAAACAATACAGCGAAGAAGAGGTAACAAGAGAGCGTGAAGCTAATGAGTTTGCTGCGGAGTTATTAATGCCAGAAATCACTGTAAAAGAAAAATGGAATAAATTTGACTATTCTATTTCAAAAATGGCACATTACTTCAATGTTTCTGAAATTGCTATGGCATTTAGAGTCAAAAATATAATAGGGTCTGATTACACGAATGAATATTTAATTGTGTAATAATGGCGAGGTCTTCTCTAACTAAAACCCCCACTTCAACAAATACAGATAGAATTGCAAAATTTTTTGATACCGCAAAGCATATTGTTTTGTGTCTTGTCGCTATTTCTTGCTATGTTATAATAGGTACCGTGATTGTAATTTATGTTTTACATTTTATCTTGCCAGAAAATATGGCGTGGCTTACTGATATGCAGAAGAAAATGATTGGTGATATTTTAAGCGGTGGCTTTGTAGCTTTTGTTATTGGTAAAATAACTGACAAATTCTAAACAGGGGGAATAAGTATATAATTACCAGAATTTTGAAAAAAAGCTTGATTTTTATTTTCTTACCATTTTATGTGCGTGAAGTTCAATGAAGAACTAATGAAATTGGGTGCGTAGCTCAGTTGGTTAGAGCGCGTCTCTGATAAGGACGAGGTCGGAGGTTCAAGTCCTCCCGCACCCACCAGCTTTTAAGGTAAGGCTGGTGGTGGTTCAAGCAATTTACACATTTTTTTATTTTCAATATCATCAAAAAAATTCCTAAATTCTTTACCTCTTTACATAAAATTTGCTCAATAATTTCCTTGACTTTCCGCCAACCATTAATTGTATATTGCATACAAACTTTTTTGTGAAAATGGTGGGTTGTCGTTCAAAAACTCTTATTCAAGTTATAATTCTTATTATCACACTACTTGGCTATTTTCTCACAACTGGGTGTTCAAACAAAGAAGAAATGACAGGCAAAACAAAAAAAGGAGATTTAACATCCCCGTGTGTCAGCAAAGAAAATGGACCATGCTCTCTTAGAGTAAATCCGAATTTCATTGTAATACAATCCTCCGAAGAAAAAAAAATTATTTCATAAAAAACAGATGGTAAAAGAACATAAACTAAATAATGGATTACGAATTATTGTTGACGAAATGCGTGATGTACAATCGTGTACGATATCAATTGGTGCCGGAACTGGAAGTTTTAACGAAACAAAAGTCCAAAATGGGATTTCACACTTTTTAGAGCATATGGCATTTAAAGGCACGAAAAAACGCACGGCTTTTGAAATTGCAAATGAAGTCGATTGTTTTGGCGGCTCAATGAACGCCTTTACAAGTAATGACAAAACCGTCTACCATATTAAATCCCTCAATTCTCATATTGAACAATCAACGGATATTCTTGCGGATATTCTGCTTAATTCAACGTTTGACGAAGTGGAGCTTGAACGCGAACGAGGTGTTATTTTACAAGAACTGGCTGCAACACTTGATGCACCAGATGATGTCGTTTTTGATTACTACAAAGAACAGGCTTATGGCGATACTCCGGCTGGAAGGACAATTCTTGGTTCAGAAGAAAATATTAAATCATTTCAAAAACACAATCTTCAACATTACATCGATGGGCAGTATGTTCCTGAAAACATTGTTTTTTCAGTGGCGGGAAATGTAGAAGCACAGAAAGTTTTTGATTTAGCGGAAAAACACTTTGGTTCAATGAAACAAAAAAAAGTTTCGCAGGAAATCACACATTGCCAGTATATTGGCGGCGAAAGTAAAATTTCTAAAGATTCCCTGACACAAGTCCAATTCGTAATGGGATTTGAATCGGTTCCGTTCACCCATCCTGATTATTACGTAGCAAGCGTAACATCTGCCGTTCTTGGAAGAGGAATGTCTTCGCGTCTATTTCAAGAAATCCGTGAAAAACTTGGGCTTTGTTACACGATTTCATGCTTTTACGAAGCACAGAGAAATTCTGGAATGTTTTCAATTTATTCGGGAACGTCTCCAGAAAATGTTGTCCAACTTGAAGAGGTTTTGCTTAAGGAATTTTCACGTGCAACGCATGATATCGCACAAAATGAACTGTCAAAAGTTCTTGAGCAATATAAATCGTCAATTCTTTTTGCAAATGAAAGTACTGGGGCAAGGTCTCAAAAAGGAATATCAAACATTCTTTCATTTGGAAGGTATATTCCAAGCGACGAAATTATTGCAAAAGTGGAATCGATTTCAATTGGGGATGTTCAAAATTTCCTTTTAAATACAATAAAAGGAAAAAAAACAAAAGTTATTTATGGCAATATTTAAACTGAAAACAGCAAGAAAAAACGAAGGGGGCATGTTTCAGCCCCCGAAAACAGCTTTATGAAGCATTAACTAGTTGTTAATGTAATTGATACTACACTATTTTTTGGTGACTGTCAAGAACTTTTTTAAATAAATTTCAAATTTCCAACAAAATATCATTTCAGCAAGCTATCAGAGAATCACACGCAAGGCTTGACATTCAAAACAGCAGCAGTTTGGTAACAAACTAGTTTTAAATGCACTAAATGTTTCGCATTGTTTCTGTTATTTTTTTATACCGATACCTCTTAATGTCCGCACCAATTGTTGGAATGTTTTCACCGTTCATTTTGGAATCGGGGATCTCACCACTCGCAATCGGTCTTACATTTGCCTCATTTTTTCTTGCATGTAATTTGTTTGAAATACCATCATCGCTTATTGCGGATAAATTTTCCCGTAAAAAAGTAATAATGGCATCATCGGTAATGTTTATTTTCTGCAATGCAATTTTCCTATTTTCACAATCACAATCTGCCTTTATTATACACATGGTTCTTGCTGGAGTTGGCGTTGCGTTGTTTTCTGGAACGATTGAAGCTCTTATTTACGATGAACTCAAAGCAATTGGGAAAGAGGAAAAATATCAAAAAGCGTTATCATTTTACCATATAGCATTTTCGTTAGGGCTTTCGACTGCACTTTTTTCTTCTTCATTTTTAATGAAACACGGCTATTATGTAATTATTGTTGTTTCGCTTGCACTTTCGTTCACTTCATTGCTAATTTTCACACTATTTATGAAGGAGACTCCTCGCACAAAAACTGTGGATGAAGCTCATTCTTTTCGTGAAATATTTGTTGAAGGAAGAAAAACATTGCTTCACAATAAAACAGTGCGATATCTTGCCTTGATTTCAATTGTTTATGGTGCCCTTAATTGCACACTTGGCGATATGGCTATAATCACAGCAATGGAGCTTGGCTGGCTTAAGGAAAACATTGCAAGAATTTTTGGTTTTAACACAATTTTTGAAGCAATCATTACATATCTTTTCGTTCGATATTTTCAAAATACAAGCGTGAAAGTTATGAAGAATATTATGTTTTTTGTTGTGATTCTTGTAATCGTTGGTATGTTTTTTGGAAAATGGTGGTCAATTTTTATGGTTTTTCCACTATGGTGGATGGATAGGTTGAAAAATATGGTTTTTGACCCAAAAATACAAGCACAAGCAAAGTCTTCTTCCCGTGCAACAACAACTTCCTGTATTTCAATGGCATTTGGTATGAATTATTGTATTTTGATGATCATCCTTGGAGCTGTTGCCCAATATTATTCATGGACTGCGGGTTTTATTACGATTTCGTGCATTGGCTTTGCTGGAATTCTTGGAATAACGAGGTTTTTAAAGACCTAACGTTTCCTTTGTTTTAGTAATAATTCTTGTTGTTAACACTATAACGCTGAAAGAATTCACTTCGTCGTAGCTGTATACGTTATTAATTACACCATTTCCGGATGATGATATCTTTCCAATATTAATCCTTCTCTTAGTGATAAGTAAATCACCCTGTTCCACAGTGCAAGCACTGATGTTAATTGAGGTGCGATTTGGGGAAATTTCCGCTGTAAATTCTTTAGCGTCAAATATCATTGCATTTGGAAAGTATGTATTTTTATCAAATTGGATTATGTACGTTGGCGTTGCATCCGATTTAGTTACTTCTTTCCTTTGCATATACTATGATAAAATAATAATATCATTATATGCTATTTTTACTGCTATTGCAAGTAAATCTTACAAAGCAAATGAAGTTGCGTTAATTACAGCGGCAATCTTAATCGCATCTTGAATTTTAGCCTCATCAAAGCCTTCTTTTTTTAAAACGGATTCGTGTGAATCGATACATGCTCCACAACCATTTATTGAAGAAACTGCTAAACACGAAAGTTCAAAATCAAGTTTATCAATTCCGTGGTTTGCAATAATTTGCATACGCAACGCTGGCGACATTGCTTCATAGGCTTTATTCGAAACAAGGTGAGTGAAGCGGTAATAAATGTTGTTCATTCCCATAATAACAGACGAACCCTTTGCTGCATTAAATTCCTTTTCGTCAAGAACCAGTTTCGCATTTTCTTCAATTGCAGCAATAATCTCTTTGTTTTTGGTTGTAATGGCACATGCCAAAGAAACGATTGCAATTTGCTTTGGTGAAAGCCTTGAACGTTCAACATCTAGCACATTTTTTAGGTTAATTTTAATATCCTTCGCGTATTCAGGTAGGGAATTTAGAAGCTGTTCAAGAGTCATGAAAATGTGAGAAAGTTGATTGAAAAAAAGTTTGAGGGAATTTCTTCCCTCAGGTTGCCGTATGTGAAGAACTAAAGAGTAGCGTCTCCTTTTTTCCAGTTGCAAGGGCAAAGTTCGTCCGTTTGAAGGGCGTCCAAAATGCGAAGAACTTCATTTGGATTTCTTCCAACGCTTAAATCGTTTACTGAAGCGTGACGAACAATTCCTTCAGGATCAACAATGAAAGTTGCACGGTTTGCAACAAGTGCAGTTTTGTGCATAATTCCAAGAGCTTCTGTAAATTTTCCACCAACATCGGCAAGCATTGGAATTGAAAGGTCTTTTAAATCAACATTGTCCCTTTTCCAAGCAAGGTGAACAAATTCGTTGTCCGTACTTGCACCAATGACTTGAGTATCACGGTCGGCGAAATCACCACTTAATTTTGCAAAAGCGGCAATTTCAGTTGGGCACACGAATGTGAAGTCTTTCGGCCAGAAGAAAAGAACCAACCATTTTCCTTTGTAGGTGTTGTTATCAATTGTGAAGAAGGCTTCTGCGGGGCTTGAAGGGTAGACGCCTGCTTTGACAGCCTTAAGAGAAAATTCTGGAAGGGAATCGCCAATTGTAAGCATTCCTTTGTTGTGCTCATGTGCGTGGTGTTCGTGGCAAGACATATTGTTTAAAATAAGTTATACCTACTATATATGTCAACCTTTTTGAAATTCAAGGAAAATTATTGAAAAATTCTGAAAAGAATTGCATCGAAGTTGTAACGAAGCAATTCATTGTTTCAAAAATAAAAAAAATAGTTTGTTATACTATGATAGAACGCGGTAACAAGATGTTTTTTTCAGACAATTTCCCTTGATTTTCAATTAATGTCAATTAATTTGTGGAATATTTATTCATCAGAAATGAGGATTACATCCGGAACTCTTAAAGGAAGAACGCTTGATTTAACATCATCGCAAATTAACAACGAGCAAATGCGTCCAACAACGAGCTATACGAAAAATGTGCTTTTTAACTTGCTTGCACAAAATGCAATAGTTCAAACAGAAATTTCTGGGGCAAAAGTTCTTGATTGCTTCTGCGGAACGGGATCGATTGGATTTGAGTTTGCTTCTCGCGGTGCAAAACTCGTTTCATTTGTTGACTCTAACGAAGAAAATATTGCACAGGTCCACAAAAATGCGGATAAGTTGAAAATTAGTTACCTTGCAAGGATTGGATTCTTCCCAAGATGTAAAATTAAAGAACAGTGTGATATCATTTTTGTTGACCCACCATACATCGCCGCACAATCACAGATTTTAAAAACAATTGCAGCCTTGCAAGAACATTCACTTGTGAAAAATGGAATAATTATTCTTGAAATGCCAAACACAAAAAAAACAAACATTCGAGAAAACATTGCAAAAATTATTCCAATCGTTCTTGAATGGGAAGTGAGTGATAAAATTATTTTGTTATTTTTAAAAAATTCTATTTCAAAGTCCGCTGAATTAGTGCTTGAAGATTAGTCATAAAGCTTTCCTTGGAAACGCCCATCAAAGTGGCATCCTCGTACGAATCTTTTAGTGTCTGTCCAACTTCCGCAATACTTTCATTTAAAATTTTGTTTTTCTCCAAACAAGAAATTATTTGTCCATTCTCATCATTCCACTTGAATTCCATAAAATTTTATTGAAAAATATATTTTACATCTTTATAAGACTTTCACTAGTATAATCAATAAAAAAATCAATAAAATTATGCAAACAAATCGGCAATCCAATTCAAGTTATAACCATACTGAGATCGAGAAGTTTTGTCAAAAAAAGTGGGAAAGCGTTATAACGACGACGAAGAGTTATCAGAAGTATATTCTTGAAATGTTTCCATATCCATCGGGAAATCTTCATATGGGACACGTTCGCAATTACACAATTGGCGATGTTATTACTCGCTTTAATAAATTAAACGGAATTTCAGTTCTTCACCCGATTGGTTGGGACGCATTTGGTTTGCCAGCAGAAAACGCCGCTATGGAATTTGGTCTTCATCCAAAGGAGTGGACGCTTTCTAACATCGCAAACATGAAATCACAATTTAAAGCATTAGGGTTTGACTTTGATTGGAATCACGAAATAACAACGTGTCTTCCAGACTATTACAAACACAGTCAGTCAATTTTTTTGGATTTCCTTGCCAACGGAATCGCTTACAGGAAGAAGTCCTTTGTGAATTGGGATCCTATTGATAACACCGTTCTTGCAAATGAACAGGTAATTGATGGCAGAGGTTGGCGTTCTGGGGCTTTAATTGAACAAAAAGAACTTAACCAATGGTTTTTAAAGGTCTCGGATTTCTCACAAAATTTACTCGATGGACTTGAAACCCTTCCAAATTGGCCGGACAAAGTGAAAACTATGCAAGAAAACTGGATTGGGAAATCAATTGGTGCAGAAGTTGATTTTGAAATAATTTCAAACTCCGTTTCAAATGAAAAGCTTGAATGCGAAGGGTTTGACATTCGCCCATATACTAAAAATGATAGTAGGTATCTTGATGAAATTGATGAAAGTCTTGGTGATTGTACTCATTCCAATATGGCAAAATGGCTACATTTTTGGCTCGTTTTCAAAAATGATGGAACATTTGTTGGCAGGTGTGGAATTACAACGGTTCACGGTGCAAGCTTGTATAATGGCACGCCAGAAATTGGATACATGTTCAAAAAAGAATTCCATAACCAAGGAATCGCTTCAGCCGTTATTCCAAAAATTGTTGATTTTGCGTTAAAAAACTTGAGTTTTTCAAAAATTTGTGCAATCACTTCATTTAAAAACATCACAAGCCAAAAAGTTCTTACAAAATCAGGCTTTAAACAAAATGGTGTAATTATAAGTGGTGATATTGGAGAGAGTATTTTTTGGCAAATTGAAAACCAAAATAAAATCACGGTCTTCACAACACGACCTGAAACTCTTTTTGGAGCATCATTTTTGGCAATTTCCGCAAGGCATCCGCTGGTGCAAATGCTAAAAAGCGAGGAAGTCTCCAATTTTGTGCGTGAATGCAATGTTTCAACGCAAAAAGATTTGGATACTCAAGAAAAAAAAGGAATTGCAACAGGAATTTTTGTAAGGAATCCTACTAATGGGGAGCAAATTCCAGTCTATATTGCCAATTTTGTGTTGATGGAATACGGCACTGGTGCGGTTTTTGGTTGCCCAGCACACGACGAACGGGACTTTGAGTTTGCGGCGAAGTATGGGTTGGAAATCACGCGAGTAATTGAATCGGACTGCGAACTTCCCCACACAATAAAATCCGGAACTTTGGTGAACTCTGATTTCCTAAACGGACTTTCAGTTTTCGATGGTGTTACCAAAATTTTGGATTTTCTTGAAGAAAACAACTTTGGAAAACGCAAAACGACATATCGCCTGCGTGATTGGGGAATTTCACGCCAACGATACTGGGGGTGTCCTATTCCAATAATTTACTGCGAAAAATGCGGAGTTGTACCCGTTCCAAAAGTAGATTTACCAGTTCAATTACCTAATGACATCAATCTTGAGCAAGGAAAAAACCCACTTGCAGAACACACGACGTGGAAACACTGTAAATGCCCAAAATGTGGAGCAAATGCCACCCGTGAAACTGACACATTTGACACATTCTTTGAATCTTCGTGGTACTTCTTGAGGTTCTGCTCACCAAAAAGCGACGTTCCATTTGAAAACACACAACCCGTTGATTTGTATATCGGCGGGGTTGAACACGCAATTTTGCATTTGCTGTATTCTCGGTTTTTCGTGATGGCGTTACAAAAATGCGGGCACGGGGTTTATGGCAATGGCATTGATGCAAACACGCCAACGCTTGTCTCATTCATTATTGAAAATGAAAATGGGGAAATATTTATACAAAAACGCTCGGAAAACAGGAAATCCTACCCAAATGTTTGGGAAATTCCGGGTGGTATTTTGGAGAAAAATGAATCAGATGTTGATTGCGTAAGGCGTGAATTAAAAGAAGAGTTGAATCTTGAACTTGTGTCGGTGAGTTATAATGCTTTTGAAGGAAATTTTGATATAAACGGCACAACGCACAATCACAAGGTGTTTGCAATAAATGTTCATAGTTGGAATAATTTCAAGCTTGAGCAAGGCAAGGCAACGGAATTTAAGTGGATTGCCAAAAATGAAGTGGAATTGCTGAACATTAAAAGGGAAGATGGTAAAATTAGTACAATATACACCGCAGTTTTGAGGTTTTTCGAAAAATCTTCAACAAATGTTTCAACTCCAACGGAACCCTTTCGCCAATTGGTTACACAAGGAATGGTTTGTCATAAAACATTTAAAAAAGATGGCAAATGGCTTTCCCCGCAGGAAGCACAAAAATTCGAAGCGGAAGGTATTGAAGTCGAAGTTGGAAAATCTATTAAAATGAGTAAATCCAAGAAAAACATTGTTTCGCCTGTTGAAATTATTGAAAAATATGGGGCAGATACCGCAAGGTTTTTTATAATTTCAGATAGTCCTATTGAAAGAGATTTTGATTGGAGCGACGCTGGTGTTGCCTCTGTAAGTAAATTTTTGCAAAGAGTTTGGAAGTTTGGCATTGAAATGAAAAATATTGTGGATGAAGAACCACATAATGCTGCCATTCAAAAGATCATTGCCGAATATATTCACAATATGCAAAATTTACTGCTGAATAAAGTAATTGCCAATCTTTATACACTATTTTCCATCATTCAAAGTGGTTCAAGTAAGAATTCAAAGGCGGATTTTGGCATTTTTCTTCAACTTCTATTCCCCATCTGCCCACATATTGCAACAAAACTGTACGAAGAAATCTTCGTATGCGATATAACATCACTGACATTTCCAATAGTTCAAGAAGTTCATAAGCGGGAAATTTTCAAATTGACTGTGCAAATTAATGGAAAAATGAAAAAAGTTCTTGAACTTTTAAGTGAGGCAACAGAAGAAAGTGCAATCGTGTTGGTGAAGGAGGATGGTAAAATCGCCGAACTTTTTGCATCAGGACAAGTTATGAAAACAATTTTTATCAAAGGAAAGGTGCTTAATATTATTCTAAAATGATAATCGTTATTGATGCAATTGGTCTTTTAACAATAGCAGCGTTGGCACACCAAGGTTACAAAGAAGCACTTGGAATTCGTAAATCGTTTTTACTTCCTGCATTTTTTAGTGTTTTGATTTTTTATAAAACATTTCCGTTAATTTATGCATTAATATCGTCCGCGGTGCCAAGTCAAATTCTGGCTGGCGTCCTCACAATTGTGCTAGTTAATTTTTGCTTGATAACAATATTTTACAAAATTTTCGTTCACTTGCTTAATAAATTTGAAGAAAGGTTTTTCTTACCAGATGTCTCATTGCATCTTCGCCAAACTCTTGGTGTTTTTGTTGGAATTTTGACTGGATATGTGTTTATTGCCGGTGTAATTGAATCCCTAGATAGTAGCATCAGTAGGACTTCGATCAAAAAAAATAGCGTACTTGCAAATTCTGTGTTTTATCAAATTTCTCATAGAAAGGAAAGCAAACTTGAGCATATTAATAAAATTGATAACCTTCCTTCGTTGAAACTTTTGTATTCTGAAGAAAATGTTGCGGTTTTTGATTTTTCCGAAGATGAACTTGTTGCAATTTTGCAAATGATTCGAGCCATTTCGAATCAAGATGCACAAATTCTCCTGAATAATATCAACACTGGAAATTCAACTGCCAGCGTGTATAAAGCACTGTTGGAGGCGTATGCATTACAAGGCTACATTCAGGAAAAATATCGAGTTAACCCCGAAATATTTGGGACCATTAATCAGAAAATCAACAATAAAACAGGCTTCGTTGCTATTACAAAATAACACACGATACATCGTTCGTTATTAAAATATTTCTTCCAACACCAGCTTTCATGCCAGCTTGAATGTCAGTTATTTTATCACCAATTAAAACGGATTGTGAAAGGTTAATATTAAAATCTTTCTGTGCTTGCAAAATCATTCCGGTATCTGGTTTTCGCAACTCTTTGCCAAATTTATATTTTGGATTTACCGCATCTGGATGGTATGGTGAAAAGTATATCCCATCAAAAATTAACTCATATTTTGCAAATTCCAGATTTATCGCATCCATAAAAAGCCAAAAGTCTTCTTCGGTATAATATCCCCTTCCAATTCCTGATTGATTTGTTACGATGATTAATTTGTAATCAAGCTGCTTTGCTTTTTGACAAAGATCAAAAACACCATCAAGAATGATTAAGTTGTCTGGTTTGTAGACGTACCCGAAATCTTTGTTAATAACACCATCTCTATCCAAAAAAAGTGCCTTACTCTTATTCATTTTGAAAATTTAGGATACAATTTTAGAATCAATGCAAGACCTGTTAAAATTAACAAACCTCCAACAACTCTTGATTGAGTCATTTGTTCATGCATAAAAATCATTCCATAAATTGTTCCAAAAATTGGAGTTAAAAAAGAACAATTCGCCGCAAATGTTGCACCGCGTACTTTAATTAAATGAAACAGAATTGCATAAGCTATTGCAGTAGAGAAAATTCCAAAATAAAGTATGGCAAGGACAATTTTAAAATTCAGCAATGCTGTCATATTATTTTCAAAGAAAGTCGAAGGTGAAAGAAGTATTGCACCAAGAACAATTCCGGCCGTTGCATTTGTGAGAGGCGGAATGTCTTTGCATTGAACTCTGGTGAATATTGTTGAAATTGCATAACATATTGTTGCAATAATTATCATTATCGCTGCCAAAACCTGATTAAGTTCAAAATGCAATCCATTCTTGAGGTTTAACACGCAAACGCCAAGCATACTTAAGACGATGCCAATACTTCCCGTGAAAGATATTTTGTCATTTAAAATAAAATGTGCAAAAATGATTGTAAAAACAGGAAACATTCCATTTAAAATCGAAACAATACTGCTATCAAGAATTTTTCCTGCATTACAAAAGAGGACTAATGGTATAACAAAATTTACAATAGTAACAAATGCCAATTTATGCAAGTTTTTTAGCATTATTATTGGCGTTTTAGTGTAAATGCAAAAAATCATCAAGGTAAGTCCTCCAACAAGGAGGCGTAAAAATACGGTGAAATAGATCGAAAGTTCGCCAGCGAGGAATTTGAACATCATCGCTGAAGAGCCAAATAGTGCACCAAGTAAGACAAGTTGTAAAAAATGATACATACGCCATTACTCTGTGTCGTTCTTGTGAAACTTAAAATAGTCTCTAAATTCACGTACAATCTTCCCAGAAAGGAAGTACATACCAAGTGTATTAATAATTGTCATAAGAACGAGGAGCGTATCCGTAAATGTTATCACTGTATCAAAATGCAATATTCCTGACAAAAACAAAAATGTGAAGAAGGATGTGTATAGTAATGATGTGGGAATTTTTAAAGCCTTCCCCGCTTGCATAAAGTAGTATGACACAGAAAAAACAGTTGCAACACCAAAAATAATCACAGAAATAACCATAATGTATCCGAAAATTTCGTGGTACGATGTAAAAGCATTTCGCACTAAAATTGCAGGATTCAAAGAAGTTTGTGTGTAAAAACCGGACATAATTAACACAAGTGATGTTGCCACGCAAACAAGCCAAGTTGTTACGAATGGGTCAAAAATGTTAAGAATTCCTTGTCTTTGTGAATACTTCACATTTGAAGATGCGTTCACGATTGGTGAGGTTCCAAGCCCCGCTTCACATGCCATCAAGGCTCTCCTTGCACCAATTACAACCATTGCAAAAAATGCCGTCATTCCTGAAGAAAAATTAAACGCTTCTGTGAAAATCAATTTAACGCCAGCAACAAGTTGAATTGGGTGGGAGAGGATAATCAGAAGAACGGCTCCAACATAAAGACCAACCTTTAATGGGACAAATATGCTTGCAAATGACGATACTCGTTGTACCCCGCCAATTATTATATAAGCACAAAACGCTGTTAATGCAAGAGAATATGCGATTTTTAGTGGAGTGAAGCCCTCTTGTCCATTGCTTAAAAGCGTAACGACTTGATTTGCCTGAAATCCTGACATTCCAAAAAGACCAAGTATACACAAAATTCCAAATGTAATAGCTAAAAACTTCCCAAGACGAACAAAGCCCATTTCAGCAAGACCATCTCTCAAATAAATAAAAGGCCCACCTGTGATTGTTCCATCGGCGTTCACCTTTCTGTATCTGTGTCCAAGAAAAACCTCTGCACATTTTAAAGCCATTCCAAAAAACCCAAACATCATCATCCAAAAAACGGCACCAGGTCCGCCCTTTGAAACAGCAACTGCAACACCAACAATTGAGCCCGTTCCAATTGTTGCCGCCATTGAAGACATTAACGCTTTAAATGGAGTTATTTCGTCTTTAGATTGTTTACCATTAAATTTACCGCGAAGGATATCAAACGCGTGCTTCATGCCAAAAATATTAATAAACTTAAGGCGAATTGTGAAAAATACACTTACAGCACCAAGCCATAAAATGACAAAAGGAATTCCAAAAATACTAAAAAACAACAAGGATTCAAGAAACACCGTAATGGAGTTAATATAAGCAAGAATTTGAGTCATAATTTGGTAAATAGTTTTGTTATACACGCTTTTTTTACGAGAAAATCCTTTTGTCAAGGCTTTTATTTCCCTTTGACATACAAATTATCCAATCATTCTTGTGTCACTTATGCTTTCGCGGTCTATACCTAGCATTTTTATTATTTCAAGCATATTCTTCACCGAGGACACTTGAGGACTTTCACCCAATGTATTGTATGTACTTTTTGTTATTGGGGCATTTGATAGTGTTTCAATTTCTTTAAAGCCTGTACTTCCGGCAAAAATTACTGTTTGAATACCGGCATTTATACTTGCATTTGCACCATTTATGGTATCTTCAACAGCAATACAACTGTGTAGTGCAAAATCCATTTGCTTGAGACCAAGCAGATAAATTTCACTTGAAGGTTTCCCCTTGGAAACCATTTCTCTGCCAAAAATGTTGTCTTTTGTAAAAAATTCCGCAAGACCAGTCGTCTTTAAAGTGGAAAAAATTTCCTTCGTGTGAGAATTCGAACATATTGCATATTTTACACCGTATTTTTTTAAAATTCGCAGAGTTTCAAATGTTCCACGAGTTGCCTTAGCATTTGCTGAAATAAGGCTGTGTGCAAGTGCCAATCCTTCGTTAAAAACAGTCTCCTTATGGAAATTTTCGCGAACTGAAAGGTCATCAAAGGCATCATTCCAACATTTACCATTAAAAAGCTGTGAACAAAAATCAATTGTATACATTGGATTGAATTTAGTAAGAGTTTGCGAAATAGCAGCGTTATAAAGGTGTTGAGTGTCTACAAGAGTTCCATCAAAATCAAAAAGAATTGCCTTCATTTAAAGTGTAAAATAATATTACATCTTCATTGAATGATTTCAAAAATCAATCATTTTTCTTGATTTTTAAATGCCTTCCAATCTTTTTAAAAAAAATTATGAAATATACTATATGAGTGATTATACAAATCTTCCTTCTTGGAACCTATCCTCACTTTTTGCGACAACGGAAGATTGTAAGAAGGCTGCAATTATTATCAAATCCAGCGTTGAACAGTTTGTAAAGCAATACAAAGGCAAAATTACAACGGCAGAAATTCTTTTAAAGGCAGTACAATCTTACGAACATATTGTCGATGGTATGCACAGAATTGGCACTTACGCCTACTTAAATTTTATAACACATATGAACGAGCAAGTTCGTAAGGGTCTTTACCAGCAAGTAAGCGAGGCTCTTGCCGTTTTTTCTGCTGAAATTGCATTCTTTACGCTTGAAATAAATAAACTTGAGGAAAACATTGCTTTTGATGTGAAGCTTATAAAGTATAAAACATTTTTTGAAAATATTCGCCTTTTTAAACCTTATGAACTCTCTGAAGAAATTGAGCAAGTTTTGATTAAGAAATCTGTTACGTCATCGGATGCTTGGTCGAAGTTCTTTGATGAAACGATGGCAAATCTTCGCTTTCAATATGAAGATCAAGAATTAACTTCCGCAAAGATCTTTGATTTACTTGCCAACGAATCACAAGATATACGCAAAAAAGCAGCAAAATCAATTGAAAAAACTCTTTCAAACAACATTAAAACGTTTGCGTTTATAACAAATACTTTAGCAAAAGACAAACAAATTGAAGACGACATGCGTCAATTTAAGAATGTTATATCATCGCGTAACCTTGCCAACTTAATTGAAGATGAAATCGTTGCATCGTTAATTTCGTCTGTTAAGAAATCTTACAAAAACACTTCGCATAAATATTATGCTCTTAAGGCTAAAATTTTCAAGCAGGAAAAATTGGAATACTGGGATAGAAATGCCCCAATGCCTTTTAATGCCAATGTCAAATATTCATACGACGAAGCAAAGAATCTCACTCTTGAAGCATATGGAGAGTTTTCACCAAGGATGTCTCGCATTGCTAAAGCTTTTTTTGAAAAAAATTGGATAGACGCTCCCGTTCGTGATTTTAAAGATTCCGGTGCCTTTTCGCATCCAGCGTCAACTTCTGCAAATCCGTTTATTATGCTAAATTTTTTGGGGAAAACTCGCGATGTTGCAACGATGGCACACGAACTTGGGCACGGAGTTCACCAATTTTTAGCGAAAAATCAAGGTGTGTTACTTTGTCAAACACCATTAACCCTTGCTGAGACAGCTTCAGTTTTTGGCGAACAACTTGTTTTTCAGAAAATGTTGAAAAATACGCAGTCAAAAGAAGCAAAGCTTGAAATGCTTTCTTCCAAAATTGAAGATATGCTCAATACTTCTATTCGCCAAATTGCTTTTTGTGATTTTGAACTTCAGGTTCATCAAAAACGAAAAGACGGTGAACTTTCGCCGGAGGAAATTAATGAAATATGGCTTAATATTCAGAAAGAATCATTAGGTGATGCATTCAACTTTGATAAAGAATACGGACTTTACTGGTCATATATTCCGCATTTTATTCACTCTCCGTTTTATGTCTACGCCTACGCCTTTGGCGACATTCTTGTGAATAGTCTTTACAATATTTACAAATCAGGATCCGTTGAACACTTTGAAGAGAAATATCTTACAATGCTTGAAACTGGCGGTGCATTAAGGCATAAAGAGCTCCTTGCTCCATTTGGAATTGATATTTCAAAAGAGGATTTTTGGCAAAATGGAATGAAAGTTCTAGAGGATATGATTCGTGAATTTGAGGAAAATCTTTAATTAATTTATGAAATTGATATTTATAAGCTCTGATGGCATTGGTGATGCAATACTTACAGGTAAAATTCTTGAAATCGTTGCAAATAATTTACATTGCGAAGTGTATCTTTATATAAAGCGATCAATGAATTCTGTTGCACTTTTTCAAAACACTAATTATATTAAGACAATCAAAACTTTTAACACTAATTTTTTCTCTTTAAGTTTCTTTCGGGATACCATTGCACTTTTTAAACAAATTCACAAGTCTTTAAAAGAAGACGATGTTTACATCTCAGCCACACTTGGTTCGACAACGTTTGTTAAAATTCTTCCATTAATGACATTGTGGGCAAAATTATTTTCAAAGCATAAGCTTATAATTATTGCAATAAAACCATGTCTTGACATCTCTAAAGAGCATATAATCGCATATCATATTAAGAAATTTGAAGAAACACTTGATGTGAAATTTCAAACTGATGACAGTAGTCGGGAAAATTTCCTTGAAAATTTTATTGGTGGAAAATATGCAAAAGAGCCAAAAACAATCACAATCCTTGCTGGTGCTTCAAATTTAAAAAAAACGCTTCCAGCACAAAAATTTGCGAAAATCATCAAACACTTTGCATGTAATGGCTATAAAATCAAGCTTCTTGGCAGCAAAAGTGATGTTGATCAATTTCAGGCAAATGAAATTATGCGACTAATTTCTGGAAGTGTTCATATTGAAAACCTTGCAGGAAAAACGAACTTGAAGGAGTATTTTACCGAAATTGCAAAGGCGGAATATGTTATAACAAACGATTCATCTGGGCAACATATTGCAAATGTTTTACACACTCCGTGTGCAGTTTTTTGGGCGAGAAAGAAGGAAAATCCAGTTGTAAAAGCTTATGCTTGGCAGAATAAAATGACGGTAAACATTTTTAGTCAAAATTATGAGGATTGCAATGAGTGTAGTATTCTTAAAAAATTATTTCTGAAGAAGTCCCATTGTCATAAGTGTATGAAGCAAAATTACGATGCAATGGATGCAAGTTATCTCATCAAAGAGATTGAATCGCACATTAAGGGTTAGACGACGGCAGGTGTAACAATTGTCGCGGGAATGGTTGCAGCCTTCACAACAACAGCTGGATTGGTTGTTGGTTTTTGGAAAAACCGCGTAAACTTCTTAATGTCACGCTCGTGAAGTTTATGAACACCAATTTTTGAGAAATCTTTTGTGCTAAAGTGCCCATAGGAAAACCTTACTAATTTTACGACTTGAAGATTGAAAAATTCACACAGTTTGCGTATTTCCCTATTTTTTCCCGTTGTGAGTGTGATCTCTAGCCATGTGTTTGTTGAGGTTTCCTTTGTGCGTGGGAGGATTTGGATAGTGTCAGGGCGATAACTTTGCCCTTCAATCATTACTCCTTTTTGCATCCTGTGAAGCTTTTTTTCGTCAAGAACTCCATGGACCTTGACATGATATACACGTGGGATTTTGTTATTTGGGTTTTCTACGTCCCTTGCAAATTTTGGATTATTTGTGAATAAAAGTAAGCCCTCACTGTTGAAATCAAGCCTTCCAATGTAGTGAAAGTTTTGCATTTCCTTTGGAAGGAGTGAGTAGACTATTGCACGTTTTTGTTCGTCATTTCTAGTCACGATAATTCCAGCGGGTTTGTAAATTGCAAAGCATTCAACTTCCTGCGATTTTTCTAAAATTTGCTTGCTTGGCATAATCCTGCGATTTTTAAACATAACAATGTCGGTTTTTTGAACTAAAACTGCTGCGTTTTTTGGTTTTTCATTGTTAATGACAACTCCGCCAGACATTATCTCCTTCTCAGCCTCTCTTCGTGAAATTTGTGCAAAAATTGAGAGATATTTTGAAAGTCTCCATTCATTTGTGTGCGAGTTTGGAGTATTTGGAGTTTGATTTGAAATTTGATTCTTTTGCATTTTATATTTTTTGTAGGATAGATTTTGCTTGGATAAAGCCCATTGGATTGTAGTGTTCTCCTCCGACGATTACCTCATAATGGACATGTGCACCAGTGGAATGACCAGTACTACCTTGAACTCCTATTACTTGACCGGTGTGGACTCTTTGTCCAGCACGGACCTTTATCAGACTCATGTGTGCATACAGTGTTTGGATTCTATTTTTGTGTTGAATGACAACATAATTTCCAAACGATGAACTATAGACTGCTTTTGTAATGATGCCGTCCCCAGTAGATTTAATTTTTGAACCTTTTGGACCAGAAAAGTCGATACCGTTGTGCATTCGAACTCTTTTTTGTATCGGGTGGTTTCGGAAGCCATATCCACTGATAAACTTTCCCTTCATTGGGAGTTCGACAGGAAGATTTTTAAGTGATTCGCTGATCATCTTTAGACCAGCTGATTTCAATGAGATTTTTTTAACAATAGAAGTTATATCAATGCTTGGAGTTGTGAAATGTTTGGATGCTTTTTGAATTGCAACTTGTTCACTAGCGGGGATTGAATATGCAAGGTTGATTTTACTTAAACCGCCGAACGCTTGTTTTCCGCCGATTGCTCTTGCAATGTTCATTACGGAACGCAATTTTGCAATTTTGTTGTTGAGGGCGGAATCTATTGTTATAAGATTACGTTGTATATTGCTAAGAATTCCATATAGTTGAATTGCACTTGTAATGTTTTCGTGGTAGTATAGTGTGGATTTTTTTTTGGGATTGCCAGTGAGTGAGTGCATTAATTTTTCAATGCCTTCATTTGATTTTTGAATTTCCTTGGCAAGTGATGCGTTGATTGTACGCTCAATTGTGAGTTGTTGCCTTAGTTTTTCCATTTCATGTGTTGACTTTGCAATGTTTGCAAATGCAAGGGTTGCATAAGTTAAAATTGCAATAATGGTAAAAATTACAGCAAAGATTGTGTACTTTGGAATGGAGAAAGTTTTATCGCGGTATGTTATCTGAATGATTTCATTTTTTGCGAGTTTTGTGAAGAATTTTTGCATATTCTTTATTTTTTTTTATTTATTAAGTTAAAAAAACAACTTGAGTTTTATTCCTTATATGTTTTCTTGGATACATATAAAAAAAACAGTTGTCAAGCTTTTTTATCATGCTACCATCATTAAAAGTTGAATCTTTGGGAAAAAATGCGGAGGATTTAGCTTCGCGTGCGTTGAAGAATGAAGGACATACCTTGATTTTTCGTAATTTTAAAACAAAAATAGGTGAAATTGATATAATTTCAAAAAAAGATGATATCGTTTATGTGAGTGAAGTCAAAAAGCGGACATATTTTGAGGAGTCTTGCATTAAGCATTCGCAAATTGAACGCATTTGGTTGGTTTTTGAGGAATTTCTGGAGAAATATCCCCAATATGAAGAATTTGATGCAACTATGCAATTAATTCTTGTTGCGAATAATATTATTACAATTCACGAATTTTTATGATTACCCAAAAACTCAACCAAACACATTATATGGCAAATTATAGAATATATTATGAAGACACCGATTCTGGCGGAGTGGTTTATTATGCAAATTATCTTAAGTTCCTTGAAAGGGCAAGAACAGACTTGTTGCGATCTCTTGAAATTTCACAAGCTGAACTTGGGAATTTAGGCGTATTGTTTGTTGTAAAAAAGTGCAATATAGAATATTTTTCTTCCGCAAAACTTGAAGATGAGATCTTCGTTTCATGTAAAATTGCTGAAATTGGTAAAGTTTCCATTGTGTTTCTTCAGGAAATAAATATTGCAGAAAGAATTGTTGTAAAAGCTTTTGTAAAAATTGCCTGTGTGAAATATTGTGATGGAAAATTTAAGCCGATGACAATTCCAGTAGAAATTGCTGGGAAGTTACTAAAGCACTCCATAGAAAATGATGAAACTAATAAATAAAAATGAACAAACGAATAAATAAATTGTATATAACTAAACTGTTTTCATTAATTAAACACGGAATTATTTTGGGGAATTTAATTCCTCTTATTGCGGGGTTTTTTTTAGCAGAAAAATATTTTCCGCAAAACAACTATCCATTTCTTTTGTTTCACACCATTTTATGGTCTTTGATTGTTATCGCAGCTGGTTGCGTTGTGAACAATTGGTACGATAGAGATATTGACGAAAAAATGCAAAGAACTTGCAAACGCGTCCTTCCTATGAAAGAATTGCCTGCAATACATGCCTTAATTTTTGGTTTAATTCTTTGCGTGATTGGGCTTGTTGGTATGTTTGTATTCACAAATAAAACTGCGGGTTTTGTTGCTACTTTTGGATTATTTTCGTATGTAGTCCTTTACACTATTTTTACAAAAAGGAACTCAGTTTATGGCGTTCACATTGGCTCAATTTCAGGAGCAATTCCACCGGTAATTGGATATACAGCAGTTTCGGGAATAATTGATATAAACGCATTTGCACTTTTTTTGATAATGGTTCTATGGCAAATGCCTCACTCCTTTGCAATTGAAATCTTTCGTTATGATGACTACAAGAACGCACAAATACCAACGGTTCCATCGGTTAAAGGTATCAGATGGACAAAAGTCAGCATAACTGCTTACATCCTACTCTTTCTTGTGTTGAATGTTTATTTTAGTTTTAAAGTTGGAGCAATTCACTTCGTTGCATCGTTTGTTTTATGTGGATACTGGATGAAAATTGTGCGAAAATTTCCAAAATTGAAACATCAGGACAAAACGCCCACTGAAAATGAAAAAATTTGGGCAAAAAAAGTTTTTATTGGCTCTATTGTGACTATGGTCGGGATTTTTTTGAGTATTATATTAAATCTGTTAGTTTAGCTGAATATTTCCCCATAAGTTTTCTCTCAACATCCATCCTGTTTTTTCGCCAATTTTCACACTACACCATTCTTTTGTAAAACATTCAACGCTGTGCACGATAAATCCTCTTTGAAGAGACATTAAAATTTTTGCCTTTGCCGATGGACTAAAATAAACGAATGAAAGACCAACGCTGCTAACAATCACGCCACAGTGTTCTTTAACATTGATTTGTGAAATCCATGCAATGTTTCCCTCAAAATCTTCAGTTGCATACCAAGTATCAATGAATTTTATTACCTTTAAAGGATAACCACGCACAAGAATTTCATATTCTATCGGGGAATTTGTATCTGGACCTTTTCTGAAATTTGACCTAATTGATTTCGTGCAAACTGTTTTTCTTTCATCGGTCTTTTTTTCGTAATTGTTTCGCTCATCATTGTATTTTTTTTGTGACATTTCACTTGTTGAAAGTTGAGTAGAAATGTCTTCAAGTGAAGGGCGATTGATTATCGCCGAGCCAGCAAATGACTGATGAAATGACAGCAAGAGCATCGTATTAAAAAAAAATACTTGAGTTATAAAATATATAATATTAATTTTATTCATAAGTTTATTTTTTGTTTTAGGATATGTATATTTTTGAAAAATCTAAAATACAAGAAAGATTTAACTCTTGCCTTGATAGCTTTAAAAAATCGATTTCTGGCGTTTCAGCAAAAGTGTCACCATCACTCCTTGATGCCGTCAAATGCGAAGTCTATGGATCAACTACACCAATTTCCGCATTAGCAAATGTTACAATTGTTGACTCAAGAACCCTTTCTGTGAAGATATGGGATTTATCCGCAGTCCAGCCAATTTATAAAGCAATTCAATCTTCAAACATTGGAACAAATCCCGTTTTAGAAGGAACAACGATCATACTTCCATTACCACCAATGTCTCAAGAACGCCGAACTTCAATGGTTGAACTTGTGAAACAAAATGCCGAAAATGCAAAAGTTGCAATTCGAAATGTCCGCAGGGACGAAAACGATGTAATTAAACTAGCACAGAAAAACAAGGAAATTTCCGAAGATGAACAAAAACGCTATGAGACGGAGGTGCAAAAACTTGTCGACTCCGCCATTCAAAGAGTGGAAGACATTATTAAACAAAAAACAGAAGAATTGATAAATGTCTAAAGTTACAAAAAAACACATTTCAGATTTTATAAAAAAAAAATATTCAACATCAAACGATACTTCATACGAAATTGTTGAAGCATTTTTTCGAACGATCGTTAATCTTGCACAAAAGGACGAAGCGGTGCTTAAAAACTTTGGCAAGTTTTGTTTAATTGAAAAAAAAATAACAAAAAAGCTTTACAACTTTCAAACAAAACAAATGGAAGAAAAACATATTGAAATATCTAAAATACACTTCCTTAAATCAAGGAATCTAAAATCTTAATTTATGAATGAGAAATATTCTGTCAGATATTCAATTGGTCAAGTTGCCAAAATGATTGGAGTTGAATCCCATACTGTACGCTTTTGGACTAACGAATTGGAAGCATATATTTCCCCCGAAATTGGTGCTGGAGACCGAAGGTATTTCACACAAGAGCATATCGATGTGTTAAAATCAGTCAATAATTTAATCAACAACAAGGGCTACACTCTAAGTGTAATTAAAAAAAATGGAATAAAACATTCATATGAAAGTGATGAACATGCTACAGAAATTCAACACAATTTAGGTCAAACTTTATCAAGAATTGAAAAAATCCAAAAAAACTTGAGAGAGATAATTTCTGGAATATAACTCTCCGATCCCCCTAATGGAGGCAATTCAAGAATTTCAAGGTGCGGTTGTTATGGTCACACACGATGAACACTTCCTTAAAAACATTTATCACAAAATTACAATTTCCGCACTATCCATTTTTCTGTGGCAACCTATGTCGATATAATCTTGTTGAGCTATGTCGGTGCCTATATTTATTAAAAAGCGATATTCGTATTCATCTTTAAAATATTTATCTCCAGATCGTGTGCGTTTTATAAACTTATGCAAAATCTGATCTTTATTCCCGACTCTGCTACGGACTATTTCGTCGTCCGTATAAATTATGTGTGAGTGGGCGCAGTTTACATTGCCTTTTCCCAACCAAGCTGCATTACAACAGTATTGTGTTATATATCGCATCATTTCATTGCTATCAAACGATACAATATGGCTGCCCCATTTTTTACACAAATTCGGATCGAGTTGCATCGAAGTACATAATGCATACCAATCGCGATACATATCAACACTAACCAATTCCGGCATACCTTGATGTGCCAATGGGTCGTTTACAACGACATTTCCATTGAGTTTACTGTGAAAGACAAGATTTTCATCTTTCTGATGATTTTTTATTTCCTCTGTGGTTGGAAAAAAATTTGTTTTCAAGCCATTACCCACAACTTCTAACAACACTTGTTGCGTTCCATCTTTTGTGTCAACCCTTTGAGGATCTTCGATTCGTCGATATGTTTCCAGAATATTAAACCGAATACTACCATTAATAAAAGATTCAGCGTGTTCTAATTGTGTAAAATATTTAAAAAGAATAGTCGTAGTTCTTGCATTATAAGGATTGTAAAAAAACTGGCGGGCAGAGAGGGATTCGAACCCTCGATACAGTTTTACCCATATACTTTCTTAGCAGGAAAGCGCTTTCGGCCGCTCAGCCATCTGCCCAGTGGGTTAAATTTTGATGGTGTAGATTTTGAAAGTCAAGGTTAAATATGCTTCCTTGTTAAGAAATCCTCGCGAATTGTTTTTTCTGAACCATCGGAAAATTTTACCGTGACAAGCGTCCCCGCAGTTTTAACAACATTACCATTACCAAATTTCGTATGAGTAACCAAATTTCCAACGAAAAACGATTCCCCAGAAGTATAAGATTGTTGTTCTTGAGGTTTCATCGCCCCATTGTTGGAATAACTTTTTGAATATCCACCTGAATAATTTTTGCTTTGATATGCATTTTGATACGACTTTTGCGACGATTGATATTCGTTGTTAAATGAAGAAGAGCGGTCTTTAAATTCAATAGAATCTTTTGCATCTTCCAAAACTTCATCCAAAAACATTGATTTTTCTGTTGAAAGCGAAAAGCCTTGTTTAACAAATGAAAGCTTTGTGCTGGAAATATAAAGCTGTTCCATGGCTCTTGTAATTGCAACATAAGCAAGGCGGCGTTCTTCTTCAATTCCAGCGTTACCAAGTTCTTCGATTGTGCGATCCGATGGAAATACGCCTTGGTTCCAACCTGGTAAAAATACGAACGGAAATTCAAGACCTTTGGAGGCGTGAATTGTCATAATACTCACAGAGTTGGCGTTTGAATCGGAATCATCAACGCTCGTTGCAAGTGAGACGTAATCCAAAAATTCTGATGGTGATTGAAATGATTCAAGTGTTGAGAAAAGCTCGTTAATGTTTTCAATTCGTGCTTCAAATGTCGTTTCATCATCTTTTTTAAGATATTCCTCGTAATCGATTTCTTTTAAAATGTTTTTCAAAACCGTTGAAAGTGGGCTTTCTAAAAGTGATTCACGCCATTTAATTATCTGTATTCCAACTTGCATAAGTCCTGAATATGCACGATTTGGAATTTGAATATCTCCGCCAAAGCCTGAGGCGAGCGATGTAAGCATTGTGAGTAAATTTGTGCCGTTTTCTCTTGCTTGTGTGTAAAGTTTTTGTATTGTTGTGTCGCCAAGTCCTCTTTTTGGAGTGGTTAAAACCCTTTCGGTTGCAAGGTCATCTTCGGATGATATCAAAACCTTAATATAAGCAAGCATATCCTTTACTTCTTTTCGCTCATAAAATCGAAGACCTCCGATGATTTTATACGAAATTCCAGCAAACACCATTGATTCTTCAACCGCTCTTGTTTGGCGAATTGTTCGAACGAGGATTGCAAAATCTTTGTAATTATAGCGATGCTTGAAACTTTGAATTACACTTGTGATGTACTTTGCTTCGGATTTTGCATCAAAATGAACATCAGCGTGAATTTTATGCGATTCAGGGTTTTGTGTCCAAAGTGTTTTTCCATGTCTTCCAGAGTTAATCTGAATTAACTTTGATGCAACATTTAAAATATCTTTAGTGGAGCGATAATTCTGTTCCAATTTCACAATCTTTGCTTCAGAATTTGCCTTTTTAAAGCCTAGAATGTAGGAAATGTCAGAGCCACGCCATCCGTAAATTGATTGGTCGTCGTCTCCAACACAGGTAATATTTGGATTTAAACCGACCATTAGTTTAATCCAGCGTTGTTGAAGACCATTGATATCCTGATATTCATCAATTAGAATATACTTAAAAAGGTTTTGGTATGATAGCTTTATTTCTTCATTTTTTTCGAGCAAATCAACGCAATTGAAGATTATATCGTCAAAATCCATTGCGTCTAGTCGCCTTAATTCTTTTTGATATTCCGTGTAAATTGTAATCATATCTACTTGAGAATACTGCGGAGGAAAGTTATGTAATACAGATTCTAGTTCAAATGTTTTGACAAATTTTTCCTTAATATTTGAAACGAAATTTATTGCAACTTGTGGTGTAACTTCATCAAGAGTGATTCTTTTAAGAAGATCGGACATAACCTTTTTTTGGTCGGAAGAATCAAGAATTGCGAAGTTTTTTGTATATCCGATTAAATCGGCGTATCGCCTTAAAATCTTTAGTGCAATTCTGTGAAATGTTCCAATGTTAAGGTATTTTCCATCGATTTGTGTAATTTTGCAAACGCGTTCAAGCATTTCATTCGCTGCTTTGTTTGTAAATGTTACTGCTAAAATTTGGCTTGGCATTGCAAGTTCAGATTGCAAAATGTGTGCAATTTTTGCGGTAATTACTCGCGTTTTTCCGCTGCCGGCACCTGCTAAAACAAGCAAAGGTGAACCAAAATGATTAACTGCGTCTTGCTGTTCTTGGTTGTTGTTTGTCATAGTCCTTTATTGTAAATTCTTGTGCCGTCAATATCAATCGTTGCAATTTTATTGTCTCTTGTAAAGCCAACATTCCAGCCTCGTTGAACGCCGTTCTGTCTTTATTTGCTTTCTCAACGTCTTCAGTATGTGACTTCCCTTTAGAATGTAAAACGACGGATGTTATTGCAAAGACTACGATAGCAATAATTGGCACAGTTAAAGGCCAGGTAAACGCGGCACACGCAAGTGTTGCAAGGATTGCAAGCCCAAGAAGGCCAAGGCTCCACCAAGTATAGTCTTTATAAGGCTCTGTATCTTTCTCAAAGTCAGCTTTTGGCACTTCTCTATTCGGTTTGCCATCCTTGCAATATTTATCTTTCTCAAACATACGTGGGTTCTATAAGTTTTAACGCAAGTTTCTTTTCTTTTATTTGAAGTATTGTATCGCATTTTTTTGCAATTTCCATATTGTGGGTGATCAAAAACACGGCGATATTCTGTTCTTTTGCAAGGGATATTAATAAATTTGAAGCAATTTCGGCGGATGTTGGGTCAAGATTACCAGTTGGTTCATCTGCGAATAGTATTTTTGGTTTTGCTGCAATTGCACGCACGATTGATGCTCGCTGCTTTTGTCCGCTGGAAAGTTCTGATGGTTTTTTGTCTTTATATTCAAAAATGTCAACTTTTTTCAGAAGGTCAAAGATCAAATCTTTGTCATAACTTCCCTTCATTTTTGCAATGATTTCAATATTTTCCAAAACTGTAAATTCAGGCATAAGATTATGTTGTTGATACACAAAGCTGATGAATGCTTTTCGCAAACTTGTGTAATTGTTTCTTTCAACTTTTTTACCAAAGTAAAAAATATCCCCAGCTGTTGGTTCATCAAGAAGGGATATGATATTTAGCAGCGTCGTCTTTCCTGCTCCCGATGATCCAGTCACTGCAACGGTCGTTCCTTGTAAAATTGTAAAATCAATACCTTCTAAAACATTACATTCGCGATATTGTTTAGATATATTTCTTAGCTCGAGCATTACATTCATAAATATGACTTTTAATCATTATGTTAAAAAACTAGAAATCAAGATATTTTCCGTTCGCTCTTTTGATTTTTTAAAGTTTCTATACTATCAAATATTCTCTCATAATCTTTCTTCCTAAATCAAGATTTGGCTTGGAGTTTGTCCATAACTCAAAAGCCTTTTCCGCTTGATGCACAAGCATCATTGCTCCATTTTGAATTTCGCACCCTCTCTTCTTCGCATTTTCAAGAAATGGTGTAATTTTAGGTGAATATATTGTATCAAAACATTTTGTTGTTTTTGCTAAAGTTTTGTAATTTAATGGCAAATCTTCTCCATTCAATCCAAGAGAGGTGGCATTAATAATTATCTCAAAATTTGAAAGATCAAGCTTTGAAACTTCACCACAATACAAATCACACATTAAATTTTCCGCAATTGCTTGAGCCTTTTCCACCGTGCGGTTTGCTATTGTAATGTTTGCATGTGCGTTAGATTTTTGACATGCCATTACAACTGATGATGCAACTCCGCCTCCCCCAAGAACTAAAACATGATCGTCTTCATGAACCTTACATATTTGCCAAAAGCCATAGACATCGGTGTTTGTTGCAAACTTTTTGGTAAAATCAACGGTATTAACAGATTTCAGCAATTCTGCATCATATGAAATATCAAAATCATTATTTTTCACGATTTCAAACATTGCATTTTTGAATGGCAGTGTAATATTTATTCCGCTAAAACCCTTAGCTTGCAAGTCTTCAAAAAAATTCTGCAAATTCTCTTGCTTTTCACACTCAAGAAGTTCATAGCGGGCGTGAATATTTTTTTCCTTAAACCATGCATTGTGAATTAGTGGTGAGAGAGAATGTTTAACTGGAAAACCAAGTACACCAAATTGCATATTGTTATGAAAAATATTTGCTTATTTTTCATAAATGAGTTTCAAAAAATTAAAGAGCAAGAAAATTATCACCTAGTCCTTAACTTCGTTCTGTTTATTTGTGGAATTACATTTTGTTACTTTCATTTGTATATTCCAGCCATAATTTTCGTGATTTTTACATTTCGAAATGCAACAAGATTTGCAATTTTTGCTCTTGGATTTCTTTCAATGTTAGTTGATTTTGGGATTTATAATCAAAAACTTATTACAAAAAACTATGACGAAATTGAAGTTATTGCAACGCTTGAAAACATTTCACATAAGGAAAAATCTGTGAAATACACACTTGCCAATGTTCGTGACGTTACCAATGAACTTGATATTGAAGGAAAAATTATGGCATATTGCAGAACTTGTAAGACTACCGACCTTCAGCCCAATTCACAAGTTCGTGCCGTTTTAAATATCTTTCCTCTGCCGGAGAAGGTTTATCCAACTGGTTATGATGTTGAAAATAAATACCGCTTTCTTGGATATTCAGGCTTTGGCTTTATTGAAGAAATTTCTATCGCCAACCAAGTTTACGATGGACCAAATTACAACAGTGAAACACTCTTTACGCTGGCAACACAAATTCGTACATTCTTCTTAAAAAAGCTTCAAGCTTTTGCTGATAGCAATCAATTAGCAAACGAACCATTAAGCATCGCTGAGGCAATTTTTCTTGGGGAGACATCTCGTATATCAACTAAAACCAACGAAATTCTGCGTGCAAGTGGGTTGACGCATATTATTTCAATTTCAGGATTTCACATATCAATCGTTGTTTTTTTAGTGTACGGATTTGTTGCAAAAATTCTTTGTCTTTCTAGGGCTCTTCGTCACAATATCAACATCAAAATTCCTGCGATGCTTTGTGCACTTGTGTTTTCATTTGCATATCTTGCAATTGCAGGAATGCCAATTCCGGGGATTCGTAGCTTTCTTATGATTTCCTTTGGAGTACTTGCTGTGTTTTTTAGTGTGAAGCCAAAATGCTTAGCTGGGGTAATTTTTTCTGGATTCGCACTTTTAACGTTCTTCCCTCACGCTTTATTTTTTGCATCGTTTCAACTGTCATTTTTGGCAATACTTACTCTTGCAATGGTTGTTGACGATTCTTGGCGTGTGAAAAATCTATTTTTAAGATATTGTTTTGGAATTGTGAAGTCTTCGTTTGCAATTACTTTAGTGACGGCACCGGTGGTTTTATATCATTTTGGCAGTATTTCGCTTATTAATCCATTGGTGAATATTTTAGCAATTCCCCTTTTTACTTTTATAATTATGCCAATTGGTGTGATGTTTTTTCTCTTGACATTAACACCATTTGCCACAGGTGTCGTTAATACTTTTCTTGGCAAGGCAATGTTTGAATCCATTTCGCAGGCAATATCTGGTTCTGAATATCTTTCGAACTTTGAATATTCCTTTGTTGCACTTAAGGAAATTCCACTGGAATCGGTGCTTTTGATTATCTCGGGGATACTATTAATGTTTTTAATTAAAACAATTTTGAAGATTACGGGGCTGATTTTGTGTATTGTTGGGCTTTTAATTTTCATTTATTCAAAAACTCCGGATATTGTTGCTAATGAAAATTCATTGGTTTTTAGAAATGTCGGTAAATATTATATTATACAGCAAAAACCGCAGGAATTTATTGATTCCATTTGGCGTGGAAAACTTGGTTTGAAAAAAGATTTTCTTGATGGTTCACAATTTTGCGATGCCCACGGTTTGTGTATTGCTGATAAAATCACTTATATTAAAAAAGGAGCAAACATTTCCAATATAAAAATCCTAAAATGCACGGATATCATTGCTTCTCATGATGACATTGATTTATCACTCCTTCCGTGTAAATACAAGGTTGTTTTAACGCAGGAAGCTTTAAATGATAGGGCCTTTGTCGTGTTGAAATATAATGAAATTTGGGGGTAAATATTTTATATGCAAAGGAATTTCTTGATGAATTTCTTGACAATTAAAATTTTGTAAACGAAGAAGATTCGTTCTTAATTTTTTCTCATAACATGGAACTTAAATTTATCGCTATTGGTTTAATGGCTTTTGGTTTGCTTGGCTCAGCTTTGGCAATTGGTAATGTTTTCTCTTCTCTTTTGAGTGGTATCTCAAGAAATCCTGAAGCGGAAAATAAAATGTCAAAATATGCTTACGTTGGTGCTGGTCTTGCGGAATCAATTGGTCTTTTTGCATTAGTGATTTCACTAATTCTAATTTTCTCATAAAAACTTGAATTCTTGTTTTTTTGGGCTTGGTTCAAATCAGGGTGATAGGCGTCGCAATATTGAAGTCGCCATATCACTTTTGAGTGCACACCTCTCTTTTTCTGAATTCTTACCTTCATCAATAATTGAAACACCCGCACTTTTGAAGGAAAAATCACCAAAAGAATGGGATGTACCCTTTATAAACTCTGTGATTTGTGGGCAAACAGATTTTTCTTTTCTGCAAGTTTTTGCAAAAATTAAACAAATTGAAAAAGAAATGGGTAGAAATTTTGAAGCCCCACATTGGTCTCCAAGAATTATTGATATAGATATATTATTTTTTAATAACCTTGTTTATAGTTCACCACAACTCTCAATTCCACATTTACAAATGGAAAATAGGCTGTTTGTTCTTGAACCACTTTGCGAGATTGCATCAGAAAAAGTCCATCCTGCTTTAAATAAAACTTGTACAATTTTATTAAATGAACTTTTAGACAGTGGACATTATGAAATATAACTTGAAGCGTATTTTTATTATTTCTGGGGAAAAATCTGGAGACATAATCGCAGATGGAATAATAAAAAAAATAAAAGAACAATTTCCAAACTGTGAAATTCGCGGCATTGGCGATGAAAGCTTTTCTCTAAACGGTTTGAAGTCAATTTTTGACCAAAAAGAAATTTCAATTATGGGTCTTTTTGAAATTCTTCCAAAATTATGGAAAATTCTTAAATTGATTAAACTTACCACGGAAGAAATCATAAAATTCAACCCAGAACACATCATTACAATTGATTCCCCTGGTTTTAATTTTACAATTGTAAAAAAAATAAAAAATAAAATAAAAAAAACTCACCTAAAGTGCAAAATTCACCATATAGTTGCACCTTCTGTTTGGGCATATAAAAAAAGCAGGGCACAAAAAATCGCTAAATTATATGACACACTATTTTGCATCCTACCATTTGAAACGCAATATTTTACACCATTTGGCTTGAATGCAATCTTTGTAGGATACCCACCCGCAAAGCGAATGGAGGAAATAAAAAAAAATATTTTACACAACACAAAAGAAGATATCGCAAACAAACAAATATCAATAACTCTGGGTAGTCGCATTTCTGAAGTGCAAAGGCATTTACCGATATTAAAAAATACAATTGCAATTCTAAACGCAAAATTTTCCAATCTTGAATTTAAAATTCTCACGCTCCCGCATCTTGTCAATTTAATTGATAAAGAATTTTCTCCATTTGTAAATGTTCAAATAATTTCAAGCGATGAAGAAAAATGGAAAGCAGTGGCTAAGTCATATTTTGTTTTGGCGAAATCTGGAACAAATGTTATGGAGTTTGCCATTCTTGGTACTCCATCAATCGTGTTTTATAAAGCAAGTTTTGTCACGGAAGCAATTTTTACACTTTTAGCTTATACAAAATTTGTTACATTATTAAATTTCACGGCAAATAAATACATTTTTCCTGAATTCTTGCGATCCAATGTCAAATCCGAATTAATTGCAAAGCAGGTAGAAATATGGCTTGAAAATCCAAATTTAGTTCATTATATAATAACTGAAATGACAATGGAGCTGAAAAAGTTTGAATCCAAAAATAATTTAGAGCAAGTAATTGTAAATGAAATATGCAAGTAAATGTTGACCCTGTAATTTTTTATATCGCTGGACACCCTATTTTAAGATGGTACTCTCTTGCATACATCCTTGGATTTCTTTCGGCATACTTACTTTTTAAGAAATATAACGATTTTACAACGAAGGAGCAAATGGAATCTTTATTCAATTATGGTTTTTTTGGCGTAATTTTAGGCGGAAGATTGGGATATGTTCTATTTTATAATTTTGGATATTATTTAGGGCATCCATTGGAAATTTTGGCAGTTTGGCAGGGAGGAATGTCCTTCCATGGAGGCTTGCTTGGAGTAATAATCGCCCTTACACTCTTTGCAAGAAAACATAAAATTTCCGCCGCCAAAATTGCTGATATAGCCCCAATGTGCGTGACTCCTGGGCTGTTTTTTGGTCGAATAGCAAATTTTATTAATGGAGAACTTTGGGGCGTTAGAACTTCACTTCCAATTGGCTTTGTTTTTCCTCAATCGGGAAATTTCTTTCCAAGGCATCCCACTCAATTGTATGAAGCACTTACTGAAGGATTAATTTTGTTTATAATCACATTTTTAATGTTCCAAAAAAAGAAAAATAATGGCATAATAGCAAACGGTTCAATTGCTTGCTGGTTTTTAATTCTATACGGCTTCTTTCGTTTTTTAATTGAATTCGTGCGTAAGCCGGATGTACACATTGGATACATTGGCTTTGGCGTATTTACAATGGGGCACTTGCTTTGTCTTGGAATGATTTTTGGCGGGTTGATTTTTCTGAAAAGAATTAAAAAAAGTTGATTTTATTATTTTTTGATTAAATAGTATTATTGACCCCAACTCTTTTTGCACGCTTATTTATAAGCGTGAGGAAAGTCCGGACTTAAAAGGTGTGTAATGCCTGTGAAAACAGGGGGCGTTAATTTTTAGCGTTACGGCAAGTGCAACAGAAAATAAACCGCCATTTTGCTTTAGGGCTATAATGGTAAGGGTGAAAGTGTGAGGTAAGAGCTCACGGTTCTTTGTGGTAACATGAAGTTGGTGCAAACCCCATTGCAAGCAAAACAAAATAGGGGGCACGCTTTTGGTGAAAGCCAAAAAAGTCGACACCTTGACTTAGTGTCTCGGGTATGTTGCTGGAAGTATTCTTGTGAGAGAATGCCTAGATTAATAAAAAGACGAAAAACAGAATTCGGCTTATGTTGGGGTCAATTCATCAAAAAAGAAAAATATCTTGCAAAAGATGCCGTTACGAGTGGTAATAAACATATCAAAACGAGGATTGGACGAGGCAATAAAACTTATGCTTTCACTATTTCCACGCAACTCTTTGACGAACTTCGTAATCTTAACCATTGTTCAAATTTCTCTACTCAGAGCATTGGGTGCGTATTTAATGAATATGGCAAAAAACAGAAGATGCACAATTACGAAGGAGGACCATGTGTTTCACGTCTTTAGAGCTAAAACGCTTCCATACCAGTTAAGAATTTTAGCCTTTGAATGTTTTGTGCTTTTTTTAGCCTTGCTTCAATAAGGCTAAGTTCCGTTGTGTTATAATCCTGTTTTGCACGGAGTTCTTCAGTGAAGGGCTTTGTGCCTGACCTCACCTCATTTTTCGTAATGTTGTAAATTTCTTTTGCATTTTGCACAACTTTCGTTAGCACTAAAATTAACTCTTCTTGATGCCTTGCATCGTTCCAAAGATTAACAGATTCAGTTTCGTAAGATGCCTTGAACATTTTTGCTTCGGCTTTTTTCTTTTTTTCCTCGTGTGAATATTTCTTACTGGCAAAATAGTTGTTAATGTTTAGAAGGTTAAAATTTGCATTAACGGCAAAGCTAGTTTGCATATAGTTTGGAAAACCAAGAGAGGGATCTGGGTGATTGAACAAATTGCGATATGTAATTGTTACTTTTGGCAAAAGGTTTAATTTTTCAATACTTGATTCAATTTTGTAAGATTTTGCGACTTGATTAAGACTAATGATGTTTTGATTATTGATAATTTTTTCTTTAAGGTCTTCAGTATTTTGTGCTATCTTTGTAATGGGCGTTTCGGTAATCTGTAAATCATAATGAAGTGTTTGGAATTTTTCCTTATACTTCACCTGTGCATTTTTTAAAGCATTTTCATCCTTTTCAAGATTCATTTCAGCTTGCATAAAATCTGATTCAGCCATCAGTAAGTCTTTTTTTGATGTTACACCATATTGGGCATTTTTGCGAATTTCACTGTACCGTGCCTTCGCTGTTTCGTAAATTTTTTGTTGAAGATTGAATGATGCATCTGCTCTATAAAGTTCGATGAAGATGTTTGCAAGGTTGTAATAGAATTCTGATTTTCTACTTTCCATATTCATTCTTGCAGCTGATTTACTTATACCAACTGATTGAATTTTTTTTACAGCCTGTGGTAGTGATAAAATATTATACTCAACGGCAAATCCATAGTTTTGTTGAATAAGACCTGTAATAAATTTTGTTGGAAATGCACCCGTTGACGGCGGTGGAGTAGAAAACGATGTATTAAATGGATTGCTGTATGTGTAGAATAAATAAGGGTTTGGAATGTATGGGCTAATGGTTTGTTTTGCTGAAGCAATGGTTGAATTATAAGTTTCATTTTCAATTGTTATCTCATTTGCCGCGTTTTCGCTCGTTGTTTCTTTTGCAATGGTTGAAATAGCTTCTTCCAAGGTGATTGCATAAGATTGCGTAGAGAATAATAATAAAAGCAGTAATATTGATTTCTTCATAGTGTGTCGTTATTTAGCAGATGCTTGCTGTTGCTTCTTCAGTTCACTTGAAAGAAGATGTACTGTATATGCAAAAACAAAACTTCTATTCCACTTGATTATAGTTTGATAGTTATTATATGTGATGAAATAACGCTCATCTGGTGTAATTTGTGCAAGAAATAGTGTACCATCCTGAAATGATTCACCAAGTGTTTTACAAAGATCAATATTTTGCAACTCATCCTTTGAAATTTCTTTCATAATGGACTTGTTAAATGCCCACTTGGCTTGAGCAAGATAATTTGCCGCGGAATATATTGCGTCAATCTTGCTATTTATTATATCAATCTTACCATCGGCGTCGCCATCGACTGCATAAGCAAGAACGGATGATGGAATGAATTGAGTAAAGCCCATTGCACCAGCCCATGAACCCATAAGGTTGTTTCTAAAATAATGTTTTTCCGAAGAAAGCAGTTTAAATGCCGCGATAAGTTCATTCGTGAAAAATTTATTTCTTGTGCTGTTGTAAGGGTGGGACATTGTAAAGAGAGCATCCATAATATTCAGCTTTCCTTTATTTTCTCCAAGGTTTGATTCAATTAGTATAAGTGACACAATTGCCTCTTTATCAACACTATATTTTTTTTCTGCTGCACTTAGGTGGATAGAATTTTCATTTAAAAATTCTACTGCACGCGGAAGTCTATTAAGAAATTTTTTTGTATAAGAATCAATTGTGGATACACTTTCTGCTTGATTCTTTGATTCAATTGTCGGTCTTTCAATAAAATTAAGTTTGAAGGCATATTTTGCAATTTGCTTTGGCACTCCGCTTTGAATAAGTGTTTGGTAAATAAATTTACGGTGCTCTTTTGTTTGTTTTTTAAGAGTTTCTTTATGTTCAAAATTTATCGTCGGCTTTTCTACTGATATCTTGGGAGTAACTTCGGCCGTTTCAGCCTTCACTAGAGGTTTGTCGAGCTGCTTTTCCACAATTTTTTGGACGACACATGAAGGGTGTACTAAAGCATTTACTGAAATAGAAGTGCTGACACAGAGAATTGTAGCAAGTGCAACATGAATTGGAAGTTTTATAAAACGCATACTGTTAAAATAACAAAAATTGCAAAATTGATTATATATGAAAGAATTTCAAGTGAAGGTGATATGCTGTATCCGAATAAAGCAAGTATTGATAATTTTACAATGTTCATTATAAGAAATATTATGCAAAACATTGCGATGGCACTTGATTGATTTGGTTTTGCTATAAAAGGTTTGGATCTTTCCCTTGCAAGGAAGAATCTGTTGTGAAATACAGCACCAACAAGGAGTAAAAGCGAATTTAACCCCGCAATTTTTGCAGTTAAAATACTTGAAATAAAAAGTAAAATTGTAGGATACAAAACGGGCATTCTTTTTTGTGTCGCAAGAATTATTATGAAGTATGTAATTGTAATGCTCTCAATATGAATTGATGTTTTGATAAATTTTGGATAGACAGTCGTTTCACATAAGAATGCAATTAGAATGGCAAGATAATGCATTTTTTTGAAAACAAGAAAAGTTCTTTAATAGAATAAAGAAGGTTTTTGGAATATCAAGATAAAATTTTAGAAAAACTATATAAAAGTTCTTGACAAAAAATTTATCACATTTTAAAAGCTGGTTTTACAATTGAAAAATAAATTTAGAATTTGATATGGGAAATCCTGCTGAAAATGGTGACATTACTTTTTTTTGGTATGTTCTTCAAGTGCGTTCTGGTGCAGAAAATTCCGTCGTAGATAACATTAAAAAGATTGCACTAAAAAAAAGTGCGACACATTTGTTCAGCGATTTTAATGTTCCAGCAATTGAAATTGTCAAACATGGCACCACTAAGGTTAAAAATAAAATACTTTGTTCTGGGTACATATTCATCAAAATGCATATAAACGAACTTTCACTTTCCGTAATAAATGAGATGTCTGGTGTTGGAGCTGGAAACCGCTTAATAATAAGTTTTCTTCCAAAGGCAACCGTTCCACAAGCCCTTTCCGAAAGGGAATACAAAGAAATGCTTTCAACTATGATGAAATCTTCCGAAGGGAAGGTTGATTCTATTTTATTTGAGCTTGGGATGGATGTAAAAATCCGCTCTGGATCATTTAAAGATTTCAAAGGTACAATCATTGGAATTGACAAAGGGAAGAATTCTCTTGAAATTTCAGTTTCTGTATTTAATAGAGAAACTTCCGTTGAAGCGAACTTTGAAGATGTTGAAGTGTTATCTAATAATTAATTAAAAAAACGATGAATAATGGGAAAAAACCGGATGGTTCTTTTAAATTAATTTTACAAGCTGGAAAGGCAAACCCTGCTCCACCAATTGGTCCTGCTATGGGTCAACGAGGTTTAAATATTATGGAATTTTGTAAACAGTTCAATGAGGCAACGGCTAAAATGTCTGGTCCTGTTCCTGTAATCATTAATTTCTATAAAGACAAAAAATTTTATATTGAAATTAAAACACCTCCTGCATCTTATATGATTCTTGAGGCTCTTGGTCTCAAAAATGGATCGAAAGAAGCTGGTAAAGTTACAGTTGGTGATGTAAGGAGATCTAAATTAGAAGAGATTGCTAAAACAAAAATGCAGGATATGACTGCAAATTCTGTCGAAGCAGCTGTTTTAACTCTTGCTGGAACTGCCCTTTCTATGGGTATAACAGTTGATAATAACGCTTAATAATAAAAATATGACACAATCTAAACGCATTAAAGGTTTTTTAAAAAACTCTCAAATAGACCTCAACAAGGATTATACACTTGACGAGGCAGTTTCAGTCATTTCACAATACGCAAAAAGCTCAACAACAAAATTCCCCGAATCGGTTGATGCACATGTGATTCTTGGTGTCGATCCTTCAAAAGGCGACCAAGTTGTGAAATCAACCGTTACACTTCCACACGGAACAGGTAGAGTTGTTCGCGTTATCGTTTTTGCCGAAGGTGATGATGCAAAAAAAGCACTTGAATCTGGTGCTATTGCCGCTGGCGGTGATGATCTTATCGACCGCGTGAAAAACGGTTTTATGGATTTTGACAAATGTATAGCAACTCCAAGTATTATGAAAAAACTTGCACCACTTGGTAAAGTCCTTGGACCTCGCAACCTTATGCCAAACCCAAAACTTGGAACAGTTACGCAGGATGTTGTTGAAACTGTAAAATCCTTCATCGGTGGAAAAATTGAATACAGAACAGGAAAAGACCCCGTTGTTCGCGTTTCCGTTGGTCGTGCAAATTTTGATTCTGTAAAAATTATCGAAAATCTTAAGGAACTTGTTCAATCAATAAAACAAGCTAAGCCATCAACAATAAAAGGTTCGTATATCATAAAATTACACCTTTCAACAACGATGTCTGGCTTTAGTTTGAAAATTCCTGCCTCTTTTTTATAAAATACAAAATTAATACTTGACTTTTTAAAAAGTATAAATTTTAAACAAAAACTAGTTTCGTTACAAATATGGATAAAAGTTCAAAAAGTGAGTTGGTTGTTAATCTTAAAGGTATGTACTCTTCTCACGCATATGTTTTCGTTGTGAATACATCTGGACTACTAGCAAACACAAATAATGAAATTCGTAAGAGACTTTTAAAAGCTAAAGCAACCACTATCGTTGCAAAAAACACTCTTAATGATATTGCCGTAAGGGATACATCTCACGCAATTATTTCGCAGGTTTTGGTTGGTCAAAATATGTCAATTTTTGCAACAGACCCTGTTGAGGTTGCAAAAATCTTAAGCAACTACGCCAAAGATGAATCTTCAGGTGTGAAAATCGTCGGAGTTTCTGATGGAAAAAATTTCTACGGAGAAGGTTATGTAAAGACGCTTGCAACGATGCCAAGTATGGAAGTTATTCGTGCGTCATTACTTTCCGTTATACAATCCGTTCCAAGAAAAATTGCCTACTCTTTACTGTACTACCCAACTGCGATTGGTCGCGTAATTAGTAGCAATTTTAACCCAAAATAATAACTTTTTAATATATATATGGCTGATTTACAACAAATTGTTGATAAACTTTCTTCTTTAACAATCCTTGAAGCTGCTGAACTTGTTAAACAACTTGAAACGACATGGGGTGTTTCTGCTGCCGCTCCCGTTGCTGCTGCCGTTTCTGGTGGTGCCGCTGTTGCCGTTGCCGAAGAGCAAACAGAATTTACCGTTACCCTTGTGAGTGCTGGTGAGAAAAAAATTGAAGTAATCAAAGAAGTTCGTGCAATTACTGGTCTTGGCTTGAAAGAGGCAAAAGATCTCGTTGATAGTGCACCTAAAGCTGTCAAAGAAGGTGTGTCAAAAGCTGATGCTGAAGATATAAAAAAGAAGCTTGAGGCTGCTGGTGCCAAAGTTGAAGTTAAATAATACATTTAACATACTTTTTGGTGTGATGCATCGTAATTGACATATCTATTTATCGTATTGATGATTGAAAGAATAAATATAGACCCTTATAAATTTTATAACGATAATTCGTCTTCCCTTTTGGAGTTCCAAAAGCGGTCTTATAGCGATTTTTTGAAACCTAATAAAGACCTTCATAGCTTTTATCGTGATATTTCAATGGAGTCTATACTTCGTTCAGTATTTCCGATATCCGATACATTTGGATCTCTTTCAATTGAATATGTAGCACACAGGTTAACAAAGCCGAAGTACAGTGAGCAAGAGTGTATAGATCGTGGATTTACATACTCTTGCACCCTCTACGTTACAATTAGGATGTTTTACTACGAAATGGATGAGGCTTCTGGTGTTGCAGAAGTTGCTGCCATCAAGGAGCAAGAAGTACTTCTTTGTGAAATTCCCTTAATGTCATTAAATGCGGGATCTTTTATTTTAAATGGAGTTCAAAAGGTTGTTGTGTCTCAAATACACCGATCACCAGGCATTTTCTTCGAAAGGGATATTCAACGAGGTGCACTTGGGTACACCGCGTCTGTAATACCATACCGCGGAAATTGGATGGATTTTGAATTTGATGCAAAAGGTATACTATACTTCAGAATAAATCGCAAGAAAAAAATTCACTCAGCATTTGTATTGTCATCCTTTGGAAAATCATCTCAGGAGATTATCGATACATTTTGCCAATCGCTTACTTTATCAGTTGTAAATGGTAAAATAGGTGTTTTACTTGATCAATTCGGCAAAAATATTCCATTTGATTTACTTGATGAAAATGGCAATGTTATGATTCACGCTGGTGCAAAAAACAAAAAATCTTTACAAAAAACTCACACCAATGTATATATTACTCGCGAAAGTATTATTGGTTCGATTTTTGCTAAAAACTTTTCAATTAACGACGTCCAATTCGAATCTGGCACTCTAATAACAAGCTCAATTGCCGATGTTGTTTTGCAAAATGACTGTCAATTTTCAATTTTAGATGTCGCAGAATCGCATGATACCAGTATAATATCATTCGTTAAAAAACACATTGAAACTCCAGAAAGATCGATGCGTAATATTCTTAAATCACTCCGTCCAGGCGTTGTTATTAGAGATGAAGATATTGCACCTTTGTTTGAAAAGCTTTTTTCTATCCAATCATCGTATGATCTTTCGGTAGTTGGTCGATACAAGATCAACCTTGAATTTGGTACAAATATTGAATCAACATGTTTGACTGCGGACGATGTTCATAATACAATCGCCAAACTTTTGCATATAAAATTCCACAACCTACCAGTGCAGGATCTTGATAGTTTAAAAAATCGTCGAGTTCGTGGCGTTGGTGAGCTTTTTGGTAATGTTTTTAAAACATCACTTGCAAAATTATCTCGCTCTTGTGTTGAAAAAATGAACTCTGGAACTCCAGAATCACTTATGCCATCTGACATCATCTCACCTTCGATCGTTTCTTCAGATGTCAGAGATTTCTTCCTTCTTTCACAACTTTCTCAATTTGCCGACCAAACCAATCCCCTTTCAGAAATTGTTCACAAAAGAAGGATTTCCGCTCTTGGACCTGGTGGTTTGAACCGTGATAGAGCTGGTTTTGAGGTTCGTGATGTGCATCATAGTCACTATGGAAGGATTTGTCCAATTGAGACGCCAGAGGGTGCCAACATTGGATTGATCAATACTCTTGCACTTTATGCAAAAATTAATCACTACGGTTTCATAGCAACACCTTATAGAAAAGTTGTTGATGGGAAAATACAAAGTGAAATTGAATATCTTGATTCAATTCAAGAGTCTGATAAAAAAGTTCTTGAAACTGATGAATTATTTATAGACTTTCAGAAGCAAGAACTCAAGCCTGGACTAGTTAGATGTCGCGTCAATGGTGATTTTAAAATGGTTGATTATTCTGAAATTGACTATGTTGAGGTGAACCCTAAACAAATTATATCAGTTGCTTCTGCTCTTGTACCTTTCATCGAAAGCAACGATGCTTCTCGTGCCTTAATGGGTGCAAATATGCAAAGACAAGCAGTTCCTCTTGTAAATCCACAAGCTCCAATTATTGGAACTGGGATGGAAAAGGATATAATATCAAGTACCACTGTTTCAGTTTTTGCTGACAACATCGGTATCGTGTATGATGTTAATGATAAATTTATCATTGTTAAAACAAATAATCACGAAAAACCATTTGATATATATAACATCCATAAGTTCAACAGGACGAACCAAAGTACATGCTTCAATCACAATATTATTGTAAACATTGGTGACCAAGTGCAAAAAGGAGACATTCTAGCGAGTGGACCAAGTACACAAGGTGGCGAACTTGCTATTGGGCAGAACCTTTTGGCAGCATTCTCATCGTGGTATGGTTATAATTTTGAAGATGCTATTGTTATTTCCGAAAAAGTGGCAAAATCTGATGTATTTACTTCAATTCACATTGAGGAATTTGAAGCCGTTATTCGTGATACTCGCCTTGGAGCTGAAGAAGTGACAAGAGACATTCCAAATATCTCAGACGAAATTTTGACAAAACTTGATGAATCTGGTATTGTAAATATTGGTGCTTATGTTGAATCTGGTGATATTCTTGTTGGAAAGGTTACTCCAAAAAATGAAGACGTCCTTACTGCTGAAGAAAAACTTTTGAAAGCGATTTTTGGTGAAAGAAATAGCCGTGTAAAAAACACCTCATTAATTGTTCCGCCGGGAATTTCTGGAAATGTTGTAAATGTGAAAATCTTTACAAAGGGTGGTGTGAATAAAGTTGAGCGTGCTAAGGAAATCGATGCGATGTCAATTGCCAAAATTAAGCGTGAATTTGATAAAAAGAACGAAATTATCAATGAAACATTTGAGTCCGCAGTCAACAACCTCATACTTCAACACAATGTTATTGCTACAAGTAGAGTTAAAAACTTCAACGCAAAAATTTCTTCTGATGAACTTACGAAGTTTATTATTAAAGATAAATTTAAATTTGTACTTGATGGCGAACTTGCTGGTGATACCGCACAGAACGCTCTTTCTAATATGAAAGATTTGTACATAAAAGCACTTGATGACAACAAAAAGGAATGTGAAGATCGTATTGAAAACATTCTTAATGGCAACGATCTTCCAAACGGAGTATTGATGTCCGTGAAAGTCTACGTTGCAATCAAAAGAAAACTTCAACCTGGAGATAAAATGTCTGGTAGACATGGTAATAAAGGTGTTGTTTCAGTTGTACTTCCAGTTGAAGATATGCCTTATCTTGAAGATGGAACACCAGTTGACATTGTTTTGAACCCACTAGGTATTGCAAACCGTATGAATATTGGTCAAATTCTTGAGGTTCACCTCGGAATGGCTTCGCGTTTACTTGGTCAAAAATTAAACACAATGCTTGAGGAAAAAAATGCTAAAGATGACATCCTTGCACTTTTAAAAAATGCATTTGGTGATAAGGCAGATATTGAATCCTTAAAAAACCTTCCATCAAATAATTTTAATAAAAGTATTAAAAAATGGAAAGATGGTGTGAAAATTTCAACATCTTCATTCCAGTCCGCTTCTGATGAGGCAATTTCTCGTGTATTTGAATCACTTGGTGTGAGTAGAACAGGAAAATTTCCACTTTACGATGGTCTTACGGGTGAAAAGTTTGATAGAGATGTCACAGTCGGTGTTATGTACATGCTTAAGCTCCACCACCTTGTAGAAGCGAAAGTTCATGCAAGATCCGTTGGTCCTTACTCACTTGTTACTCAACAACCGCTTGGTGGTCGTTCATACTTCGGTGGTCAAAGATTCGGAGAAATGGAATGCTGGGCTCTTCAAGCTTATGGTGCTGCTTACACTCTTCAAGAAATGCTTACCGTTAAATCGGACGATATTCAAGGAAGATCTGCAATGTATACATCAATTGTTCGTGGAGATTACACATTTAAACATGGAACTCCTGAATCTTGTAATGTAATGCTCAAAGAATTACGCTCACTTGGCTTAAATGTTGAGCTTGATTACAATGAAGAAATATAAAATTAATATAAATTTTTGCTAGACTATGTCTGAGATTACACCAAGAGAATTCTTTGATAAAAACACATTCAATAGTGTTAAAATCGGAATTGCTACACTGGAAGACATTATGCAGTGGTCTTATGGTGAAGTTACAAAGCCTGAGACCATCAACTACCGTACATACAAACCGGAAAAGGATGGTCTTTTTTGTGCAAAAATCTTTGGTCCAATCAGGGATTACGAGTGTCTTTGTGGAAAATACCGTAAAATTAAATACAAAGGTATTATTTGTGAAAAATGTGGTGTTGAAGTTACGAAGTCATCCGTTCGTCGCGAAAGAATGGGGCATATTAAGCTGATTTCACCAGTAGTTCATACATGGTTCTTGCATTCACTTCCTTCAAGGATTGCCACACTTTTGGATGTCCAACTCAAAGAGGTAGAAAATGTAATTCATTTTAACAAATACATTGTAACAGACTCTGGAAGCTCTCCGCTTTCAAAATCAACCACAATGCTTCCTTCTGAATATGATGACGCACTTGATAAATATGGCGAAGATACATTTAAAGTTGGAATTGGAGCTGATGCTATCAAAAGTTTGCTATCATCTCTAGATCTTAAACGCGAAAAGGAAATAGCACTCGATTCCTTGAAAGCTACATCTTCATTGATCAAAAGGAACTCTATGATCAAAAGAATTAATATTATTAACGACTTTTTACAATCTGGAAATAGACCAGAATTAATGGTGCTTGATGTCATTCCCGTTCTACCACCTGATTTACGCCCACTTGTTATGCTTGATACGGGTAAATTTGCATCATCGGATTTGAACGAACTTTACAGAAGGGTGATAAACAGAAATAACCGTCTAAAAACATTACTTGATTTAGACGCTCCTGATATCATCATAAAAAATGAAAAAAGAATGCTTCAAGAATCAGTTGATGCTTTATTTGATAACGACCGCAGAACAAAAATTACAAACGCAAGCGGAAGAGTATTCAAATCATTAAGTTCAATTTTAAGTGGAAAGCAAGGTCGATTTAGACAAAACCTTCTTGGTAAAAGGGTAGATTACTCCGGTCGCTCAGTTATTACCGTTGGTCCAAATTTAGAAATTTACCAATGTGGACTTCCAAAGGTTATGGCTCTTGAGCTTTTCAAGCCCTTTATTTACTCAAAACTTGAACTATATGGAATTGCAAAATCCATCAAAGCCGCTAAGGATTTAATTGACGAAGAAGATCCTATCGTTTGGCAAATCTTAAAAGAGGTTGTTACAAATCACCCAGTTTTACTTAACAGAGCACCAACTCTTCACAGACTTGGTATCCAAGCATTTGAACCAATTCTGATTGAAACGAAGGCAATTCAATTGCACCCTTTGGTTTGTACCGCATTTAATGCTGACTTTGATGGCGACCAAATGGCAGTACATGTACCGCTTTCAATTGAATCACGTATGGAGGCTCGCGTTTTAATGATGTCCACAAACAACACGCTAAGTCCATCAAGTGGTGACCCTATCGTTGTTCCAACTCAAGATGTTGTTCTCGGAATTTACTATATGACCCGTCTTGCATCGGATTTACCAGTATGCTCAGTAAAATTTTCTTCAGTTGAAGAAATTGACAAAGCACTAGATTTAAAACAAATCACCATTAACTCTGAAATTACATTTGTTCATTGTGTTGATGGAAAATCTACTCCATACCAAACAATAGCAGGAAGGGTTAAACTATTCAAAACCCTTGGTGAGCAAAACAAAATTCCATTTTCATTTTTTAATAAATGTTTTACAAAATCTGATATTTCCGAGCTTTTAAAGCTTGTAAATACGAATTTCTCACAAGGATTCCTTGCAGAATTTGCAAACAACTTAATGAGACTTGGCTTTAAGTCGTCAACTATGTCTGGAATTTCCGTTGGTAAGGATGATATTCTCGTTCCTTCATCAAAAGAAGCACGCGTTGCGGAAGCTATGAAAAAAGTTGAAGCATATGAAAAACAATTTGCAGAAGGTTACATCACTGCTCGTGAAAAATACAATAAAGTTACTGATATTTGGCACGAATGTACTGATCAAGTCGCAAGTGATATGATGGTCGGTTTCCAAAGGGGTTCTGAAACATCAAAAATTAATACAGTATTCACAATTGTAAATTCAGGAGCAAGGGGTTCAATCACGCAGTTAAAACAATTTGCTGGTATGCGTGGTCTGATGGTAAAAACATCTGGTGAAATTCTTGAAACTCCAATTCTTTCGAACTTCAAACAAGGTTTAAAAGTGGGTGAGTATTTCAACTCCGCACATGGAGCAAGAAAGGGTCTTGCCGATACATCACTTAAAACTGCCGATGCTGGTTACTTAACAAGACGACTTGTCGACGTTGCACAAAACTGTGTCGTCGTTCAAGATGACTGTGGAGCAAAGGAAGGAATTGAACTAAAATCACGATTCCAAGATGGTAAAATCGTTGAATCTGCTGGCTCACTTGCAAATGGTCGAGTTGCATTGACGGACATCATCCACAATGGTAGTGTAATTATAACTGCTGGAGAAATGATATCTTTTGCGAAATCTCAAGAAATTGTTGACGCAGAAATTAACGAACTACATGTACGTACACCAATTAAGTGTAATCTTGAATACGGCGTTTGTGCAAAATGTTATGGTAAAGATATATCTTCAAGCGGATACGCTTCCATTGGTCAAGCTGTTGGAATTATTGCTGCACAGTCCATTGGTGAACCTGGAACTCAACTAACGATGAGAACATTCCACTCTGGTGGTGTTGCATTGCGTGGAATTCAAAAACCTTTAATCGAATCGGAACACGATGGCTCTATTGTGTTTGACAACCTTCAATTTGTGGTTAATCCTCAAGGTGACAAACTTGTTACAACAAACTCCGCTCACGTTTCGGTTATTACAAACGATTCGCGTGTGAATAAACATAAAATTCCTTATGGTGCAAAGCTGTTTGTGGAAGAAGGTCAGAAAGTGAAAAAGTCTGACAAAATTGCCTCAATTGATATGCACTCAACGCCAATTATTTCAGAATACTCTGGTAAGGCGATTTTAACAGACTGTGTACGCAACACTTCATACCAAGAAGCTTATGACGAAACATCTGGTACTTCAATTAAAACGATCATTGAATCTTCAATGCATCCTGCTATTAAATTTGAAATGAATGGTCAAGTTGTAAAAACGCAGACTGGTCACGATGCAATTTACTACCTTCCGGTTGGCACAAATATTTACCTCAGCGAAGGTGTATTTATTTCAACTGGTGATATCGTTGCACAATTGCCAATGTCCGCTCAAAAAACAAAAGACATCACTGGTGGTCTTCCAAGGGTTGTTGATATTTTCGAAGCACGCAAACCAAAAAATCCTGAAATTATTTCTCCATTCGATGGAGTAATTATGGAAATTAAAAACTTCAAAACAAAGAAAAAGATCGCAATTCAGGATTCTAAAACGGGCGAAATCGTTAATATATCCGCTCAAGGTAATGCAAGAATTGCAGTACATATTGGTGCTCATATTTTAAAAGGCGAGACGATCGTAGTTGGCGAAAGGAATGCGTATGATATTCTAGAAGTTGGCGGAGTTGATGCCTTAATTGAATATATGATTGACGAAATTCAATCAGTATATAAACTTCAAGGTGTAAAAATTAATAATAAACACATTGAGGTTATTATACGATATATGCTTCAAAAATACGAAGTTATTGAACCAGGAGATTCTAATCTTTTCAAATTTCAAAAGATTTCTCGCAATATGTTGCACGAAATTAATGAGCAAATTGGTCAGGAAGCTGGAAATAAAGTTATTGCAAAACCCGTTTTACAAGGAATTACAAAAGCCTCACTTCAAACAGATTCATTTATATCGTCCGCTTCATTCCAAGAAACAACGAAAGTCCTTACCGATGCTGCGATTTCTTGCAAAGTCGATTACCTTCGTGGCGTGAAAGAAAATGTTGTAATGGGTAAAATTATTCCTGCGGGAACTGGTCTTGTCGTTGATAAAATTCTCGAAGAAGCTGAAAGAATGAAATGATTAATATTTTTGATATAACCGATGCAGTTCATATGTGGATTGGTATTGATTTTATCAGAAACTTTGTTGAATTTCATTCGCACGAGGACGGAGTGATGAAGTTGTATTTTTACTTTGCATCTGTTTTTTGGATTTACATCTTCTTCTGTACTTTGCTTGTTGTTTGGATGATATACATTGGCTCTAAACATCACCGCAGAATGAATAAAGTGAAGAAGAAAAGATACGATAAAGTTTTAGCACAATTTACGCAGTCGCAACTTAACAATTAACTGTAATAAACTTTCCGATATTTATACAAATTTCAAAATAAACTGTTCATAGATTTTTGTTAAGTTCGTGATATCATTTACGGGAATGTTCTCATCAATTTTATGAGCAGTCTTGTTCATCATTCCAAATTCAACAATATTTGCATAATCTTTCATAAATCTAGCGTCACTGGTTCCACCAGAAGTTGAAAGTCTTGCATCAATTCCAGTGATTGCCTTCACTGCACTTTGCATAATTTTTGCAAGATTTCCGCCCTTTAAGACAAAAGATTCGCCAGAAACCTTCGTTTCAAGCTTAAAGACGCAACTTTGAATATTGTATGCAATGATTTCCCTTACTTTGGATGTGATGTTATCAGAGGTAAATTCGTCGTTGAATCTTACATTGCATAGAATTTTAGCCGAATTTGGAATGACATTAGTTTCTTTTGTTGAAGTTTCAATGCTTGTTATTTCAAGATTTGTCGCTTGGAAGTTCATATTTCCTTTATCAAATTCATGTTTTTTTAAAGCAAGAATAATTTCGGATGCGACATAATTTGGGTTTTTTGCAAGTTCTGGATAGGCTGCATGCCCTTGCTTTCCAATAATTTCAATTGTGAAATTCACGCTTCCACGCCTACCTATTTTGATAGTATCTCCAAGTTTTTCTGTGCAAGTTGGTTCACCAGTAATGGCATCAGTGAATGTGAAACCTTCACTGTCCAAAAATTGGAGCATTTTTTTTGTCCCATTAATTGCATTACCCTCTTCGTCGTAAGTTAAAAGTATAGAAATTCCACAATCGTGATTTGCCTTAACAAAACTTGCCGATGCCACACAAAAACACGCAATTGCAGCCTTCATGTCACACGCACCCCTTCCATAAAGCATTCCATTGTCAACGGTTGGTTCGAATGGTGGATATGTCCAATCTGAATGGTGTCCTGAGTGAACGACATCCATATGTCCAATAAATGTTATGTTTTTTGTGGGAGATTTCTTTGTGTAAGCGTAAATATTCCAAGTTGGTTTTGATGAAGAGTCAATGTCCTCAAATTTTTTTATAACAACTTCAAAGCCAATTTCTTTCAAAAGGTTTTCCATAAATTCAAGACTATCACCCGTTTCTGGTGTAATACTTGGAAATGATATGAGTTTTTTTGTGAGGAGTATGGGATCGGAAATGTTCATAATGACAGAAAACTTAGTGGTGGGCAGGGCAGGATTCGAACCTGCGTAGACTTGCGTCGGCAGATTTACAGTCTGCTGCGATTGGCCACTCCGCCACCGGCCCACTTTGGTGGAAAGTATCTGGTTTGATATTTAATATGTCAAGTTTTTTGTAAAACTTCTTGCAAACGCGTGAAAAATGTAGTATCATTACTATGTAACTAACTAATTTATATGAACAATAACATTCAACGAACTCAAGAGGAAATTTTGAGATCCTCCGATCTAATGCAATTACCTACATATAGATCACGTAGTCTAACTTCTGACGCAAATACATCTTTTGATCATTCGAACACGGCGCGTCTGAACCTTAACAATATAAAAAATGATACCGACTGTGAAAATCTATTACAAAACGGCGATGACCATCATGTATCGCCTCTTAATTGTAATTCCACGGCATCGCAAGGAGTTTTTGCTCGAAAGAATGCTCATCTATCCGTTAAACTATTTACGAATTGAACATTACAACGAACAAATGCTAAAAAGTCCTATGATGAGGAAAAATTCAAAGACGAAACTTCAAAGATAAGAGAGAAAAGCAAACAAAATAAACAACTGTGACAACGACAAAGGCACTAAACGAATGGGATGGAAAAAGTGGTTGAATAAACAATCACAATCACTCAATGACAATCCTTTTACCAGTGTGGTCTTGGGCGGAAACAATACCGTCCATTTCCATTTGCTCAATAAAATTCGCAGCTTTATTATAACCAATACGCAAACGACGCTGAAGGTAACTTATGGAAGCCTTGCGTTCTTCACGCACAATTGCAACAGCTTGTTTGTAGATATCACCTTCTTCGCCCTCAGAATCTTCGTCGTCCAGTTTCATCGATTTTTCAATCTCAAGGTTAATTTTTCCATAGTTAGGATCGCGGTTAGGATAATTTTGCTTCAAATATTGAACAACCCTTCCAACTTCTTTATCATCAACAAATGGTCCGTGGATGCGGTATGTCTTACTTCCAGTTGGCATATAAAGCATATCACCTTTACCAAGAAGACTTTCAGCACCTTGATAACCTAAAATTGTGCGACTATCAATTTTTGATGTAACTTGAAAAGAAATTCTTGTTGGGAAATTTGCCTTGATTATTCCCGTTATAACATCAACTGATGGGCGTTGCGTTGCCATAATGATGTGAATTCCTGCTGCTCTTGCCATTTGTGCTAAACGCTGAATTGAAGCTTCGACCGCCTTTCCCGCTGTAAGCATTAAATCTGCCATTTCGTCGACAATAACAATAATATATGGCATTTTTTTGCCTTCGGAAAGGTCGTCGTCTCGGGAGTGTTTTGGGTCAAATGATTCAGATCCTTGGGATTCCATACCATTCGCATTTTTATTCTCTTCAATGTGTGAATTGTAATTAAAAATATTCCTTACGCCAATTTTTGCCATTGCTTTATATCGCTTTTCCATTTCTTTTGTAACCCATTGAAGCGTCAACGCTGCCTTTTCGGGATCCGTTACGACTGGTGTCATCAAATGCGGGATTCCTTCGTATACCGAAAGTTCCAGCATTTTAGGGTCAATCATGATCAGTTTACATTCGTCTGGAGAGAGTTTGTAAAGAATGGACATAATCATTGAATTTATTCCAATTGATTTTCCAGAACCTGTTGTTCCTGCAACTAATAAATGTGGCATTTTGGAAAGATCGACAATAATGGGGCGACCGGAAATATCCTTTCCTAAACAAAGTGGCAATGCGTGTTTGGAATCGTTGTAACTATCTGATTCAATAAGTTCACGAAAGTACACAATTTCTCTTTCTGCATTTGGAATTTCAATTGCAAGGGAGGATTTATCTGGAATAATGCTAATTCTTGCTGATTTTGCCTTGAGAGATCTAGCAATGTCCTCTGAAAGTCCGATAATTCTTGATGAACGAATTCCCGCCTTTGGCTCAAATTCATACATTGTAATTACAGGGCCAACAGCAAAGGAAATAATATCACCTTCAATTCCAAAATCTATTAAAACTTGCTTAAGTTTTGCCTGCGTTGACTGTGCTTGGCGATTATTTTCTGCATGTTTTTTGGTGTTGTCTGAAGAATTTTTTACAAGGAAATTGATTTCTGGCGGAACATATTCCTTTCTTTGAATGGCAACTTTCTTCATTATAGACATTTCTGCTCTCGTTTCTTTGTTAATCGATGGTTTGTCGTCCAAAAGATCGTTTAATTTCATAGTTGGCATTCTTGTGCTTGGGTTCATTGTCATGTTTCGAACCTCGTTAATATTCTTGTTTCTAATTTCACTTGCTTGCTCTTTAGTGACTGAACGAAAAAGCGGCTCTTCTTCGTTTGTTACACCTCCTTCGGCATCGTTTTGAAATTTTGTGAATATTGTTGAAAGTATTTTTTTTATTTTTGCTGGAATATTAAATGTATGAATTCCAGAAGATGACAAAATTGTTAATGGGGTAATAATAAGTGTTGCGATGTATACAGGGAAGAAGAATATACTTTCTGATAGCATTGAATTTAGCATATACCCGCAATATCCTCCAATTAAAAAGGAGAACATATTTTCAATATTATGCAAATTTCCTAAAAGGAATGCAGAAAGGATTATACTTATTAAACCAAGAGTAACTTTACTGCCGATGTTTGTAATTGAATGTTTATAAAACAAAATTATTCCCCATGTGAATATAAAAAATGGAATAAAACAAGCAGAAAGACCGAAGTATTGTAAAAAGAAGTGAGCAATGCCAGAGCCCAATCTTCCACCTTGGTTGAACATAATATCAAGATTGTTGGAATAGATGTCAACTGGTGTGTAAGAGATGAATGATATTATGAAAAAAAGTGCAAGAATGACTAAAGAAACTCCAGAAACTGGTGCGACCATTTTTGAAGTATGCTTGTGAATGTCCCTCATTTTTTTTAAAATTAAATTACATGGGGCGAGCGACGGGGCTTGAACCCGCGACCAATAGATCCACAAACTACTACTCTACCAACTGAGCTACGCCCGCCATATCATGTTCTGACCAAGGAAAATAAAATGTGAAATTGTCAAGAAGAATTTTTTCATCAAGTTTATTTGCTTGTATTATAAAATATTACAAGCAAAGCATCCATAATTAATTATTATAAATTTATATGGAAGAAAGTAATACAAGTGCCGAGTACGAAAATATTAAATCATACGAAGCGTTAATGGCTAAAATAAAGGAACTTGGGGAGGATCGAGCAGCTATAACCGCATGGGAGAGTGAACTATCACGAGATGTGAAAGACAAATTTACGGAGATATTAAAAAAAGGACCTAAAGACGAAAGAACTGAAGATAAAGATAAACGTGAAAACACAACGATTGCAGCTCAAGAGGAAGCTACAGCTGAAACACCTAAGCCTTTTAACCTTTTAACCTTCGTGCTCAGTATTATTTTCCCCGATAGGTCAAAAGGAACAGGGGAAGGAATAGGTGACGCTCATGATGTCATGGATGCCAGACCAAGAGATATCGCAAATGCCCCTAAAAAGGACAATACTTTTCACGTAAAGATGAGTGATGCTCCCGCAATAGGAACCCAAAGCAATGTCAGAGGAGCTGCACCAACGCAGGATAAAGGTATTTAATGAATCATTGTAGGGAGATTTAATTTTCCCTACAATTTGCAGAATTAGAACTATATATAAAAAAATAGTTTCAGTTGTGCTACCTCAATTTTTATTTTCTTTCAAAATAACTTGACAAATAAAAATTGAGCTCGAAATAGAAATATTAGTAAATCATTTTAAAAAGATGTCCCGCGTATGCTTTGTTACAGGTGCCACAACGATGTTTGGTCACAATGTTTCACACTCCAATATTAAAACAAATCGTAATTTCAAGGTTAACATTCAAGACAAATCCTTCAAAAGCGATATTCTCAACACGAATTTCCCAGTTCGAATTTCAACGAGAGGTCTTCGCACAATCTACAAACACGGTTCCCTTGACGCCTTCCTCCTTAGTGCAAAGGCTAATAATTTGACTCCAGAAGCCCTAAAAATCAGAAGGAAAATCAAAAAGCATTTAGGAAAAAATGTGGAAAAAACAGTTGTGAAGGCTAAAAACAATTAATTCAAATAATATGGCAAGAAAAGACATTCACCCAAAAACACAAGCGGTTTCGTACATTATGCTTGATGGCTCAATCGCTTTAATTCCATCATGCTACACAAGATCGGAAAAATTCATCCTTGAGGTTGACATTTTTAACCATGTAGCTTGGAGATCTGACAAACAGTATGTAAACGAAAATGTTGGAAATGTCGCTAAATTTAGACAAAAATTCAATATGTCCGCAGACACGCTTTCAAATATTATGAAAAAACCAGAGTAATCCCAACATTATGTCTGTTAAAGCTCCCGCGACGCCAATCACTGTTGCATTCGGTGACGGAATTGGTCCTTACATAACTCAGGCAACTCTTGAAATTCTGAATGCATCTGGAGCAAACATCGAATTAAACGAAATTCAAGTTGGTGAAAAATCATATTTAGCAGGAAATTCTTCAGGCATTTCTGAAGATGCTTGGAAAACAATTTTGAAAAATCCCGTTTTCCTAAAAGCTCCAATCACCACTCCACAAGGTTCGGGATACAAATCCCTAAATGTCACAATTCGCAAAGCACTTGGTCTTTATGCAAATGTTCGTCCTTGTCGTGCCTATTCACCATTTGTTGAAACGGCATTTCCCGAACTTAATCTTACAATCATTCGCGAAAATGAAGAGGATCTTTACGCTGGTGTTGAATATCAGGTAAGTCCAACAACAATTAGCACTTTAAAAATTCTCACACATGCTGGCAGTGAAAAAATCATCCGCTACGCATTCGACTACGCCATCAAAAATAATCGCAAAAAAGTCACTTGTATGTCTAAGGACAACATTATGAAAGTTGCAGACGGTATGTTTCATAGAATTTTCAACGAAATCTCAAAGGAATACCCACAAATTGAAACGGAACATTATATTATCGATATCGGTGCTGCTCGCCTTGCTGCAAAACCACAAATTTTCGATGTAATCGTTACACTCAATCTTTATGGCGATATCATTTCCGACATCGTTGCTGAAGTTTCAGGATCAGTTGGGCTTGCAGGTTCCGCCAACATTGGCTCAAGATATTCAATGTTTGAAGCAATCCACGGTTCTGCTCCAGCAATGGAAAACAAAAAAGCCGCAAATCCTTCTGGAATATTAAATGGTGCAATCATGATGCTCGCACACATTGGTCAGGGATCGGTCGCAACTCGAATCCAAAATGCCTTTTTAAAAACAATCGAAGATGGTGTTGCAACAAAAGATTTCCACAACGAAAGGAGTAGATTTTTAGTCGATACCGATGGCTTTGCAAAGGCTATAATTTCAAACCTTGGAAATATTCCAAGCACATTCCAGGCACAAACTTTTTCAGACTTCGCCTTCAATTCTGAAATTTCAAACCCTGTTGAAAATTTCAACATTCGCCCATTACAAAATCAGGAACTTGTTGGCATTGATCTTTATATTGCTTGTAACAAAACCGCTCACGATTTTTACAAACAAATTTCAAAATTCACATCTAATTCGTTAAAATTCCAAATGATGTCATACCGTGGAATGTATTTCGAACCAAATTCTGATTTCTCCAAACAAACAGTTGATTACTGGTGCTGTAGGTTTATCGCACAAAATGCCATAAAACAATCGGAAGTTATTGAATTGATTAACAAAATTGCGAGTGAAAACCTCCAGATTGCATCATCGTACTCGCTTTATGAATACGATAAATCTCGCGGATTTACCCTTGCACAAGGTCAATAAGTTTGTTATAAAATATGGGGGCATAGCTCAGCGGTTAGAGCAGGGTGCTCATAACGCCTTGGTCACAGGTTCGAACCCTGTTGCCCCCACCACTTTTTGTTTTAATGCGATATTACACCTTTTATCAATTCCTCATTTTACACTTTTCCAAGCTCGCCCTACCTTGCGTTTTCAATTTTTCAATATTCGCATTCAGCACTTCAATCAGAAATTTATCTTGAATATTGTCCTTGCTGGAAATTTCATCATCTGCCGTCACTTGTAAAATAAGATCATACGAAGCACATGCGTCACCAGATTCCCTTAGAAAGAATGCCGAAAGAGCCTTTGCCCACATTGGAATTTTTTGTTTAACGAGCACTTGTCCAACTTTGTAGATTTGTTCGTGAGAATTCGGCACTTGTGTTTTGTAAATATACAGTGCAGTTGTGAGAAGACGCCAATGTCGTTGTGGGTCAGAATTTGCATAATCAACGACATAATCTGCAATTATTTGCGATTTTTCTGGGTTTCTCACGATTGAATAATAATATGCCGCCATATATGGAATATATTCAGAGTGAGTGTCTATATCATCAAGAGCTTCAAACCAAGTTCGAAGCTTCTTGTAGTCGTATTCGTTAAAATTATGATATTGTCCAACGGAATCGCCAGCATTTTGAATTTTAAAAACGAGCATACGAAACAAAAGTTGTTTATCACCAAAACTCATTGCTTCAATTTCGGTTTTTGTCGGTGGAAATGGTGTGATTATATACTTTGGTTTAATTTTATGACACGACCACCAAACGCCAATTTGTGCAAGGAAGAAAATTACGATGATAACTTTGGTTTTATTAATTACAGACTTGATCATAATACTTTTTTCCTAAAGTCTATAATGCATGCAAGGAAAATTAGTGGAATATAAACCAGCGATTGTAATACAATTATTGTTAAATTCGGAATTTTGTCCACATAAATTAACCACGAAGATTGAGAAAATAAATCCAATCTTGGGAAGAATACCGCAATTGGCATAATCATTAGTTCTAAAATTTTGTGAAGTGAGAACACATGCATTTTTAAAGTAATTGATGAAACGACAAAGCCCATAATTCTTGCTGTTATATAAAAAATCGTTGTGAGTAAAATTGTTGTTGTTGCGTTTTCAAGCATAAGAGCAAAAAGTGCTGTGATTACAACAATCATCATAGTTTCACAAACAATGCTTCCTGCCCAAATTGCTAAATGACCCGTTGGAATTACTCCAAAAAAAAAACCCTTTAAAAGCAGTGAAACTGTTAATACAAGAAGGGAAATTAGCACAAAATTTGCAATTAGAAGCGAGGAGATCAACGACGATCTTGGAACGGGACCAGCAAGGAGCGTTTCAATTTCGCGAGTCTGAAACATTTTTGTAATAAAAAATGCGTTGAAAATTGCGAATCCATAGACGAAAATCACGCGAAAAATTCCTGAAGCGTAGACTATCTGCATTTGAGACTGTTCATAAGCGGCGGTTGAGCCTATAAAACAAGAAAGAAGAAAGCCTGCGATTAATGCACCAAGCATTGAAAAAAAAATTTTATCCCTTTTTGCACATTTTAAAATGTAGGATGTTAATGTTGCGTAATTCATAATTTTGTTTGTGTTAAAATGTGAGACAGAAACTCTTCAAAAAGGTAAAAACTGTCGTGCGGTCCTCCTGATGATTCAGGGTGATATTGTACGGATGAGGCGTAACCTGATGTAAATTTTACACCATCGATTGTTACCTCCTCACCAGATTTTAACGCAATTCCTTCAATTATACCATCAAAAAGTGAGCGATGTGTAATCTTAATAAATGGCGGAATATTTTCTTCAACAACTGCAAAGCCATGGTTTTGTGTCGTGATTTCTACTTTTTTAGTATCGTAATTAAACACCGGATGATTAGTTCCACGATGTCCTTGTTCAAGTTTTTCAACTTTACAGCCAAGTGTGAGAGCAAGAAGTTGATGACCAAGACAAATTCCAAAAAGCGGAATTTTACTTTTCAGAATTTCAAGCAATGTTTGCTGCGTAAATGGAAGAGTTGCACAAGGGTCTCCCGGACCATTAGAAAGAAGAACTGCGGCGGGTTCAATTGAGTTAATTTCTTTAAAAGTTGAATTCCAAGGAAAAACATGGACTTCCATTCCCGCATTTTTTACAATTCGCAAAATATTTTCCTTCGTTCCGTAATCAATTACGGCAATTTTTTTATTTACGCTTCCTTCTCCATCGCAATATTTGTAATGCTTTTCACAAGAGCCTTCTTTTGCTAAATTTAAAGCTTTAGTTGATGGAACTTCGTTGACCTTCTTTAGAAGACTTTCAATATCATTAATATTGCGGGAAATTATACAGCGGGAAATTGTTCCGGAGCGAATATCTTTGATGATTTTACGGGTATCCAAATTGCAAATTGAAAGAATGCCTTTGCGTTTCATAAATGTTTCAAGGGACTCTTCTGCCCTGAAATTTGAAGGGCTTGTTGGGTATTCACGAAATATTACAGCTTGTGCCGTTGGTTTGGTATCCGATTCACAATCCTCAACATTGCAACCAACATTGCCAATGTGTGGAAATGAAAAAACTATTACCTGCTTTGCATACGAAGGATCGGTTAGGATCTCCTGATAGCCAGTCATAGCTGTGTTGAAACATAACTCACCCGACACCTCCTGAACATCGGCACCAAATGCTGTTCCAAAAAGATATGTTTTGTTATTAAAAACTATTACCGCATTTTTTTCTATCCTTCCTTGCATATTTTCTAATTAAATTTCGCGTTAAGTTTTTTCATAATATCCAAAAAATTTGGAAATGATGTTTTGATGTAGGAATCATCGTCAATTACAACTCCCCTTTCCGATTTCAGACCAGCGATGAAACAAGACATTGCAATTCGGTGATCCATCTGCGTTGGAAGTGGTGCATTACATTTTGGGTTCAGTTGAGGATTTCCAATAATTTTCATTGAAAAATCTTCATAATTTGCATTACATTCAACACCAATTGCTTGAAGGTTTTCTTCCATAATTTTTAATCTATTTGATTCCTTTGCCGTTAATTCATGCAATCCTTTTAAAGTACTGACACCACTTGCAAATGCACAAACAACGAACAAAATTGGGTATTCATCAATCATTGAAGCTGAATTTTCACCTGAAAGTTCAATTCCTTTTAAATTTGGTGAATAACTGGCAGTGATATCAGCGGTTTCTTCTCCGCATACTACCCTTCTGTTTTTAAATTCTAAATTTGCTCCCATTTGAATAATGGCATCAAAAAAACCGGTACGAGTATGATTCACACACACATTTTCAACTGTTATTCGTGAATTTTCACACAAAACAGCAGCGGCGATGATAAACGCGGCGGACGATGGATCGTTTGGAATTGTAATTTCCATTGGCTTTAATTGCGTTCCACCATTAATTGTTATGATATTTCCATTTGTTGTGTTTTCAACGGAAATTTCTGCACCACATCCTTTTAGTATGTTTTCAGTATGATTTCGAGTTATCACTTTTTCAACGATGGTCGTTTTTCCATAAATTTGGCAGGCGGAAAGTAAAATTGCGGATTTTACTTGTGCCGAAGCAACGTCCATTTCATAATTAATTGGCATTAAGTCTCCACCTTTCATTATAAACGGTGGAGTGCCACCCTTTGTCGCAGAAAACTCTACACCCATTTGCTCAAGTGGTTTGAATAGGCGTTTCATTGGGCGTTTGGAAAGTGAGGCATCACCGGTAAAAAATGTGTTAAAATTGTAAGGGGCAAAAATCCCAGCGAGAAGACGCGTTGATGTTCCAGAATTTCCAAGATATAAATGCGAAGATGGTTCAAGAAGGGAATTTAAACCCTTACCATAAATGATCCACTTCCTTCCTTCTTTAATAATTTGAACGCCGGCAAGACGAAGTGATGATATTGTGTGAAGGACGTCATCACCTTCAAGGAGATTGGATATTTCACTTACACCCATTGCGATTGATGGAATTATTATTGAGCGATGGGATAGGGATTTGTCTGGAAATATTTCATCATTAAGTGTTCCAAATGTGCCACTTAAACCCGAACTTAGTGTTGATGTTCTTGCTATCACGGCTTTCCAATTATTTTAATCCAAAAAAGAATAATTTTTTTTTTTGTCAAGGAATTTTGGAAAAAAATAAAAAGATGTCTATAGTTTTGCTTGATTTTTATGTTAAATTATCGTTATAATGAATTTCCCTTGAAATTTAATTTTTAACTCATACTTTGAGTCAAATAGTTTGAAGACCATGAATTTTCGTTTCTCTAATTTGCTGCTTATCGCGGGTATTATCTACTTTGGTGTTTCAATTTATGACTTCTACAATGGTGGAAAACTTTTAGGAAAGGCACCAAAGGACAAATTTACAATATCAGATTTTAATAGGGCAATTAAGGAAGAGAAGATTAAGTCGGTTACAGTGACACCGATGTTTGTCAAAGGTGAATTGAAAGACGGAACTCAATTTAAAACCGAAGTAATTCCATACTACACAACAAACATTTTGGAAAAACTTGATGGAACTGATATCAAAACTGATGTCATTGTTGATGATCGATCATTCTTAAGTAAATTTTTTGGTGTAATGCTCGGCTGGATTCCAATGCTTTTATTTATTGGGATATGGATATACTTTTCGCGAAGGTCGTCTGGGGCGGGTGGCAGTCCAACTAAGCTTTTTGGCTTTGGCAAAAGTAAAGCAAAAATGATTCTACCAAAGGATATTAAAACTCGCTTTAGTGATGTTGCTGGAATTGATGAAGCAAAGGAAGAGCTTATGGAAGTCGTTGACTTCCTTAAAGATGGAAGAAAATACACAAAACTTGGGGCAAAAATTCCAAAAGGGTGCCTTCTTCATGGAAGTCCAGGAAGTGGTAAGACTCTTGTTGCAAGGGCAATTGCTGGTGAAGCTGCTGTCCCATTTTTTCATATTTCAGGCTCGGATTTCGTTGAGATGTTTGTCGGAGTTGGTGCTTCGCGTGTGCGTGAAATGTTTGCCGAAGCAAAGCAGAATGCTCCGTGTATTATTTTCATTGATGAAATTGATGCGGTTGGTCGTCAGCGTGGTTCAGGAATTGGCGGTGGAAATGATGAGCGTGAACAGACATTGAACCAACTTTTGGTTGAAATGGATGGGTTTGATGAAAGAACGAATGTTGTCATTATTGCTGCTACGAATAGAATTGATGTGCTTGATAGTGCACTTCTACGCCCTGGTCGTTTTGATAGACAAATTGGTATTTCAAAACCTGATATCAAAGGTAGAGAGGAAATTTTAAAAGTACATTCTGGTAAAATTAGAACAGCACCAGATGTTAGCGTTAAGGCCATTGCAAAGTCCACTCCGGGGTTTAGTGGTGCAGATTTGGCAAATCTTTGTAATGAGGCAGCACTTCTAGCAGCTAGAAACAACAAACTTCTCGTTAATATGAAGGATTTTGAAGGAGCAAAAGATCGAATTCTTATGGGAATGGAGCGTAAAACGATGGTTATGAAAGATGAAGAAAAGCGTTTGACGGCATACCACGAAGGTGGACATGCAATCGTTGCGTTAAATGCTAAAGGATCCGATCCCATTCATAAAGCAACCATTGTTCCAAGGGGGCGTGCGTTGGGAGTTGTTATGCGATTTCCGGAAGAAGATTCATTTTCAATGACGAGACAAAAAATGCTTGCCGACCTTGCAGTTGCAATGGGTGGGCGTGCTGCTGAGGAGTTGATTTTCGGTCATGATATGGTAACATCCGGGGCAATGTCTGATATTCGTCAAGCAACAGCACTTGCTTCGGCAATGGTTAAAGAATGGGGTATGAGTGATGAGGTTGGACCCGTTTATTACGGCTCGGAAAACCCATATCGTAAGGATAACTTGGAATCTGAAGAGGCAACACGATTGGTTGATATTGAAATCAAGAAGCTGGTTGAGTATGGTCTTTCTGAGGCAAAAAGAATTCTCACAGAAAAACGTGACGATTTAGAGGTTCTTGCACAAGGGTTACTTAAATATGAGACTCTTTCAGGGCAGGAAATTAAGGATCTCATTGCCGGAAAAGTGATTGAAAAATATGATATTGACACAGGGGAGAATGTTCAAGAAACGAGTCAAACTCTTCGTGGAGGAATTGTTAGTGTTTTAAATCGAGTTATACAAAATAATGAAGATGATGCAAATTCTGATAATGTAGTGGAGGTAAAAAGTAGTGCAGAAGCGGGCGATGTGACTGATATCGTTATAAAAAAAGTAGCAAAAAAGGTAGTAGCAAAAAAAGTTGTTAAGTCATCAAAGTAATTAGTGATATCTTGCAACTTATTGCGTTAAATCACAAAAGAACTTATTCTGTTTGCAATTTCTTCAAAGTTGATTCGGTCATTACGCTTTGTACGAACAATGATTCTGGTTTTGTACACTTTCCAATTTGTTTGTTCAGAAAAATCATACTTTCTAATGGAATATTCATCCTTTTGGTGAATTCTTTTGTCGTTATACCAGATTGGTTGTTTTGCTTTTTCATGAACTTCGACCTCAAGAATTGTAAGGATTTCAGTTGGTGCGAATAAATGTGAAAAGCTGATATTTAAAGCGGCACCAATTGCCATACCGATTGGTGCCCCAATAATTGGAGTTCCAGTTGATGCACCAATTGCAAAGCCAATAATCATGCCTGATGGATCCTCAATTAATTGATCAATTGTTGTTCTTTGATATTTCTCCTTTTCTTTTTCAGGCTTTGGAAGTTGTTCAATATTTTCAAAAGAAACTTCGTCTTCGATTGTTTTTTGGTAATGTTTGGAGAGAATTTCTCCATGAAATTTTGTTTTCACTTTTAGCACAACGTTGGCATTGGAATTTGCATTACTGTCAACAATTTTAATTCCATCATCTTTAAGCTTTTGCAAAGTGATTTCACGAAGTTGAGGAATTGTACTGTCAATACTTATATCCACATTTTTTGAATTCGCATTAAGATTCGAATCAAGAAATATCATGTGCGTTGTTGTGATTGCATTAATATGCTTATCTTGTGATATCAATCCACATGAGGAAAGTATAGTAATGACAATCGAAAATGTGGAAATTTTAGCGATCCGCGAAGTGTTCATCGATCTTTTTACTAATTATTTTTACAAAGTGGTCAAATTCAACATTAACAAGACTATTACTCAATCCGTCCGATGTATCCAATAACGAAAGATTGGTATTCTTCCAAGTGTGTGGAATAATGTTGAGCTCAATTCTTTTGCCTTGAATTCCCATAATTGTCAACGAAATGCCATCGATTGCAATTGACCCCTTTCTTATGATGAACTTTCTTCCAGTATTGGAAACTTCGATGATCACTTTGTAAGTATTTTGCACATTTTCAATTAGAATTACACGAGCAACTTCATCAACGTGTCCAAGGACAATATGCCCACCAAGTGGAGTTGAAGCAAGCATTGCAGTTTCGATATTTATACGGTCATTTGTTGAAAGCATCATGAGTGTCGTCTGCTTTAAAGTCTCCTTAGAGATGTAAAACGACAACTCGTTGCCAGCAATGTGTGTAACGGTTAGGCAGCAACCATTTATTGCGATTGAATCCCCGATTTTTATTCCATCAATATTTGCAAGGCGAATCTTAAGTGTTTTACCGTCTTGAGTCTGGATATTATTCACAACAAAAGCAGTTTGTTGAATTAAACCCGTGAACATGATTTTTTGTTAGTTAATTAGCGTTGTTGCGAAGTGAAGGTACCACGAAAAAATTGTCAAGAATTTTTAACATAAAAAAATAATTTGTTATTTTATTCTATTGTAGTATAACAAACTATTTTTCTTTTTTTTATCACTACTATGATAAACTTTTCGCGTCAAACAATTTATCTCTTCTTTGTTGATGCGATAAATTCATCTACCATACGAATATTTGCTGTGAGCATTGATTTTTCTTGTGGTAAAACTCCATTATTTGTAAATGATGTTATTTTCTCGGGATTTATTTTCTCTCCATTTTTAATAACTTCATAATGTAAATGTGGACCAGTGGAATATCCTGTCGATCCAACATACCCGATAATCTGTCCTTGACGAACACGCGAGCCTTTTTGTATCTTTGGTGCAAATCGTGATTGATGTGCGTAAGCGGTGGAATATGTATCGTTATGTTTTACAACGGTGTATCTTCCGTAGCCTCTGTTTGGTCCACCATTCCAATCCATAAATGTGATTATACCATCAGCTGCTGCAAAAATTGCCGTGCCTGAAGCTGCCGCAAAGTCCGTTCCTGTGTGAAGTCTGGAATATCCCAAAATCGGGTGTCTTCGCATTCCATACTTTGATGACATTCTTGCACCATTTACGGGAGTTCTCATAAAAGCCTTTAGAGCAGCCTTGCCTTTTCTATCGTAATAGACCCTACTATCACCATTACGCTTTAATGCAAAATATTCAACATCCTTCTTTTTTTTCAAACTAAGCCTTGTGTAGAGTAGCTTTCCAATTCCTTCCGTTGCACCTTCATCGTTGATTTTTGCATCGTACACTATTCCAAATGTGTCTCCGTTGCGAATGTCTCGCTCAAAATCGATGTCGTATCTGTAAATGTTCAGGAATGTTTGTAAAATCCCTGAAGGAACGTTGGCGTCCTGAAAGGCATCGTAAAGACTTCCATTAATTTTTCCACTCACGTACACAGGTTTGCTTGTTATCACAATTTTATTTTTCTGAAAAACGATTTTATCCTCTCTCTTTGTAAAGATGTATCTTGCTTCACCAATTGGAAATGAAAGATATTTAATGTTGCGAACTCTATCGCTTGCTTTTGGATAAAATGGATGAATTGAGGTATCATCAGGTATTTCATTGATATCATGTTGATAATGCATTTTAATAAAAGAACCTTTTTGAACCGTAGACTTTTCAACATCCATTAGTTGGGCAATCTGCTCCATATCATCATCGGAAACATCAAGTGCTTGAAGCATTAATTTTATACTTTGCGTTGCTGAAATGCGGCGTGTGTCCGTTTCCTTTTCATAAGATTCATCAAACTCTTCAACTTGCTCTGAAAGAATTGTTTCAGCATTCATTTCAAGAAAGTTTTTCACAATAGCATCTTCGTTTTGTATCAACTTTTGGCTAACTTTAATTGCCGTAAAAACTGAAAAACAGCAAAATGTTAAAAATGTGAGTAAATATAACTTCTTCTTCATACACTATCAAACTTGGCGAAAGATATAACTAAAAGATTTTAGTTATCAATCTTTTTTATTTATTTCTGTGCGGTGCAAAATGTTTGCAATCTTTTTTAATAAATTCGTGTTATAACAATGTGTAGATAACTACCAACGTTTATTAATATTCCATCAATGTTTCCATTTGGCAAAGGTTTTTAAATCAACGCCATGCTCCATTCCTGAAAAACCGATTCGAAGTGGCATAAAAAATTCTTTACCCTTTAGCGTTGGAAATTCTGCCTTCAATTTTTCAATTGCACTGTGCCATTTTGTATTCCACTCGCTCTCAGATGAGTCATTTAGAATTGTCACAAATCGCTCAAAAAATGTTTTTTGCTCGGAAGAGAGTTTGTCCAAGTGAAAGCTTTTTTGTGAAGCGATGTTCCACCAAGTTTTGATATCATCCAGTTTTTCAATATTTTGTTTAAAGTCGTCGAAAAATTCGCATGGAATGTTGCCAAGGTGTTCACTTACTTCGTTAAATGAATAGGATGCAAGGCATTTAAGGTTGAAATTTTCCAAAACTGCTGGCTCAAATGTTACTTCGGATCTTGAAAAATCTGAAATATCAAACTGTTGGATAATTTCTTCAATTGGAAGAATGTCGTCGCTAAATGTTGACTTCCCAATTGATGCAAGGAAATTTATTATTGCTTTTTTTTCAAATCCTTGAGTAGCAAGCTCTCTAATTCCAAAACCACCGACACGCTTGGAAATTTTCCCAGTCTTTGTTTGAAAAAGTGGCAAATGAAAGAAATTTATTTCTTTTTTTGTCAAATATGCATCATTCAAAGCTTCGAACATTTGCTTTTGAACTGCCGTGTTGGTAATGTGATCCGCTCCGCGAATAATATGTGAAATGTCCATAAGGTAATCGTCCACAATTGAGCAAAAGGAATACATAAATGAGCCATCTGTGCGTGTAATAATGGGGTCTGTAATATCCCTACCTTGGAAGGAAATTTTCCCCTGCACGCCGTCTTCCCATGTTGTTTCTTCGTGTTTAATAAAAAAGCGATAATAAGGAATTCTACCTTCGGAGATAAATTGTTGACGATCTTGCTGTGTAATATTCATTGCTGTGCGGTCGTATATCAATGGCAAATTGCGAGAAGTTTGAACTTTTTTCTTAAGGTCAAGCTCCTCCCTTGTTTCAAAACACTCATAAACTCTACCAATTTTTACTAAAGCATTTAACGCTTCTTGATAAATTTCCGTTCTTTTTGATTGATAAATGGGCTCAGAATCAAATTTAATTCCAAGCCAAGCAAGGTCTTTAAGCATCAATTCCTTAAAATCTTCTTTGGAGCGAACGACGTCTGTGTCATCAAAACGCATAGCATAAAATGCACCATACTTCTTTGCGAATAAATAATTAACAACGGCAACTCTTGCATTCCCAATGTGAAGCATTCCAGTTGGACTTGGTGGAAAACGAACTTTCATAAAGCTTGAATAAAACATAAGTGAATACTATAGGAAGTAAAAAAATATAATTAATAATCAAGTTTATTTTTTGTATTAATAAATTAAATATCTAAATATTAGTACTTGTGAATCAATGTTGGAATCAATGTTGCAATTGACTTATATTCACACCTTTTTAAATCCGATGATTTCAACTCCAAAACCTTGAATTGCGACGGGATTATGTTTATTACCTATCACGATGATTTTTTCAATTTCAAGATTCTTTACAATGCCAATGCCGATGCCATATTGACGAATTTCCGTTGAATTGCTTTCCTTACTTCCGCTTCCGATTAAAACCAAAACACCAGAATGTTCCCGCAAAAAATCAATAGTTTTTGAAAAAGCTTTGGAAAATATATCTGAAATGTAATCCATTGCGTGAAATCTAATATTCGCAGGCTCGCCTCTTTGAATCTCGCCAAAAATAATTGCATAATGGCTAGAATTTGAAATGGTATCTTGATATTTTACAATTTGTGAATTTTCAAAAATAAAAGCACTTTGGGATATTTTTTGAACAATATTTTCTCTTCGCGAACGATATTCAATAATGTCTTTTATCAAACCGATCTTTAACTTATGTTTTACCGCAAAAATTTCAATATCATCCATTCTTGCCATGTTGCCATCGTCATTGATGATTTCACAAATAACCGAAGAGGGATGAAGATTGGCGAGAATTGAAATATCAACTGAAGCTTCGGTGTGTCCTGCTCGAACTAACACTCCACCATCTTTGGCAATTAATGGAAAAATGTGCCCCGGTGTAACAATTTCCTCTTTGTTACCTAAAATTGCCGTAAGGATTGTATGAGAGCGGTCAAATGCTGAAATTCCAGTCGTAACACCATCCCTTGCTTCAATTGATGTTGTAAATGCCGTTTCAAACTTTGTACCATTGGTTTTTGACATTAAATTCAATTCAAGCTCTTCCGCTCTTTTTCGTTGCAGTGCAAGGCAGACAAGCCCTCTAGCGTGGGTTATCATAAAGTTGATTGCTTGCGGTGTTGCAAATTGAGCTGGAATGATAACATCTCCTTCATTTTCACGGTTTTCATCATCCATAAGAATGAATGGTCTGCCGTTTTTTGCTTCTGAAATAATTTCTTCAACCGTTGATATCATCGTAATTGCTACTGGCGTTGTCATTGTCGTTAAAACAATTTTTTTTAAAATATAACAAGAGTGGGGCAATGTCAAGGGGAATGTCAATAAAAATCCTCGACAATATAAATGTGAGCATACTTCAATGTGGTAAGCAATGCTGTTTCACTTATGGCAAAGTTATTCAATAAGTATTTCTAGCTACAAACTTTCGTTACTTTTGGTTTTCAGCAATTATAAAATATAAAATAATCACATCGTTACCAAGTTTACCAAAGTTGAAGGATATATTAAGATTGCGGCTGAGCTAAATCCCATTTTACAGGATTTCCGCTTGAATCAAGCATAAGATCCCCCGATGAGTTTGTTATCGCCATGTATACACCTTGACCAGTGTGTGTTCCTATGAACTTTGAAGGAATAACTTCTTGACCTTGAAAATACATTTTTACTTGTGAGCCACGCGATGTTGGGTTATTCTTTGAAGCAGTTTTTGCTCCACCTTTTGCAGCAACTTTTGCGCCACCTTTTGGACCAGCCATATTCTTATAAAAAAATTACTATTTAACTTTTGCTCCACGCAATTTCTTACCTTCAAATTCTTTCATAAGGTTGTCACCTGAATCGTCAGTTTCGTCAGGAGCTCTCCATGAGCCAATATTCATATCAAAACTTAGACCGATTTCAATTAGAACATTCTTGATTTCATCAAGAGATTTTCTACCAAAGTTTGGTGTTTTGATTATATCAGATTCGCTTCTTTGTACAAGCTGACCTATATAGAATATATATTCATTCGCAAGACAATTACTTGAGCGTACTGAAAGTTCAAGATCCGAAACCCTTTTGTTGAAAAGCTCAGTATAATCAACAACTGCAGTTACAGGTTTAAGTGGTGATGCTACTTGGGTAATATTTTTTTCTTCAAAGTCTACGCAAATAGAAAGGAATTGTCGGAAAATATATGCAGCATGACCAAGAGCAACCTTTGGAGTAATTGATCCATTTGTTTCAATTGTAATATCGAGTCGATCGTTTTCAACCGAACTACCAGAAACAGCATTTGTAATTGATATTGCAACTTTTTCAATTGGTGAGAAGAATTGGTCGACATAAATGGTATCGGAAGCGTATTTTTTTGGGTCAACCATTTGTACTCCAATTCCTTTTTCCACGCCAATTTCAATTTCAAAAGAACGAGTTCCTGTGGATGTGCAAATTTCAAGTTCAGGATTTGCAATGGAAATATTTGAAGGGCATTGGATATCGCGTGCAGTTACAACTCCAGTTTTGCTAATTTTTAAAACCAATACAGCGGAGTCGCAGTCCATTTTGACCGCAAGTTTTTTCAAACTTACAAGAACGGAAAAGCAGTCTTGTGTAATGCCATCAATTGCTGAATATTCACTTTCAAGCCCTTGACATTTAATGTATGAAACGGAATTTCCTTCAATGCTTGAAAGAAGCACTCTTCTTAAAGAATTTCCAATTGTTGTTCCGTAGCCTTTTTGAATAGGGTACATTGAAAATGTTTCTTTAATATCCTTTAAATGGGATGTGCAAGAGAGATTTGCTGGAAAGATGATATTCTTGTATATATCGAGTTTTTCTGACATGCTTTAATAATAAAAACTATACTTTTCTGATTTTTCTTGATCTGCAACCATTGTGTGGAACTGGTGTGGCGTCAGATAAAAGGGTAATAACATAAGATTGTGTATGCTTTGATGCAGACATTTCTGTTGCACTAGCAAGAGCCTTTACAGCAGATTCCCTTGAAGAGTTGGGACCCTTCAAAATGATGGAAGCTGCTTTAATTCCATTTGAAAGCAACCAAGCACGGGCCTTTTCTCCGACAACTTGACCAGCGTATGGAGTAGATTTTTTTGGACCTTTAAAACCAGATGCACCAGCTGATGTTTGAAATAAAACCGCACCAGACTGTGTTGTGATTGAAAGAATGATGTTGTTGAAAGTCGATTTTATGCAGACATACACAACTTGAACATCTTGAAGTTTGCGCGTATCCTTTTTTTTAGTGATTGCTTTATTTTTCATGGAAGATATAATTATTTTTTACCTCTTTTTTTGCGAGTTTTAGCGTTTGTTTTGGTGTTTTGACCACGAACTGGAAGACCTTTTCTGTGACGCGAACCCCTGTATGTTCCTTTTGAGATCAAAGATTTAATTGTATCAACGACTTCTTTTCTGCGGTCACCTTCAACAGTATAGTTTTTTGTGATGAACTCACGAATTGCTGCAAGCTGCTCCTCTGTGATGTCGGGTATCCTAATATCTTCTGATATTCCAAGAGATGCACAGATATATTTTGATGTTGTAAGACCAATGCCGTGAATATACGTTAATGCTATTACAATTCTTTTGTTTAACATTTCCACACCGGCAATACGCACTGATGTTGGAGAGCCAAGTCTTATTTTTGCCTGCTTATTTTGTTGAGTATTTTGAGATTCATCTCTTTTGATCTCAATCCTTTTTTCTGATTTTTTCACCGCTGTCATATTGATATCATTAACGTTTTGAGAATTGTTCTTTTCTTCTAGCTTTTCTTAGACCAGGTTTTTTACGCTCAACTATGCGAGAATCTCTCGTTAATAGACCAAGAGATTTTATAGTAGCTTTAAGTTCTACGGAAGATAGTGCTAGTATTTTTGCTATTGCGTGTCTGATAGCGTATGCTTGAGATGAGACACCTCCACCATGAGCTTTGACATTAATTGATGATTCTTCAAATGAGGTACCAGATGATGTGAATGGGAAAAGTGCTACCATCAAACTGCAACTATTGAGATATTCTGACGCGTCTCTTCCATTGATTGTAAATGAATGTTTGTCTGAGCGAGAAATTGTAACGGAAGCAACGGATGTTTTCTTTCTCCCAGTTGCATGAAATAGAGATTCTTTAGGCTTATTCATACTTTTTATATTTTTAAAATTTCAGGTTGTTGTGCTTCATGTTTGTGGTTTAAGTCTTCGTAGACAAAAAGCTTTGCAAACTGAGCATTACCAAGTGGACCATTTGGAACCATTCCGCGAACAGTTTTTCTGATATATTTTGACATAACGCCTTTTTTGATAGCTTCACGAGGTGTTACGGTTTTTTCTCCACCAACAAAACCAGTGTGATACCAGTATTCTTTCTCATTAAGCTTTTTTCCAGTGAATACAACGCTTTTTGCGTTAATTATTATTACATAATCACCGTTGTCAGAATTTGGTGTAAAGGAAACTTTATGTTTTCCGCGTAAAATATTTGCAACTTTGACGGCAATCTTACCAAGTGGTGCAGAAGCAGCATCAATAATATACCATTTTCTGTCCGTGTGTTTAATATACACAAAATCAGTATCATTAAAAGAATTAGGACGCATTTTTTCAAACTAAATTTTTAGGCATTGACCCTTTGAAAAAAGATTTTTCATTTGTCAAGTAATTTTATAAATTAATCACAATTTCTTTTTCAATATTCAATTTCTTTCCACAATAAAAGACAATATCCATACCATAATTAGCACGAGAAAGTATTAAATTTTTTAAAATCTCACTATTTTTTTCATCAATTTCATTTGCAACATTTACCATACAAACGCTGCCACGAAAAAACAGTATCAGTCCGTAACAAGTGCTAAATTTGGTTTGCGTATCAATATTTTTAATCTTTTCCTTTAACAATTTTTCATCGATTTTAAAATAAGTTATTGGCACATTCCAAATCATCCCGCAATCAAACATAGAGGAATATTTCTTCATATTTCTTTCAATTGAAAGTTTCTCAAATAAAATTTCTGTAGAGAAATAAAAAAAAATATTGTTCAAAAAAGATTTCATTCCATGCTGAATTGGGAAGCTTTTGAATAAGATTTCTCCAGAAAATGGCTTTTCAACGAAGATATTTGAATTACAGCTTTCAAGATATACTATTGATGACGATGGAATTGTGATGTCGATTAATTTTGTATTTTCTTTAAATTGAAACTTGTTAAATGTAATCATGGTTCGTCGTGTTTGAATTCTTTATTAAACGGGTTACATTTACAAATTCGAATAAATGACATTTTACACCCACTTAAAACGCCATATTTCTTCAGGGCAAGAATTGCATAACTTGAACATGTTGGATAAAAATTACAATTTTTCCCTAAAAATGGACTGATTACAAGCTTATATATGTATATTGGTGCAATAAAAAACAATATTACAGATTTTTGCACAAATTTCATTGCGATATCTCAACAAATGATAGACCAATTTTAAAATGTTTTGCAAAATCCACCTTTTCAAAATAAATTAATACAAGGTGATTTGCACCACAAGACCCAAGAACTTTTCCACTTTTTTCACCATTTTGTGAAATTTCCGTATTTTTTTCAAAGTCATTTTCCGAAGAACAATAGCAAACTTTCTTACGAATAATACCCGTGTGCTTTGTGCGTGAAATTAATTCTTGCCCCAAATAACATCCTTTTGTATAAGAAATTGCGTTTAGGTGGTCAAATCCGTAATCTAAAATTATTGATTCTTTTTGTGTGAGATCGTAAAAACCATCGACGATTTTCAGCTTAATTCGATGTGTATGATAATCAATACTAGCATCGACACTTTCTGATGTGGATATTTTATAATACCCAATGTTTGAATTGCGTGGATCTTGAAATGATCCCGAAAATTCGTCTTTTGAATAAAGCACTCTTTTTTCAGTCAATTCAAATGAAGCTTCGGATGACATTTTATACATTGAAATGTATTTAACAATATCATTGGCATAATTTTTATTAGTTATTATATAATTTTCTTCACATTGCATAAAGAAGAAGTCGAACATAAACCTTCCATTTGGCGTAAGAAGGCAGGCATAAACAATGCTTTGCGAGTTTGGTTTATCATCAATCAAATTTGTTGCAAGGCTATTAATAAGCTTAATGGAGTCCTTACCAGTAACCTTGATAACAGAAAAATCAGAAATATATTGTAGCATTATTTTGCAAAACTTTACCAAAGATAAAAAATATAGATGGAAAATCAAGGATTATTTCTAAAAATAAAAAAAAATAGTGTGTTATACTGCGATGTAACAAACTATTTTTTTTTATTTACGATTACAGTTGTCTTGAAAACCTGCCAAATATGCCAAAAGTATCGGAAACATTAAGGTTCCCACGGTTTTTGATATACAACGCTTGAAATGACGCCGAAGATTTTTTAGAGTTTGTATGAAATGAAATACCAAAATCCTGCTCAACAACAGATGACGAAAATGAAATAAACTGCGAACCATTAATTCCGCTGAAAACCGCACCACCATTAGTTATAGCGAGCGGCTGGGCATAAGTTAATTCAAAATGACCACCAACAACATCATGACTCAACCCCACAACAAACGAACGCGATAAAATCGGCGTTACATCCGTGAAAAGGCTTATTCCAGCAGAGTTTCCAGCCGTCCTACCAAATGAAAAAGCCCCAATAAAATTCGTCTTTCCAAAAATATTTTTCGAAGTCCTCATTTTCCCAAAAATCGTCAAATTATTCTGCCCCAAACCAAGTGCCCCCGCCGAATACGACCCCAAAAGAGTCCGTGACTCACTTAGAAAGCC